>NZ_NFIC01000001.1:0-80000 GCF_002161565.1 Bacteroides sp. An51A
ATCTTCCTCATCACAGAAGCGAAAATGCCTCAAAAACTCATCCCAAATCATCGCACGATAAATTCAAAACAGCTTCTTACTTATTACCACTTGATGAAATAAACCACGGTGGGCAAATGGTCGCTATAGCCGTTCAGCCAACGCCCTCCGGCTTGCGTACGGTTGGGATAACCAGCATATTTTCCTTCGGTCTGGAACAGATAGTCGCGTTTGAATATCTGATGGCTCTCGTACGTCAGTTTCCGGTGCCGGCGGTTCAGAAAATTGCCGGTAAAGACTATCTGGTCGAAAAGGTTCCATTTCCCCCGGTACTTCAATGTCCCGTCACCTCCTTCCAGCGTATTCCACCACGGATTATACAGCTCTTTCTTTTTCACATCCTTGGCATTACGTTTGGCTCCGAGCGATTCTGCCATGCTCTTGTCCATCGGGTCGTCGTTCATATCCCCCATAATGACAATCTTGATTTTCGAGTCCAGACGTTGCAAAGAGTCTTTCAAGGCACGCACCTGCACACCGGCACGCTCACGAGCCGGAGACTTGGCTCCACGCGAAGGCCAATGATTGACAATAAAAGCTACCCGTTCGCCTGCCAATTCTCCGTCCGCTATCAAGAAGCCACGTGTAGGCCTGTCGGACGGCTCCGCAAGCTGATAAGGCACCAACCTTGTAGATTTCACCTGATAAAGTTCCGGATTATAAAACATGGCACAATCGATGCCCCGTTCGTCCGGTCCTTCGTAATGGATAATCTGATACCCCCGTTCCTTCAACGCAGGCTGGGCTAACAAGTCTTCCAGCACACGGCGGTTTTCCACCTCTGCCATGCCTATCACCGCAGCACCTTGGGGCACTTTATCCGTAGCCAACAGGCTCAATACAGTCGACATGTGCTCCAATTTCGACTGATATTTCTTATCATCCCATTTATTCCGTCCGTCCGGCAAATATTCATAATCGTTCTTCCCTTCATCGTGAACGGTATCAAACAGGTTTTCCAAGTTATAAAACGCCACTCCGTAGAGTTTCCCTTTCTTATTCTGTGCATTACCTGCTACGACCAGCAGGAACAGAAAGAGTGTCAATCCGATTCTTTTATACATATTCCTTCAATTTTATCACCAACTCCAGTCACTTATCACCGCTTCTGCTTCTACCTGATTCTCTACCGCATCATCCAGATTGCAGAAGAAATCAATGCCTGTCTTCCGTTCCAGCTCATCCACCGGAATCACATATTTTTGCAAATCTTCCGCTTTAGGATTACGAATCAATCCTTCTTGATGAGGTATCAAAAACGCAATGGCATGAAAATCATTTCCCTTTTCAGTCAATACAGCCATAAAATAGGACGCAGGACATGCCAATCCGTGTATGGTAAAACCATTTTCATCGGTCGTAGGAGTTCCTCCCGAAACGTGTGTACCGTTAAAGTTCACCAATAATTCATTGAGGGTTCCTCCTTTTGCCACATATACTTTATCGTAGGTTCCTGATGCTGTAGAACGTCCCCACGTCTGCACTTGTTCTTCCAATCCACGCCAAAAACCTCCGTTAAAGTCATTCAATTGTGGCGACATGTTGCTATAATAGAAGGTCTGCTCGTTGGCTTCTTTCGTATACACCCGGTCTTCCGAAGCGCATAAATGGCCTTTATCGAAACCGTCACTCTTATGGTCTGCTTCTTCCGTACGCATCTCTTCCGGCAACTCTTCGTCTACCGCCCATGCATCGGTACGTGATACTTCATCAGCCGAAGTCGTTTTATCGAAACTGAAAGCCACCCAATTGGCGTGCCGCTTAGCCGCATTCCACTCCAGTGCATAATTCAATACCCGATTACCGTTTACCTCAATGTCATGTGCCACATACACATTCGAATCGTTCAGGCAAGGCATTTCGTATTCCGTCACGTAATCATTACCGGCATTCGCATTCCAGTTTCCAGCCGGAGCATCTTCTTCCACATATTCAATCGTTACATTGTTTCCTTCGATGTCTATTACCCGGAACTTCAGATAGCGGTAACGGTCGGCACCCATACACCAAGCCCAATAAGCGGCATCTTCCTCGATGTCAACCGATTGTTGCCAACCGGCTTCTTGTACAGGTACTTCCGGCATGGCGTCCAGACGTCCGGCATCGCTTTTTGAAAACCAGTAGACATCCCCATGAAAAGTCTTGTCTTGAATGTAGAACGGATAAGTAAACCCTTCGGGCTGGCATACAGAGAACCCCTCAGAAGCACTTTCGTACCCTTTCAATACCAATGTGACCGCTCCTTCTTGCGTGGTCTCATTCTCAATGGTTATCGTATCATTATCGCTACACCCGACTACTATGAAGCCGAAAAGCAGCATGTATATTCTTAAAACAGATTTCATATATTCAGTAACCGGTTAATAATTAAAAACGCAGATATCCGCAGATTCACGCAGATTATAATTCCAGTCTGCGCACCTCCGCGAATATCTGCGTTTCTTTATGTAATCATTTCATTTTATAACTTATTCAGCCTCATTCACCACGATATTCTTGAATTCCCACGTAGGAGCAGCCGTAGAATTGCTGATGTAAACAAAGGCAATCCGGATGGTTTGTCCTGCGTATGTACTCAAATCGTACGGACCTACCGGATAGAAATCCCACGTCTGACCGTCAGACCATTGCGATTCATCGAATATCAAGTCTTCCCATGTGCAAGACTCTACATTGTCTACATAATCGGTAGAAATCTTAATCTTGAAATGGTCGGTCAACGCTTCACCATTCAGATAACGGTGCGCTTCCTCAAATGCCACCTGCGGAGCCATGGCTTCCGACAAATCTATCACCGGAGATACCAGCCAGCTTTCTGCCGGATAATTCGTATTGTTATAGTAAGCAGATGCTTTCCAGCCATATTGTTCCGTGTTCGACCATACATAGTTGACGCCTTGCATCGAAATGTCCTGGATGGTAAAACCACCTTCATCACCCAACAAGCTTTCATTCAGGTAAGTGCCTGCCATAGCCACATATCCTTCTTCGGTTTTTTCGAAAGTAGTGGTACGGGAAGAATAAATCTGCGATGCACTCCAGCCGGCATCGTACGTATATTCCGTTACAGCCATTGTTCCGTCGGCATCTGCACGGTAAACCACGGCAGCCTTATCACCTTTCGCGGCAAACGGGAACTTCTGAACCAGATAGATGGGGAATACATTGGCAGGCCGCGATACATAGTCGGCACCCAATTCGGCATACATAGCCGGGTCGGCAACCACAACATTCGCGTCTTCATTCGTATATTCGCTCCATGCACCTTCACGATATACATAGAGGGCAGCGGTATTGGCGTATGCGCCCGATGCACGGCTCATCTTCAACATCTGGGCTGCTACTTCCGATTCGGGCACTTCCTTGAAAAGGCATACATCCCAGTATTGTCCGTTTACAATCGCCAGATTCTTGATTTCGGCGGTAGGCGCACACTGGTCAGTGCTCTTGTAAGCGAATGCCAAGGTAATCTTTTTCCCTGCAAACTGCGCCAGGTCTACGCTTTGAGCGATGAAATCCCAACGGTTAAATCGAGAACCATCATAAGCTAAATCTGTCCACGTAGTTGCCTGTACATCACCGGTATAATCAGTAGAGACTTTCAGTTGCATAAAATCAGCCGCATTGTTCCCATTCAAGAAATTGAAAGCAAAATCAAAGTTCAGTACTGGATTCTGCGCTTCCGACAAGTCGATTTCGGAAGACACAAACCAGCTTTCGGCTGCCAAGTTTTTCTTATTTGCATCATCATATCCTGTCGCTTTATAATAACCGTATGAGGCATCATGAGACCATACAGCAGACAGATCTTCAGGAACAGTAATGTTTTTAACAGCAAACAATTTGCTTTCTTCCTTCATCGCATCCTCCACATACGTGTAGCGCGAAGCTGCATAGCTTCCGTAGCTATACGAATCGTTATAAAGAGTCAGTTTTACGGTCTTGTCCCTTTCGATATTCTTCAGCTTAAACGTGCCGTCTCCGTTCGACTCAAACGACCATTCTCCGCCTTCCGTTGGTAAAGAAGTCGTAAAGTTAAAATTATCGTGTGTCTCGTCCATGTAGATGTACTGCATGTAGCTATTCAACAACGTATAGCCTTCCGAACCTTCTTCGATCGTAACAACCTGCTCTGAACCGTTATCCGAAGAAATAATGCCATCGGTCACGGTAATCGCATCGGGATAGATATATCCATAAGGTTTACTCGGGTCGTCCAGCTTGCCGAACGGATAATAACTGCCATCGTTGGCTTTAGCCGCAATGACGTAATTTCCGGCTTCTCCGTCGAAGGTATTAACCTGCTGATACACTACCGGAATGACACCGCCTCCCGCACCGGGCTCGAACTCCGAGTAAGCATAGTTCACGGCTACCATATCTCCTTCTTGCGGGTCTTCCATTCTGGATTCCAGTACCGAAGGAATCTGTCTCAGTGTAGACGGAGACAAGTAAGTAGCGGTAGAAGTCCCGTTCCATACGCTACGGTAATCGTTATTGGTCAGTGTGTAATCCGAAATCTTCTTGAAATCGGCCAGATAGCCCGACTGCCCTCTGTACATATTATATTGTACCGAGATGCGCGAACCGGTATCGGCATTCGGATATTTATAATCGATAAAAGCAGGCAAATACCATTCGGCTTCCGTGGCATCGGCAAAATACTTGTTCTTGCCGATGGCTTCCAAAGCCGCCACATAGGTCTGCCCTTCCGGGTCTTTCGACAAGGCAAGTTCCTTGTTCGCTTCCATTCCCGCTATGGTTCCGTAATCGGAAGAAGCCAGCTGGATGGTAACGCCCGTCTTCACATCGGTCAGGGAAGAATCAATATTAAACTGGTCGTTATAATCTTCGCATGCCGACAAGCCCGCCAGCAATACGGTCGACATCAATATTATCTTTTTCATATACTGCATTTCTTTTGTTTAGGATTAGAAATTTACTTTCAGTCTCAAGCTATACGTACGGCCGAACGCATAGTAGCAATAAATGTTGTCGGCTGTAGCTTCCTGCAGGGTTGAAGAAGAAAGCGTATTCGGATTGTATGCCTTCGAGATATACTGGTAATCCAGCAAGTTGTTCACGTTTCCGGAAAGGATAGCATTCAGCTTGCCGATCTTGAAGCGGTAAGAAGCATTCAGGTCAAACTGGCTGGCTGCCGGAATCTTCCACGGGTCGAGCACAGATACCTCCCTGCCCAACGACAGGTTGCTTCCCGACAATGAATAGTACGCATAGTTGCGTCCGTAATACGTCCAGTCGGCACCTACACGGATGGACTTGCCAATCTTGAAGGTAGCGCCGATAGCCGCCGTGGTCTGTGCCGAACCTCCTACACGCACACCTTTCAGGTTAATCTTGGCATTGGCATGGTCGGCAGCACCTACTGTGGTAACGGTTCCTTCAGCCGTCAATGCCTGACCGTAAGCATCGTAAGCATATCCCGTAGCGTTGCTATCCCATTTCCAGTCACCCAACGAGAACATACCCGTCAGCTCCAGCCAGTTCAACGGAGTGATTTTCACATCCAGCTCGATACCTTTGTGCAAGGCGTTCACACCGGTCATGTTCATGAAATATTCCATCTGGTTATCCATCGTACCGCTCTTGGTCATGGTCTTGTCCAGCCATTTGGTATAATAAGCATTCACGTTCGCGCTCAGCCACTCGTTGCGGAAACCGTATCCCAACTCGAACGACAAGACTTTCTCGTTCTTGGCATCCTTGTTGATGGCATGGCTCGTAGTGGCTTGCATGAAAGCACCGTAAGAGAACTTCGGCGCACGGCTGATATATCCTAAGTTAAAGAATACATTGTGATTGTCGGTGATGTTGTAGTTGGCACCACCCTTTGCCGTAAAGCCCAAGAAGCTGATTTTATCGGATTTGGCATGAGCCTCGTCGTAATAGAAACGGTCGTAACGCCAATACGTGGTATTCGATAACGAACCTGCCACGAAAGCCGAGAGCTTATCCTTGTTGAACTCGGTCTGGAAGAAAGCCCCCTCTTGCAATACGTGTCCGTCATAGTCACGGTACACCACATCGCCTACACCCAGTTTCTGGTATCTCCATGCCGAATTGGCAGCATTGGCATTGTTTTCCACCTGTACATCGCCGCGGGTAGAATCCATGAAATACTGGCCGCCGAACAGATCCGAAATCTCGTTCGTATGCGTACCTTTATAATAACGGAAATCGATACCTCCGTAGAAATCGAAGTATTCGCCGAACTTGGTCGTATAGGTAGAGAGCAAACCATACCAGTTATGATAGTTCTTCGACTGGCTCATGACCAACATCGAACCATACTCACTTGCCGCATTGATGTCTTCGATTTTTCCATAATCGAACGTACCATCGGCTTTACGATACTCGGTCATTAATTCGCCATAATAACCTCCATTCCAGTCGCGGTATGAATACCCATAGTCTTCATTTGCCTGACCTGAATTTCCGTAACCGCGTCCGATAGACACGTATGCCACCGTACTCAGCGATGATTTCTCATCAATCTGCCACTGGTGGTTTAAGCTGATTTGCGGCTTGTGGTATACGTTGTATTCCGAACTCCGACGCTGACCGTTGTTATCGAATCCGTACGTAGAGTTGTATTTGTAATTCTTCACCCCGAATACCTTTTCCACATATTGCCAGCCAGCAATGGTCAGGGCACCGTCACGCTGGTAGTGCTTTTGCGGAGCACCGAAAGCCGTCAACGACAACTGGTGTGCCTCATTGATGCGTTTCGAAATGTTCAGGAAATAATTGTATCCTTCGAAGTCAGTGCCTTGCACATAACCGTTACCCCACGTACGGGCACCGAGCAACGTCATTGCCCAGCCGCTTTTCGACACACCGGTAGAAACGCTGAACAAAATCTTGTTCATGCCGTCGTTCCCCATCGAATAAGCAAGGGTTCCGCCTTTTTCGCTATCCAGTCCGCGAGTTACGATATTAATGGTACCACCTACCGAAGGAGCCGACACCTTCGAAGCACCCAAACCGCGCTGGGTCTGCATGGTGCGTGTCACATCGGTCAGTCCTGCCCAGTTCGACCAATAAATGCCTCCCCACTCCATATCGTTCATCGGCACACCGTTCACCATCACGGCGATATTCTCGTTGCCGAACCCACGCATATAGATTTCAGAGTCACCATAACCTCCGCCTTCCTTGTTGGCATGCACACCCGGAGTCGACTTCAGGATTTCGGGAAACTCCTGCGTACCGAGCTTTTCTTCAATAAAGTCCATGCTTACGCTGGAAACGGCTACCGGCGTCTTGCGGGCGATAGCCACCGACGAAGTAATCACCACGTCCTGGAGCATCTGTGCATCCGATTCCATCAGGATGGTACCCAAGTCTACCTCTCCATCCTTCCCGATTGTTACAGTCTTCTCTTTATAGCCCAAGTATGTAAATACGATGGTAACTCCCTTTTTAGCAAGCTTCAATGTGAAACCTCCGTTCACATCGGTGATAGCCCCCTGCGTAGTCCCCTGCACGGCAACCGTAGCCCCGATAAGAGGCTCGTTTGTACCTGCATCCACCACCATACCTTTCACGGTAGCCTGTGCCACCGCCGTAGCTGTACAACAAATGGTAAGTACAGCAAACAGTAAGAAATGTTTCAACTGATCTTTCATACGTCTCTTTTTAGTTTTGCATTATTAAAAGATTATGAAACAAATATAACAAATATTTCGGTTCCCTAAAGCATTTGAAGCCTTTTTCATCACGACTTTAACCACATTATGTTAAAGGATTTAGCAGTTAACAAAAGGAGGGACTATCAAATTAACACAAAAACATTTCCTCCAGTCCAAGTGGGAAAGCCCCAGAAGGCTCACAACTACATCTGCCACCAAATTTTCAACACCGGACTTTCAATTTAACACATGAAATAAGAATGTAATGCATGCCAATCAGGAATTATAGTCAAAAGTAAGTGAAATGCGAATAATTCGTTTAAAAGTTGTATCTTTACGGCATGGAAATGCAGTTGTCGACATCAGAAATAGAAAATTTACGTAAACTTCAACGGAATCTAGCCGGAAGTTCCGACTATGCCCGTGTGACTTGCATTCTGATGTTGGGCATGGGCAATTCTCCTTCCTTCGTGGCTTCATGCCTTGGAATAGACGTTTCCACCGTATACCGTTACCGTTCCGCTTATTTGCACGGCGGTGCCGATGAACTTCTGGAAAACCGCCACAAAGGTTATTGGGGGCTTCTTGACAGCAGACAGTTGTCCGCCTTGCGCAAGGAACTTCGTGAGCATATCTATACGGATGCCAAGAGTGTGGCAGAGTGGATAAAGTCCACATTCGGCGTGGAGTACACGCCCCAGGGGGTTGTAGACCTGCTGAACCGCATTGGTTTCACCTATAAGAAGACATCGGAAGTCCCTTGCGAGGCTGATGCCTCCAAGCAGGCAGCCTTTGTCGGAGAACTTTCCGAAATCCTTTCCGGTATGCCGGAAGATGCCGTGGTTTATTATGCCGACGGTGTTCATCCGACCCACAACAGCCGTTCCACTTATGCGTGGATAGAGAAAGGCGAAAAGTTGGAACAACCGACCGTCAGCGGTCGTGACAGGGTGAACATCAACGGGTTGCTTAACGCGCATGACGTGACGGACGTGATAGCCCATGATTGCGAAAGCGTCAATGCCGAATCCACAAAAGAAGTTTATCAGGCGGCCTTGGACAGGCATCCGGAGGCCCCGTTCATCTATATCATTTCCGACAATGCCCGTTATTATCACAACAAAAAGCTCAAGGAATGGGTGGACGGGACAAAAATCAGGCAGATATTCCTGCCGCCCTACTCGCCGAACCTCAATCTGATTGAGAGGCTTTGGAAATTCCTCCGCAAGAAGGTCATCAATACCGGTTTCTACAGGACAAAAGAGAAATTCAGGCAGGCCGTTAAGGATTTCTTCGACAATATCGGAAACTATAAAGAAGAGTTGGAGTCACTTCTGACTCTTAAATTCCGTTTGTCTAATTCGCAAACCATTTCTTTTTGACTATAAAAGCTGTTATGTTTCACAGGAGTTACCACTTCGTTCAGGAGGTAAAGGTCAATAGTCCTGCTTCTGAAACCGATACCCAAAGCCCGGCGGACAATAACTTCTTCTAACTCCCCTTTAACTCCTGATTGGCATGATTAATTTACGCACATTGATTATCAACTGTCTGCTATCATCTGACGGACTATCAACTATCTGCGTCCGTCACCGCATGTACTTGCGCGCACCGATGCATATAGATGAAAAAGCTTTGCCAAGTACTGTGACATGCCAAAAACTATATTCCCACATAACAGCGTTACTGATTGTCAACACACCCGGCTCAACAACGTAACAAACCGCTTCCTGAGCCTGACGCACAAAACCGTATGAAAATGCAGCGTTAATGTGCTAATGAATAATATGAGAGCACATTAACACATTAGCAAATTAACACATTAGCAAATTAACACATTAGCAAATTAACACATTAGCAAATTAACACATTAGCAAATTAACACATTAGCAAATTAACACATTAGCAAATTAACACATTAGCAAATTAACACATTAGCAAATTAACACATTAGCAAATTAACACATTAGCAAATTAACACATTAGCAAATTAACACATTAGCAAATTAACACATTAGCAAATTAACACATTGCCACATTAACAAATTGCCACATTGCCATTATACCGTTCAACGTTTCTCTATCAGTTCTATATAACCAGCATCCGGATGATGAAAATAACAAATCCGAATGCCCTGCAATGCCCCTACCTGTACCGGGGCAAACAACCGTTCATAGCCTTGGGCAAGCAACTCCTCACAAGCTTTATCAAATCCCAAAGCTTCGTAAGCCAGATGATACGGCATAACACCATTGGCATGAAGCAGACTGGCTTCAAGCGAACCAGACTGCAACTGATGTACAAGCTCAACAAGAGGTGCCCCCTCCTTAGTCAGGTAACAAAGTTCAACCTGCAAGCCTTCATCGTAAAGTATCTCTCCAGCTACATACCCCAATTGGGCAAACTGAGCAGCAGAAAGACGGATATCGGCTACCACATAACCGACATGATGGAATAAGATTTCGTTCAACATACAAGTGTTCAGAATTTATCGTAATGTATTTTTGTTTTGTTCCATTTATTCTTCGGTTGAGGAATATTGACCGGATGCCCCACCAATATCAAGTTCAAAGGTACAATATGGACAGGCACAGACAGCAAATCACGCAATTTATCCACACGGCTTTCCAGTGGATAAATTCCCGTCCATACAGCTCCCAGCCCGATAGAATGGGCTGCCAGCAACAGATTCTCGGATGCAGCCGAACAATCTTGCACCCAATAAAGTGTGTTGTCTTCCTTATCCATCTTATTGATGGATTCGTAAAGAGACACATCGCCACAAACCACAATCCCCGTACATCCCTTATTTATCATCTTTGCATAAGGCAAACAATCCTTGAGTTTTTGCATGACTGCCTCATCACGCACCACGATGAAATGCCAAGGCTGAAAATTCATCGAACTGGGTGCGGCCATGGCTGCCTGTAGCAAGATGTGCAACGCCTCATCGCTTACCGGCTCGTCTGTAAACCTCCTGACCGTAACTCGTGTCAGGATATTGGTTATTGTTTCGTTCTGTATCATTTCTACTTCATTATTTTAAATCGATCTTATCAGTATCTTCGCCTCTATTTTCAACAACCAATGAACGGATATACTCAACGATTGGTTCAATACTTTCTGGAGTATGCAAATAAGACCAATGATCAGCTTCTACATAAAACAACACACAATCCGGATAATATTGTTTCCATAATTTAGGAGTACGATTATAAAAATATCGTGCTTTCTGCCTCTGTTTTTCCGTTACCGTTGATTTTTTTGAAAGAGGCATAAAATCACTCATAAACTGATTAGCCAAAATAGAAGTAACCTTCCCTTCATAATGAAAATCAGGCATCGTACAGACCATCCTTAAATCCCGTTCAAAACGAGCTTGATTTATTTCACTTGAAAGAAAATCCATATCCAAAGGAATATAATCTTCTTTATCTTTACTGCGTTTTACTTCTCCATCTAATACTATAACATGAGGAAATAAAGAATATTCATTACTTAATTTATAAGCCAATAACAGACCTAATTCTCCCCCCACACAAAATCCAGTAATAGCAGCTATTTTATACTGAGAAACAACGGAAGCTAGTTGTTTCATATAATATTTAACAATATCATCACATGAAACAGTAACTTGCCACGGAGCTTCATGATAAGATTCCAATACGTAAATAGCATACAAATCAGATAGAGCCTGAGCTAGTTTCGTATATAGGAAAGAAAAACTAGTATAACCACTTACAATTATCAACACAGGTTTTCCTTTTACAGGTTGATTAAACCAATAGTTTCGTTTCATGGAATGATTTTTTATGATCTTTCTGATAGTACGATTTTCATATATATCGTTAACAGATACATATATTCCTAAAATTTCCAACGATATGGGAATCTGCATTATTTGAATGGAAGTCATTCCTAAATCATCAAAGAAATCACTATCAATATCAACAAAATCCTGACCTATTATATGCCCTATTACATGCGCCATCATATCTTCTTGAGAATTCCTTTTTTTATCTAGTTTTTTTACAAAATTTTGTTTCACATTTTTCAATTTTTCTAGATCTACTTTCCCATTAATTGTACGAGGAAATTCGTCTATAATAACCCAAGAAGATGGTTGCATATAAAAAGGAAGAAATTCTTTCAGTTTCCATCTTATCTGTTTTATAACAGATTCTACTAAACAGTTATTTTTTAATTTAACATAAGCAACAAGTGAATCATTTACCACCAGCACACAAGACTGTACAACGTCTTCACATGCATCTATTTGTTGAACTATTTCTCCTAATTCTATTCTATATCCATTAATTTTAACCTGCGTATCTTTTCGACCTATAAAATCAAAACTACCATCTTTCATAAGACGTACCAAGTCTCCTGTTTTATAAAGAATAGGTGCTACTTTTGCATCAGCAAATGGATTTGCAAAAAATTTTTGTCGATTAAGTTCAGAACGATTTAAATATCCTAAGGTCAACTGACCTCCTCCCAAACACAATTCACCAATCTCACCAACTTTTACACAAGTTAAGTCCTCATGAACCACATGTGCTACAACTCCAGGCACAGGAGTCCCTAGATTTTGAATATTAATATCAGAATCTACAATTTTTACCGTACTCATCACTGTATTTTCTGTTGGACCATAACCATTAATCAAACGATAAGAATATTGATTTACACGTTGCACTATATTAGGAAGCATTTTTTCTCCAACAACGGCCAATGTATCTAAGGATTTAAAATTCAAATCTTGGAATAATACAACTAAAGAAGGTGGCAATGTCATAAAAGTCACACCTGTTTTACGAATCAATTCAGACAATAATTGTACATCACGACGCTCTTTCTCTGTAGCCATTATCAAAGTACCACCATAAAACAATCCTGAATAAATTTCAAGAATAGATGCATCAAAATTAATACTTGCAAAATTTAAAATTTTACTCTTTTCTGAAATGTTAAAAACTGAAGGCAATGATAAATTATGCAACATATTCAAAAGATTCTGATAAGTAATAGGAACACCTTTCGGTTTCCCTGTTGTTCCAGACGTATAAATAACATAAGCGTTTTTTTTATTCACGTCATCAATCAATGAAATTTCTCTTTCTTTATTATCCTCAGCTTCTTGCTCTAACAAATCAATTACAGTTATATCAGAAAATTGCTTTGTCAAATTACCTTCAGTAATAATAATTGGCATTTTACAATCTTCTATAATATATTTCATTCGTTCTATCGGCAATTCAGGATCTAAAGGGACATAAGTATAACCTAATTTACATATTGCCCAAATAGCAGATAATAAACAAAATTTTCTAGGAAGACATACTCCCACATAAACGCCCTTATCATCAACTATTTTTGATTCTCTTATTATTCGTTGTGCAATTCTATCTGCAAATTCGTCAAGTTCTCGATAAGAATAACACTTATCTTCTATTTCAAGCGAAGTCTTATCTAAATACTTTAATATGTTATTATTGATTATTTCCTGTATAGTATCCATTGAAGCTATTTTATTTAATTATTAAATTTATAAGATAAAGTTAACATATACCATAATCCACGTTGACGAATTGGGGCTATACTACTTCCTCCTTGCTCATATGTTTTATTCAAGAGATTATTAATTCAAGTTTCGCAAGTTCAACTTGCAGGTTTTAATCTATAAATGTCGCAAATATGTTTCATATCTTCCTCCCTGTTGATGATAGCCTGATAGATATCTTCATCAGTCAATCCGAAGAGTTCCGCAACCGCAATGACCAGTTCTTGCATGACGCCCCATATCCTTTCCGCAACGGACAGTTCCAAAGAATCCTTGGTTACGTCTTCAAAGAGCTTTCCCATGGTCTCGTAGGCTGCAAACCTCTTCACTAAGGAAAGGATGTTGTATTGCAAAGCCGTCAGGGATGTCGCCGCGATTTGCGAGGCGAAGTTGCCGGCCTGGCATTTGCCCAGCCCCAACAGCCCCTTCGCTTCCTTGAACACGACTTCCAAAGACCACCTTTGGGCATAAATCCGGTACGCTTCAAGGAACTCAAGCCGTATGTCCGTGGTCATCAGGCCGTTCCATGCGCCCCGTTTGCTTCTCCTGACAAAGTACAGGCGTACCTTGGTATCCGCAAAGGTCACGTCCGCCACGATGTAATAGCAACGCAGTCTCCTGCTGTACTTCCGCCTGCCTTGCCTGTTAAGGTGCCTGATCAAGGCCGGCGCGGTATAAGGCTTCCCGTCCAGACAGTATTTTGTCCTGCTGTTTTCTCCCACCTTGATCATGCCCAGGTAATCGCACCTGACGTGGCGGGAGCGGATGAACCGGATGACATCCTTGCAGGCGAACCAGCTGTCTGCCAGCACATACCTGAACCTGACCCCTTTGCGGATGGCGCGTCTTATCATGGCAATCATCAGGTCGGTTTTCTTTGCCGTGTATTCACCGATACGCTCCTGCAAGGCGTCGCCGCTGTCACGTCCTTTGGTGAAACGTCTTGCGAGCTCTTCATCGGACATCCCGAACTTTCCATCCTTTCCTTTTTCACCCAGCAGTGCAAAATCCAGAAGCATTTGGGTTGTCCCGTCCGTGACGGCAAGGAACAATGCCTTGAAACCGAGGATGCACCTGTGATGGACATGGGAAAACACCCTGCCGATGTTCTCCATGCGCCGTCCCGTCTTGGGATAGTCCGTGTCATCGACTATCAGACAGACCGTGCCTTCCTTGCGCCCGGAGCGGAGTCTGATCTTCGACCAAAGCTGGAGGGTGAGGTGATAGACGGACTTCCGCCAGTTTATCTTGGGATTACTCATGAAACGGTAGAACACGTCTTTCTTGCATCCCAGCAAGCCGCTTAAGGAAGACCCGGTGAAACGATAAGGGTTACGGACCATGAAACACGGGTACAACAGCAAAGCCTGGAACACCTGCAACAACGGATACACATTGTTGCACTTGCTCTTCATGCCGAACAAGGTGGATTCATTCATTCTTAACCATTTGATAACGTCCAGTATGGAATACATCGCTTTATGCGCGTCATTTTTTCTAAAAAATGCGCTGATTTCTGAAAGAAAGTCTGTAACTTTGTGCAAGGGCATAGGGCTGAGTAATGTTTTGATTTGCAACTATAAAATTACTCATTTTCTGCGATATGTGGAAATCCCTGTGCCTCTTTTATATCCCAAGAAGAAGGTTATCTATTAACTTGCGAAACTTGAATTATTAATATTAAATTCGACATTAAACCTATTAAATTTATAATCAATCCCTACATTCCAAACAGCACGTGCTGGGATATCTAATTCCTCAGAAAACATATTCCCCTGCTCATCAGGTATTTCGTATAATGAAGTCTGATCTGATAATACATTTAAATGGGTATGAACATTGAAATTTCGAAAAATTTCATACATCAAAATGAGATTTGATGAAATTGTCGGTACGTTATACACATCATGACCTTTCACATTATATTTATCAGAAGATAAAACATACTGCCAAGTCAAATTAAACCAACCTTTAAAGCGTCGAAATGAATATGAAGAAGATAATTCACAGCCAATATTTTCCAACCTACCTGCATTCGTATAAACCAATCCATCGGGTACTATAAAATCAGTAGCTTTATTATAAAAACAATTAATATCAAAATTCAAATCTTTAAACCAATCATTAGCAACAAAAGTTAACTGATAAGAATGCAAATACTCCGACAATAAATTTTCTCCTCCTGTAGTTGTATCAAGCGTATTATTCCGATAAAAATAAGGTGCATCCACAAAAGATTTAGCATAACTAAATTTCAGATTCCATTTAGGTTGTATCAAAATTAAAGCTAAACGAGGAGAATATTCTTGTATTACTTGATTATTCCGACGTTTTTTATAATCATAACGTAAGCCTGCATTCAAAATCAAAAAATCTTTCCATTGGTGTTTTACTTGCGCATAAGCACTCACACTTATTTCAGACCCCACATATAAATTTTTTTTATCATCATAAGTAACAAGGACTCTATCAAAATTATCTCCTTCAACATAATAAGAATCACTAAGATGAAATCTATCGAATTGCAAGCCCGCGCTTATTGTACCTTTATGATTTTCACTTAAATTATATTGATAATTTCCCTTTAAGAATCCCCCCCAAGTCGTTTCTTGCCAATTATGATATTGAAATGCACCTTTTGTCGAAATAATTGTATCATTTGTTCCAACAGGGAAAAACATATTATATCCTACATCTGGAACAGTATCTCCTGCTATTTGGTATCTACTTTGATTTTCCATATCCAAAATAAATCCAGCATTCATTTGAAAACGTTCCCATTGCTTTTCGATAGAAGCATTTAAATGATGAGATAATTTAGCAAACCCAGGAGCGTTACCTTGAAAAGTTCGATAGCGGTCATACGAATAGGGAGCAAAAAAATAACTCATTGAATAAGGTGCTACAGTTTTACTAAAATTTGTATTATACAACAAACTAAAATCTTTCCAACCTAAATTCAATCCTACATCAAATGACGGTTTTTTGTTAAAACCACCAATAATTATATCACCGGGAACAGGCAAAACCCCCATTTGCTCTTCAACCGGAACATTCACCTTTTCTCCTGAAGAATTATAAACAGATGCCCATCCCATAATGTTCCAATCCAAATATTGCTTTCCAAACAAAAAGCTACTCTTTACCTGACCATAGTTTCCAACGCCTATTTTTACTTCAGCCCCATTGATTTCATAACCAGTATGTGTAATAATATTAACCACAGCGGTTAATGCCACACCACCATAAAGAGAAGAAGCCGGACCACGCAAAACCTCTATCTGTTTCACTTTATCTAAGCTAATACTAAAATCAGGACGCGAAGTATTCGTTGAATAACTATTCAAACGGTGTCCGTTAAGCATTATAAGTATTTTCTCTTGACCAGATGAATATATACCACGCATAGCAATGTTCATTTCTTCATTTGACTCAATATCTGTCATACCTGGAACAAAAGCAAGCAAGGCCTCTTTTAAATTCCTTGCCCCCGATGCCTTAATCATCTCTTCCGTTATCAATGTAACCGGTACCGGAGCTTCTTCTATGGATTCGGTCTGTTGTGAAGCTGTAGTAATAGTTGTCTCTTCACCTCGTTTCAGACGTTCTATCATATCTGCAAAGCGCAAGGGGTCATGGATGGATGTGCTATAATACGGGTCTTCTTTCAAAAGGAGAGAAGCATACTTTTCAGCATCCTGTACATGGTCTTTTCCTAAATAGCACAACGAAAGCAAGCGGTAGGCACTGGTCTTCAATGCCCCGTCAAACCCTGCGATATTCTCATTCAACAAACGAATGGAAGCATCAAAATGTCCTATGGTATATTCTTCTTCTGCCTGCATATAAATCTGGCGCAGCTCACTATCGTCTTGCGCCCATGCCATGGATGCCGCCAGCAAAAAGAAAGTAACAATCCATTTTCTCATGCTTTAATCGGTATTATTAATGAAAATGTAGTAAACCGGCCTTCTTCTGAATCAAACTCAATGCGTCCGTGATGTTTCTCCTCAATGATACTACGGGTGATAAACATTCCCAGCCCCGTACCTTGCCCTGTAGGCTTGGTCGTAAAGAAAGTCTCGAACAGCCGTTGTTTCACTTCAGGGCTCATCCCTACCCCATTATCGGTGATTGAGATAACCAACTCTTCCGCCTGCCGTGCCACCTTGACCGAGACCGTCGGCTTATAGTCGGCATCACCGTTCTGCGCCTTATCCCACACAGCATAACAAGCATTGTTCATCACATTCAGTACGGCACGGCTCAAATCCTGAGGCACTACAGACATCATCGGAATATCCTTTCCATAATCTTCCAAGATAGAGATATTAAAATTCTTCAGATTTGCCCGCATCGCATGATACGAAAGCCATACATATTCCTTTACCAGCTTGCATACATCCGTCGGAATAAACTCGTCTTCTTTCCCACGCGAATACAATAATATATTCTGAATGATGCTGATAGCCCGGTCGCCATGTTCCTTTATCTTTTGCAGGTTCTCTTTCAGGCTTTCCATTATATCCCGGATATCCTCTACGTCATCCCCGTCAATATCTGCCGTATTGGCTTCGATATCTTCTTCCAAATCTTTTATCAAGTCTCCAGAAAGCTTGCTGAAATTGATGACAAAGTTCAACGGATTACGTATCTCGTGTACGATTCCTGCCGTAAGCAAACCCAATGTAGCCATTTTTTCCTGCTGCCTTAACTGGTCTTGCAAACTTTCTACCTGCCGCTTCAATTGTTCTATCGTTTCCATATCTTGAGATTTTTGAATTAATCTTTTTGTTTTCTTAATTATTCTCTTCCCCTTTCTCATCCGCATCATTCTTTTTCCCATTTTCCGGATGGTGGACAGGTACAGAAATAACAAATTCGGTATATTCATTCTTAACCGATTGTATAGTTATGTCCCCGCCATGATTGAGTATGATTTCCCGGCTAAGATACATACCTACTCCCACCGCTTCTGCCGTAGTTTTCGTGGTAAAGAACGGATCAAATACCTTGTCTATAATAGAGGACTCAATGCCAACACCATTATCATAAATACTTACTTTCGCCTGGCTTGAATCGGCATCAATGAAAACCCGCAACCGTATCAAGGGTTCGAAAGCCTTACCTTGCTGACGTTTTTTCCGAAGCGCATACATGCTATTTGCCAGCATACTCATCACGACCTTGCTGAACTGTTCTGCATCCACTTCCGCTACAACCATCGCTTCCTTATCCGGTGATTCTATCCGGATATGACACTCAGCTATATCTTCGGCGTAATACGCATGAAGCATCTCTATATTCTTACGGCAAATCGATACCAGATTAATCAGCGTCGGATTCACACTCCGGTCTTTCAGCATTTCCTCCATTGCTTTCAATATACGCGTCGTGTTCAACCCATGTTCTTCAATCTTCTTCAGGTTCGTATTCAGCATATCAAGTGCGTCAACGGAATCTTCGTAAATGTCCGAAGTCATATTCTCCTGGTCATCGTCCAGGTTATCCTTGATGTCTTTTACCAGCCCGATGCTCATGTGCGAGAAATTGTTCACATAATTCATCGGGTTCAGAATACGGTCTACAAGCCCTTTGGTCAACGTACCCACCGTAGCCATCTTCTCTTGACGGATAAGCTGGTATTGAGCCTTGCTCAAATCATCGAGGGCAATCTCCAGCTTTTTGGATTTTTCTTCAATCTCGTCCTTCTGATTACGTATTTGCGAGGTCCGTTCTTCCACGATATGCTCCAGACGCATCTTCTCCGCCAAAAGCCGGCGCATACGCCACCTTATCAAAAACAGGATGAGCAATGAAAGTGCAACGATATACAATACGATGCTATACCAACGTACATAAACAGGATAACGCACGGTTAAAGGCAATGTCAACGATTCCATCGTACGCCCGTACCGGTCGCGTGCCATAACCTGAAATGTATAACGTCCCGAACGTGGATTGGCAAAACGTACCGAAGTCTCCGTACTCCAATCCGACCATTCGTCACCGGCATCCAACCGGTAACGGTATTCCGTTGCCCCCAGGACAGAGAACAAATCCGAAGAGAAATACACCTTGATATCACGGATGCCGCTATTAAATGTAAGCTCTTTAAAAGGAAGCGTAACCCCCAGGCGGTCTCCCTCATCAAATCCGCCCCATACCACCGAATCATTATCAATCACAATGCGCCGGATGTATACATGAGATTTCTTCGCATAATCCGGTTCTTTCACCGCCATATTCCAATGAATCAGTCCGAAATTTCCTCCCAACCATACATCATCCCCATCGGTCTCCATTGTTCCTATTGTCAAATCATGTATGGGACGCAAAAGGGCATTTATCTCCTCCATCCCTTGTTTTTTGGTGTATATATGCAGGTTTTTCCCGTCATTATTTGTTCCCCAGACACGCCGGCCCGGCTCGGGATAAACAAACTGGGGATATTGGATATCCGAAGACCACAAAGAGCGGTCCGCCACTTCTACCAGCTTTTTCCCAGCCTTATCCCACTTAAACAACCCTACATGGCTCAACACAAATATGATTCCATTCTGGACGAAAAGCGTATTGTTAAAACTGTCTTTCTCACCTTTGGCATTTTCGGGAGCCAGAATAACATACCCGGAATAGTCTCCTTCGCAACGGAACACCTGGCCATAAATATTCCTTACCCACAACGTCTTATCGTCATCTACATAAAAATAGGTAGCCTTCTCGATAATGTTCAGCTGTTTCCTTTCACCCTGCCGGACCTGATAAACACCGTCCACTTCACCCGCATAATACGTTCCATCTCCGCAAACATAGGCAGAAAGCGTATGGCTGTCCGTTATTTGCCGTGCCTGCCTGCCATATACGGCATACAAGCCGCCAGCCGTAGAAGCATAGACATTCCCTGCCGCATCTTGCTGGAGCTGCCAACAGGCATGCTGGATTGCCCGAATCGGTTCAAAAACATCACCTTCCTTATAGAACAAGCCCTGCAAAGTGCCTACGTAAAGCCCGTCGGCGGTATGGCAAATGGACTGCACTTCACCCGATAAGCCCTCGTTAGAGCGGAAATAAGTATATGCTGTATGTATATTTACTAAAAAAAGACCATTATCGGTAGCTCCCCACACATAACCAGACGAGTCTGCATAAATGCCATTCACATTGTTATTGCACAACCCGTTTTGCTCTGTCAGCGCATACACTTCATTCCCCTCTTTATCCAACATCACAAAACCGTTTCCAGCCGTAGCCAACAAGACCGAGCCATCCTCCAGCGTCAACCGCTTGTTTACCAATGCCTCTTTATAATACCGGATATCATCGGATTTGTCCTGATTAACAATAAAACCGTCCATGGAATCATCCTGAATATCCGCATCACCCAGCGAAGTCGTAACATAAATCTTCCCATCCTTCTCCCCGATATCCGTCACTTCGCCCAAAAAACCTTTATTGTTTTTAGAGAATACCATCTGCAATTCCAGTTCTCCATTCCCGCCTGAGGTCAGATATCCGAACAGATTGTATCCGCCTACCCAGATTCGTCCCCGGTTGTCCTTAAATAATTTCGTAATCCGGAATACCCCCGGAGCATGAATCGTATGCCACTCCGTCTGGTCGTAATACAATA
This sequence comes from Bacteroides sp. An51A, assembly GCF_002161565.1. NCBI lineage: Bacteria > Pseudomonadati > Bacteroidota > Bacteroidia > Bacteroidales > Bacteroidaceae > Bacteroides > Bacteroides sp. An51A. Next base: position 20,889 of record NZ_NFIC01000001.1, read on the forward strand.
CCCCTTCGAAATTGGCAACATACACCCGGCCGCTATCATCACTCACAATATCAAAATTACGGTTGTGCGCATGATAAACCGCAGGAGAATAATTGACAAAGAAAGGAATCCCGTCCTTTGCCTCTATTTGCCCTATACCGGCAAGCAGCAAAAACACCAGACACAGAAGATATCGTTTCATCGTCTTCAATCTTTAATTTTATTTACTAATTTAAGCCGTATGCGGGGAACATTACGCCCTACATAATACGACCATTCATCATCGGTAAAATCCCGCTTCAGCTTGCTTTGGATAAGAGCAGCCATCTCGTCGGGAGAAATCATGATACGCGACACTGCTCCACTCTCATCTCCTGTCCATATCGTATTATCTTCCGCCATGCAAATGCAATGCACCCATCCGGATAAAATCTTCAACGATACCGCCTCCTGCTTGCTGGCACTGATGTCCCACAAGCTTACGGTGCAATCATAACTGGAAGAGAACAAGTATTGCCCTTTAAATTCAAGTTGAGTTATACGGGAACGATGCCCCACAAGCGATTTTACCACATTCCCCGTCTCATCTATCAGATAAATATTTCCATTCTCTACTCCGACCGCTCCCATTTTCAAGTCAGACGACCAGGAAAAAGCCGTAACTTGCTCTTTAATAAAATGTTCCTGAGGAACCAGTTCCCCTTCACGCCCTATCCTCCATAAGCCGTTTTCCTTACCGAATGCCAACCATTGGTTTTCTTTACATCCCAAAGCGGCAAGAGGTTCTGATAGAGAAATGGTTTTCTTTATCCGGTCCTCCTTCTTATCATATATATAAAGGTGCATAGCCGAAGCCAAAAGCAGCTGTCCGTTGCCGAAAGGAACAATCCTCATCCACCCGTTATCTTCCGGCAAGAGAAAGGTCTCTGCCGATTTCCCGTTTATGACAAGCATCCTCCCATCGTATGACAAGGCATACACCACATTATTTTCATCCCAATAAACATCTCTGAAACTATACTCCGGATTGCTGAACAACACTTCATTCCCAGCAAATCCCTCATCATAACGCCATCGGTTCACTTCTCCATAGTTGCTCACCGAGACATAACTGTTTTTACCGTCCGAAGACTGAACTATCTTCGTGACACCTCCCTTATGGAGATTCCTGGACACAAAACTTTCACTGGTCTGTCCCAAGGCATTAAAAATAACAGGCTGATACACATTCCCTTTATATTCGGATGTATATTTCCACGAAGCATACGCAAGCAAAGCCGCCACATCTTTATTGCCAGCCCTGTATTGCACATTGGAAAGCAAAGCCAAAGCACGTCCCAATGCCACATTGCTCAACGTATCAGCCACATTCCTTGCATATTCGGCACGAAGTTGCTGTTGTACGGCAAGCTCACGCTGGTTCTCCGCCATATTTCTAGCTTCAACCGCATTGCGGGAAAAAGCTTCCGCCTTTTTCTGCTCTTCTTCGGCACGTATGCGCATCTGCTCGGCCACTCCCATCTGGAATACCGCTTCTTCGCGTTGCTTCTCGGAAATGTCTTTTTGCTGATAAGCTATGTCTTCCATCTGTTTGCTGATACGTTCCACCACATACGACTTACCTTCTTTTTCCTTATACTCATCCAGCTGAGCCCGCAAAGCATCCACCCGCCGGGATAAGCCGATATTGAAATATCCCAATATCACCACCACAACGAGAAGAAAAACACTCAAGATATGCCAACCATGCTTTTTCACTTCGATTTTCAGTATATATCATTTAACAAAGAAAACGAAACTGGCTCCGATGGCTTATGAAGCCAGTTCCGCCGTCCGATGGAACTATCTCCGTCCGCCCATGCAAGTATATGCGTTTTTACCAGCAACAAGCCGGCCTTACGACATACCCACACCTGCGGACAAAAGAAACGTCCCCTTTTAATAGGTTTTATTTGCTTGCCAACGCTTTCAATATCTCGGAAGCCAGCAAATAACAATGCCCTCCGGTGCGCGCCGAAACCAAGTCTCCGTCGACCACAACATCTGCATCAACATACTCTACACCATAGTTCTTGGCATCGCCCAACAGATTATTATGCACGGTCATCTTTCTTCCTTTCACCAGTTCGGCTACAGGAGAGAACAACCACAAGCCGTGGCAAATCACTCCCTTAACGATGTCCTTGCGTGCAAATACTTTTTGCAAGAACACACATGCAGGAGGAAGCTTCGTCACATCTTCGGTATACCGAAGACGGTCTGACACCATACCTGCGGGCACGATAATAGCTGCATAATCATTAAGAGCCTCATCATCAAGTGCCTCAAAGCTCTCATTACAATAAAACGGTGCCCTGAATTCATGCCCGCTAAACGTAATGCCCTCGTTGCCCCAAAGACGGGACAGAAAATGAACCTCATACCCGGCTTCCTTGAAACGGAACTGATAATAGAAGATTTCATTTTCATAGAAATCGCTTTCTATAAGTATTCCTATCTTATTTTTCATCATCAATCTTTTTCTTGATAGTCAATATATTTTCATTACCTACATGTTCATACGACACGTTATCCATCATCTGAACCGTAAGGAAGATTCCAAGTCCCCCTATCTGGCGTTCTTCCAGCGGAAGAGAAACATCCGGCATATCCCTTTCCAACGGATTGAACGGCACACCTCCATCAATAAACTTCAGCGTGATGCATCCGTCGGCCTTCTCTATCTGAATCTTCAGATAACCTTCCACGCCTTCAGGGTAAGCATAACTTACCACATTGACCACCAGTTCCTCGCAAACCAGATGAATGGCATACAATTCCTTGGTGCATGATGCCACCTCCCCGGTCTGGAGGATGGCATCAATGATTTCTTCCGTTCTGCCTGCAATAGGCTTGAAAACCAATTCTTTCATAGCATTACCTGCTTACTTGCTTACGAAAGAAATGTAGTTCTGCAGACCTGTCATTTCAAACACGCTACGGATATCAGCAGCGCAATTCACAAACTCAATTACAGGGTTTCCGCCCAATTTCTGCTTGGCAAAAATAATGGTACGTATACCGCTACTGGCAATATAAGCCAGCTTGGTGGCATCAAAGACAACTTTTTCTATGCCCTTGCCTTTGTATCCGTTCAATTCTTCCATAAGGGCAGGAGCATTGCCTGTAGTAAGCTGGTCACCTAAAACGATAGTCAAGGTATTACCTTCCTGATTGATTACAAATTGATTATCCATATCTTTTTAATTTATAATTTTACAATTTACTATTTACAGTTTTCTATTTCCCAACCAAAATCATGATAGAACGCGGTCCTACCAGGATTTCCTGCTGGTTTTCAATCATACACTCTTCTCCCGGTTCGCAAATATCGTCCGGAGCAGCCATTTCCGTATTGGCAAATACATGCCATGCCATGCCTTCGGGCAATTGCGGGAGTTCGAACCCATGCATGTCCCAATGCATATTCATGGCTACATAAATAAAATCATCAGGCACCCCGTCTGTCTCCGCATACCGCCCGTTCAGCATAAAGGCTGCGGTCAGATTGTTATATCCGGTATCAGGACGCCATGCTTTTACACCGTGCCATGAGAAATCGGGATATCCCAGATTACGGTAATCACAATGCCCGAAATGATATTCGAAACGCAATGCTTTATGAGCCTGACGGAAGCGGATAATCTTACGGAAGTAATTATAAATGTCCTCATTCTTCTGCAGATTCGTCCAGTCGATCCATCCGATTTCATTATCCTGACAATAAGCATTGTTATTCCCATATTGGGTATTCCCCATTTCGTCACCCGATAATATCATCGGAATACCCTGGCTTACCATCAACAAGGATATTGCATTCTTTATCTGTTTATGACGCAGGTAATTGATTCCCGCATCTTCACATTCGCCTTCCCAGCCGCAATTCCAGCTATTGTTATTGTCTTCTCCATCCCGGTTGTCCTCGCCATTCGCTTCATTGTGCTTGCCATTATACGATACAAGATCCATCAATGTAAATCCGTCATGGGCTGTAATAAAGTTCACACTTGCCTTAATGCCCCGGTTTTGAGAGGCATACAAGTCGGCTGAACCTGCGATACGTTCTTTCACATCGCCCAATACATGTTCGTCACCTTTCAGGAACCTGCGGATGCTATCCCGGTATTTCCCGTTCCATTCCGCCCAGCGCCCCCATGAAGGAAATGCACCTACCTGATACAAGCCTCCGGCATCCCATGCCTCAGCTATCAATTTGGTTTTACCCAAAATAGGGTCATGAGCCAATGACTCCAGCAAAGGCGGATTAGGCATCGGACATCCATTCTGGTCACGTCCCAAGATAGCCGCCAAATCGAAACGGAATCCATCCACGTGATAATCGGTTACCCAATAACGCAAGCTTTCTACAATCATATCCCGCACATTGGGGTTATTGCAATTCAACGTATTTCCGCACCCGCTGAAATTGAAATAATATCCATCCGGTGTCAGCATATAATAAGTCTTATTATCAATACCCCGATACGAGATATAAGGCCCATTCTCATTCCCTTCTGCCGTATGGTTGAAAACCACATCCAGGATAACTTCAATGCCATTCGCATGAAGTTGCTTGATAAGATTTTTCAATTCATCCACCTGCATACCGAAACGCCCGGTAGATGCGTATGCGGCTTTAGGGGCAAAGAAGCCTACATTGCTATATCCCCATACGTTGTAAAGCATATGCCCGTCAACCGGAGAAGGCTTGCTGTTCTCAAATTCGTCAAACTCATGAATCGGCATCAATTCCACGCAATTCACGCCTAACTCCTTCAAATAAGGAATCTTTTCGGCTATGCCGGCAAAGGTCCCGGGATGTTTCACATTCGCATTTGCGCCACAAGTGAAATTACGGATATGCATTTCGTAAATGACCAATTCATTCACCGGCGTTTCCAAGGGAAGGTCGTCTTCCCAATCAAAGTCATCACAAACCACACGGGCACGGTATTGGTATACATTGTCCCAATCGGGCTGGGCACCCCATACGTCACGTCCTGCAATCAGCTTGGCATACGGGTCCATCAAGATTTTCGTCTTATCAAAACGATGCCCTTCTTCCGGATTCCATGGACCATCCATCCGATAGCCGTATTCAATGTTCTCGAAATCCAAATCAAAAACCATCATCGAGAATACATTTCCCATCTTGAATTCCTTCAGGAAAGGTATTTCGACAAACGGTTCCGGTTCATGATTATGGAAAAGAACCAACGTACAAGCCGTAGCGTAACGGGAATAGACCGAAAAATTGACGGCATTTCCCATTACCGTAGCTCCAAAAGGATAAGGACGCCCTGTACGCAATTTCAATCCTTTATATTCATGCGTCGGAAATAAATCTACTCGCTGCATACTTACCCTATTTGAGTTTGACACTCTTCTACTGTATCGAAGTATTTAAAGAAATGTTCGAAGCCTGTAATAGCCATTACTTCCCTCACCTCTTTAGATACACCTACCAAGTACACATTCAAGCCATTGGATGCAGCTACTTTATAAGCATAAAGCATGACACGCAATCCGGCACTCGATACATACTTACATTCAGACAAGTCCAAAATCACACTTTTGTTTTCATCCAAAATAGACAATATGACTTGCTGTTCTTCTTTGCTGGATGAAGCGTCCAACACAGAACCTACTTTATGAACTTCCGCACTCATCTTTTTTCAATCTTTAGGAACAATAACGACTTTGACTTTCGGACGATATTCTACGGCAGGCAGCTGTATGGTCAACTTATCTGCATCGAAATTCTTCCATTCCCGTCCGTCAATCCATACTTCCTGCAATTTCACGCTTCCTACAGGCAAGATATCGGGTTGTACACGCAATACATTATCCTTGAAACCATTTACCATAGGTTTGAAATATAAGGTCAACGGTTTCTTGGTATTCAGCAAATTGGTATAAGTAGCTGCCAGATAAGCTAATTCTACTGAATGGTAAGCACTCATCGAGTGGCTTCCCTTCTTACGTTCCGTACCCAGCAGGTAAGGCAAGCCATTAGCCAATACATTGAAATAAACGGCTCCGTCTTCATGGTCAAGGAAATAAGTATTATAGAAGGCAGCTGATTCACGTGCATATTTCAAATATTCCTCTTTGCCATAGATACCATACAGAATCTCGTATGCCAAAATCGCCTGCTCCTGTTGCCACCATGCCTTACGGTCGTGCCATGCGAAACGATAATATTCTTGATTGCCATGCAAACGGCGTTCCATCACATCATACCAACCGCCACGCTGTACGTCCAAACCTACTTGAGGCATGACCTCTGCAATATGCTGGGCAAATTCTTCATACGATTTCTTCGGGCAGATGCTATTGATACGCATCAAGTTCCATGCAATCTTCAGATTATGCCCCACTACCGCACGGTCTTGTTGCCATCCCCATGTCAGGTCATGACTCCAATCGTCCATAAAGCGCTCATTTACAAACGGGCTATTCTCATAATCCGGGAAATGTGTAGTGATAGTATCGGCTGTATATTCCAAGAAATCCTTGTATTTCTTTTCCTCAGTAGCCAGATACAAGTTAATCAAATAAGCAGGAGCATGATCACCTACAGAGTTCCAGTTCTTACGCATCCGGTTCGGGCCAAGGCTTGAACTGTCCGGACTCAACAATACCGGGTCTATATGCGAATAATATCCTTCTCCTTTCTTATCCTTGAAGAAACGTTCGAAAAGGTCGATAGTCAATTCAGCATCGCGCAAAATAGAAGGGTCACCGTTCACACGGTAAGTCTGAATCGGACCAGCCAATGCATAAATCTGCTCATACATCGGGATGGCATCGTAATCATCGCCAAACTCAGAAGTAAAGATTTTCTTTTCTTTGTCCCCATCAATGTCAATGCCATGATACCAATAAACCACATTCTCATCTACATCGTAGAAACGCATGTGTTTTTTCAGGTATTCCACACCTTTTTCAGCTGTTTCCAAGAAAATGTCTTCACCTGTCAGCATAAAAGCGGAAGCCATACCGTAAATCATACGTGAAATCGTATCGGTTTCCTGGCGGAAAGAGTTCACTTCCCGTTTGCCGCCCAGGCTTACCGCCGTACGGTATTTTTCATAATCGATTTCACCATCACCGAACTGCGCACGGACAAAAAAGTTACAGATACTCTTTGCCTGATTAGCCCACCAGTTGGATTCTTCAAAACGGAACTTACCTAATTCTCTTTCCGGAAAATCTATCTGTTTTGCTTCAAATGTATACTGCCCGTCATGTTGGGGATAGAAAATACCAAAGACAAAAGCCATACGGCCATTTTGAGACAAAAGCTGATAAAGATTACCAGTAGCATCCTGGTAAGGTTCGTCCAAATTACGCATCAAACGCGCAAATGTAGTATCTGTTAACAATACAGGGAAAGAACGTTTATCTGTTGTTGTCAACGTAAAACATTTCTCACTTTCATTAAAATCGCTTACATATCCGGCAATCAGATCTGTAAATTCAAACTGCATCTTATCGGCAGGTTTGAATACTTTAAAATTGTCTTTCATAAAAAAAGGTCTTTTATTGTACTACATGTGTTATTTCAATCGTTTCAATATCAACATCGTAATGTCATCGCTTTGAGGTTCGTTCCCGACAAAATCCTTCAAGTCTTCCAAAATAGCTTCCGCTATTTCTTCGCTCCCTGCACCCGGTACACTCTTCAAGGTTTTCTCTAATCCGCTTTCCGAAAACATTTCCCGGTTTTCATTAAAGGCTTCTGTCACACCATCGGTGTAGAGAATCAACGTGTCTCCCGGCTCCAAAGTCAAGCTCGAATTTGTATAGACAAAATCATCAAATACGCCTACGATGAAATTCTTGGAAAGCGGTAATGGTTCTACGGTATTATTCTTACGCAATAAATACGGAGGATTGTGCCCTGCATTCGTATAGTCCACCTCGCCGGTCTTGATATTGTAAATACCATAAAAGACCGTTACAAACATTGAGTCAAGACTTTCGTTACACAACAATTTATTAGCATAATTGATGCATTCATGAGAAGGGACTCCCCTGATGCCTGTAGCACGAATCAACGTCCGGCTTACTGCCATAAACAAGGATGCCGGGACACCTTTCCCCGATACATCGGCTATTACAAAGCCGATTCGTTCTTCGTCTATCTGGAAAAAGTCGTAGAAATCTCCACCCACATCTTTCGCCGGAGTCATTGAGGCATAAATGTCAACAACATCAGCCAACTTAGGGAATGGCGGAAATTTACGAGGCAATATAGCCTGCTGAATCTCACCAGCCACCGCTAAATCATTTTTAATAGACTCCAACTGATCATGTTCATTCTGCGATTCTCTGACAAAATTTATTTGCTCAATCGCCTTTTCTATCGTGCGTGACAAATCATCCAAATCAATCGGTTTAGTAGCGAAATCAAATGCACCGTTGTTCATCGCCGAACGGATGTTGTCCATATCGCCGTATGCCGACACCATAATGCATTTCAATGCCGGATTCCTCATCTCGTTGATGCGGGTCAACAAAGTAAGCCCATCCATTTCGGGCATATTGATATCACTCAAAATAATATCAAAGTCTTTCTTTTCCAACACCAATTGCAAGGCTTCCAAACCATTATGCGCAAAGGTGAACTCGTATTCACCCTTGCGGATTTTCCGACGAAAATACTGGGTCAACAGTATTTCCAAGTCCTGTTCATCGTCTACGCTTAAAATTTTAATTGCCATATCTTATTCATTCTAATAATTTATACCTTTAAATTCTTTCTACCTCACTTCGTAAATATTCAATTTTCTAGTGGTTTTTTCGGCAAAGTATGAGCAAATGCCACCACCAAAAAACCGATTATCACAGAAGTAACGGCACACACAATAAAACGCATTCTACCAGAACCATCCATCGAATTATCTACAAACAAGTCCGTATAAAGCGGAGACACAAATTGTCCCACTTGAGCCACCGACATGATAATAGCTACTCCTAAAGTCCGCTGGCGCGGAGTGACAATGCGCGGCAAGAAAAGAGAAATGGGAGGCAAAGCAAAGCCGCCGCCAAGCCCCACGACCAAACATCCTGCCATCAAGACGCCATACGAATGAGAGCAAGCGATAATGACATATCCTGCCGCCATTATCACCGTGGCAAAAGGCATGGTCCAGTCTTTCAGATTCCGCATAATCCAAGCCAACAACACACCGGCAATAATCGCCGGGATACGCATCAGAGAAAGCGCATAGCCACACTCTTTCGCATTGCCGATACCCTCCACGTCCATAAACAACGCCAAGTCGGTATTTATCACAAAATAACAAGCAAATATCATCATGGCAAAAAACGCTAAAACAAATATCTTCTTATTCATTCCCGTTTTCCTGCCTGCACCACCTGCAGCATTTTTGGGGGAAGCCAACGGTGGAATAGAAGGCATAAACAAAGTGGTCAATACGATTGATATAACCACAAAGGCGTAACACAAGAACGAATAACGCCACGAAATACTTGCCAACACACCCGACAAACTCATAAAAAGCAAACCGCCCAACTGGTTAAAAGAGCCTTGTAAGCCCAAAAGCTTGCTACGTTTATTGGTATCCGGAGCAAAATCAAATATCAGTGAAGTGGATAAAGGAGTCATAATGCCTAGACCTATTCCGAAAAACAAACGCATTAACAACAAAAGCCGGAAATCGTTCACAAAACCTCCAGCCACACCAAATACAAGAAAAAGTATCATCCCGGTAAGCAAAAGCTTTTTCTTGTCTATCTTAGCGGTAAGACGCGCGGAAAACAATCCTATCGGCATCATTATCAACGTAGGCAAGGTTAAAACCAACTTGGCTTGTGTTTCCGAAATATGCGGGAATGCATCCCGTATAGCAGCCAAGGCAGGAGATACCGCCGTAGGTGCCATAATAGTAAGCACAGATACCGATAAAATAGACGGTATCAACATTTTCGAATATTTCTTTGTCTCTTCCATTTTTATATTCAATTATCCTCCCATTTTTTATAAGAACATGCGGACAGGCTTGCCTACAGTCACACTCAAGCGCAGATAATTCACCACGCCTCCTATATACGAAGGCTTATCCGCATTGTAACGACAAAGCATCATTGATAAACAACTTTCTGCCAAACACATGTGCCGATGATGAACCGGCATTATCATTCAGGAAAGATATGGTAGAATAAATATTTGTCCGATCCGGCAAAAGAATTTTCCGTGCCATGAATGTCCGTATTCAACCTGATTAATATGTCCGGAAAATGAATATATACTTCATAAGCAATTCCAGTTAACTGCTACAGCCCACGAAGATAACTGACTTGGCAAAGTCAGTATATATTCATTTTGCACATCATTGCTCCGGTTCATTACGGACATGCATTTTTTATTTATACCCTTCCCAAACTGAAAGGCGGATACACTTCACTATCTACCAACACATCAATAATGCAAGGCTTGTTCAACGCGATGGCATCCTGCAACGCCGGCAAGAATTCTTCCAATTTTTCTACCCTATATCCTTTCGCTCCACATGCTTCGGCATACTTCACAAAATCCGGATTCTCAAACTGCATATATGCCTCGTCATTATACATATTCAGCAAGAACTTCTTGATGATATTAAATTCACTGTTATTGAATATAATCCAAATAACAGGAATGTTATATTGCACTGCAGTCATCAATTCGAATCCTGCCATCTGATAGCATCCATCACCCACGCCTGCAATCACCACTTTATCCGGATTAGCGCATTTCACTCCCAAGCAGCCGTTCGTATGGCTTGCCATAGGTCCGAAACTTCCCGGATTCTGATAGCGCTGATTCTTATTCAACTGCAAATAACAGCTCAACCACAACATGTGCGAACCGGCATCACCCATTACAATGGCATTGTCTGGCAGATTCTGAGACAAGACACGGACGATATCTCCCGGAAAAATCCGTTGGGCATCTGTATGCACCGGTTCCTCATAATAATGCCCGTTGGGCAATGCACCGATTTGCAAGGAGGGCAAATCACGTTTCTCCAATAAAGGCAATAACTCCTGAAGTGCCAATTTGATATCGCTTACCACCGCTACATCAGCTTTATACACTTTATTGATTTCAGCCGGATCAATATTCACATGAATCAACTGTTTATTCGCATATAAATCCGGTTGGAATGAGAATGTAGCATTTTGAGCGAACGAATTTCCCATTGCGAGCACGACTTCCGCCTCCTGAAAATACGTATTAGCCGCCTTGTCACCCGATGTTCCATACATGCCTAAACACAAAGGATGATTCTCCGGCAATAATCCTTTGGCATCCATTGTCTGGACAAACGGTATTTGATACCTTTCTATTAATTGGAGCAATTCGCCGGATGCCTCACTACGCACGCAACCATAACCAATCATCGCCAGCACTTTCTTATTCTTACTGATTGCATCAGCCAATGCATCCGCCGCTTTTTGCAGAGCTTCTTCCGTTGCCTTAACCGCTTTTACACGGATGTTAATCGGGCGGAAATTGGTTACTTCTGCCGTAGTCACATCTTTCGGTATATGGATATGCACCGGTCCCGGACGCCCGTCGAATGCTGTATTTATAGCGTCTTCCAAGATATCACACGTATCTTCTGCCCGCTCCAATACATACGATTTTTTGGTCGTAGCCGAAAACATCACCTGCGAATCAGGCGTACGACTCAATCCTGTAGACTCGTTCAACGCACCTTTTCCCCGTTGTCCCATTGAAGTATATCCTGTTATAGCCAATATGGGCAACGAATCGGATAATGCTACCGCCATGCCTGAGAACAAATTAAACGCACCCGGACCTCCCGTCGCAAAGCACACACCCAAATTATTCGGGTTAAACATAGTGTAGCCACATGCCATGAACGACGCCGCCTGCTCATTGCGGATAATAACGGTCTTTATTTTTTTCGAATCGCGCAGAGCCAACAACATAGAGGCGTTTACCTGTCCGCTCCCTCCAAATACATAGCTCACGCCGATATCTTCCAGTGCTTTTACGATGGTTTGGTTTACATCCATAATAAATCCTTTTTATTATATGTTAGTTTTACTTCTGTTTATCAGCCCACTCATCCTCGTTAAACTTTGCTTTCGCGCTTTTAGGAGGATTTTCAGAAAATAATTTTCCGCCTGTAGCTGCCTCGTTCAAACCGTATCCGTTAAAAAAAAGATAAATACGGTCTTTGGGCACTCCGCTTACTTCGGAAAAGGTAGAGATGAACTTATCGGCTACAATCTTCTTTTGCTCGTCGGTCATCTCAATGCTATGAATTATTATTGCCGGCATTTTGCTTTTGGATTTAAAAAAGGAATAAGTCATGTGCGGAATTAACCCCACACATGACTCTCCTTATAATTATTATTTAAGAGAATTCAACACTTTCACAATCATATCACCGTATGCGATAGATGATTCTACCGAAGTACCGGTAATAAACGGATGATCATAATAAACTTGCGGGTCTTCACGACTTGCATTGATACGTGCTATACAAGCGCCGTTAGGACCTACTGCGTCACGAACCAAATCTTCGATAGGCCACAAGAATCCCGGAGTAATCACATTCGTACCGCAGTTATCAGGAGTTGCACCATACAATTCGTATGACATAGCCATACCCGGACCATAGAAATCCCATGCACGTGGATGAGCACAAATCTTCTTGCCATACACAATCGACTTATAATCATTTTCCGGGTCGCGGAGGAATACCAATGTAGAAACGGCATAGCACAATGCAGCCACAATCTTACCGCTCTTATAAGCATCCATAATCAGCTTATGCAATTCCCAGCAATTACACATATCCAACATAGCACCCGGACCGCCAGTCAAAGCAATCGCGTCATAATCAGCCATGTTTACTTCTGAGAATTTCAACGGATGTGCCCATTCTTCACCATCTACCAATTCCTTGCAGCGGTCGCAAACTTCTTTCGGATTAGTCTTGATATTCTGTACACCGTCTACAAAATCAGGGTCTACACTGATTTGGAAAGGAAGCGGTTTCTTTCCTTGCGGAGTAGCCAAAGTCACTTCAAAACCAGCTTTCTTACATGCATCCCACGGAGCCTGCAATTCCTCACCCCATGAACCATAATTCGTTGCAATAATTAAAACTTTCTTTGCCATAATCTCAATAGGTATTTAAAATTAAACATACAGGGGAAAAACCTGCTTTTTTAACACTCTTATTTTGTAATAACCAATTTATCCGCATTCAGAACTTGGAAGGTATCGCCACGTTGCATCGCCTCGTCACGCTGATAAACCAAGCTTTCAGCTTTTACATCCGGCACGGCATTATCTCCCGTCAGTGTCAAACGAGTATGCGCGAAATCAAAGATTCCGCTATTGCAGACAAACAAATCTTTCGTTTCTGTAAAGTTCCGGGCTTCCGTATGCCATTCGCCTATCTCTACATGATACGGAAAATCTTTAGCCGACTGAGCGTTTACGCCCACTTCCGCTACCAGAAAATCATAGGGACCCGACTTTGACACCGTAATCGAGCCGGTATTTTCCATGCGATGAATATGTTCTTCCTTGCCTACCATCTCGCTATAGATACCGAACGCAACCGCCTTCGGAGTAGAAGCCTCGCTTCCTTCCAAATGAATCTTCACCGTACCCTTATTGACCAAAGGAGGAACAAGCTGGGTATTCGGCAATGAATGTTCATAAAAAGCACATGCCAAAGGATAAGATTGGTACAAGAACGACACCTTATTAACAATGAAATGCGCACGCGAAACAATATCAATATCTCCGGCATTAATCAAATGCGTATTGGCAAAACGGGCTATCGTCATGATTCTTCCTGTCGAATTGATTCGGATAGAACCATAATTGGCAATCGTTCCGCCAATACCTGTTGTAGCCAACACACGGACGGTAGAAGCCTTCTCGACATCCACATTGATTTTCCCGTTATTGATGATGGTCACATTATTGACCGGAAGAGCGATGACACGAGTCTGTGTATCGAATGAACCGTTACCCAACAATTCGATAGTCCCATTATTGATAACCGTCGAATTCTCACCCGCCAACAACGTTTCTCCATATACAGCCGTTTCCAAATCCTTCTCCTGATCGAAATAAATCCGGATAATTCCCTCGTTGATAATGGTCGAATCCTTACCGGCAGCCATGGCAAAACATTTCACGAAACGATATGTTCCGTTCGGGTCATCAGGCGTAGCTTTTACTTGCGCCTTATAAGCGTCAACAATGTCATGCATATGTATCTCGATGACGCCTTCATTTATCAAAGTCGCATTCGGAGCCAAACGCTGCTGTCCCGGATTTTCTTCATCATCCATCAATGCCGCCAAAGCATACAGAACAATATTACGCCCCTTAAGCACTTTACCGGCGGCAATCGCCTGCTCAGTAATATCTGCTACATTACCTGCCTCTGGCTTAGTGATAACCAGATGTTCACGGTTGACATAATACCCTGCGCTCCCTACACGGACACTTTTTCTTACTATATTTTCCATATTCTATTTTCTGTTTTATTTGTCAGACAAAGACACCTGATTATTTTCTTTATCCCATGTCAGATTAACATTGCTTTCATCAGCTGCTTTTATCTCAAAGTTTTCATATCCGGAATACTCATAACGGAACATCGTTCTTCCTCCATTATAAAGCAATGCTTCCGGAGCTACACTGTAAGAAGTTCCGTCCACATAATCTTCTCCTTTCTTCAACAGCAATTCTCCTCCGCCAAAATCCATATTGACACCTTGACCGTAAAACAAATCCTGAGTCTGGGAAAAATCGCGTAACGTCGTATTCCAACGTCCCAGCTTTATGCAGCAAGTTTCTTCTCTTACCGCAGGACGGGTAATGAATCCAGCCTCTGCCATCCTGAAATCTACCGGACCACTTTGCGACACTTCGATGCTTCCATCATTGATGACATTCACCTGCAAATCTCCACCGCCGGCACCCATCAAGTCACAATACATGCCATAACCTTGACTTACCGAATTAGAGCGTTCACTTCCTTCAATGGCAATGCTGATACTGCCCCGGTTCACCAAAGAAGGCATCTGCGTACGTCCGCCCGACAAAGGGTCGTACATCGCACAAACGACAGGATTCTCAGCGTTGCCCACAGCGGTATATCCTTCAGGAAGGTCAACCATGGTCAAGTCAACCACACCATTGTTTATCAAATTAGAATCCCCGTAACGGGTCATGCAAAGTATATAACCAGGCAACCGCATCTGCATCGTACCATCGTTTATCACATTCGATTTAGTACCGCCCGTAGTAATCATACGCGCGTCTTCACACATATCCAATTCTGCGGTCATGACACCGTTATTGAATGCGGAAATGCTATTACCGAATGTTGCCATACCACGCAAACGGGTAGCTACAGAACCGTTTCCATAAAAATGAATTTCGCCGTTATTAATCATCGATGAGTTTCCGCCTCCGTTCATTCCCATGACATAAATCGTAGAAGTCACAGACGGATCATGGTCAAAATACACATTGATGACCCCTTCATTAATAATCGTACTATTCGTTCCGACAAACATGGCGATCAAACGAAGATAAGTATAAGGACGTTCCGGGTCATCCGGAGTCTGAATCTGGTCCTTATACCGTTCCACTAAGTCTTTGGTATGAATGGTAATGGTTCCCCGGTTGATAAGCACTACATCCTCTACCGTATTCAACGTATCCATTGCAAGCATCCCGCCATTATCCGTAAAGTTAATGCCAGCCATAGCGCAACAATTAAGCGTTGTCTCCGTCACACGGCCACTTGTCGTCAGAATAGTGGAAGTCATTTCGAATACCACATCGTCCTCGCTCACCCCCAAGACAATATCTTTCGTATTGACCACCGTAGCACCCGACTCGCCCGTTATCAATATTTCTTCCTCTCCTTCCGGAACGAATGCAGGCTCTTCATCCTCCGAGCAAGACGATATGGCAAACAGCAATATGCCCCAAAACCATAATCCAATAAATTTTTTCATCGAGAATCAACTGTTTTGGTCCGATACTCATGCTTATTTATCCCACGGAAAAACCGTCTTGACTGGAGCGAACACATCAATGGCTTCTGTCTCACCGATAGCTACAAAACCATGAGGCACATCTGCGGGAACCAAATAAGCATCACCTTCTTTCAGTTCGTATTCCTTATCGCCAATCGTAAGGCGGAAACCACCCTTGATGACATATCCGAATTGTTCCTGCGGATGCGTATGCATACCTACCACACTTTGGTCAGACATATTCCAGTGCAATACATTCAGATTCTTGCCCATGGCGAAATCTTGACGGATTACACCTTTACCCATATCTACTTTTTCTACTTCTTTGTGATTAATCACCATCTTGTTGTCCATAATTTTCTGCATTTTAATTGTATAACATAAATTCTTACTTACTGATTATACATGTGTCACCCCGATGCAAAGCAACAGGAAGCTGATAAACCAATTCAGATACATCAGGCCGTACACCTCCATCCTCCAATATTAAGTTTAGCTCCGATAAGTCAAAACACGCACTTTGGCACACGAACAAGTCGTGTGTCTGCGAGAAGTCACGGCTGTGCGTTTTCCACGTACCGATTTTCAACTTCACCGGATTGTCTTCTTTCAACTGCATGTTCACGCCCAATTCTCCCGTTACATAATTCACAGGCCCTTCTTGAGTTACTTCCACTGTCCCTTCATTGGAAACGAAACGAACTGGAGTTTCCCCATTATCTTTATTTTCCATCTGATAATAAAATCCGAAAGCAATCGCATCAGGACCAGAAGCTTTGCTACCTATCAAATGCACCTTAATCACTCCCCTATTGACTATCGGACTCGGCAATAAAGCACCCGGACGGAAATGCTCATACATACCCGTGGCCATTGGTGGGAAATTAAATAAATAAGGAATCTTCCCTTCAATCAAAGTGGCCAATGAAGTAACATAAATTTCACCGTCATTAAGCATTTGTGTACCTGTCACGCTTCCCATCGTCATCACACGTCCGGCCACACGCACTTCAATACGCCCTTTATTCCAAAGCGAACCATACATACCGGCTGTATGTAACACACGGGTTTGGAAAGCACGTTCCACATCTACCGTAATCAGTCCTTCATTCACCACATGCAAATGGTCGGCTACACCTCCTACACCACGCACCAATGCTTGCCAGGAACCATTGCCATAGAAATGAATTTCGCCTTTATTAACCAACATCGAATCAGCTTCCGCCCACATGGCACAACAATACATCGTAGTCTCGGCATCGGCGTCATGATCCATATAGACATTAATGACACCTTCGTTTATCAATACCGAATTTGCACCTGCAGCCATTGCATACCCACGCAAGGCATCTACCTGATAAGCATCCCCACACCGCTGTGCATTCCGAATATGAGCAGCATACAATTCTTTGAAATGAATGTCAATGACACCTTTATTTATAAGGGTAGCATTCGGAGCCAACATCATATCTCCTGGCGAAGAAGGATCTTCCGTCAATGCCACCAATCCACAAATCACATTATTCTGCAGCTTCCGGCTGACATTGAATTGTGCTCCGGCGGCATAACGGTAAATAAACAGATTCTGTTCCGAGGCATCTTCTATGCTTAAATGAAGTTCATTGACAGCATAAGCTCCTTCTCCAACTATCATCGCTTGAGGTGATACGATATTTTGTTTCATATCCGATTCCTGTTTTATTCAATTCATAAAATTATTTTTAGCAATAAGCCCACATTACTCAAATGCATTTCAAAACTAGCACAAATCAAAAACTTAACCAATCTCCGACTTCTATATCTTATATCAAAAAGTCCGGAAAGATGTATCAAAAGCCTATTAGCACAGTATCAAAATATCCTAAATGAATATCAAAAAGTCTATTTATCACTACTTGCCAGTGATTTACAACAGCCGGCAACATGCAATATATAATACATCACTTTTTCAGATTACATTTTAAACCTATTTTGTCTGAACACAAAATTCACCCATTAAATAAGAAATAAAATGTATCTTATGGGCGTAAATATACTTATTATAGTAAAACAAAATTGGTTTGCGAAAAATTCTTGATGTATTGTCATCCTGTATTGTCATCCTGAACGAACGTGAAGGATCTCGTGTACATCCACGTGGGCGCATCCGAGATGCTTCACTTCGTTACCAATGACGAATTTACAATTTGTCATAATCGAATGGGTTTTCCGCAGGAAATAGGCACTCAGCATGACAAATGATTTTTCGCAATTTATTTCTGATTGACTATATTTTATCAAAATGCAATCTTTTTAATGTATATTCATCATATTAAGAACAAAGTTAGTCAGTACAAGTTAACATGCCCTACAAAGCAGGCTAGAAAAGTTTCATGAAAATCACCACTATGTCTCACGAAAATCACATCAGGAAAGCAATAAACTGATTATCAAAAGATCTCTCCTTTCAGAAACTGTTTTGAATTAATCAAAGAATCAAAACAGTTAAAGTTGCTGATTGGGTCATATTATCAATCCAAGCGGTATCTTTTTATAGTTTCCATCTCAAAACCGTACGTTCTCCAATTGAAAACCGTACGTTCTCGATATGAAAACCGTACGGTTTCCATATGGAGAACGTAAAAAGAAGACAGTTTGAAACAGATACTGAACCTTTCAATCATACATTGATTTGTATCTGTCCAACAAACTTATCGGAGAAATTAAGAAGCTGTTTTGAATTTATCGTGCGATGATTTGGGATGAGTTTTTGTGGCATTTCCGCTTCTGTGATGAGGAAGATAGCGGGCTATCTGACGAAGAACAGGAGCGGAAAGGACCAAAAAATCGCCCAAAGCACACACGAAAACGGATACATCAAGCCAAGAAAAACTTTTTGGAGAAATTCAAAACAGCTTCTAAGTTCCTATGTTTGTAATGTACAAGGTATCCGTCACCTCTTTAAACGGATGTTTCCGGTTCCTCGCTTGCGGTTCTAAAATCTTTGGTATAACTTACCACTGTTTTTCAATCAGGTCGGGTGGATAGTGCGTCATTCCTGTGTCTTTCCGTGTTTTCTGTGTTCCATTAAAATGTACAATTTCATACCGCGTGAAGTATAAATCAATTCAAAACAGTTTCTTATTTTTCCTCGTCCAACGAAAGTTCTCTGCTTCTAAATTCAGAAGGCTTCATGCCATACCGCTTATGGAACTGGATATTAAAAGCCCCTTTAGACATTTGAGCTTCTTTGGCAATTGCGTCCAACGTCCACTGGGGTTGCTCACGCATTAAGCGGACAGCATAATCAAGGCGGCAATTTTGTATGTACTGGGAAAAGCTGCAACCGGCAAACACCTTAAACAAAACCGCAAACTTATTGGCTGGGACATGAATCTCTTTCAACAATTCCTTCTTGTTAAATCCCGGACACAGATACAGCCGGCGGCTCATGATTTCATAACTCACACGGTCGTATAATGCACGGTCTCTTTCCCTTTACTCACTCCGGAATATACGGCACCACTTCCAGACGCGCCTCCGGATATTTCTCCTTCAGCAAATGCCGGATATACTCCTCCGTGTCTTGGCGAATCAGTGCATCATCTTCTTCGGGGAAAAGGTTATAAACCAGCGTATGCAGACGGATACCCCGCCGGTCTGCCGCCTCCAGGCTCAGCAACAAATGGTTGATGCTCCCCAGCCTGCCCGAGGTAACAAACACCAACGGATAATGATGCCGGGCAATGTAATCAATGGTCAGCAAATCGCGGGTCAAGGGCACCATCAGCCCTCCCGCTCCCTCCAGTAACACGGCGTCATAGCGTCCGCTCAGCGCTTGCGTAGCCCGCTCTATCTTATCGAAATCAATCGGGCGGCGGTCTATCTCCGCCGCCAAGTGCGGCGAACAGGGATAACTGAATATCTCGGGCATCGTCAGCCGCTCGTCATCTTCGGGGAGCCAGCCCGTGCCCATCAGCCGGCGGTGCAGCGCGATGTCTTCCGATACGTCTTCATTACCCGTCTGTACAAGCTTTTGCGTAATGGTGCGGATGCCTGCTTCGTTCCACTTCCGCGCCAGATAACCCGTGGCATAACTCTTGCCGATATTGGTGTCAATACCACTTACAAAATACACATTGTCTTTCATCTTTCGTTCTTTTAGTTCATTTTACATACTATATAAATAGGATGATACGTCAGCGGAACCGTCCCGTCGGGAGCGGCATAACGTCCGGCATAACGCATACTGAAGTCCGCCAACTTCTCCCGTGTCCAATGGCAGGGGCGGATGCCTGTCACACCCGTATCTTTCAGATGCCTCAGCACGTCCAGCGGAGTCGGGAAAGAAAGCTGCACACATGCTTCTGAAGCATGGACCACACGATATGCTCCCGAAAGCACTTCCCTCAGTTCGTCCAGCGGACGGTAAGGAAGCCCGGCATCCGTCAGCACACGGATTTCTTCGGCATTGCGGGGACCGAAGGTGCTGAAGGCAAGATAACCACGACCGGACAACAGCTTGCGGCATCCCAACAAGAAACGTTCGGGCGCATCGAACCACTGCAACGCCGAGCACGACACAATCAAATCCTGGCCGGAAGGGAAATCAAGCGCCTCGGCATCCTTTGCCACAAAACTTACCTGCCCGCCCAGCAAGTCGGCGAAATAAGGCTCCACCTCAGGACAAAGGTCGTTCAGCACCAGCCGCTCCGGACACCAGCGGTGCAAATAGGCACGGGTGAACAATCCGGTTCCGCATCCGATTTCGAGCACCCGGCGATGCGATTCCGGCGACACATACCGCCCTATCAGGTCTGCCATACGCAAGGCAATGTCGCGTTGCACAAATGCCTGACGCGGATAACTGCCCGAAGCCTTGGCAAAACGATGACGGATCAGTGCCTTGTCCATACAGCCTCCTCTCCCGAAAGCAGGCGGTCGAACAATGCGCCGCCGTAATGCGCCACGTCTTTTTCAATGACCGCAGTCCCCCTCCACGCCTCACGCTGGTTGGCAGGAGGAAAGATTTTATCGTCCGTCCCGATGATTGCCTTGTCCCATACGAAAGGAGCGGACGGACGGCGCACGTACTGCTCTAACGCCTGCAGCTCTTCGTGCAGTTCCGGTACCGGACGGTAAGGCGCGTGCGACAGAAATTCTTTCACCTGCTCCGCCGTCCCGCAAATGCGCCGGCGGAAACGTACCAACGCCGCATCCGAAAAATTCTCCAGCGTAGCGCGGAAGATAGCTTCGGGGATTCCCTTCCGGTCATCTATCGGGAAGGGCGTACCGCCTACGGCAAGCCTCATCTGCCACGGATAATCCTTGCCTGTCAAGACTTGTCCGGCAACCCACACGCCCATCGACCAAGCCAGCAGGCGGATTTCGCGATAATCGTCCAGCAGCGAATAGTCGAAATCCAGCGTGCGGTAATCGAAACACAACAGATAATCGTACCCGTCTTCCACCGGACGGCTGAACAGGTGTTCGTCACTTCCCCACCCTGCAAAGAAAAGCAGCAGCCGGGGATTGTTTTCTTTCTTTATAAATCGTTGTTCCATATCTAAAATCATTTTATTTTATCAGCCGAGCCCTTGGAAATGCTGCCAAAAGCTGTTTTCATATCAACCGAAGCCTTGGAAATGCTGCCAAAAGCTGTTTTCATATCTGCCGAGGTCGCGTGACATAAAGCCCCGAAATCTAAGTCCCCCCTTCGGAGGGAATTGAAGAGGCTTCAATGGCTTCTACCAGCCGTTCCACCTCTGCTTCGGGCAATGCCGCCGTGAGCGACAGGCGCAGGCGCGAGGTGCCTTCGGGAACCGTGGGCGGACGGACGGGGAGGACATAAAACCCGTTCCGCTGCATCTCCGCCGCCTTGAGGACAGTCTTTTCGCTCTCACCCACCACCAACGGAACAATGTGGCTCTCCGAAGGACAAGGATAACCCGCCCGGCGGACTGCTCCGCACACCTTCTCCGCCATCGAAGCCAGCCGGACGCGGCGGTCTTCCCACCCGTCCAGCCGCGAAAAAACGAATTTGGCCCACGCCACGTTGAGCGGCGGAAGCGCCGTGGTAAAGATAAGCGTCCGCATCCGGTTGACCAAATAATCGTGCATCAAACGGCTGCACACTACGTATGCCCCAACCGAAGCCAGCGCCTTGCCGAACGTGCCGCACAAGAAATCAATGTCCGCCAGACAGCCCTGCTCTTCGGCTATGCCCAGCCCCCGTTTTCCCCGCACGCCGACGGCATGTGCCTCATCGACATAAAGCATCACATTCGGATAAGCCTTCTTCAGTTCCGCCAGTGCGGCAAGCGGAGCCACAT
Organism: Bacteroides sp. An51A; assembly: GCF_002161565.1. Classification (NCBI taxonomy): domain Bacteria; kingdom Pseudomonadati; phylum Bacteroidota; class Bacteroidia; order Bacteroidales; family Bacteroidaceae; genus Bacteroides; species Bacteroides sp. An51A. Next base: position 43,286 of record NZ_NFIC01000001.1, read on the forward strand.
CGCCATCCATGCTGAACACGCTTTCGGTCACGATGATAAGCCTATCGAAAGCGGCATGATGTTTCTCCACCAGGCTCTGCAACTGCCTGTAATCCTGATGGCGGTAGCGGATGCACCGCGCCGCCGACAAGCGGATGCCGTCTATCAGGCTGGCGTGCACCAGCTTGTCGGCAAGTATCAGCGTATGCCCATCCGCCACAGCGGGCAGGATGCCCATGTTCAGGTGATAACCGCTGCTGAACGTCAAGGCACTTTCACGCCCGAACCGTCCGGCAAGCAATGCTTCCAATTCGCGGTGCACCGCAAAATTGCCCGTCAGCAGACGGGAAGAGGAAGCCGAAAGCAGGCGGTCTCTCTCCGGCACACTGCGGAGAAACTCCTTCTGCAAGTCTCTGTCGGAAGCCAGCCCCAAATAATCGTTCGACGCAACGTTCAGCATCCGCCGTCCGTCTTGCCCAATCCATACCCCGTCGTGTTCCGCTTCGGGCAAGGTGCGCAGGTTGCCTTCCCGCGCCAATGCGTATAAAGTCTGTTCTTCTTTCATATTGCTTTGTTTTTTCACCACAGATTACACAGATTAATTAAATAAAAAATTTTTATTAATCTGTGTAATCTGTGGTGAATTATATCTCGCCCACTATCTTCACCAGCCCCGAAGTGAGCTTCGTCAGTTCATCGGGACGGATGACAAACGGCGGCATTATATAAACCAATTTACCGAAAGGACGAACCCAGATGCCTTCCTCCACAAAGCGTCGTTGCATCCATGCCATGTCCACCTCCCGCTTCGTTTCAATCACTCCGATGGCTCCCAAGACCCGCACATCCGCCACTTGCGGAAGCATACGGGCAGGTTCCAACTCCCTGCGCAGTTGCGCCTCGATGCGCTCCACTTTCTCCTGCCATCCATACGACAACAACAGGTCAATCGAAGCGCACGCCACCGAGCAAGCCAACGGATTGCCCATAAACGTAGGACCGTGCATAAACACACGAGGCTCGCACGATGAAATGCCTTCCGCCACTCTTGCATTGGCAAGCACCGCCGAAAACGTCATATATCCTCCGGTCAGCGCCTTGCCGATGCACATAATGTCCGGCTCTACGCCGGCATGTTCCCAGGCGAACAGTTTTCCGGTACGCCCGAAACCGGTGGCTATCTCGTCGAAAAGCAACAGGACACCGTATTCACGGCACAGCTTCGCCGCCTCGCGCAGGTATTGCGGATGATAGAAACGCATGCCGCCCGCACCCTGTACGATGGGTTCCAGTATCAGTCCTGCCAGTTCTTCGTGATGCTTTTCCATAATCTCCCGCAACGGAAGGATATCGCTTTCGTCCCACTCGCCTCCGAAACGGCTTTCGGGAGCCGGCGCGAACCAGCGTACCGGCAATGCCGGACCAAACAGGCTGTGCATCCCCGTCACCGGATCGCATACCGACATGGCATTCCATGTATCTCCGTGATATCCCGAACGGATGGTCACAAAATTACTCTTCCTGGGATGTCCCGCCGCATATTGGTATTGCACCGCCATTTTCAGTGCTACCTCTACCGCTACCGAGCCGCTATCGGCATAAAAGATGTGTTGCATCGAAGGCGGCGTTATCTGTAAAAGCCGCTTGCCCAAAGCAATGGCAGGCTCATGGGTCAGTCCGCCGAACATCACGTGTGCCATGTCTTGCAGTTGCCTTTCGACAGCTTCATTCAGTTCGGGGCGGTTGTATCCGTGCACGGCGCACCACCACGAAGACATGCCGTCTATCAGCTGGGTACCGTCCGCCAATGTTATCACGCATCCTTCCGCCCGTTTTACCTTGTACGTAGGCAACGGGTCGACCGCCGATGTGTAAGGATGCCACAAATGGTCGCGGTCGAACTTATCAACAAGTTTATCAACATTCATAACCAGCATTTTTTATTCGTTCTTTATCTTCTTGTACCTTCGAACCCAGCGTGGTAAGCAAATCGCCCACAATCGCCGAATTGATTCCGGCATACAACGCACGGCTCACGCATGCCTCGCTTAACCTTGAACGCCCTCCGGCAAAGCGCAGATAAGCTTCGGGATTTACCAGCCGGAACATTGCCACCGTGCGCAATACCTCTTCTTCCGATAAAGGAGCGACTTTTTCCAACGGCGTCCCTTTTATCGGCTGCAACAGGTTAAGTGGAATAGACTGTATATCCAACCCGTGCAACGTAAAAGCCAATTCCACCCGATGACGCATCGTCTCGCCCATTCCGATAATGCCTCCGCTACACACTTCCATCCCTATGCGGCGCGCCGCCCGGATGGTTTCTATTTTCTCTGCCTGCGTATGGGTGGTGCAGAGATTCCCGAAATAAGAAGGCGCCGTCTCCAGGTTGCAATGATATCGGGTAACGCCCGCCTCATGTAAGGCACGTAACTGAGCCTCATCGGCAAGCCCCAACGAAGCGCATAAATGTATCCCACTATGCATACGCAAATAAGCGAAACGCTCGCACAAAACCTTTATCTCCTTATCCGAAGGACGCTTGCCGCTGGTCACCAGCGAGAAACGGTTCACGCCTTGCGCTTCATTCAGCTGGGCATGACGAAGGCATTCATCTTCCGATACCAAGCCATACACTTGCACGCCTGTATCATAATGTACAGACTGGGCACACCATTTACAATTCTCCGGACACCGTCCCGATTTCGCATTGATAATGGAACACATATCAAACTTCCGTGAAGCACACCTCACCGTAATCCGATGTGCCGCCTCACACAACACGCCCAACGGGGTTTCTTCGGCAACCCTCAGCACCTCATCGGGCTGAAGCGGCTTCCCTTCGTAAACAGCTTTCTCAATTCTTTCTATCATTTGAGCTTATAAGTCTTTAGGTTGAAACGCAGATTAGCGCAGATTTTCGCAAATAAAAATAATTATATCTGCGAAAATCTGCGCTAATCTGCGTTTCAAAAAACATTAAAAGCGGAATGAGAGAAACCCGCTTGCGAGCCTTTCCCATTCCGCTTCCTATATTATATAAAGGTATATAACGCTCCGGACAAACAACAGATTTACCCGAAACCGATACCACTCTCTGCATCAAGAACAGAAGCAATACGGCATTCACTACCTGAGATGCGGACACTAAGATTCCTCCGCCCCCGTCATCTACAGTACCTTCCGCCATTCTCTCGTCAACGGACGTTCTCTGTTCCCGGTTCTCAGAAAAAGATTTGTTCTTGCTCAATGCCGCATCGGCAATGCTCCGGCATACATGCCCGATTGTCACAACAATGCGCAGACTCACGAACACGGCATACCCCTTCCGGCTCCACCGACGGAACCGGATACTGCCTGCCTTATGTGAACAAACCTTCTTCATGTTTTTACGTTCACCACAGATTACACAGATTAATTAAATTATTATTCTTAAATTTCATCTAATTAATCTGTGTAATCTGTGGTGAAAAACAAATATCAATATTCCACTTTAATATTCCGTTTCATCTCGTCTTCCACTACAGCCATCATGCCTTCTACCTGTGCCAAAGCCAACATACGGCCGTGGAACGAATAGCCGGCATTGTAGCCTTTGTCTTCATCGCCCAACATCGTGCGCCCATGATCTACACGCATCGGAAGCCCCGGCTTTATTTGTTCGAAAATACGAATCAAGTCGATTACATGACCACGACCTTCCAAGTGCGAACTTTCGATAAAATTGCCGCCCGGCATAGCCGCCGTACTGCGCAGATGTACAAAATGCGTACGCGAAGCAAACTTCTTCGCCAATTCACGTGTATCGTTATGCTCGCCTGCGCTGAGCGAACCGGCACAGAAAGTCAAGCCATTGTGCGGATTGTCTACAGCATTCAAGAACCAAGCGATATCCTCTTCATTGGTCACGATACGCGGCAAGCCCAGAATCTGGAAAGGAGGGTCATCGGGATGCACACACATATTCACTCCGTATTCTTCGCATACCGGCATAATGGCAGCCAGGAAATAACGCATGTTCTCACGCAACGCAGCACGGTCGATTCCGTCATACAATGCCAACAGGTTGCGGAAAATAGCCACCGGATTCTTGTCGCCTTCCTTGATGTTACCGTTTACGAATCCCTGCGTCTTCACGATAATCGAGTCAATCAGTTCGTCTTTCTCGGCTTCGGTAATCACTTTATCCAGTTCAGCCACCTTGCGCAGTTCTTCTTCCGTATAGTCCGCCTCGGCACCTTTACGTTTCAGAATCATCGTATCGAAATAAGCGAAACGTACGCGGTCGAAATACAACGAACTAGAACCGTCTGCCCACGGATGCTGCAAGTCGGTACGCACCCAGTCGATGACCGGCATAAAATTATAACATACCGTCTTCACACCGCATTTGCCCAGATTGGCAAGGCTCACCTTATAGTTCTCAATCAGTTGGTCGCGTTCCGGACCGGCATATTTGATAGCCTCGCACACCGGCAAGCTTTCCACTACCGACCATCTCAACCCGTACGATTCGATGTATGACTTCAAGTCATTAATAGCCTCCTCGGTCCATATATCACCGTTGGGCACTTCATGAAGTGCTGTCACAATACCTTCTACGCCGATTTGGCGCAACATGGGAAGTGTAATCTTATCTTTCTTCCCAAACCATCTCCAAGTTTTTTCCATCATATATACGAGTTCTTGAGTTTTTAAGTTCGTAAGTTTTATCAGTTCTTTGAAAAAAGACGGCGAAAGTTATCAAGAATATTCCAAATTGACAAATTTCTGAAGTAATATTTAAAAAGTATCAGCCTGTGCTTCTGTTTATGCATACAGGCATTGTCTGTTTCATACAGGATTAAATGAGCTTTACCAATATAATTTGACCACCCTTGTGCCGCGAGAATATATATACATTGGCAATTGCAGATACATGAACTGCTATTGAAACATATCTTCGTTCTGCAATCATACTGGCTAAAAGAAAACCTTCACTGACGAGCCGGGCCAATACCGGGAATGTGGCTTAACAAAAAAAATCAGAATGTCAAACAAGAAACATTCATTATAAATTAAGTTTTCCAATAAACAGCGATACAAACCACTAAATCGGCATTTTTATTTTCAGAAGTTATTCAATTTAGACAACCTCAGCAAAAGTACATTTTGAGAAATGTGCCAAATCACTACCTTTGCAAATGTTTTTCTTATGGTAACAAAAAAGTTTCAATAGGGAATGCCGCGCACATCGGCAACAGTACCCGCTGCTGTGATTTCCAAAACTCGGGACATGCAAATGCAGCCACTGCCTCGAACAGGTGGGAAGGCGTCTGCAGAGAGGAATCAGTCAGAAGACCTGCCACGGAAAAACAGAATTTATGTTGCACTTAAAAACACAAGACGTATGAATACTGCAGACATTTGCATTATCAAACGGGACGGAAAGCGGGAAGACTTTTCGGCATCCAAAATCTCGAATGCCATCGGGAAAGCATTCCAGGCTACAGGCTTGGAACGCCAAGAAGCATTGATTGATGAAATCACCCAGCGGGTCATTTCACATTTTGAACATCTAACATTAAATGTAGAGGAAATCCAAGACCTCGTAGAAAACGAACTGATGAAAGTGCAGCCCGAAGTAGCGAAGAAATACATCATCTACCGCCAGTGGCGCAATACCGAACGCGAGCGCAAGACACAGATGAAACACATCATGGACGGCATCGTGGCAATAGACAAGAACGACGTGAACCTGAGCAACGCCAACATGTCGAGCCATACGCCTGCCGGACAGATGATGACCTTTGCCTCGGAAGTCACCAAAGACTACACGTACAAATACCTGCTGCCCAAGCAATATGCTGAAGCGCACCGCATGGGGGATATCCATATTCATGACCTGGATTATTATCCCACCAAAACCACCACGTGTATCCAATATGACTTGGATGACCTGTTCGAACGGGGGTTCCATACCAAGAACGGAAGCATCCGCACGCCCCAGTCTATCCAAAGCTATGCCACACTGGCTACCATTATCTTCCAGACCAACCAGAACGAGCAGCACGGAGGTCAGGCGATTCCGGCATTCGACTTCTTCATGGCAAAAGGCGTATTGAAAAGCTATCAGAAAGCGATTGTAACGGACATTGCTTTCTATATGGAAATGAAAGGAACGCCGATAGACGAAAAAAACTTGACGGAACACGTACGCAAACACCTGACTTCGATAGAACCGGACGCAAAAGCCCAAAAGGCTTTCCTTGCAGCACTGGCAAACGAAGGCTGCTTCCTCACCGAAGAAGAATCGGCGCACATCCTGCACTCCGCCCACAAGCAAGTGCGGAAAGACACTCATCAGGCGATGGAAGGATTTATCCACAACCTGAACACCATGCACTCACGAGGCGGGAACCAAGTGGTTTTCAGTTCCATCAATTACGGGACGGACACTTCTCCCGAAGGACGGATGGTCATCGAAGAACTGCTCCAAGCCACCGTTGAAGGACTGGGCACGCAAGGCGAAGTGCCGGTATTCCCCATCCAGATATTCAAGATAAAAGACGGGGTATCCTACTCGGATGCCGATTATCAGAAAGCAATGACCGACTTTGAAGCGGCACTGAACGGCGGAATGACCTTCGAGGCACCCAACTTTGACTTGTTTCTGAAAGCATGCCGCACGACGGCGAAAGCCCTTTTCCCGAACTTCATGTTCTTAGACACCCCGTTCAACCAAAACGAGAAATGGAATCCGAACGACCCGAAGCGGTACCGCTACGAGCTTGCCACCATGGGATGCCGCACCCGTGTATTCGAAAACCTGAACGGCGAAAAGACCAGTCTGGGACGGGGAAACCTTTCGTTTACCACAATGAACCTGCCCCGCCTTGCCATCGAAGCACGCCGGGAAGCAGAGCGCACACCGGGAAACCAAAGCCAGGAGGCCATCGAACAACACGCCAAAGAGCTGTTCCTGCAATCGGTGCACCGCATGTCGGAATTTATCGGAGAACAACTGTATGTCCGCTACCAATACCAGCGGACCGCCCTTGCCCGCCAGTTCCCGTTCATGATGAGCAACGATGTATGGAAAGGAGGAGGCAAACTGAATCCGAACGATGAAGTGGGCGACGTATTGAAACAAGGCACGTTGGGCATCGGCTTTATCGGCGGACACAATGCCATGACCGCACTTTACGGCACAGGGCACGGGCATAACCGCAAGGCATGGAACACCTTATACGAGGCAATAGAGGAAATGAACCGGGTAGCAGACGAATTCAAACAGAAATATGGACTGAACTACTCGATACTCGCCACGCCTGCCGAAGGGCTTTCCGGACGTTTCACCCGTATCGACCGCAAGAAATACGGCATTATTCCCGGTGTGACAGACCGTGATTATTACGTCAACTCGTTCCACGTAGACGTAAAAGAACCCATCAGCATCGTTGAGAAAATCAAATGCGAGTCACCGTTTCACGCCTTGACACGGGGTGGACACATCACGTATGTGGAACTGGACGGCGAAGCGCAAAAGAATGTGCGCGCCATTGCCAAGATTGTCAAAGTGATGCACGATGAAGGCATCGGCTACGGTTCTATCAACCATCCGGTAGACACATGCCATAACTGCGGATACCGAGGTGTAATCTACGACAAATGCCCCATCTGCAACAGCGAGAACATCCTCCGCATGCGCCGCATCACAGGTTATCTGACCGGGGACTTAAACAGTTGGAATTCTGCCAAACGTGCCGAAGAACGCGACCGTGTAAAACATCATTAAAAAAGTGCTCCATTACCTCTACACATATCCCGAAACCATTGTCGACGGTGAAGGCATCCGCTTTTCCATCTACCTTGCCGGATGCAGCCACCGTTGCAAAGGATGCCACAATCCTGAATCGTGGAATCCGTCAGCTGGGTTTCCTTTGACAGAAACGGCAATCAAAACAATGATTGACCAGATTAACGCCAATCCGCTGCTGGACGGCATCACATTCTCTGGAGGAGACCCTTTCTACAATCCCAAAGAATTTCTGCCGGTTATCCGGAAATTCCATGAATATACCAAACTAAATATCTGGTGTTACACCGGATACACCTACGAAACATTACTTGCCGACCCTCTCCGCCGGCCAATCCTCGACTATATCGACGTATTGGTAGACGGGAAATTCGAACAGGCATTATATTCTCCCTATCTGGAATTCCGCGGCAGCAGTAACCAACGTATCTTAAAACTGAAAGATAAATTTAACATTTCACCCTAAAAAGCAACATTGAAGTTACGTTTTCATCAGGTTCATTCATCAAGGATAAATCTATCATTTCAGCTATAAAAAACAATCGTTATCGCGCACACTATTGCCGTTTCCGTACACGAATATGCTATTTACGGCATATCAGAATAAATGCGAGATGATTTACATCAAGAAATATTGCATTTTTTATAATAAATCCTTTCTGTCTATTGCAGAAACACAAAAAAGCTATACCTTTGCATCGTGGTTGTGAAACCAATAAGCATTAACTAATAGGTATTAGATGACATATACAAAAACTAAAGGTATTAGATTAAGGTAAACAATTCAAAGCAAAAAGGTATTAGATTTAAGGTATTAGATGTTTTTGTTTTTTAGGTATTAGTAATAAGGTAAGTTTTCAGGAATTAGATTCAATAGGAATTAGATGAATTGCTTTGAGGTAAAAAGAGAAAGGAAGGATAACAGAAACACAAACAACTGAATGATGATGAAACAAGAACCCTATTATGGGGGTTCTTTCGGAAGTCGGCGGTATTCATAAAAAGATGAATATCGTTTTTTTTTGTGTCTATTTCCGCCATACACCTGCCAGACAAATCAAGCGGAGAACAACTTTTACAAGCTGCCCTCCGCTCAACATATCAGAATCCTCTCTTTTTAGAGATAAATCTCAACGCATTATCTGAAGTTATTCGGTTGATGCCACTTGCCATCATCATCCATGGTATCGGCTACATCCCACCAAACCCTTGTACCTTGAGTGTACTGAGTCGGCTTCAACGGGTTGCGCGATTCACTGTCCGGATATTGTACACGCTTAATCAACTTCGTGTTTGGAACTTCACCGTTCGAACCGTTACCGCCCTGTACAACCAATGCATAACGCGGATAATCAGTACGGCGCAATTCAGCCCAACCTTCGTTTCCATTCGGGAATACGGCAATCCACTTTTGAGTAATAATCTGTTCCAACTGCTCTTCTTGCGAACCGCCATCGAAAGCAGCCAACCCTTGCAAGTTGTTGATGTAATCGCTGTAGTCGGCTTCCGCAATGCCGTAGTAGTCCATTGAAGCACGGATACCGTCCAGATAATAATCCTTAGCGGATTCGGTCAGAGACGAACCTGTCCAGCCACGCAAAGCGGCTTCAGCTTTCAGGAACAAGCTTTCAGAATAGCCGAACCAAACAATTTCACGAGCCAAGTTCCACCAAATCTTCGGATTCATGGCATCCGACTGCAGATTGCAACGGTTGGGTGAATAGTTTACCGTTTGTGAACTACCCAAAACAGTTGCACCATTACGTATACCACAGAAATCTGCATCAGACTCTTCGGGTACAGCTTGATTCAAATTCGCATATGCTGAAGGACGGAACCAAAGGATGTTACAACGCGGATCAAGATAACAGTTATCTTCACTAGCGTTGAACATTGTTTCGTCTACCCCACCTGCCGTATACAGATTAGCCGGCGCTTTTTGTTCAAATCCCGGAGTTGCAGTTGTAACACCCGGTTTCAAAGCCTGATTCTTATAAGCCCATTCCATTTCTTTCGGCAGCACTACGTTGGCACCCCACGAGAAGAGCAAACCGTAAATATTTTCATTACCGCCGGTAATGTATTGGCGTTTCGGAATCAGTTTCATGTTATCATCCTGGCTTGCCATCAAGCCTGACGGGTCGTTAAGAGCAGCCTCGCCTTGTTGCTTAGCTAAACTCGGATTGACGTTGGAGATACGCAACGCCAAACGCAAACGCAAGGTATTGGCAAAACGAATCCAGCTTTCCACATCACCGCCATAGCATAAATCATCTTCTCCAAAGCTAAATTGCTGAGCCGTAGGAAGAGTCGGATTATGCAAGTTGGTAATAGCCTGATCCAAAATATCGAAAATCATGCCATATACTTCTTCCTGTGAGGTATATTCTACGTTTTCTTCCGGCGGAAGCATACCTTTTACATAATACTTGATAGGAATATCGCCGTAGGTATCCGTCTGCGCCGACAGCAGGAAAGCGTAATAGATACGAGTGATATAGAATGCATTCTGATAATAGTCTCTATCACAGAACCAGAATGTCTTAATCAACTGGCTGTATTCGCTCACCGTACGGTCATCGTAGAAGTGTCTCCAACGTGCACCCGACCATCCGTCATTATACGAATACGTAGGAGCACTAGGAGGTGTGAACGAGTTATTACCCCAATAACCGGCATAGACATCGTGGGTCAAATTCGTGGTTATCTGATAATCGTTATACATTCCTTCGTAAACCAGATTGGAGAATGTTGCGCCTGCCGAACCTTCAGTGGCACGCAAGCTTTGCAACGCATTATCCGACACTTCGTAATCGATATCAATGCCATCGCCCGTACCGCCAATGACGCTCGGGTCATAAACCGGCTGATAGGGATTGGTATTCATTTCTTCAAAGTCATGACACCCGGCTAAAAGTGCCAACAGGGAGCACATCGCCACTGACTTATATGTATTGAATTTCATAAGTTACTATTTTTATGTAAGATTAAAAACCTAAACTAACTGACAAACCGAAGGTACGAGAGTACGGCAGAGCCGCATAGTCGATTGCCTGCGAGAACATTGAGGTATCGTAACCACCTTCAGGGCTGGTGCCCGGTGTATGTTTCATCAGGTAACACAAGTTACGAGCCACGAACGAAACGTTCAACGAAGTCAACGGAGTCTTTTGCAACAGTTTTGACGGGAACGAATAACCGATAGACAATTCTTTCAACTTAATGAACGAAGCGTCATACAAGAAATCTTCCGGCAACAAATTGCCATAATAGTCAGAAGCTCTAATAGCGGTGTTATTTGTAGTACCGTCTTCTTTTACACCTGGGAATACCATCATGTAGTTGTTATTCTCACCACGGTTTTCCGTACGTTTTGCCAAACCGTTACCAGTAGCTACCATTTCTGAATAAGAGAAGATGTCACCACCAAACTTCATATCGAACATAGCCGAAAGCGTAATGCCTTTGTAAGTGAAAGTTGGAGATACAGACATTGTCAGTTTGGGCTGGATGTTACCAATCGGGTTAGCAACACGTTCAGCTTCATCAGTAATGGTCATCGGAAGTCCGTTCGCACCGATAATGATGTTGCCATTTTCATCACGCTGATAAAGCGTACTAGCATAGATATCACCCAATTTACCACCTTCGGTTGCACCTACCTGAATCGGGAAATTAGTATCACCTTCGAAGAACATGTATCTTACACCTTGATCGGGTGCCAATTCTTCAACTGTAGAAACGTTGTGAGCCATGTTCAAGTTCAAATCAAACGTAAAGTCTTTGGTGTCTACAATGGTAGAATAAATCATCAATTCCACACCTTGGTTCGAAATCAAACCGGCATTCACCCATTGACCACCCGACCAGGGAGCTGCAGCAGGCACTTTCATAATCTGGTTCTTTGTCTTCATATAATAATAAGTGAAGTCAAAGCCTAACCGATTATCAAAGAAACGCATATCCAAACCAGCCTCGTAAGATGTTGCAATTTCCGGCTTCAACTGGTCGTTCATCTTCACATTGTCACGGGTCGGAGTCAGGATACCGTTATCAAATGAATAAGAATACGTATTGTACAACTGATAAGGGCTTGTATCCTTACCTACCTGAGCTGCAGACAAACGCAACTTGGCAAAAGTCAACCAACTGGGCAATTCTTTATCCAAGGAACGTACAAAATCTGAAATCACGAAACTCAAGTTAGCAGACGGATAGAAGAAAGAGTTGTTCTGTTGGGGCAACGTAGATGACCAGTCGTTACGGGCAGTCAAGTCCAAAGCCAAATATTCTTTCCATGCCAACTGTGCCGATCCGAATACGGAGTTTGTAGCACGTTCGTAACCGGTTTCACCTGCCGTACGGAGCAAGTTGGCAGCATTAAACATCCAGTTGCCTTTAATCAGCATATTACCTACACCGGCATTCAGAGCCTCATACTTCTGATACATGAAGTTGGCACCCAAGTTCACACCCAAACGGAAATTATCGGTAATTTGCTTGTCTGCCATCAACATAAATTCAGCATTCGATTCAAAGAAGTTTTCTTCCCGGCGATCCATTGCATCGTTCGTTATCATTGCCATCGAACTTTCACCATTGATACCGTCACCACCATTGGTTTCTTCGATACGGGTACGATAGTAATCGAAAGCGTATTTAGCAGAGAAATGCAGCCAATCGGTAAAATTGATTTTCGCATTGTAGTAACCGAAAGCACGCCAACGTTCGTCTTCATTACGACGTTGGTTCAATACATAATACGGGTTACGGATGCCTGCAGTCGGTCCGTACCAGTTAACATGTACATGATTGTCATCGGAATACTGGCGCAAGTCATCCAAACGTACATTGTGTGGAATACCCATCAACTGATTGATAGCACCATACGTACCATACATCGGACGATCGTTAGCTTTCGTACGCGACAAAGAAATCTTAGCGTCCATCGACAGGTATTTATTCAATTCCGTACCTGCGTTCAAGTCTACATTAATACGTTGCAGTTTCTCGTTCGGGAACATACCGTCATTATCCGATGCGCCGAATGATGCGCGATAATGTGAAGTTTCCGTACCGTTTTGGATAGATACGTTGTGTGTCTGAGAGAAGCCTGTCTCGAAATAATCTTTCAGCTTGTTTCCGTATTTAGAATAAGCGTAGGTCTGACCGTTCCACGCTTCCTTCATTGAACCATCCAATACGGGTCCCCAGCTACTAGAAGCTCCTGTCGTATACTCGGCTCCCCCATTTTCTCCTATCAGACCTTGTCCATAACGTTCCTGCATATCCAATGTCTCAGCAACCTTTGTCCACGTAAAGTTACCACTATAACGGATACCGAAACCGTCTTTCTTCGAACCTTTCTTGGTCGTTACCAAGATAACACCGTTACCGGCACGGCTACCGTAAAGGGCTGCAGCATTCGGACCTTTCAATACCGAGATACTTTCGATATCATCCGGATTGATATCCAACGAAGCACCGCCACGGTCTACACCACCATAGAACGATGCATCCGAATTACTGTTATCACTGAACGGCACACCGTCCACAATCCACAGCGGCTGGTTGTTGTCGCTCAACGAAGAGTTACCACGGATAGTAATCTTGGTAGAACCGCCCAAACCGGTAGCAGAAGTGTTCATCGACAGACCGGCAACTTTACCTTGCAAAGCACTGGTTACCGACGGGTCACCCGTACGGTTCAGTTCATCACTCTTCAGTTCCTGAACGGCGTAACCCAACATCTTCTTTTCACGCTTGATACCCAAAGCGGTAACAACCACTTCGTCCAACATTTCAGAGTCTTCTTCCATAGTCAGGTTGATGGTAGTCTTTCCGGCCTCTACCGTCATTTCTACCGTTTTATAACCGATGTAAGAGAACTGCAAGACAGAACCTACGGGAACATTTACTGTAAAGTTACCATCCCAGTCGGTAATGTTTCCGTTAGTCGTTCCTTTCTGTACAACCGACACACCAATCAACGCTTCACCTGTTGCGTCAACAACACGTCCAGTGATTTGTTGCTGTTGTTCTTCCTGCGCTGCATTCACAGCAGTAGGTGCTGTTGTAGAAGTAGATTCTTTCGACAAATAAATCACATTGTCATCTACTACATAACTGATACCCTTCCCTGCCAATGCCTGATCAAGAACTTCTTCCACGCTGGAGCCGTTTGCCTTTACCGACTCGATCGGTGTATCGGCCAATTCGTCATCGTAAAAGAATTGATACTGGGACTGAGACTGAATCTGCTGAATCATAGTCCCCAACTGAGTATTGGTCAATGCAATATTTAATTGCGCAGACACTACCTGTGTAGGAACAGCAAATAGTGCCGAAACCAATAATGCCCGAACGAGTTTCTTCGAGCTCATGCACGAATGTTTGCTTCTCATACTTGCATTTCTAAGGTTAAACATTAATATTAAGTTGATTATCTCTTTCTCTTTTTTCTCTTTTATCTTTAAGCTATTGGGCAAAACTTATAATAATAACAACTATCTTTTATAAAACACTTAGGCAGAAAATGAATTTTTTTAATTTTCACGAACAAATAATGAACAACCGAAGCCTATGCGTCGCACACAAGCTCCGGTCTTTTCACTTTATTTATCTATTAAACAACAGGTAGAGAGTATTTCAGTACATCCTTATTAGAAACTGCCTGGATTTTCCACAAAACGTTTTTCTTGACTTGATGTATTCTTTTCGTGTGTGCTTTGAGATGAATCCAAAATAGTTTCTGAAAAATTTCAATCACTGATTTCCATCAGACGGAGCGACAAACTTAACCGCTTCCATCGATGTACGTGCATAGACATTGCCTGTCCATTCTACAGTAAGCCCATTCCATAATACTTTTGCAACTTGGTTAAATTCGCGGATATATGTACGGCTGGACTTCAGGTCGTAAAAAGCAAAGTATCCGTATTTTCCGTCCTTCACCTTATTCAAATATGCCTCATTCACCGAAACCGGTATCATTTTCCCCTTATTGTCCAATCCACTTAACGTAATGGCATAAGGTGCCTCGATAGCATTACTGATATCCTGTTGCCGGTATTCGTCAAACGCACCATAAGCTCCATATACAGCATAGTCGATCAACTCTTCCACGTTCGTCCCTACCGGCTGGTCATCATCCGTATACCAATAGATACCAAAAGTACTTTCACCTTTTGGCAATACTTCCCGGCAGGCTTCCATCAGCCGGGTATAATTGGCACTTGTACATTCTGTTGCCGAACTTACCACACCAGGGCCAGACACGGCACTTCCTTTGAACTTATTTTCAGCGTATGATGAATACTCATCATCAAAATCAAATCCATCAAAGCCGTAAATATCAGCGTACATCTTCAGTTCTTTCGCAAAAACTTTCGCACCTTCAGCACTCAAGCTGCGCATTCCAGCATCATCGTGGTTGCCTAAAATAGACAAATGGACCCTAATCCCTTTCTTCTGTAACGGACGAATGATTTCATCGGCATGTTCCAAGACAAAAGCCACCTGGTCATTGCAATGGATATATGGCATACCTTCCTCATTCAGGTTGATATTCGCTGCAAAGACGCTTACAATATCAAAAAAAGGCTTTCCGTCCGACAAGGTATATTCACCTGCATTCAGCGGACTGTCATTGTTCACCTCGATATAACACAAATTCTTGATTGTCTTTTCATATACAGGAGCGTCCAATGCCGCTACCTGGTAAATAAACACGCCATTATCCTCCGAAACAGAACCTCCTTGACCGGCAACTGCTGTAATGGCAACCGCATTCCCTTTTCCGCCTGCCGGCACATTGACAGCCACATAATCCGACCGAAGCCGCCCTGCCGGAATAGTCACGGCACCTTCGGTTGCCAACGATGCCCCTTCATAAGCCGTATAATTTGTCCCGTTCGCCTTATTGTAAGCTTCTAAAGCTTCGTTATCTACCGCAAAAGTCACCCGTGTATCCACATTCGCAACCGTATCCAATTCGAAATACACATATCCGGCAGCCGCCTTACCATTGCGGACAGTCAATGTAGTCCCCATCTTAGCTCCAGCTGCCGACCGGACACTGCCCACGGCATCCTTTGTATTCATATTACAAGACTGTAAAGACAACACAACAAACGCCCATAACATGAACGTTTGGAACAGATTCAAGCATTTATCAGATTTTTTGTTTTCCATACCTGTTTTTTAAGGTTACACATTCAATTTCTATTTATTTTGTTTGTCAAGTTTATCCAACAAACGGATAAAATCATTTATATAACAAGTCTGCAAAGTGAAACACTTACCCTCCTCCACACTTTTTCGTTACTTTTTATGAATCCTCCTTGCCCTTACGCGTGCGCGAATATTTATTTAAAAGATATTGAATATCCGCAAACATCCCATGTAGGGGCGTATCGCATACGCCCTGAAGACATCCACGTGGATTAGTTGACGTATTCGGGCGTATGCGATACGCCCCTACAAGACAATTGGGTGAAATGCGGATATTCAAATAAAAGATTCTGTGTCCCCTGTGGTGAGAAAATGCACAATTTCATACCGCGCAAAGTATACTATCATGCGCGGTATAAATGGTTGTTATTTTTCTTCGTCTATCAACGCAGATAACTTCGTCTGATGTAAGATTAATAATCTTCCGCTTGTAAGATTAATAATCTTGCAGCCTGAAGATTAATAATCTTACAGCGGATGGACCTATATACGTTTGCCGATGCACCTATATCCGCTGGCTTCCGCAACCGGTTGCATCTCGCTATGATTCTATCCGGAAAGTGGTAACCGGTCAGCATGGGTCGAATGCTTACGAAATTTCATCAGGAAATCAGAAGCGCAAGCCTTTCAACCGTTCACGGAGCACTTTCAAGGCTTTGTACATGTGCGCTTCTACTGTACGCAAGGAAATGCCCATTACATCGGCAATATCTTTGTTTTTCATATCGTGCAGGTAACTGAGCTTGAATACTTCCCGACACTTGTCAGGAAGCTCATCAATGGCACGGTGAAGTTCCGAACGCAACTCACGATTCTCTATCCGGCTGATAACATCCGTATGGTCGGGCTGGTAGTAATCCAGCTTTTTCTGATAAAACTCCACTGCATCCGCGTTGTAGTTTTCCGCCACAGCCTTATGTTTCAGAAGATTAATAGCTTTGGTATAGACCGAACGATACAAGAATGACTGGAACTGTTCGCCTATCTCTACGGTATCCTGCCGCCGCCAGACTTCGACAAACACATCCTGAACAATATCTTCGGCATCATCCTCCCCCACCAGACGAGTTGCATAAAACAACAGACCTGCATAATAACGTCGAAATAATGCCTTATATGTTACTTCAAATTCTTCCTTCATAACCCGGATACCAAATTAAGCACAATGCAAATGTAACTAATTGAAAGAAATGAACAAACTAAATAAGTGTTTTTCTTTAATCACTTGTTTTAATTATCAGACGCAGCCATACAAAGGCACAATGAAATCCGCCCACAATCCGGACGTTTTTTCTTTGTATCCTTTGTGTTTTGCACCTAACACCACAAATCCAAATTCTAATTTCAAACAACTAATATTATGAGACTGAGAACCGTCCCTATTTATGCCTTAGCACTCACACTTGCAGCGTGTACCACAACCCCACAACCTGCTACGGAAGACTATACCCAATATGTAAACCCATTTATCGGAACCGACTTTACAGGCAACACTTATCCCGGAGCACAAGTGCCTTTCGGCATGGTGCAGTTAAGTCCCGACAATGGTTTGCCCGGATGGGACCGCATCGCCGGTTATTTTTATCCGGACAGCACCATAGCCGGATTCAGCCACACCCATCTTTCGGGCACAGGTGCAGGCGACCTGTACGATATATCGTTCCTGCCTGTTACCCTTCCTTACAATGAAGCAGAAGCTCCGTTGGGTATCCACTCAAAATTCTCACACCAGAACGAGAGCGCATACGCCGGCTACTATCAGGTAAAGCTGGACGACTACAACATCAACGTAGAACTGACCGCCACCGAGCGTTGCGGTATCCAACGTTATACATTCCCGAAAGCAGAGTCTGCCATCATCCTTAATCTGGCTAAATCCATGAATTGGGATGCAACACAGGAAACACACATCGAAGCTGTCGACTCGGTCACCATCCGTGGATACCGTTACTCAATCGGCTGGGCACGCAACCAGAAAGTTTATTTCTGCACCCGCTTTTCCCGCCCGTTTACCCACATGACAATCGATACCATCAACGTGCTTAGAGAAGATAAAAACTATGACACCGGACTCCGCGCCCGCTTTGACTATCCTACACAAGCAGGCGAACAGATTACCTTGGTCACTGCACTCTCAGGAGTAAGTATGGAAGGAGCCGAAAAAAACCTGCAAGCTGAAGCTCCCGACAATGACTTTGACGCCTTCCTGGCAAAAGCAAAGGAAGCATGGAACCGTGAACTGGGAAAAATCAAAATAGAGACAGACGATTCTGACACACGGACTGTATTCTACACCGCATTTTATCACAGCATGTTAGCCCCCACTATCTACAGTGATGTAGACGGAGCTTATTACGGACCTGACGGAAAGTCCCACCAAACAGACGGCTGGACAAATTACAGCACATTCTCTTTGTGGGATACCTACCGTGCGGCTCATCCGCTGTTCACCATTACCCAACCCGAACGCACCAATGACATGGTAAAATCGCTCCTTGCTTTCGGCGAACAAAACGGACGTCTGCCCGTATGGAACTTCTACGGAAGTGAAACCGACATGATGATCGGGTATCATGCGGTACCGGTCATCGTAGATGCCTACTTAAAAGGAATAGGAAACTTCGATGCTGAAAAAGCTTTGGCTTCGTGCGTAGCTACTGCCAACCTGGACGAATACCGCGGCATCGGTATCTACAAACAGAAAGGATACATCCCTTACGACATGCACGACCCATACAATAATGACGGATGGTCGCTCTCGAAAACTTTGGAATATGCTTTCGATGACTATTGCATCGCCAAAATGGCAGAAAAGATGGGCAAAAACGATATAGCCAAAGAGTTTTATACCCGTTCGCAAAACTACCGGAACGTGTACAACCCGGCAACATCTTTCATGCAACCACGCAACATGAAAGGTGAATTCATTGCCGGTTTTGATGCCGAAGATTATACCCCCAACATCTGCGAAAGCAACGGATGGCAATATTTCTGGTCTGTACAACATGATATTGAAGGACTGATAGACCTGACGGGAGGCAAAGAACGTTTTGCTCAAAAGCTGGACAGTATGTTCACCTATCACCCGACCGATACGACCGAGCTTCCCATCTTCAGCACCGGCATGATAGGGCAATATGCTCAGGGCAATGAACCCAGCCACCATGTAGCTTACCTGTACAATGCAGCAGGCGAACCGTGGAAAACCCAACAATATGCAAGCCAAATCATGCATACACTGTACACCAATACGCCAGCCGGCCTGTGCGGCAATGAAGACTGCGGACAAATGTCGGCATGGTATGTATTCAGTGCCATGGGATTCTATCCGGTAAACCCCATTTCACAAACCTATGAAATCGGAAGTCCGGTATTCCCGCGCCTGTCCATTTCTTTACCGAACGGAAAAACATTTACTGTCATAGCCCACAATGCCAGTCCTGAGAATTGCTACATCCAGTCAATCAAACTCAACGGGAAGCCTTACGACAAGAGTTATATCACACATAGCCAGATACTGGAAGGAGTTACGCTGGAAATGGAAATGGGCAATCAGCCGGGCAAGAAATGGTATTATAGTCAATCAGAAATGAATTGCGAAAAATCATTTGTCATGCTGAGTGCCCATTTCCAATGGAAACTCCATTCGATTATGACAATACATCAAGAATTTTTCGCAAACCAATTTTGTTTTACTATAATTCCACAGTTATCCGACAGGGAGTTAAAGGAAACTCTGAATAAAGATGAACAGTTTTTCAATGGCACACAGGCAGCGCAGACAAGCGCCGTTTGTGTGCCATTAAAGCATGATGCATATCAATCCTGCATTTTATTTGCCTTTTGTGTAAGTGTTTTTCCATCTTTAGTTGTTTTAAAGTCAAGATAAGGTTATCAAGGTATAGAAAATAGGTAAAAAGAAATGAGAGTGAATTATGAAACAATAATGCGCTTTTTCCGTGACGAATGCACGCCCGAAGAAAAACGGGCTGTAATGAAATGGGTCAATCAGTCGAAAGAACACGAAACCCTGTTTTTCAAGTGGGAAGAACTTTTCTACTTGGGACAAGAAGATGCAATACCCGACGAGACAACGCTGCGACAAGCAGAAAAGAAACTGGAAGGACGCATCGGAGAAGAACGGTCCACAATCCCGTTCTTCAGAAAAGGGATGAGATATGCAGCAGCCATTGCCGCATGTGTAGCCATAGCCGGACTGACAGTATGGTTTACACTAGGAAGACAAGAAGAACATCTGGTCACCGTTTCTACCGGAAGTGAAGAAACGCTGGCATTGGTCTTACCTGACAACAGCAAAGTATGGCTGAATGAAAATTCGACTTTGAAATATCCCGAAAAATTCGATGGGGAAAAGCGAGAGCTCCGGTTGAATGGAGAAGCATATTTCGAAGTAACCAAAAACAAGCACAAACCGTTTAAAGTGCTCAGTAAAAACATGAGCGTGCAAGTATTGGGTACCAAGTTCAACTTCAGGAGCCAAGATGAAGGGAAAAATGCAGAAGCATCGCTGATAGAAGGTGAAGTAAAAGTAGAAGGAAACCACAACGAAGGTGCAATCACTTTATCACCGGGGCAGAAAGTAGAACTGAACCTGGTGACACGACAGATGAAAGTGTCGCAAACCGATGCCATAGTAGATGCCGTTTGGCACAACAATCTGATTCCATTGGATCAGGCAAACATGTTCCGCATAGCCGACATCTTGGAAAAGCTATATGGAGTGGATATCATTCTTTCGCCCGATATAGACCGGACAGCGACTTATTCGGGTGTGTTGAAAAAGAAAGACACGATAGACGATGTTTTGAAAATCTTGCAGAATACCATCCATATCAATTACAAGATAAACCAAGGAACGGTATTCATTTCATCGGAAGAATAAAGGCAACCAGTTGAAGAGGTTTCAAACAAAAGGAAAAACAGAACGACCTGCAACTGGAAAACGATGCAGGCATATAACAATATAATAATATAATAAGGTGTATTAACTTAATTCAAACTTATAATCATATTATGAAAACAAAGCTTTCGGTGATAGCTTACTGCGCAGGAGCTGTCTTCATGTTGGCAGCGTGTGCCCCAAATGCCACAACGCCCGACTATACAGCGTATGTCAACCCTTTTATCGGTACAGGAGGACACGGACACACGTTTCCCGGACCGGTAGTACCTAATGGCATGATTCAACCCAGCCCTGATACCCGTATCGACGGATGGGATGCCTGTTCAGGATATTATTACGAAGATTCGACCCTGAACGGATTCTCGCACACCCATGTCAGCGGAACCGGATGTGCCGATTACGGCGATTTCCTGCTGATGCCTACCGTAGGCGAACAACAATACAACCCGCAAGATTATGTCAGTCAAACCTTGCCATACGCCTCTCCTTTCAGTCACGAAAACGAAATGGCTGAACCGGGATATTATTCGGTATTCCTTGACCGCTACGGAGTAAAGGCTGAACTGACCGCTACCCCGCGTGCAGCACTGCACCGCTATACGTTCCCTGCATCTGAAAATGCCGGGTTCATACTTGACATGGATTATTCCATCCAATACCAGACCAACCTGGACATGCAAGTAGACGTCGTCAGCGATACGGAAATCAAAGGCAGCAAACTGACCAAATACTGGGCATTCGACCAACAGGCTAGCTTTTATGCCAAGTTCTCCAAGCCCTTTACTTACACCATTGTGCGTGACACACTGACCGATGCCAAAGGCCGGACACAACCACGATGCAAAGTCCTGCTGAAATTCAAGACTGAAAAAGACGAACCTGTCATGGTAAAAGTGGGTATCTCTGCCGTTGATACGGAAGGGGCAAAAAAGAACCTGGAAGCTGAAATCCCAGCCTGGGACTTCGACAAAGTACGCAACGATGCACGCCAGGCATGGAATGCCTACCTATCAAAGATAGACATCACCACCTCTAATGCGACCAACAAAAACATATTCTATACAGCCATGTACCACACGGCCATCAGCCCGAATCTCTTTACAGACGTAGACGGGCGTTACTTGGGAATGGACCGCGAGATACACCAAGGTGACGTGAACAAACCGGTATACACTGTATTTTCGTTATGGGACACATTCCGTGCACTTCACCCGTTACTTTCTATCATTGACCCCAAGTTGAACAACGACTTTATCCGCTCGTTGATTTTGAAAAGCCAAGAAGGTGGCGTATTCCCGATGTGGGACCTGGCATCCAACTACACAGGGACAATGATTGGGTATCATGCAGCATCGCTCATAGCCGATGCCTATACCAAGGGGAATGCTGATTTTGACCTTCAGGAAGCCTACAAGGCATGCTTACGGACAGCTGAATACGACACGACAGGCATTAAATGCCCGCCTGAAGTATTGCCTTTCCTGATGCCGATGGCAAAATATTATAAAAACACCCTTGGCTATATTCCGTGTGACCGTGAGAACGAGTCGGTAGCAAAAGCATTGGAATATGCTTACGACGATTATTGTATCTCTATTCTGGCAGAAGCCGTGGGCGATTATCAAAACCAACAAAAGTATGCCAAGTTGGCAAAAGCCTATACACATTATTTCGATCCGTCTACCCGTTTCATGCGCGGTCTGGACTCGAAAGGAAACTGGCGCAGTCCGTTTAATCCAAAGGCTTCAAATCACCGGAACGATGATTACTGCGAAGGCAACGCATGGCAATGGCTGTGGTTCGTACCACAAGATATAGAAGGTTTCGTAGAGCTGATGGGAGGCAAAGAAGCATTTGTCGGCAAACTGGATTCACTGTTCAATGCCGATTCGACCATCGAAGGTGAATTAGTATCGGCCGATATCAGTGGCCTTATCGGACAATATGCACAAGGAAACGAACCGAGTCACCACGTAATTCATCTCTACAATTATGTAAACCGTCCGTGGCAGACCCAAGAACTGATAGACCGTGTCTTGAAAGAACAATATCGCAACGCTCCGGATGGCCTGTCAGGCAATGAAGACTGCGGACAGATGTCGGCATGGTACATCTTGAATTCTCTTGGATTCTACCAAGTATGTCCAGGCAAGCCTGTATATTCTATCGGCCGTCCGATATTCGATAAGGCTATCATCAACCTGCCTGATAAAAAAGCCTTTACAATCATCACAAAAAACAATTCGGCAGACAACAAATATATCGAGAGCGCAACATTAAACGGTCAACCGTTGAACGTACCGTTCCTGAACCATAAAGACATTGCTGCCGGAGGTACGTTGGAAATCGTCATGACCAGCCAACCTACCCAATGGGGAATTTAAGAACCGATGTGCCAGCATTTAATTTGCCAATGTGCTAATTTACAAAGGGAAAGAATTAATTCTTTATTCAACCAGTAATTAGCACATTCGCAAATTGGCTGCATGAGCACCTATTCACATTTAACACATTAGCAAATAAAAAAACACGACCATGAAAAAACAATCCTTACTAATCACCTTGTTTGTCTGTCTGTTCACCATAGGACAAGCTAAAAATTATGTCGACTATGTAAGTCCACTGGTAGGTACACAATCCACGTTCGAACTCTCCACCGGAAATACCTATCCCGCCATTGCCCGTCCTTGGGGAATGAACTTTTGGACTCCTCAAACCGGAAAAATGGGAGACGGATGGCAATATACTTACACAGCTACCAAAATACGCGGTTTCAAACAGACACACCAACCCAGTCCGTGGATAAACGACTATGGACAATTTTCCATCATGCCGATGGTCAATGCCCCGATATTCGATGAAGAAAAACGTGCAAGTTGGTTCGCACACAAAGGAGAAACCGCCAAAGCCCATTATTACAAGGTATATCTGGCAGACTATGACATCGTGACGGAAATGACCCCGACCGAACGTGCCGTGATGTTCCGCTTCACCTTCCCCGAAAACAATCACTCATACATCGCAATTGATGCTTTCGACAAAGGTTCATACGTAAAAATTGACAAGGCCAACAACCGTATCCTCGGATATTCAACCCGAAACAGCGGCGGTGTACCTGCCAATTTCAAGAACTATTTTGTTATCGAGTTCGACAAACCGTTCACTTATCAGGCAACCGTAGCCGACAGCATTCTGAACGAGAACAGTACTGAACAACAAGCCGATCATGCAGGTGCCATTATTGGCTTCAGCACCCATAAAGGAGAAATTGTGCATGCACGCATCGCATCGTCTTTCATCAGCTACGAACAGGCTATGCAGAATCTGAAAGAATTGGGAAATGATTCTTTCGATGAATTGGTACAGAAAGGACAAGATGCCTGGAACAATGTATTGGGACGCATCGAAGTGGAAGGCGGCAATTTGGACCAATACCGTACTTTCTATTCTTGCTTATACCGTTCACTTCTGTTCCCCCGCAAGTTTTATGAAATCAATCCACAGGGACAAATCGTACACTATAGCCCGTATAACGGCGAAGTTTTGCCAGGATACATGTATACCGACACAGGTTTCTGGGATACATTCCGTT
Source organism: Bacteroides sp. An51A (assembly GCF_002161565.1). Lineage (NCBI taxonomy): Bacteria > Pseudomonadati > Bacteroidota > Bacteroidia > Bacteroidales > Bacteroidaceae > Bacteroides > Bacteroides sp. An51A. The sequence goes on from NZ_NFIC01000001.1 coordinate 67,811, forward strand.
GCCTTTTCCCACTGTTGAATCTGATGTATCCTTCAGTGAACAGAGAAATTCAAGAAGGGCTCATCAATACTTACAAGGAAAGTGGATTCTTCCCCGAATGGGCAAGCCCCGGGCACCGCGGTTGCATGGTAGGAAATAATTCGGCATCAGTACTGGCAGATGCTTACCTGAAAGGTGTGAGAGTGGAAGATGTGGAAACTCTCTACCAAGGTATCCTCTATGGAACTGAGCACGTGCATCCCGAAGTTTCCTCTACCGGACGTCAGGGATATCAATATTACAACAAACTGGGTTACGTTCCTTACGATGTGAACATCAACGAAAACGCAGCCCGTACTTTGGAATATGCATACGACGACTGGTGCATTTATCAGCTAGCCAAGGCTCTTGACCGTCCTAAAAAAGAAATCAAACTTTTTGCAGAACGTGCCATGAACTACAAAAACCTGTTCGACCCTGAAAGCAAACTGATGCGCGGGAAAAATGAAGACGGTACTTTCCAATCGCCTTTCTCACCACTGAAATGGGGAGATGCTTTCACCGAAGGCAACAGCTGGCATTACTCATGGTCTGTATTCCATGACCCACAAGGACTTATCAACCTGATGGGAGGCGATGACGTGTTCATCACAATGATGGATTCGGTATTTGCCGTACCACCTATTTATGATGACAGCTATTACGGATTCCCCATTCACGAAATCCGTGAAATGACGGTCATGAATATGGGTAATTACGCACATGGCAACCAACCTGTGCAACATATGATATACTTGTACAATTACGCCAAACAGCCATGGAAAGCTCAATACTGGCTGCGACAAGTAATGGACCGCATGTATACTCCTACTCCAGACGGCTATTGTGGTGACGAAGACAACGGACAAACCTCTGCATGGTATGTATTTACAGCACTGGGATTCTACCCCGTATGTCCAGGAACCGACCAATACGTAATGGGAGCACCCTTGTTCAAAAAAGCGACCTTACATTTCGAAAACGGCAACACATTTGTCATCAATGCTCCTGAGAACAGCAAAGAAAACTTCTACATCAAAGCCATGACTGTAAACGGGCAAAACTATACCAAGAACTATGTCACGCATTCGACTTTGCAAAACGGAGGAAACATTGACATTACAATGAGCAATACTCCCAATAAGCAAAGAGGCATTGCAGCAGAAGATGCTCCTTACTCGTTCAGCAACGAAACGAAGAAATAATGTAACCGTGTCATGAAAGAAGACAAACAAATACATACAGCACACCAGAGAAGTCCCATCACGTGGGTACCTACCGCTTACTTCGCCATGGGACTTCCCTTTGTGGTGCTCAATATGGTAACAGTACTTATGTTCAAAGGATTGGGTGTAGAAGATAAGTTGATTACATTCTGGACCTCACTCATCCTGTTGCCTTGGACATTAAAACCTCTATGGAGTCCCTTTCTGGAACTGTTCAAGACGAAAAAATTCTTTGTGGTCGCCACTCAGTTGATTACCGGTATCACCTTCGGACTGGTGGCATTCTCGCTGAACTTGCCTCATTTCTTCAGCATCGCCATTGCCCTGCTGGCTGTTATCGCTTTCAGCGGTGCTACACATGATATTGCATGCGACGGGGTTTATATGAGCGAACTTACCCCTTCCGAACAGGCTAAATACATAGGCTGGCAAGGAGCATTTTATAACATTGCCAAAATTGTGGCCACCGGTGGACTGGTGTATCTTGCCGGATATGCCATCGAGCGTTATGGAGGCATCGGAAACGCTGACCAAGCAACTATGCTGACAGCCAACCAGAAAGCATGGATGCTGATTATGGCGATTCTATGTGCAACAATGGTATTGCTGGGCATTTACCATATATTTATGCTTCCTAAAGGCAAGCAACGAGATACAAACGAAAAACGGACAGCCGGAGATGTGATGAAAGAGTTGGTAGCTGTTCTTGCCGATTTCTTCCGCAAGAGCCACATCGTGTATTACCTCTGTTTCATCATCTTATACCGCTTTGCCGAAGGATTCGTAATGAAAATCGTACCGCTGTTTCTCAAGGCAGACCGTGCTACTGGAGGTTTGGGACTAAGTGAAAAGGAAATCGGACTATACTATGGTGCATACGGAGCCGCAGCGTTTGTGTTAGGTTCATTGTTGGCAGGCTATTATATATCTTCACGAGGACTGAAGAAAACCTTATTTACACTGTGTTGTATCTTCAATCTGCCCTTTGTCGTGTATGCCCTGTTATCGATTTTCCAACCCGAAAGCGGATGGATTATCTGTAGCGGCATCGTGTTTGAATACTTCGGCTATGGATTCGGATTCGTAGGGTTGACACTTTTTATGATGCAACAAGTGGCACCCGGGAAACACCAAATGGCACATTACGCTTTCGCATCGGGTATCATGAACCTGGGAGTCATGTTACCAGGTATGCTGAGCGGATGGGTTTGCGAAACCTTGGGTGAATGGTTCAACAAACCGGGAGGATACGAACCCTTCTTCATTTTCGTGTTGATAGCCACCATCCCTGCTTTCCTGATTACGTATTTTGTTCCGTTCAAGTATGCACCGGACGGCTCTTTACTGAAAGGTGAAAAAGAATAATAAACAAAATAATCCCTAAAAAGAGTAATTATCAATTATCAATTAAAAGAAGACTTATGGTAGAGAAATTTCAAATGCCGTGGGAAGAACGACCGGCAGATTGCAAAGATGTGATGTGGAGATACTCGCAGAATCCCATTATCGGACGCTATGACATACCTACATCGAACAGCATTTTCAACAGTGCCGTAGTGCCTTTCGGCGACGGCTTTGCCGGAGTTTTCCGCTGCGACAACAAGGCTGTACAAATGAACATCTTTGCCGGATTCAGCAAGGACGGAATCCACTGGGACATCCAGCATGAACCAATCCAGTTCAAAGCAGGGAATACAGAAATGATTGAATCTGATTATAAATACGACCCGCGGGTAACATGGATAGAAGACCGTTACTGGATTACCTGGTGTAACGGATATCATGGACCAACCATCGGCATCGGCTATACGTTCGATTTCAAAGAATTTTATCAATGCGAGAATGCCTTCCTGCCGTTCAACCGGAACGGTGTGCTATTCCCGCAAAAAATAAACGGCAAGTATGCTATGCTAAGCCGTCCCAGTGACAATGGGCACACACCTTTTGGTGATATCTATATCAGTTACAGCCCCGATATGAAATACTGGGGAGAGCATCGTTGCGTAATGAAAGTAACTCCGTTCGAAGACAGTGCCTGGCAATGTACCAAAATAGGTGCAGGCTCGGTTCCCTTCCTCACCGAAGCGGGATGGCTGTTGTTTTATCACGGGGTCATCACCACGTGTAACGGATTCCGGTATTCGATGGGAGCAGCTATCCTCGATAAAGAAAATCCGGAAAAAGTGTTATACCGTACCCAACCATACTTGCTGGCACCCGCAGCTTCCTACGAAATGCAAGGTGACGTACCCAACGTGGTATTTCCCTGTGCCGCACTGCAAGATGGCAAACGGGTAGCCATATATTATGGGGCTGCCGATACCGTGGTAGGCATGGCTTTTGGATACATTGATGAAATCATCGCATTTGTCAAGAGCCATTCTATCGTTTAAGAGACGCGTTCTACACAGAGACACAAGGGCACAGAGCATATTCTACCAACAGCTCCCGGCCTCTGTGTCTCTGTATTCATTAAAAAACAAACCTAAAACCTAAGTCACCATGAAACATTTTCTTACTTGCCTGGCAAGCCTGTTTCTATTAAGCCCGCTTATGGGGCAAGAGCCTGCCGACTATGTAAATCCGTTTATCGGCACCACCAATTTCGGCACTTGTAACCCCGGTGCCATCTGCCCTAACGGCATGATGTCGGTTGTTCCTTTTAACGTCATGGGGTCATCCGACAATACTTACGACAAAGATGCCCGATGGTGGTCTACTCCCTACGAATACACCAACAGCTTCTTCACCGGCTTCGCGCACGTCAACCTGAGCGGCGTGGGATGTCCCGAATTAGGTTCGCTCCTACTGATGCCTACCACTGGCAAATTGGATGTAGACTACCACAACTATGGCAGTAAATATGAAAAAGAGAATGCCACGCCGGGATATTATACCATTTCACTGACCAAATACAATATTCAGGCAGAAGCTACCGCTACGCCACGCACCGGACTTACACGTTTCACGTTCCCGAAAGGCGAAAGCCACATCCTGTTAAACTTGGGCGAAGGACTGACCAACGAATCCGGAGCCTATATGCGGAGAGTCAACGACCGGGAAGTGGAAGGCATGAAAGTGTTGGGTACGTTCTGCTACAACCCACAAGCAGTTTTCCCCATCTATTTCGTCATGCGTATCAGCCAGGCACCTAAAGCGACAGGCTACTGGAAAAAACAACGCCCGATGCAAGGAGTTGAAGCAGAATGGGACCCCGACCAAGGCAAATACAAACTGTATACCAAGTACAATAAAGACATAGCAGGAGACGACATCGGCGCATGGTTCACTTTCGATACGGAAGAAGGCGAACAGATAGAAGTGGCCATGGGCGTATCGTTTGTCAGCATTGAGAATGCACGCGAGAACCTGGAGAAGGAACAGCACGGACAACACTTCGACGCTATACACAACGAAGCGCGTACCCGCTGGAACGAAGACTTAGGGCGAATCAAGGTAGAAGGCGGCACCCAAGACCAGAAAACCGTATTCTATACCGCACTTTATCATGCACTGATTCATCCCAACCTGCTGCAAGACGTAAACGGAGAATATCCGCAAATGGAAGGCGACAAAATCCTCACCACGAAAGGAAACCGCTACACCGTATTCTCATTGTGGGATACTTACCGCAACCTGCACCAGCTGATGACACTGGTCTATCCCGAACGCCAGATGGATATGGTACGCACCATGGTTGACATGTACAAGGAACACGGCTGGCTACCCAAATGGGAACTTTATGGAAGAGAGACCCTGACCATGGAAGGCGACCCTGCCATCCCCGTATTGGTAGACACCTGGATGAAAGGTTTGCGTGATTTCGACATCGAACTTGCCTACGAAGCCATGCGCAAGGGAGCCGACACACCGGGAAAAGACAACCTGCTCCGCCCAGACAACGACGACTATATGAAATTGGGATACGTTCCTTTACGCGAACAGTTCGACAACTCCGTATCACACGCACTGGAATATTACATCGCCGACTATTCACTTGCCACCTTGGCAAAAGCCTTGGGAAAGAAAGACGATGCCAAACTGTTCTACGCCCGCTCAATGGGATACAAACATTATTATTGCAAGGAGTTCGGCACATTCCGTCCACTCTTGCCTGATGGTACCTTCTATTCACCCTTCGACCCCAAACTGGGTGCCAATTTCGAGCCTAATCCAGGCTTTCACGAAGGCAGTGCATGGAATTATACGTTTTATGTGCCTCACGATGTAATGGGATTAGCCAAACTGATGGGAGGAAAGAAAAAATTCGTCGACAAACTGCAAATGGTATTCGATGAAGGGCTATACGACCCTGCCAACGAACCGGACATCGCTTATCCATACCTGTTCAGTTACTTCAAGGGAGAAGAACGGCGCACACAGCTTTTGGTAAAAGAACTGCTTGCCAAATACTTCACCACCAAACCCGACGGTCTGCCGGGAAACGAAGATACAGGAACCATGTCGGCATGGGCTATTTTCAGTATGATGGGATTTTACCCCGACTGTCCTGGCGTACCCGAATATACGCTGACCACACCTACGTTTGACAAAATCACCATTAAGCTTGACCCCAAGTATTACGGACGTGACCAACTGGTCATCGAGCGCATAAACGAATCGGGAGATTCCGGATGGGGCTTCATCGACTACATCCGCATGGGAGACAAAAAATGCGGATACCGCATCAACCACAATGATCTGATTAATGCCGGGACGTTAACTTTCAAGGTGGAGCCAGCTGTACCATCGAAATAAAAAACTCCTGATAAAACGCTAAGAGATACGCCCGAAGTTCTATTTCCGGGTGTATCTCTCTGCTTCTTACACAACTACTAACCTTATCATCTGATAGTTTCTAAAAATTCAATTTCAATAATACGGAGATTATAATTGCCTTTGTCCACCTTTGCCCTTTTCTCCATATCATTCGCTGCACCTCCCGCTACTTCGATTATCTGTCCGAAAGCATCTTTATCTGTTGTACCTCCTTTCATACGGATGGTTATCTCATCCGAGCGTACTGGTTTGTCTACATGCAAATGGACATATCCCAAACTTTTGTCCGTATTTCCGCTCCAGACCAACTGATTGCCGGCATAAACTTCCAAAGGATAACTGCGCGAAGTAAGCATTCTAAGAAATACACATTGCATGTCCTATGGCTTGATTGTAATTTTGCCCCCGCATAACAATCAAACCGAATAGCAATGAACAGAACTGAATGTGAAGAATTAGAAATGCAGGTGCAACAAAGCGGCCTGTCATTGAAGTCGTACCTACGACAGATAGGAGTGAGTTATTCCACCTATCACTATTGGCAAAAGAAATACTCTGCCGAGAAAGACAGTATCAAACAAGAGCTGGCTCCGATCAATATCAAACGGCCAACAGCAGAATTGTCCTTGGACGAACAGGCTCCTTACGGCGTGTCCTTGTTGTTTCCCAACGGACTCCGTGCCCACTTTGGAAACGGCTCAGAGAAGCTGTTGATGGAAGTGTTGAACCAAAGTCTGCAGGAGGGCCATGTTTAACTTGAACGACACGATGCGCTACTTCCTGTGTCCCGGCAGGACGGACATGCGCAAGGGCATCAGTTCGCTGTGCGGGGTGGTGCATGAAAAGATGAAAAGTGAGGTGAAGAACGGCGATGTCTTCATCTTCATCGGCTCCAACCGCAGGCTTATGAAGCTGCTTCATGCGGAAGACGGCGGCATGGTGATGTACGTCAAACGGCTGGAGGCCGGACGCTTCAAACTGCCGGAATACGACCCGGAATCAGACAGTTATCCCATGGAATGGCGTGACCTGGTAATGATGGTCGAGGGCATTCAGGAAAGCCCGGGGCAGAGGCTCCGGCGGCTCAGGGCAGAGCGTAAGGAGTACCATGTATGACATGTTTTTTATTGAAAAAAGTGCTGGTATTATTGTATAATCCATTAATAATTAGTATCTTTACATCAGTAAAAAAGAGACAGGCAATGGATGAAAAAGCTATATTACTCAAGACGATAGAAGGGCTGAATGCCACTGTCGCTTCGTTGTCTGCCACCAATAAAGAACAGTCAGAGCAGATTAAAGATCTGCAGGAACGTATCAAAGAGTTGACGGCTCAGGTCGCATGGCTGAACCGTCAGCTCTTTGGGCGTAAATCGGAGAAGCTTCGCGCATATGACCCTAATATCCCCGATCTTTTTGCAGACGAGTTTGCCGGACTCCAACATCAGGCGGAAGAAAAGCGCGACGAAGCCGTTGGGAAGATTGAAAAGGAATCGGCGGAAGTACGGAAGCAGAATCGTCAGAACCGAAAAATGATAGAGGACTTACCCGTACTGGAGACCGAGACAATAGAACCGACAGGTGTTGACCTGTCTTTATACCGTAGAATAGGCGAAGAGATAACAAAAGTCGTCAAACACAAGCCGGGGATGCTTTACGTCAAGGAAATCATCCGTCCCAAATATGCACTCAAGGACAGCACCATGCTTCCTCCGGCTGGACAGAAAGGAGTGGAGATTGCCCCCATGCCGCTGATGCCTGTTGACAAGTGCATCGCTGATACCAGCCTGCTTGCCGAGATACTGCTTCAGAAGTATGAATACCACGTCCCGTTCTACCGTCAGATACGGCAATACAGGCATCTCGGGCTGAAAGGCCTTACGGAAAGCACGCTGGACGGATGGTTCAAGAAGACGGTAGAACTGCTGAAGCCCCTGTATGAGTCGCTTAAGAAAGAGGTTTTCTCTTGCGACTATGTGCAGGCGGACGAGACCACCATCCCGGTCATCAACAGAGGAAAGCACAAGGCGGAAAAGGAATACCTCTGGATGGTCAGGTCGGTCATGGAAAAACTGGTCATCTTCCATTATGACATGGGATCCCGGGCCGGATCAGTCATCGAATCACTGGCAAGCCAATACCGCTTCAAAGGATACCTTCAATGCGACGGTTTTGCAGGCTATGAGACAGCCTTCAAGACCAACCCCGACGTGCGGCTGGTCAATTGCATGGCGCATATCCGCCGTGATTTTGAGCATGCCTTGGGTGAAAACAAAAAGGAAGCCGAATATGGGCTGGCCCAGATACAGTACATGTACAGGATTGAGCACTGCTGCGATAAGGCGGGCTTGTCGTCCGACGGACGCAAAGCGAAACGCCGGGAACTGACACGCCCAATCATGGAGGCCATGAAGACGTGGATGGAAACGGAAGGCATCAAATACAGTCCCCAATCGCTAATCGGCAAAGCTGTCTCGTATGCCTATACCCGATGGGACAACATGATGAGATGCCTGGAGGACGGACGCCTGCTTTTGGACAACAACCTGGCGGAAAATGCCATCCGGCCAATTGCTTTGGGGCGCAAGAACTATCTCTTCTGCGGTAATCACGAGGCTGCCGTTAACATGTCTGTAATCTGTTCCCTGCTAGCCACCTGCAAGGCACACGATGTGAACCCAAGGGATTACCTGAAGGATATCATTGCCCAAATGCCGTATCATAAGAAGTCCGCTGATGAGGAACTGCTTAACCTTCTTCCGCACAAATGGAAACTGCAACATCCGGAGAGCCTGTTGACCAAACAAACTGTAGAATCCGCTAACTAACCACAACGTCAACATACAGGTTCAACAAAACTATAGCGACTGTCACTATGAATCCAATAGTAACAGTCGCTATCATTATATAGATATTTAATGACTGTAGTTTATCGAATGCTTACTGCGCGAACGCCATCCGTTCAATTTCAGACAAATATCATCAATTTCCGCTTCACGTGCCAATGTATAGATAATCCATGCCGTAGCCGATTGGCCGTCGTTCACCCATTCACTCAATTCATTATCGTCATAACTGGCACAAGCTTTCTCTTGATGAGCTCCGGCTTTTACCGACACTACAGCCACATCACGTTTTGTATCCACATAACTGGGGGTAAGTGGAGTTTCCCCCTTTCTCAAGTAGCCCTTCAATGTATATTGGGGAAGATAATCACTCAATCCGCCCACCAGCGTTACCGGAAGGGTTTCCAATGCAAGTTTCGCTTCAGGAAGTCCTTCGGCACGGGCGGTCACCGTAATCTTTCCCGCTTTTGTGGTGCTGCGTAACAAAGCACGGTTGATACCACATTCTACCGGCAATTCTTTACTCAGGATATAATTTCCCGGACCTTGAGCAATACCACCCCGCCACTCGGCTTCACCTTCTAATAGAAACGATATCATACGGTTATCCAATGGACAACGCCTACCATTCTTGTCTACCACTTCCACCTGAACCAATGCCATATCCGCACCGTCGGCACGGAATCCTTCGGGATTCTGCATAGCCGTCAGATGTAAGCGTGCCGGCTCACCTGCTGTTTCCAGTGTATAACGGCTCACCTCCTTGCCTTGTACATCATAACTCACCGCTTCCAGTTTACCCGGCTGATAAGCAACATTGTCAAAAGTGAACAGGAAATGATAATCCCGCTTTCCTTTGCCCAGCGATGTACCGTTCAGGAAAAGTTCTACCTGTTCGGCATTCGACACCACATAGACCGGTTTCACCGTATGTTCCGGATAGTTCCAATGCCCAATGATATACGTCTGATATTTATCCGTATCCCCCCATCCGTTCCACATCACCTGATGAGCATAAAATGCATCCTTCGGAATACGCAACGCATCGGTCACTCCACTCCGGCGATAATTTTCGGCTCCCCGATAATGCGTATTCGAATCAGAAAAGATAATCTTCGTACCGCCACTGCTTACACGCAAACCCGTTCCCGGCCGTTCGCGCCAATAGTCGTACCAACGGCGTACAATTTCTACAGCCAACATATCCTGATTATGATTATAGTCGGAAGCAGGCTGTCCCTTGTACAACGGTCCTTCTCCTTCCTTATGGTACGGATAGCTGTATTCATCCCAATACTTGCGCAAGCCTTCATCACGACAATATTCCGTAGCCCACATCGGATGTTTCTTACTTTTGTTGATGTACAACATTTCGCCTCCATATTCCGCTTCATTGATATCCAACATTTCACGTGAACCGATGGCACGCCCTCCATAAGGGTCGAAACGGTCACGAATCGCCTTCATCTCTATCATATGCTCACGGCTGATAGATTCATTACCACATTCATAAAAAAGGATGCTCGGATTATTGCGGTTGTACACAATGGCATCACGGGCGATAAACGATGTCTCAACTCTTCTTCATGCAACAAAGCACTCTCAGGTATCAGGAAATCTTTTTTATCATAAACCGAGACATCGGCAGGAAGCGTAACGATAAACGCCGACCCTCCTCCCCTACATTCCTCATAGACAACAGTTCCTTTATGTACCTGCACCAGTTCATGAACAAGATACAATCCGATTCCCATGCTATCTCCCGAAAGACTGTTTTGCATATAGTGCTTGAAAAGTTGTTCACGTTTTTCTTTCGGTATTCCCACCCCTGTATCAACCACGCGGATAACAAGCTGATGAATTGTTTCATCCACCTGAACCGAAAAATCAACCTTTCCACCGGAAGGAGTATACTTAAATGCATTGGAAAGCAAATTGTAAACTATCTTGTCCAGCTTCTCTTTATCCAGAAACATCTTATAAGACGGAACAGAAGGAAGAAAACGGAAATCCATTCTTTTAGATTCAGCCACTTCCTTAAAATTCAAGTATATTTCGTGTAAAAAAGCAATGACATCTGCTTCTTCCAACGAAAGCACAGGCTTCTTTTCCTGCATTTTCCGGAATTCAAGCAACTGATTAACAAGTCGTGACATACGTCGGGCACTTTTATCCATCATACGGACAGAAGATACCATCTCTTTCGGAATCACTTTCACCTGATGCATCTTGTCCAGAGCAACCTGAATCAGCGTAAGCGGCGTACGGAATTCGTGGGATATATGGGTAAAGAACCTCAATTTGTACTCGGTCAGTTCTTTTTCCACCTTGACCTTGTTCCGCAAATCATCCATGCGACGCACGACACGCCATGCCACATACATCAGACTCCCTAGCAAGAACAAATAAATGACAAATGCCCACCCAGTACGCCAAAAAGGTGGAACAATAACAATCTCAAGTGTCGTATAATCATCGCCCCACTGTCCGAACGAATTGCATGCCTTCACATGCAACTTGTAAGTGCCAGGGGGAAGATTCTTATAAGTACCCCAAGGTAATACCGAAGGCACACTCCATCCTTTATCATACCCCTGCAACTGATAGGTAAATCGAGGCGGCACAATAGCCGAATAATCCAAAGTAGAGAAATAAACAGTAAACGAATGCTGGCTGTAATCCAACTGTACCGAAGAGGTATAAGGCAATGATTTCTCGAATAGACGCTCTGTCCCACTACTCCCGGCTGAAACACCGTTCAATCGTAGGTCAGTAAAAGTCACATACGGTATACGACGGTCAGTATTAACCCGTGAAGGATCAACCACAGTAACCCCATCATTGGAACCCATCAGGATTCTCCCGTCTGGCAAAGCTAGTGCGGAAGTCTCGTTATAAACATTCTGCAACATCTGCATCGATAAGAAATAATTCAGAAAAGTCTTCGAAGATACATCAAAACACGAAACTCCATATTCGGTGGTAATCCAAATATTCCCTTTAGAATCTTCAGCAAAAGCCTGTATCATATCGTTTACCAAGCCATCACTCACTCCGTAATGCGAAAAACGAAGCCGAGCATAATCATCACCTGGTTTGCAGATACTGAAACCGGCTCCCGCTTCAGCTATCCACAGATTACCGTTACGGTCTTGCAAAAGATGTCGGATTTCATTACTCCGTAAATTCCCGTTTTGCCTGTTATAATGATAATATGCCTGCTCATCTGCCAGCAAACGTTCGGGACGAAAAATAAACACTCCGTCGCTCGTCGCAGCCCCAATCCAGCCATTCCGGTCTTCAACCAACATACGGATACGT
>NZ_NFIC01000001.1:85000-570000 GCF_002161565.1 Bacteroides sp. An51A
GTCACAGATCTCCTTCGTGTGGAGAATAACGGATTCGAACCGTTGACCCCCTGCTTGCAAAGCAGGTGCTCTAGCCAGCTGAGCTAATCCCCCAAGACCGTAGTCCCAGGCAGAGTTGAACTGCCGACCTCCACATTATCAGTGTGGCGCTCTGACCAACTGAGCTATAGGACTGGCATCTTCAAGCCCTGTGCGATTCAACGCCCATAGAGTCGGATATGTCAGGTACAGGAAACGGAAACGAAAGGAACCACGCAAGAAACATGAGACCGGACGCTCCAGAAAGGAGGTGTTCCAGCCGCACCTTCCGGTACGGCTACCTTGTTACGACTTAGCCCCAATCACCGGTTTTACCCTAGGGCGCCCCTTGCGGTTACGCACTTCAGGTACCCCCGGCTTTCATGGCTTGACGGGCGGTGTGTACAAGGCCCGGGAACGTATTCACCGCGCCATGGCTGATGCGCGATTACTAGCGAATCCAGCTTCGTGGAGCCGGGTTGCAGGCTCCAGTCCGAACTGGGAGGGGATTTCGGGATTCGCGCGCCGTCGCCGGCTGGCAGCCCTCTGTACCCCCCATTGTAACACGTGTGTAGCCCCGGACGTAAGGGCCGTGCTGATTTGACGTCATCCCCACCTTCCTCGCATCTTACGATGGCAGTACCGGCAGAGTACCCAGCATCACCTGATGGCAACTGCCGGAAGGGGTTGCGCTCGTTATGGCACTTAAGCCGACACCTCACGGCACGAGCTGACGACAACCATGCAGCACCTCCGCGCCTGCCTTGCGGCTGCACCGTTTCCGGCACATTCAGGCGCAGTTCAAGCCCGGGTAAGGTTCCTCGCGTATCATCGAATTAAACCACATGTTCCTCCGCTTGTGCGGGCCCCCGTCAATTCCTTTGAGTTTCACCGTTGCCGGCGTACTCCCCAGGTGGGACACTTAACGCTTTCGCTTGGCCGCCGACTGTATATCGCCGACAGCGGGTGTCCATCGTTTACCGTGCGGACTACCAGGGTATCTAATCCTGTTTGATACCCGCACCTTCGAGCCTCAACGTCAGTGGCGGGCTGGCATGCTGCCTTCGCAATCGGGGTTCTTCGTGATATCTATGCATTTCACCGCTACACCACGAATTCCGCATGCCGCGACCGTACTCAAGCCCCACAGTTTCAACTGCAATTTTACGGTTGAGCCGCAAACTTTCACAGCTGACTTAAGGGGCCGTCTGCGCTCCCTTTAAACCCAATAAATCCGGATAACGCTCGCATCCTCCGTATTACCGCGGCTGCTGGCACGGAGTTAGCCGATGCTTATTCGCAGGGTACCTGCAATATGCCACACGTGGCACACTTTATCCCCCTGCAAAAGGAGTTTACAACCCGTAGGGCAGTCATCCTCCACGCTACTTGGCTGGTTCAGGCTCGCGCCCATTGACCAATATTCCTCACTGCTGCCTCCCGTAGGAGTTTGGGCCGTGTCTCAGTCCCAATGTGGGGGGCCTTCCTCTCAGAACCCCTATCCATCGTCGCCTTGGTGGGCCGTTACCCCGCCAACAAGCTAATGGAACGCATCCCCATCGGCGGCCGATAACTCTTTAGTCAGGCTGTCATGGAACTGCCTGACACCATCGGGGATTAATCTTTCTTTCGAAAGGCTGGACCCGGGCCGCCGGAAGGTCGGATACGCGTTACTCACCCGTGCGCCGGTCGCCATCAGGCTTAGCAAGCTAAGCCCATGCTGCCCCTCGACTTGCATGTGTTAGGCCTGTAGCTAGCGTTCATCCTGAGCCAGGATCAAACTCTTCATTGTAAAATATCTTTTCATCGCCTGCCTCCCCAAAAAAAGAAAGGCAAGGCGCTTTTTTTCCTGTCCAGGTCCGGTTACATCTTTCTAACCTTCACGTCATTCACTTTTCGTACTGCGTTTCCTGTATCCAAATCATATCAAAGATCTTGCTCCCGTTTTTGAGGGAAAGCGTCTGCAAAGTTAAGGCGTTTTTTCCATTCCTCCAAATTTTTCGGAATATTTTTTCGCCGCCCCGCCGACCGTCACCCTTTCAGGCGGCGTCCCTTTCGGAAAGCGGTTGCAAAGGTACGCCTTTTTACCGGAACTGCAAGCAATATGGAAACTTTTTTCTGAACTTTTTTACACATATAAACGCAAAATGCTGCCATACAACATATTACAGGACGAATATTCTTAAAACTGATGAAAAATGGCTGAAACGGGTACTCATTAATATAATTATACGCGCGCGAGGGGCACACAGGACAAAAAAAACATCCCCACACATCCTGACGGACATAAGTGGTAAGGCAGGACCACTTATGTGAAACGGCAGGGGTACTTATGTGAAACGGGCAACCCACTTATGTTCATCAAAAGGCATGCTTGAATCTGGGAAATCCACAAGAATAATGGGACTAAAAGAGCAGACAAGACAAATGCATAAGTGAGAAACCAATACCAGCATAAGGTGTCTAATTTTTTGACACCAAGTGTCTAATTTTTTGACACTTCAAAAAAATGCTTATTATGTAATCACCTGATTATCAATTAAAATTTTATTTGGCACGATATTTGCTTAAGGAAAAGAGACAGCATACGACATATAGCATTTGAAATTGTAAAAAAGAGAATTAATAAATTAATACATACAACGAACATGAACCAAACGATTCTACGCAACCTGTTTTACACGCTGAAGCGGTTCCGCACGGCTTCATTCCTAAATTTATTAGGACTATCCGCCGCCTTTGCCGCCTTCATCGTAATTATGATGAAAACCCGTTATGAACAACAATTCGACACCTGCTATCCCGAACCCGAACGGCTGGCGGTGCTGAACCTTTCCATTGACGGGAAAGACAACGAGCTGGTGGTGGTGCCTCGCCCGTTTGTAGATGCTGCCATCCAAGAGACCACGGGAATCGAATGCGGCACCCTGCTTTCGATACAATTCGGAAGTAATCTGGTATATACTGACCCGCACTATCCGAAATACATCAAGGAAAACGTTGCAGCTGTATATCCCGATTTTGCAAAGACTATCGGAATGACTTTCGTGGAAGGCAATGACGAAGGGCTGGACACCCCCAACGGAGCCATTATCTCGGAAAGCCAAGCCAAACGGCTTTTCCCTGACGGAAGCGCCATAGGTAAATACATCTATTTGGAAAGTCCACACCAAGCTACCGAGGAAACACAATTCAGAATTAGCGGAGTGTACAAGGAATTCCCGAAAAATGCCCAACTCACCAATGACATCTATTGTCGCATTGGAGAAAAATGGGACCTCAACCAATGGGGAAGCTGGAGCTATCTGGCTTTCGTCCGCCTGAAACCCGGAGTCACTTACGAAGAAGTCAACCGCCAATTGGTTCAGAACAAGATTATCAACGATAAGATGGAGAAGTCATCTGATTTCAAGGAAGTCAAACCCATGGTTATTCCTATCCGTGACGTGTACTACCACACCAAGCCGTGGTTCTACTTCAAGACGGGCGACCTGCAGCACACGCGCCTGATGATTCTTATCGCCATACTGGTCATCGGCATCGCCGCCGTGAACCTTATCAACTTCACCACCGCCCTCACCCCGATGCGCATCCGCAGCATCAACACGCAAAAGGTGCTGGGAAGCTCTGTCGGCTCGCTCCGCACGGGACTGGTGCTGGAAGCCGTGTGCACCGTGTTGCTGGGCTGGCTGATTGCGCTGGGCATCGTGGCTTGCCTCACGCAGACACAGGCACTGGATGCGTTGGATTTCAATCCCGCACTGAAAGACTATCTGCCCGTCATTTTCGGAAGCGTAGGCATCGCCCTACTGACGGGTGTACTTGCCGGACTTTATCCGGCATGGTACATGACCTCGTTCCCACCCGCACTGATGCTGAAAGGCAACTTCGCCCTGAGTGGAAAAGGGAAACGGCTCCGCACCGCACTGGTCAGCTTCCAGTATTTCATCTCGGCATGCCTCATCGTGTGCTCCACCTTCATCTTCATGCAGAACGAATACCAGAAGAACATCCGCACCGGATTCGACCGCGACATGCTACTCATCGCCCAAATGCCTCAAAAACCTTTCCTGAGCCAGCCCTACAAGGCATTCGACCAGCAACTATTGGGCTATCCGGAGTTTGAAGGCGTGGCGTATGCCAACGATCGGATGGGAGGCGGAAACGTGTACAACATCCAGGGATTTACCATAGCCGAACAACACGTACAGCCTTTCTATGTCCGCGTCTCTACCAACTTCCCGAAGGTCATGGGCATGAAGGTGACCGAAGGGCGCGACTTCCTGCCCGGCGACTCCGTAGGGCGGAACGTAAGGCACTATATCGCCACTAAAGAATTTAAGAAGATGTATAACCTGCCCACCGGACAGGAACTGAATGCCGACTGGATGGGGAAAGCCGAAATCACGGGCTACGTGGACAACGTGGCGTTCACCTCGAACCGCATCACCGCCTTCAGCGGTACACCCTTCGTATTTACTCCTAATTTATACGATGATGACGTGCTTCCTTTCGGCTACATCCGTGTAAAAGCCGGAAGCGACCCTGCGCAAGCCCTGAGCCACGCCCGCGAAGCCTTCGAGAAGAGCTTCCCCGGCTATGCCGCCGAGATTGATTTCTTCGACAACGTATATAAGAAACTCTATACCGCCGAGACCAACCAGCAACAGGTAGTCATCGCCTTCAGCGTGCTTGCCATCCTCATCTCGCTGGTGGGTGTGTTCGGGCTGACCATTTTCGAGACGCAATACCGGCGCAAGGAAATCGGGGTGCGCAAGGTGTTCGGTGCCAGCACGAGCCAGATATTGTGGCAATTCAACCGTGCCAGTCTGAAAGTCGCCATCCTTTGCTCGGCAGTGGCGATGCCGGTTGCCTATTACGTAATGGATAGCTGGCTCCAGTCGTTCACCCAGCGTGTGCCACTCTCGGCGTGGGTGTTCGTCGCCGCCTGCCTGCTGATTATCTTGATGACCCTCGTCACCGTGACCGTGCAGAGTTACCGTGCAGCGAACAGCAACCCGATAGATTGCGTACGGGCAGAGTGACACCATTTTGAAACGCAGATTAACACAGATTTTCGCAGATTATTCGATAATCATCAATTAAAAGCACGAAAATCATATAAATAAAATCCGCGTTAATCTGCGGAAATCTGCGTTTCAACAAACAGACATACAAATATTATTAACCAACAAAAAACATACTATTATGATTAAGATTGAAAACCTTTGCAAGACATTCCGTACTACAGAAGTAGAAACTATCGCGCTCAACAATGTCAGTTTCGAGATAGCCGACAAAGAATTTGTAGCCATCATGGGGCCTTCGGGATGTGGCAAATCTACCCTGCTGAACATTATGGGATTGCTCGACAACCCGACATCAGGCGATTATTATCTGGACGAAAAAGAAGTGGGACACCTGAAAGAAAAAGACCGCACAAACGTGCGCAAAGGCAACATCGGCTTCGTATTCCAGAGCTTCAACCTGATAGACGAACTGAATGTGGCGGAGAACGTAGAGCTTCCCCTCACCTACCTGGGCGTGCCCGCCGCCGAACGGAAACAACGCGTGGCAGACATCTTGAAGCGGATGAATATCAGCCATCGTGCCAAGCACTATCCGCAACAGCTCTCCGGAGGTCAGCAACAACGTGTGGCAATCGCCCGTGCCGTGGTATCGAACCCGAAAATCATCCTTGCCGACGAGCCGACCGGTAACCTCGACTCGAAGAACGGACAAGAGGTAATGGAGCTTTTGACCGAACTGAACAAGGAAGGCACGACCATCGTGATGGTGACACACAGCCAGCGCGATGCCGGATATGCCGGACGCATCATCAACCTGTTCGACGGGCAGATTGTGGCTTCCATTGCCGAAATGTAGTTTCCTCTTTATTTTTCACCACAGATTACACAGATTTATAAAATTATTATTCGCCAAAGACACGAAGAAATAAATGATAAAATCTGTGTAATCTGTGGTGAGAATCCTAAACACCCACTCAAGCACTTATGAACTATACGATATTACGCAACCTGTTTTATACGCTGAAGCGTTTCCGCACGGCTTCCGTGCTCAACCTCTTCGGGCTTTCGTTCGCCTTTGCCGCCTTTATCGTGATTATGATGAAGGTGAACTACGAACGCGGTTTTGACTCCTGTTACCCAGAGCCCGAACGATTGGTGATGCTCAACCTGGGCGACCCCGATAACCATACCATGGGCTACCTGCCGCGCGGACCCATCGACTACTTAATGGAACAAGTACCCGGCTTCGAGTACGGTACCATCTATGCGCCGGCATGGGGGAAGACTGCCCTCTACACCGACCCCAAGAACCCGCAATACTTCTACGAAACACCCTGGGCGGTATCGCCCGGCTTCGCCAAGGTGGTAGGGCTGAAGTTCATTGCCGGAAGCGATGCCGAAATGGGGCAGCCCGAAAGCATCATCGTCTCCGAGAGTTATGCCCGCAAGCTGTTCCCCGACGGCAACGCCTTGGGAGCATACCTCTACATCGAAGGAAGCAACTTCCTGACGCCCGACGCCACCAAGTACCGGATATGCGGCATCTACGAAGACCTGCCCGAGAACTGCCAGTTCAAGAACGACCTCTTCGTGACCATGGGCGAACGGGTGCAGAAGGATGACTGGGGAAGCCAGAACTACTTCGCCTTCTTCCGCCTGAAACCCGGCGTAAGCGTAGAAGAAGCCAACCGCCAGATAGCCGCCACCCGAGCCATCGACCGGATGAACGTGGACAAGGACGACAAGACCGCCCTCTACGTCTTCCCCATCCGCGACTTCTACTACACGATGCACTCGCCCTATTACCTGAAGACCGGAAGCCGCAGCACCACTGCCCTGCTCGTGGTCATCGGGATGCTCATCATCGCCATTGCCTGCATCAACCTGGTCAACTTCAGCACCGCCCTCGCCCCGATGCGGATGCGCAGCATCAACACCCAGAAAGTACTGGGCAGCACCAACGGCGAACTGCGCCGCGCCCTCACCCTCGAATCGGTATGCACCGTCCTTGTAGGTTGGCTGATTGCACTGGGCATCACGGCGACACTCATCCATTTGAACGTGCTTTCGTTCATGGGCTTCACGCCCTCGCTCCTCACCTACTGGCAATATGTGGCGGGTACGGGAATGATAGCCCTCGCCGTGGGCATCATCGCAGGACTGTATCCGGCATGGTATATGACCTCCTTCCCGCCCGCACTGGTGCTAAAGGGCAACTACGCCCTGAGCGGCAAGGGAAAGCGGCTGCGCACCCTACTCATCGGATTCCAGTACGTGGTGTCGTTCGCCCTCATCGTGTCGGCGGCGTTTATCTTCCTGCAAAACCGCTACATGCGCAACCGCGCATTGGGCTTCGACCGCGACCAGCTGCTCGTGGCAAGCCTGCCCGAAATGCCCTACCAGAGCAGCCCCTACCATAGCTTCGAGTCGAAGCTGAAAAGCTATGCCGAGATAGCCGACGTGGCGTTCGCCAAGTGGGAATTAGGCGCAAACGAAGGATATACCAGCTACGCGTTCGACTACAAAGGCGAGGAGTACGGACACTTTTTCATCGAAGTGAGCACCAACTTTCCCGACGTAATGGGGATGAAGCTCACGTCGGGCACCGGATTCCTGCCCTCCGACTCTATCAGCAAAGACCCGATGATATTCCTTGCCACCGAAGACTTGCAGCGGAAGACAGGCATCGAGGCGGGCGAAATGGTGGACTTCGTCTGGGGCAACCAAGCACGCATCAAGGGCTTCGTGCAAAACACCCAGTTCACCTCGTTCAAGACCAACGCGTTGCCCTACGTGTTCTGCCCCAACGCCAAGTACACCAACGGCCAGTTGCCCTACGTCTACATCCGCGTGCGTGCCGGAAGCGACATGGACACCGCCTTGCGCCGCGTGCGCCAGGCGGCAGAAGAATGCTTCACCGGCTTCCCCGTCGACGTGAAGTTCTACGACCAGGTCTACGCCTCGCTCTACCAGCGTGAGGCGGACCAACAGCAGATGATTACGCTCTTCAGCCTGCTCGCCATTGTCATCTCGCTGGTAGGCGTGTTCGGGCTGATTATCTTCGAGGCGGAACACCGGCGCAAGGAAATCGGCGTGCGCAAGGTGTACGGAGCCTCGACGGGTCAGATACTCTGGATGTTCGGCCGCTCGTACCTCGTGCTGAGCCTCGTCAGCTCCGTCATCGCCACCCCCGTGGCGTGGTATGGCGTGACGCGGTGGCTGGAGCAGTTCAGCCAGCGCGTGCCGCTCAGCCCGTGGGTGTTTGTGGGGGCGTGCGCCG
The DNA here is from genome assembly GCF_002161565.1 of Bacteroides sp. An51A. Taxonomy (NCBI): domain Bacteria; kingdom Pseudomonadati; phylum Bacteroidota; class Bacteroidia; order Bacteroidales; family Bacteroidaceae; genus Bacteroides; species Bacteroides sp. An51A. The sequence continues at coordinate 93,329 of NZ_NFIC01000001.1, forward strand.
TCATCTGCCTCATCACCGAAGTGACTATCACCGTGCAGAATTACCGCGCGGCGACCGCCAATCCGGTGGACAGCCTGAAGACGGAGTGAATCCAGGTTTCACCACAGATTACACAGATTTTATTATTTATTTCTTCGTGTCTTTGGCGAATAATAATTTTATAAATCTGTGCAATCTGTGGTGAAAACAAACCTTGAAAAACGTGCAAAATGCAATTTAGACCCTCGGCGGACACTTTGCACGTCTGCGAGACGCATTTTAGACCCTCGCCGCGCATTTTGCAACACTTGCAAAGTCCGCGCCGACCCCTCGGCGGACACTTTGCACGACTGCGAGACGCGTTTTAGACCCTCGCCGCGCACTTTGCAACACTTGCAAAGCCTGCGGCGACCCCTCGGCGGACATTTTGCACGTTTTCCGAGGTGGGAAACAAGCTCTAAACAGTAACTATATACTGTGAAGAAACGCAGATTTTCACAGATTAACGCAGATTAAACAGATGATTAAATTTGAATCTGCGAAAATCCGCGTTAATCTGCGTTTCCAAACAAACAATTAAATAATAAATAAACCAGATGAAAAGAGCATTAAACAACCTGTTCCGAAGGGGCGAAGCGAACCCCATCAAGATTCTCTGCCTCGGTGTCGGCCTCGCCATCGGGCTGACGATGCTTGCCGAAGTCATCTTCGAGCAGAGCTACGACAACTTCCTGCCCCGGTTGGAAGACACGTACCGCATCACCGAGCAATACAAATCGTCGCAAGAAGACACGTGGCGTCCCTATACGCAAACACCGGGAGCCACCGCGCCGGGCGTGAAGCGCTATTGCCCCGAAGTGGAGGCTGCCACACGCTTCACGTGGCTGCAAGACGACATGCACCTCGTGGCGGAAGACCGGCGCGAAGTGACCGCCAACGCCCTCCTGTGCGACAGTTCGTTCTTCGAAGTCTTCCCCCGCCGCATCCTGATAGGCGAGAATCCGCATACGGGACTGGAGAAAGAGAACAACGCCTACATCTCGTCGCGCCTTGCCGAGACGTTGGGCACCGACATCGTGGGACACACGCTGACGTGGAAAGAGTTTCCCGACTTCAGGCTGAACGTCGTCGGCATCTTCGAGGAGTTTCCGGAGAACACCCACCTGCCCCGCATCGACGTGGCGGTGGCGTTGCCCACTATCGGGCAAGTGCGCTGGGACGGGCGCGACAACTGGATAGGGAACGACAGCTACAAGAGCTACATCCGCCTCTATCCCGGCGCGAAGCCCGAGCAGCTGACGGACAACGTGAAGCGGATGCTGGAGACCAACCTTCCGATGGAAGACCTACGGAAAAACGGAGCGGATTACAGCATCGACTTCCAGCCCGTCGGCGAAATCTTCTCTTCGTCGGACTACAACCGCATCATGCGCATCGTCTTCCTCGCCTTCGCCGTGCTGATGCTGGCGGTGGCGGTATTGAACTACATCCTGCTGGTCATTTCGGGCATGGTGAACCGCGCCAAGAGCATCGCCACCTACCGTTGCTACGGGGCGGAGAGCGGCGACATCTACCGGATGGTGCTCAGCGAATCGGCGCTGCACGGCTTGCTGAGCCTCGCCCTGGCGGTGCTGATTATCTTCGGGATTCAAGACGTGGTGCAGGAACAAATCGGGCACAGCCTCCGCTCGCTCTTCCCGCCCTCTACGATTGCCGTATGCGTGGCGGTGACCGCCCTCATCGTTCTCGTCTGCGGCGTGATGCCCGGCTATCTGTACACCCGCATCCCCGTCACCTACGCCTACCGCCGCTACACCGAGAGCAAGCGGCACTGGAAGTTAGGGCTGCTCTTCGTGCAGTTCCTCCTCACCACGTTCTTCGTCGCCGTGCTGACGGTCATCAGCCTGCAATACCGCGCGCTGACCAGTTACGACCCGGGCTTCGAATACAAGGACATGCTTTACGTCTCCCTGTCCGGCACCACGAAGACCGAGCAGCAGCGTTGCGTGCAGGAACTGAAAAAGCTGCCCGAAGTGGCGGGCGTGACGTGGGGCTATCAGGAGCCTTTCGAACATTGCAGCGGAAACAATGTATACAACCCTGAGACGGGACAAGAGTATATGAACATCGCCGACATGTACCTCGTGGGCGACGATTACCACAAGGTGTTCGACATTCCCGTCATCGAAGGCAGCACCTTCACGCCTCACCTGAGCGACACCGTGGCACGTCAGGTGATGGTGAGCCGCAAGTTTGTGGAACGGATGCGCGAACTGGCGGGCTGGACGGGCTCGCCCATCGGCAAGACGGTGAACATCACCGAGCACAAAGGCCCGCTCACCGTCTGCGGCGTGTACGAAGAAATTCATTTCGGCTCGCAGATAGCCGAAGATGCCGACGAACGTCCCTCGGTGATGTTCTACGCTCCGGTGCCCTACTCTACCAATCTCTTTATCCGCCTGCGCCAACTCTCACCCGAAGGGATGAAAGCCGTGCAAAAAGTGGTGGAGGAAACGATGTCCGACAGGGATAAGCACGCCTATAGCCTGGCACTGGAAATGAACGCCCTCTACGACGGCATCCTGCACGTGCGCAACAGCATCCTCTTCACCGGCGCGTGCATCCTGCTCATCGCGCTCATCGGGCTTATCGCCTACATCCGCGACGAAATCAGCCGCCGCCACGCCGAGATAGCCATCCGCATCATCCACGGAGCCACGGTAGCCAACGTACAACGCCTCTTCCTGCTCGATCTGCTGAAGATTGCGCTCCCTGCCACCCTTATCGGCGCGTTGATAGCGTGGCGGGCAAGCATTTCGCTCCTCCAGCTCTTCGCCGTCAAGATTGAGCTGACGTGGTGGCTCTTCACCGGCTGCGCCCTCGCGGTGCTCCTCATCGTATGGGCAGTCTCGTCCGCCCTCGTCCTGAAAGCCGCCCGGATGAATCCTACGGAGAACCTGCGGACGGAGTAAATGAAGAACGAAGAACGATTGAACACAGACAACACAGAGGGCACAGAAATTTATTTTTATCTGTGCTTGTCTGCGTTGTCTGTGTTCCTTTATTACGGCTGATTTGCAATCCGGCGTGACAAAATGACAAAAAACGTAATACGTTTGCAATTGCGATGTAATACATCGTTTGTACTTTTGGGAAACCTTTAATTACAAAAGTTATGAAAAAAGAAAGTTACATTTCGTTCATTTTAGCAGGCATCTTTTCGCTTAGTGCATGCCAAGACAGTGTTGAATTGACCGAGACTTCAAGTCAAGAAGTGAATCTGGAATCAAGGAGTGTTACTCCTGCTTATTTTGATTGGGAAACAGCTGACTTCATGCCTACCCCTAAAGGGCAAGCACGAATTGACCCACCATGGCACGGACAGGGTTCATTGGCTTACATGTATGGAGATGATGTCTTGACAGACATAAAGGCTTCTGATGGTTGGGAATTGTTATATTCTACATTCGATGCCAATGCATCCGCACCGTTGGTGAATCCTTATTTCATTCTCTATAATAAATATAGAGGACTGATGCGGATTTTCTTCTATCTAACAACAGAAACCATAACCCCTTCTTCACAATTGGAAGCCGAACTTTCAGTTCTCTCAAGCAAGCCGTCAAGCCTGCTGAACTTTATGGGAAAAGATTTCATCGATGCAAGTCAAATAACAAAATCATACGTTCATTCGCAGTTGAAAACCGTGAACAATACCCCTCCGTTGGCTTCCAACAGATGGTATATGATGCAATATGAATTGGCTTATGACCCCACCATCTCTCAATACCGTTACAATGACATCAATTTCTATTGGAATTTGAAGTATCATAATGAATTGTTTGTTAATATACGGGGTGAAGTCAAAGGAGACCTTGTCGGTACGTTAGGGGCGGCATCCTCTTCATCCAACAATAAATTGTCGGATCTAATTACAACTGCAGGCAAGGGAGTATTGGCTGGCATCGGTTCCGATTTCTTAGAAAAGAACAAGAACAATGCTGCAGGGGCGGCATCGAACAATAAATTAGGAATGCCAAATTCCGTTTTCGACAATGTGATGAAAGGGGTCAATGCCGCGCTTAGTGCCGCAACGGGAAACTTTGTAGGCGGAGCTGTCAATCTATTGAGTGCCATTATAGGTGGAAGCAGTAGTCAAGCCATTCCTATAAGTTTCGATTTAAGTGCTAATATGGCTTTGGAAGGAACGGTAACTTCAGAAGGAGCTTTCCCGTCTACCCCTATCACCTTTTGGGTGCCGGGAACCATTGGCATAACATCTGCTCCCAATTATATACCGTTATACAATAAACCGTTAGGAGTTATCAATTTTAATGGGAAACCTGACATTATTGTAAATCATATTCATTCTGAAGAAACATATACATATAATGATGGAAGTACAGTCTTAGATTTGTGGCGCACTCAAGATCAATATGATATAGAACAAAAAGATTATTCGTCTTATTTACAAATAAATCCTGAAGTTTTGAAGATTGCTGATGTGGAGATTGAAAGTCAGGATTTAATTGTAGAATATAGCACTTTCGGTCCTAGTTATAAAGATACAGGGAATTATTTATATGAAAAAATAAGTATAAACTCTACGCATTTCTATAAAACTTATGATCCGGAGACATCACATAATGGGACATCACCGGGACGTTGCGGTGTAAGATTTGCAGTCCGTGTAACTCCGCACGATGGAAGCCCTTCCTCTTTGATAGTAAAGACTTTTTTATTGAACAGAGTAGACCATACGAAGAATTATTTTAACGGGAAAGAGCAGAAATAATTAACTAATAATAAGTTTACATTTATGAAAAAGACCTTAGTATTCTTGTTCTGCGGGCTGTTCACCCTGCTGACACTCTCCGCCTGTTCCGATGATGAAACTACGGGCTGGCTTTATGCCACTTTCCAGACGAACGAAACCATTCCCGAAACTGTATATATCCGTACGGATGGAGGGACAGAACTGGAAACAACTGGCAAGGCATTGGTAAATGGCATAGAATTGGCTACCGGCAGCTATACCTTGTCGGCTCCTTCGATGACATTCGAAACAGTCGGCTTTCAAATTTCTAGCGGAAAGCGAACCACTGTGGCATGGGACCATACCCGCTGGAATGTTTTTACTGAGCAATGACCTGTTTGCTTTTCATTGAAACAAGCCCACAGATTCAGCAGTTAAAGCCTGCCGCACCTGTGGGCTTTGTTTTTGCCACCCTGCTCCAGTATCGGGAAACGTGCATGGCGCAGCTGAAGCGAAAGGGAAAGGAAGAGTGATTACTCTTCACCATAAATTCCGTCACGCCGGATTTGCAATCCGGCGTAAATGAGTATAAGGATTTTTATACTATGCACGGTATGGATTTGTGCATTTGTCGTTGTCATCAAAAAACATAAGCATACACACAAATTCCCAAGCCCCTCGAACGAACATAAGTGAAACGACTGACTCACTTATGTGAAACGCCCGAGTTACTTATGTGAAACGACCCACTCACTTATGTTCATCAAAAAGAGTGCTTAAATATACGTCGCACTGCTTCCGTAAAGACGATGTACACATCGTCTCTGCCATGTGGCATATACAAATGCACAAATTAATGCCGCGTGAAGTATAATCCGCAAGAACGGAATAAAATCCGGCATGACTTATCCGTTTATGCCGGAAAAAAACTATCTTTATTGCCGGAAACTATAAATCGGAACAACGATGAAGACACGAATCTTAGGGATGCTCCTGTGCCTCCTCTGCCTGCTGGGCTGCGGTGGCAAGAAAACACAGAAAGCCGAAACATATCCCCTTGGCGCGTCCGGTTTCCCGGAATGGATAAAGGTGGCGTGGCGCGTCAGCCAAGAGGACACGACAGTGATTGTGGCAATGGTCAACAAGTCGGAAAAGGATTGCACACTGCTGATGCACGACTACCTGCCGGAGTACCCTTGCTATATTTATTATCAAGACCATGAAGGGTGGAAAGAAGTGACCGGACAAATGAAACTGCCCCGTCCGTCCGCGCACAAGAAAAGAGAGAAAAATTATGTGGAGGCAAACCCACAATCGGAGGAAGAGCTTGAAGGCAGGGATTTGGTAAAGATTGAAGCTTGGCGAATCCTTCGTCCGGACAAACCGGTCCGGTTCGACATCCCGCTCTATAATATCACGGAAGGCAAGGTGAAAAAGGGGCTGTACCGCCTCACCTTTTTGCTGGCAGACAGGCGTTGCCACATTGTCTTCGAACTCTGAACCGAATACCGTCACGCCGGAAACGGTCATCCGAAATTAAAAACAGATTCTATTATGAAAGATACTAAACTCTTACAGATTCTTCTATGCCTCTGCCTCCTCAGCTGTGGAGGCAAGGCGCAAAAGAATCACGTTGCTGCCGATTCTGCGCAACAGCAGAAAACGAATGCCTTGGCTTTTAGCGCGTCCGAATTCCCGGAATACATTAAGAAGGCGTGGCGGGTCAGCCTACAAGATAGTATGGTATATGTGGCGTTTCTGAATACCAATAAAAAAGACAGCAAGCTACAAATGTATTATGGCTCTTTCCCTTGCGAGGTTTTTCATTACGAAAACGGGAAATGGGAAAACACAACTACCCAACTCGTTCCGCCTGAACAACATTATAAAAAGAAAGAAGCCTCCACGTCCTATCCTTTCGATTTTCTTCGGGAAAGCGCTCCTGATGCCCCCCGCCGTATGTATCCTTTCCCCCAGCAGGAGAGGGAACTCATAGGGTATAATTTGGTGAAACTCATACGAACCATCCGTCCGAACGAAACGGCACGCTTCTCCTTTTCGCTCTACAACGGCACGACCGATTCGATAGAAAAAGGGCTGTACCGTCTTACCTTTTATATAGACGGAAAGCCTTGCTATATCGTTTTCAAGCTCTGAACCGAAGGTCGATGAAGTCAATTTTAATCCGCTCAACAAATACCTATCAGAAAACGGCAGCTTAGTTGTTTACTGGATGGCAAATCCAGCGTCATTTAAAGCAATATTTTGGCTATTGTGCAAATTTGTAACATACGTGACAATATTTGTAACATACGTGCAAAAGGAATCGCTTACGATTGTTTACCTTTGCCTTAAATCTTTAAATAAAAAACAGCGTATGAAAAAACTTCTTTTTATTGCAAATGCAATCGGACTGGCGACACCCACCAACCTAAGCGGATGTCCAACCAAGTGGACGAAATAGAAGTAGGCGAAATATTAGCGGAAACCGCACGTAAAGTAGGCGGCTATACGTATTCCGTATCAAGTACACATCCTTACGGTACTTGGAATACGGAAATGGGATACGGTCTGCTTGATGCTTATGCAGCCGTACAAGAAGCAAAAGCGAGATTAAATTAACAACCATCCGGAATGTCCGTCTGTCTTATTACTGAAAGAGAATGGCGGACATTCTTTACACATCATGCTTATGAAACATTTCTTATTCTACTTGATTACATTAACCGTATGCTTGCCGTTCGCTTCGTGCAGCGATGAGTTTGCGGAATTGCCGTATGCATACGATGAAATCAGTTACAGACGTGGTTATGACCTTGACATACCTTTAGACACCGTGGTTTATATCGAAAGCCAAGCCGAATTTGACCAACTGTTTGCTGATGAAGAGACGAAGCCCGAAGCAAGCATACCATTCTCAGAGGGTGTGCTGGCGGTGGTAAAGGGTATAGCTAATGGAGGAATTGTGGATTTACAAAAAAATCTGATTCAATCGGATGACGGTTATCACTTGTCTATCCGGATTCAAACAGACTTCACAGATGTTATGGAGCCTTGGTATGTCGCCTACGTCATTCCAAAAGAATATGCAGGCAAAGTCGATTTGGATATAGAATACTACCTCACCACAGATTACACGGATTTAAATAATTAAAAATGAATATCCTTTTTCCCACCAGACATCATCCTTTTATGGTTTCCATATCAAAACCGTACGTTCTCCAATTGAAAACCGTACGTTCTCGATATGGAAACCGTACGTTCTCCAATTGGAGAACATAAAAAGAAGACAACTTGGAACAGATACTGAACCGTTCAATCATATATTGGTTCGTATCTGCCAAGCAAACTTATTAGAAAAAACAACCTCTCAGAATTTCACCGTCAGCTTCTCCCCTTCGTATGTCACTTGTTTTTCCTGTCTGTCGCCCGCATAGCGGATGATGCGCAGGGGACGGACAGCTTTCATCTCCGGGAACGAACCTTCACGGGGATGGATGGTCAGTTCGCCCTTCGCTTCGTCCCATTCCATACGGACAAGCGCATACGCACCCTGCTCGTAAGCATAGTCTACGCCATTGTCTTCGTAAACGGTATAAGCGGCATCGGCTCCGGCATATATCCGGACGGTCCAGCCGGCATCGGCAGCCTCACGGGTAGTCTGCGGCTTGCCCGAAGCCAATGGCAGAATGGTTCCAGCCTTGACAAAGACCGGAATTTGTTCCAGTGTGACCGGCACGGTCTCCCAAGTCCCGTTCCCAGCGGTTTTCGCACCGGTCCAAAAGTCATACCATCCGCCTTGCACATGCGGCAGGTACACCTCCCAACGGTTCTTGCCCGGCTCCACCACCGGAGCTACCAGCAACGAAGGTCCGAACATGTATTCGTATTTCTGCGCCAAGGCAAGCGAATCGCCGGCAAAGTCCATCACTAACGGACGCATCAGGGTTCCTCCCCCGTAATGGGTGCGTGCAGCCTCCGAATAAATATAAGGGAACAGGCTATAACGGGTGTCCAACGCCCGACGGGCAAGAGCGACCACCTCCTCGCCATAATTCCAGAACTCGGTATCCGACTGATAACCGTGCACACGGGTCAAGGGCAGGAACACGCCCGCCTGCAGCCAGCGCAGGAAACATTCGTGGTAAGCCGGATCGGTGTACTGGCTTTGCCCGGGACGGAAGAAACCGCCTGCATCGTATGTCCACCAAGGCTGTCCCGACACCACCATGCCCAGACCGCCCACAATCTGCCGGCGAAGCGTTTCCCAATCATGCCCCACATCGCCCGACCAAGTTGCCGTAGCATACCGTTGCATGCCGGGAAAACCGCTTCGCGTCAACAGCATCACCCGCCGGTCGGGCATCTCACGGCGTGACCCTTCGTATACGGTACGGTTCACCAGCAGCGGATAGACATTGCGGTACACCTCGCCCGGCACTGTCTGGTTCCACACCTTCCGCCCCAGCAAGTCGTCGTTCTCCGGCTCCGTCGCATCCAGCCACCAGGCATCTATCCCGTAAGGTTTCAAAAGACGTTTGTTGAAGTTCTCCCAATAATAAGCCGCTGCATCGGGATTGAAGAAGTCAATCCACGAAGTCTGCGGAATGTAATAGCCCTTGCCCTGCATCAGTTTGCCCACCTCCGATGCCGGGTCTATCTTCGACCATACCGAAAGCATCAGGCGGGCATCCAATGCATGCACATCGTCCACCAGTTTCTTGGGGGCGGGATAACCGGATTCATCGAAACGCATGGCATTCCAGCCATACTTTCCCCAGTATTGCCAGTCCTGCACGATGACGTCCATCGGCAAACTATCGTTACGGAAGCGTGTAGCGGTCTGAACTATTTCATCCTGACCGTGGAAACGTTCCCGACAATGAATATAGCCCAGTGCCCATCGAGGCATCATCGGGACCTCACCTGTCACCCGACGGTATGCCGCAATCACCTCATCAGCTTTTCCGGCAAACACGGTATAGTCGACAGCCTCTGCTACAGGCGAACGGAACACGGTTTCATCTGTTACTTTCCGGTAATACACTTTCGGCCGGTCTTCTTTTTCCAATTCGGCTTCCACCGGATACACTCCAGCCTCCAATTCGACAATGGCAGAAGTCGTAGGAGGCAACCACAGATTCTTCATATCGAATACGGTCTGATTGCCTATCTTCAAGTGATGCCTGCGTGCCATTGTCTGCCCCACATCAAGCATCACGGCGTAGCGCCCAGACTCGCGAATAATCAGTGATGAAGCAAAGACAAACCGCTCACGCACCTCCTGCTTTCCTCCCTCAGCAGAAGTCACATCTACCGTCTCGGCATCACCGCTTGAAACCGTACGCGTCAACGTAATCAAGCTGTCTGCAGGATTGAATTCGGTCAAGCCGTAATTGTTCCACAAGATGCCGTAGCCTTTATCCGACAATACGAAAGGAACCGCTATCTGGGTATTGACCTGTGTAAGCCGGCGCGAAAGTCCCCGCACATTCAGTTGCCCGTCCTGAAATTGTCCCAGTCCGAAAAGATTTTCATCAGCAGGCGAATAAAAACACTGAGCGGCACACCTGGTAGGTTCTCCCTGTACCGATGAAGCCACCAGTTGCCGCTCTTTTTCCTGCAATATCGGTTTCCCTTCTGGCGTAAAATAAGCAAGCGTTCCTTTTTCCTTGTCTATCCGTACCACCAGTCCGGGCAAACCCAACGTAATTTCTTCACCGGTTTCCTTCACCGACCAGGCCGGCTTGTCATTCCCCACATACACCCAATCGGGCAACACAGGCTCCTGACGCACATATTTCACACGTACGGCATTGTCTGCCAACGGATAAAGTCGGATTTCCCCTTCCGATAACACCACAGTCAAACTATCCTCTGCCTGCCGGTACGAACGGACAGATTGCGCCCATCCCAGCGTAAAACACAGACAAACGAACAATACCCAACAAATTCTTTTCTTCATCATGCTATAACTTTTTTTGGATTACAGCTCCTAAGTTAAGACATCTATCTGAAAAGCAAAAGAAACGAAGGGCAGAAAAAACCGTATTATCATCCGATGGCACTCTTTCCATACCGTCTCACATACACCGAGATGCACCCCAGCCCCAGAAGCACGATGAAGACACCTACCAGCGACGGATAACGGTAACCCATACCGGCATCTATCGGCAATCCGCCCAGATAGGCACCCACGGCATTGCCCAGGTTGAAAGCTATCTGCACACACGCCGCTCCCATCATCTCCGAGCCGCGCGAGTTCTGCAAAAGCAATAATTGCTGGGGAGGAGAGACCGCAAAGAGGCAAGCCGTGCAGACAAACATCAGGATGACGGACAGGTACGGATTGCGGGTAAAGAAGAAGATGCCCAGCAATGACAATACCATCACCATCTGCGTGACACGGATTACCGGAGCCAGCCCGTAAAGGTCGCCGCACTTGCCTCCCACCAGATTACCGATGGTCATGCCCAATCCGGCAAGCATCATCACGGCAGTCATCGAATGGGGCGAGAAACCTGCTTCGTGAATCATCTGCGGTGTGACATAGCTGAACCAGCAGAAGATGCCCCCGTTGCCGAACATCGTAGTCAGGATAATCAGCCACGGTGCCAGCCGCTTCAGGAAACGGAACTGACCTTTCAGCCCCACATCGGGCAAAGCGGGCATATACGGAATCCACCGCCAAATGAGGTAGAATATCAAGACTCCCCAAAGGGTATTGAACACAAAGGGGAAACGCCACGAAACCAGATTGCTCAACATCGTGCCGAAAGGCACACCAAACAGATTGGCAATGGTCATCCCCGCTATCATCAGCGACACCGCCTGCGAAGCCTTCCCTTTCTCTGCCACCCGTTCCGCCACGATGGAACCTACGCCGAAGAATGCCCCGTGAGGCAATCCCGAAACGAAGCGCATCAGGAGCAACATCCAATAATTCACCGACATCGAAGCGAACAGATTCCCTACGATGTAAATCATCGCCAGTCCCAACAATATCTGCTTCAACGGACGGGTACGTGCCACCACTACGGTCAACGGGGCACCTACGCACACCCCAATGGCGTATGCCGAAATAAAGTGTCCTGCCTGTGGGATAGAAATGCCCAAATCATGGGCCACATTGGGCAGAATGCCCATCATTACAAACTCGGCAATTCCTAAGCCCAGCGTGCCGGAAGCCAATGCCATCAAACTTTTCTTCATACGGATTATCCTGATTGTGTTTTTTCACCACAGATTACACAGATTTTATAATTGATTTAATCTGTGTAATCTGTGGTGAATATTCAAAACGGATGCAAAGGTAAAGGAAATTCATCAAACATAAACGGCTGGGAACACAAAGCATACGCATTTTTTGACATACATCAACAGCAAGGCACAACAAGCTCAAAACACCGGACGATATGCACGCAACTCCTTGCGCAATGCCAGTGCACGCCCTTCCGTCATCCGGTCGAGCAACTCCCAGAAGCGGGGACCGTGATTCATCTCACGGGTGTGTGCCAGCTCGTGCAATACCACGTAATCCATCAGATGCGCCGGGAGCAGCATCAGGTAATACGACAGGCTGATATGACGTTCCGACGAGCAACTTCCCCACCGGGAGCGTGCCTTGGTAATCTTCACCGTCCGATACGACAATCCGTACCGTTCTGCCCAACATGCCACCAACGGAGGCAGATACTCTTCCGCCCGTTTCTTCAAGGCACGGGCTATGGCATTCCGCACCAACGTCTGTACCCGTTTGTCCGAAAAGTCAGTATCTTCGGGACAACAAATCTTTACTCCCTCTTCGGCGGAGCGCACGGTGAAATGCTTCAGCCGGCCGGGTTCGAGCCACAACCGGAAGCACTCCGCCTCCAGCCTATAATCCCAATCGAAAGGCTTGGGAGACACATCTGCCTTCAACTTCAGCAAGCGCTCACGGAAAGGGCGGATTACGTCGAGCAACGCTTTCACGCTCCGGAAAGGAGGCGTGGTGACATGCAGCCCGTCTTCTTTCATCCGCATCGTGACATTGCGCACCGTACGGCGGGTCACGATGAATATCTGCCCGAAATCGGCATCACTTACAATTTGTTTCTTAGCTATCATAACGGCAGCAAAGGTATAAAAAAATGAAGATATACTTACTTTGCCATTTCGCGCAAACTGTTTGGGAATCCCGAAGACGTACGTGCAGGGAACGGTGCTCTGCAAAAATTAGTAAAAATTAGATGCGTTTGCCCTGTTAGACGGGGAGAGAGATTTGGCAGGTTGGCAGAGATTCCCTATCTTTGCAAGACTTAACAAAATCGAACCGTATGATACAATCAATGACCGGATACGGCAAAGCGACCGTAACATTCGGAGACAAAAAAATAAACGTTGAAATCAAATCTCTCAACAGCAAGGCACTTGACCTGTCGACACGCATCGCCCCACTCTACCGCGAAAAGGAAATGGAAATACGCAACCGCATTGCCAAAACATTGGAACGGGGAAAAGTAGACTTTTCTATCTGGATAGAGAAAGATGCCGGCGAAACAGCTACACCCATCAATGCTGCACTGGTAGAAAACTATTACAAACAAATTTCTTCCATTGCCGAAACGTATCACATACCGGTACCTAACGACTGGTTTGCCACGCTATTGCGCATGCCCGACGTCCTGACACGGGTGGAAGTGCAGGAACTGACAGACGAAGAATGGGAAGCAGCCAGCCAAGCCATCGACGAAGCCCTGCAACACCTGACAGACTTCCGTAAACAGGAAGGAGCCGCACTGGAAAAGAAATTCATCGAGAAAGTGAACAACATCGAACGTCTCTTGCACACGCTGGAAAACTATGAAAAGGAACGGGTGAACAAAATACGCGAACGCATCACCGATGCACTGGAAAAGACGGTCAAAGTGGACTACGACAAGAACCGGCTGGAACAGGAACTGATATATTACATTGAAAAGCTGGACATCAACGAAGAAAAACAACGTCTGGCCAATCACCTGAACTATTTCCGTGAAACGCTTGCCGGCGGACACGGACAGGGCAAGAAACTGGGATTCATCGCCCAGGAAATGGGCCGCGAAATCAATACCACCGGAAGCAAGTCAAACCACGCACAGATGCAGAACATCGTAGTGCAGATGAAAGACGAGCTGGAACAAATCAAGGAACAAGTGTTGAACGTAATGTAAAAAGCAAGTTGACAAGGTAACAAGTTGACGAGTTGACAAGGCTTTAAATGCCATTAAGTAAAACTATTCAGAACCTTGTCAACTTGTCACCCTGTTACCTTGTCAACTAAAAAAGAATAAAAACATGAACGGAAAACTTATCATATTCTCAGCACCCTCAGGCTCGGGTAAATCGACCATTATCAACTACCTGCTGAAACAAGGCCTGAACCTGCAATTTTCCATCTCCGCTACCAGCCGCCCGCCACGCGGAACCGAACAGAACGGAGTGGAATACTTCTTTCTCACACCGGAAGAATTCAAACAGCGCATTGCCAACGGTGAATTCGTAGAATACGAAGAGGTATATCCCGACCGGTTCTATGGCACCTTGAAATCGCAAGTGGAAAAACAGCTTACCGAAGGCCAGAACATCATCTTCGATGTGGATGTGGTAGGAGGATGCAACATCAAGCAGTTCTACGGAGAACGTGCCTTGTCGGTATTCATCCAGCCTCCTTCAATAGACGAACTGCGCAAACGTCTGGAAGGACGTGGCACCGACTCACCCAAAACGATAGAAAGCCGGATAGCCAAAGCCAGTTTCGAACTAAGTTATGCACCCAAGTTCGACCTAGTCATCGTAAACGACAATCTGGAGGCAGCCGAAACCCAAGCCTTGGAAGCTATCCGGAAATTCTTGGCACAATAAAATAAATCTCTTTTACCACGGAAGAATTTAATGATTAAGAAGCTGTTTTAAATTTATCGCCCAAAGCACATACGAAAACGGATACATCAATTTTTGGAGAAATTCAAAACAGCTTCTTCTTAAGAGTTAAAAGACTTCCATGGTGAGTTTAAACTAAAGCTCAAACATTATGCCTAAAGACCCGAAAAAACTCCTGAGTATCCTAATGATTGTAGCTATCGTGATAGCATTGGCAGCTCTTGCCGTAGGCATCGTAGCTCTTGCCAAACAGCAGTACATCATTGCCGCAGCCATGCTTCTTGTAGCCGTATGGCAAGTAGTAAACTTTTTCAAATGGAAAAAACTCGTATAAAGACCGGACTGTTCGGAGGGACATTCAATCCCATTCATATCGGGCACCTGGCACTTGCCAATTATTTGTGCGAATATGAAGACCTGGATGAGGTATGGTTTCTGGTAACACCACAAAACCCATTCAAGAAAGGTGATCATCTGCTGGACGACTATATCCGGCTGGAAATGGTAGAAGCCGCCATAGCCGGATATCCACATTTCCGTGCTTCCGACTTCGAGTTCGGACTGCCTCGCCCGTCATATACGGTCGATACGCTACGACAACTTGCCAGAACTTATCCCGAACGGGACTTTATCCTCATCATCGGGGCAGACAACTGGGCTAAGTTTGCCCAGTGGCGTGCCCCCGAAGAAATCCTGCGCAACCACTCCATCAGAGTTTATCCCCGCCGTGGATACGACCTGACAATTCCTGCCTCGTACACACAAGTCAAGGCGGTAGAAACGCCCCTACTCGAAATCAGCTCCACCTTCATCCGTCAAGCACTTGCCGAAGGAAGGGATATCCGTTATTTCGTACATCCGGAAGTATACCGCATTATTCAAGAGAAACATCTGTATCAATCTTCTAACCAACCATAAACATATGAAAAAAGCAATATTGCCTATATGGATAATGGCGGCTCTCCTGATAGCCTCATCGCCAGCTGAAGCCAAAATATTCAAGAAGAAGGTAAAAAAAGCACAAACTGAAAAAGTAGAGAAACCGGCTCCTCAAAACGGACTGAAACCTTACAGCCAAGTCATCACCGACAAAGCCAGGAGCACACACGGATTTCTGACCGTACACAAGGTAGCTAACAATTATTTCATTGAAATCCCCGACTCCATGCTCGGGCGCGACATTCTGATAGTAAACCGCATCAGCAAAGCGCCTGCCTCGCGCCAGAAATCACGCGTGGGTTATCCGGGCGACATCATAGGAAGCAAGGTCGTACGTTTCGAGACTGGTACGGAAAACAACCTGCTGGTACGCGAAATATCCTATCGCGAACGTTCCGCAGACAAAGAAGGAATGTACCAGTCGGTACTAAACTCGAACATCCAGCCCATCGTGGCAAGCTTCAAGCTGGAAAGTGTACGCAAAGATTCGCTTCACCGAAGTTATGTATTCAACATCGGAACATACTTGAAGAAAGAAAACCCGCTCTTCACTTTTGAAAAAGGCGACAAAGACTATATCGGCTTGCAGGCTCTCAACGCCGAAGCTTCGTATGTAGACACGCTGAAAGCCTTCCCGCAAAACATCGAGATAAGCAATGTAATGACTTATAGCCGCAAAAAAGCCGAAGGAGCCGGTTTCCTGGAAACTGGAAGTTCGGACATTCCACTTACCTATGAACTGAACAGCTCATTGGTGCTCCTGCCCGAAACACCGATGAAATCACGCCTGTTCGATCCGCGTGTGGGATATTTCACCGTACGTTATACCGATTTCGACTCAAACCCACAAGGCATCGAATACAAACAACTCATCACGCGCTGGCGACTGGAACCGAAAGATGAAGCCGCTTATCTGCGCGGCGAACTGGTAGAGCCGAAGAAACCCATTGTCATTTACATCGACCCTGCCACACCGAAGAAATGGGTACCTTATCTGATACAAGGGGTAAACGACTGGCAGGTTGCATTCGAAAAAGCTGGATTCAAAAACGCCATCTATGCCCAAGAAGCCCCCACCGATGACCCTTCATGGAGTCTGGAAGATGCCCGCCATTCAGCCATCGTTTACAAACCTTCGGACATCCCTAATGCCAGCGGACCGCACATCAATGACCCGCGTACCGGAGAAATTCTGGAGACACACATCAATTGGTATCATAATGTTATGAGCCTCTTGCGCAACTGGTATATGATTCAGGCAGGAACCATTGATGAAGCTGCCCGGAAAATGCAGTTCGATGATGAACTGATGGGCCAACTCATCCGCTTTGTTTCTTCACACGAAGTAGGGCATACCCTCGGACTACGCCACAACTTCGGTTCTTCGCACACCGTTCCGGTAGAAAAACTCCGCGACAAGGCATGGGTGGAAGCTAACGGACACACACCTTCCATCATGGACTATGCACGCTTCAACTACGTAGCACAACCTGAAGACAGCATCACACGAAAGGGTATTTTTCCACGTATCGGTATATACGACAAATGGGCAATCGAATGGGGCTACCGCTGGCTTCCCCGGTTTAAGACTCCCGAAGAAGAAACAGATTACTCCAACAGCTCCATCATCGCCAAGCTGAACGAAGACATACGTTATACTTTTGGCACGGAATCAGACCCTAATGACCCTCGAAACCAAAGTGAAGACTTGGGAGACGACTCAATGCTGGCAAGTGCATACGGTATCAAAAATCTGAAACGGATTGTACCGCAAATAGAAAAATGGAGTCATGAACCCAATAAATCGTATGCCGGTGCCGCTGAAATCTATACACAAGTAATCAACCAGCTGGCACGCTATATGGGACACGTGGCAAAAAACGTGGCAGGAATCTATTCTACTCCCATCACCGTAGAACAGACCAATGCCGTAGCACGCGAATTCGTACCTGCCGACATCCAACGGCGTGCCGTAGCTTTCCTTAACGAACAGCTCTTTACCACACCCACATGGCTTATCGACCGTGACTTGATAGCTAAAGCGCGCATCTTGCCTGTCAACGCTATCTGCTCGCTCCAATCAAATATCCTTGCCCGTCTGCTCAACAAGACCACGTTCGACAAGATGAGCGAAAACGAAGCCTTGAACGGCAAACAGGCATACACCGCTTCGCAACTTTTCGCCGACCTGCACACGACTATTTGGAACAATCCGTCGCGTTCGGATATTTTCCGCCGGAATATGCAAAAAGCCTACATAAAAGATTTAATAGGACTTTTAGACAAAGCACAAGAAGAAGCAGCCGAAAAAGCGAACCGCCGCCTGAGTTACTCGGAATCTCCGGCTATTGCCCGCGGAGAACTTATCGCCTTGCAACGTATTGTGAAAAGCGCAGCCACCCAAACGACCGGCATTGCCAAGAGTCATTACGAAAACCTGCAGGCACTGATAGAAGACGCGTTGTCGAATAAATGAGATTATGAATACCGCAAAATGCCAATGGGATGAAAAGGAGTTAAAAGGAGTTATGCTCGCTTCGCTCACAGGAGTTAAAGGACAATCGTTCTGTTAGAATTTCCATTATTCTAACTCCCTTTAACTCCTTGAAATAACTTCTTATTGGTGAATTGCGGACATTCATATAAATGATTATCTACCATAAAGAGTCGGAGATACACCCATAATATGAAACAAGCTATGAACGAAGATGTAAAACCCAACTCACTTCAAGCCTGGATACTGGCTGCACGTCCCAAGACCCTGACGGCAGCATCCATCCCGGTGATGATAGGATGTGCCTTGGCAGAAGCACACGGACATTTTCAGGCTACTCCAGCCATTCTGTGTTTCCTGTTTGCCTTCCTGATGCAAATAGATGCCAACTTCATCAACGATTTATACGATTTTCTGAAAGGAAGCGACCGCGAAGACCGTCTTGGACCGGAACGTGCCTGTGCACAAGGCTGGATAACGCCTCAAAACATGAAGAAAGGCATCCTCCTCACCACTGCACTGGCAGCCCTGTGCGGACTTTGCCTGCTTTACTATAGCGGATGGGAGATGATTCCGGTGGGCATTGCCTGTCTGGTGTTCGCTTACCTCTATACCACCCTGGCCTACCACGGATGGGGCGATATACTGGTACTGGTGTTTTTTGGCTTCGTGCCTGTAGGATGCACATATTATGTAATGGCACACACGTGGAACGGCTCTGTCACCATCGCTTCACTAGCCTGTGGACTGGTGATAGACACCCTGCTGATGGTAAATAATTTCCGCGACCGCGAACAAGATGCCATCAGTGGCAAGCGTACGCTGGTAGTCCGCTTCGGAGCAAAAACAGGACTTATCGTCTATTTCCTATTGGGGCTGACAGCCTGCTGGCTTTGCTTTTATTTTGTTGGTCAAGGAAAACTATGGGCAAGCATCCTACCCGAGCTCTACCTGCTGATACACATCCTTACCACAGTCCGTATGGCACGCATCGGCAAAGGCAAGGCCCTGAACGCTATTTTAGGTGAAACTTCCCGCAACATGTTTTTCTTCGGCATCCTGCTCTCTGCCGGTTTGCTGCTCTGATTTTCAAGGCATCGAAGTATAGTTGGCAAGGTGACAAGTTTTTTGTTTCACTTACGACCCCAACACGAAGACACAGAGAAGAATAAAAAAACTCTCTGTGCCCTCGTATATCTGTGTTCAAAAATCAATCCTTCGAAATCAACACTACGGCATACGCCGAGATGCCTTCCTCACGACCGGTAAAGCCCAATTTCTCGGTTGTGGTCGCCTTGATGGACACATCATCCACATCAATGTTCATTACCTCTGCCAACACTTTCTGCATCTGTGGGATGTAGTTTTTCAGTTTCGGACGCTCGGCACATACCGTGGCATCGATATTCCCGATGCGATATCCTTTCGATGCTATGAGTCCAACAGTTTTCCGAAGCAACACTTTACTATCAATATTTTCAAATTCACTTGCCGAATCCGGGAAATGATACCCGATATCGCGCATATTGGCTGCTCCAAGCAAAGCATCACAAATGGCATGAATCAATACATCGGCATCTGAATGACCCAACAAGCCCAAAGTATGCGGGACCAAAATTCCACCCAACCACAAGTCACGTCCTTCCACCAGACGGTGAACATCAAATCCGAATCCTGTACGTATCTTCATCGTATATTGAAATCTAATACTTTCCTGTCTTCCAAATATCCTTCCAAATGATTGCCTATCGCTACCGGTCCTACCCCGACTGGAGTACCTGTATAGAGCAAGTCGCCTATTTTCAACGTACAGAACCGGCTCACATAAGCAATAATCCGGTCGACCGTGAAAATCATATCACACGTGTTTCCCTGTTGCACCGTCTGTCCGTCAATATCAAGGTGAAAACGGATATTCTGAATTGTGGGGAATTGCTCCACCGGAACCCAATCGCCGATAGCCGCCGAATTGTCGAAACCTTTGCAAAGCTCCCACGGTTTACCTTCTGCACGAAACCGGTGTTGTAAATCGCGTGCCGTAAAATCAATGCCCACCGTTACGGCATCGTAATAACGGCAGGCAAAACGCTCGGCTATATTCTTTCCCAACCGGCAGATACGCACTACCAGTTCCGTCTCATAATCTACCTGCCGGCAAAAATCAGGAATAAAAAAAGGTTTGCTGTCTTTCAAAAGAGCCGAATCTGGCTTCATAAAGATGACCGGTTCTTCCGGCAAAGGTTCCGTGGCGTGCAGTTCTTTGCAATGCAACGGATAATTCATTCCTACTGCTATAATCTTCATACATATTTTTCTTTTCACCATAAATTACACAGATAAAAGAATAAAGACCGTATCTTTGCTTTTGCACTCCGGCTTAAAAATCTGTGCAATCTGTAGTGAGTTCAAGTATTCATCTCATTCAACCGATTAAACATCACCGCCAGATGAGCATACAACGATGTGTTCTGCACCACGATATGTTCGGGCACCCGGATACGGAAAGGAGTAAAGTTCCACACTGCCTTGATGCCCCCAGCCACCATCTTGTCGGTTATCTCCTGCGATATGGAAATAGGTACTGTCAGCACACCGATATTTACGAGGTCAATCTGCATACGTGCTTCAAACTCATCGGTATGATAAATAGGAATGCCGTTGATTTCGGTGCCCACCAAGTCGGGATTGATATCGAATGCTCCCACTATCTGCAAGCCGAAATGCACCAGACCCGAATCGCGCAACAAAGCACCACCCAGGCTTCCGACACCAAACAAATAAGCACGATGCAGATTGGTAAATCCCAAAAAGTCCTCCAACACCCGGACCAATACATCTATTTCATAACCTACCCTTGTACGTCCGGCAATGTCTACATACGAAAGGTCTTTCGCTATTTGCGACGCATCGATATTGATTTGTTTCGAAATCTGGGTAGACGAAACAAACCTTTCATTTTTCTCCCGCATCAGCTTCGCACACGAAAGATACCAAGGAAGCCGCCTCAAGGTAGGTTCCGGAACCTTGTCTGTATTTTTATGCGTACATATTGCCATCCAACTTCAGTTAATCGATTATTCTCTTTCCGCAAAAATAAGCGATTTATTTGTAAATATTACACGAATATTGAAAAATGTACTTAACTTTGGACACATTCTAAACCATCACACATGAAAAAGAACGATTGGAAAGACCGGCTGAACATTGTATACTCCACAAATCCTGATTTCAAGTACGAAGAAACAGGTGAAGAAGAGACACCTACCCTTGAGAAAAACCGGCAACCTTTGCGTGTCAACATCGAGCGGAAAGGAAGAGGAGGAAAAACCGTAACCGTAATCAAAGGATTCATCGGTACCGAAACCGACCTGAATGCTTTAGGCAAGCTTCTCAAGACAAAATGTGGAACAGGCGGTTCTGTAAAAGACGGAGAAATCTTGATACAAGGCGATATGAAACAACGCCTTATAGACATATTGCACACTGAAGGCTACACACAAACAAAATAAGAAACAGTTTCGAATTTCTACAAAAAGTTTTCTTGGTTTGACATGCGTTCAAGCATACTTTCTGATGAACATAAGTGAGTGGATCGTTTAACATAAGTAACCCGAGCGTTTCACATAAGTGAGTCAGTCGTATCACTTATGTTCGTTTGAGGGGGTCTTTGGAGTTTATGCCACTGGCACAGAAGAAGTAGGTTCTGTGCCATGAGTGTGCGATACGCATAAATAAAAAATAGCCCGATTTATACAATTCACAAACCGGACTATTCATTGTGTCTTTGTTTTCAAAAGTACACGTTCATCTCTACGTGCATCACTTCTTCGCCATCGGGCATTTCGGAGTCAAATTCAATCTTATTCTCACGCGCCAACCATCCGATAGCCGCATTCAGATCGCGGTCGGAAAGTTGTGTTTCTTTCTTCAACTCTTCATACTTCCAGGATCTGCCGCTACTGTTTATCGTGCGCCAGACAATGCCTGCATTTGTTCCAATTGTTGTTTTGTCCATAATACGAAATTTTAGCTGGTTCTAATTTAATTGCACACAAAGTTAAGGTTTCTTTGTGAAAAGCAATGTTCCTTTCATCAGAATTTTTGGTTAAAAAGCCATTACGTTCCTGACCGTCAACGTCCTGTTGACTGCAAATACTCACGCTTCTTCACTGCATATTGCGCATATGCTTCCACATACCGGTCGCGGCTTTGCTGGAAAAGAGTCTGCGCCTCCAACAGGTCGCTCATAGTGCAGGTACCGGCATGATAGTAGTCGGTTTGCAGACGAAGGTTCTCTGCCGACTGCCCGATACTCTCGATAGCTATACGTACTTGCTTATAGGCATCGGTCACGGCATTCCATGTGTTCTGCATGTTAATGACCAGCAGTTCGCTGCCGTTGCGCAGGTTGTTTTCCTCGGTACGCACCGCCAGCTTGCTGCGCTTCAGACTATGGCTGCCTTCCCACCAGCCGCTCAGAGGCACGCTTACCGTAGCGAATCCCACCCAATAATTGCGGTCGCGGTCCAGCAGGTTATCATAAACAAATCCGCCGCCTATCGCTACCGTAGGCAATTGCTTGCCAAGCGTCATCTTCCGCTCAATGCGGCTTGCCTTCAGCTTTGCCTGCAACAAGTTGTATTCGGGAGTAAGGGCAAGCGACTCATCGGGACGACGGTAAAGCGCATCAGGCGGTTCGGGTAGCGAATCTGCCACTACGAAGTCTACATCCACACTGTCACCCGGCGTACCGATGTATTGCGCCAACAGACGGCGCGACAAGGCGAGGCTGTTCTCCACATTGATGCGTGTGCTGCGCGTGTCGTTCTGCCTCAGCTGCACCTGAAGCAGGTCGTTACGGTTGGTCACACCTGCCTGCACGGCGGCATCCACATCCTTCAGGATTTCCGCCAGCTGCGCCTCCACCACGTGCAGCGTGCGGAGCTTCTCCTTCAGCATCGCCACCTGCCAGTAATATTGCTCGGCGGTGAGCTTCACTTCGTTCTCCGCCTGCCTGCCCAAGAGGCGGTATTTCTCCACGTTCACCTCAGAGAGTTTGTTGCCTTGCACAATCTGACCTCCGGTAAAGAGGGGCATCGAAGCGGTAACGCCACCCACTAGACCATCCTTCATCAATCCCAACGACATACCGGGTCCCATCTCCATACCCAACAAATGGGTGGAGGACAGGAAGCCTCCGCCCGTAGCACTGATGCTGGGGAAATAGTTGGTGAACGCCTCCTTGCGCTGGTGCCGGGCGGAAGCAAGGTCATTGGCGGCATTTTTCATACGAGCATTGTTCAGCAAAGCGCTTTCTATACATTCGTCCAGTGTGTAAACCTGCTGGGCGGCAAGCGGGGCAGCCATGCAGCCCCATACCCAAACCATCAAAAAGCATTTACTTGTATGTTTCATCTTTCAACGTTATTTCTGTTTAATGAATATCCGCATTTTACCCAATTGCCCTGTAGGGGCGTATCGCATACGCCCTGAAAACATCCACGTGGATCAGTTGGCGCATTCGGGCGTATGCGATACGTTCCTACAGGAGATGTTTACGGATATTCAATTTCTGTTTTGCATTCTATATATAATATAAGGTGTATCCGACCCCATACATGGGATATCATCAACACCCTAACAAGAGTATCACTGTTGCTCCAAGGCATCCCATTTTTCACGTTTCTTGCTGCTGCCTCGGAAAGTAAGCAGGTACAGGCACGGCAGGACAGTAAGAATGAACAACATCGTGATGAGTGTACCGTAACAAATGACCGTACCCATCGGCATCCATAGACTCGACTTGCCCAATATCATCGGGATAACACCCATCGAGGCGGCAGCCGACGTGAGGAAGATAGGACGCATACGCCGCAGGGCGGAATGATAGATAGCTTCGCTGGCAGTCATGTGCTCCGTAGCGCGCAACTCTTCGGCATAGTCTATCATGATAATGCCGTTGCGCACAATGATACCCATGAGGCTCACTACGCCTAGAATAGCAGTGATGCTGAAGTCTACACCTTGAATCCATACACCGAAAGCAGTACCGAAGACACAGAGTGTCATGCTGCCGAAAATAAGCAAGGCAATGCTGATCTTGCGGAAGTGAGTCAGAAGGATGAAAAAGATGATGGCAACTGCCAACATCAGTCCGCCCATGATTTGCGGCATCATCTCACCGGTTTTCTCCATCTCACCGCCGTAGCTGACCGTCACCCCCTCAGACAGTTCGACACCTTTCATCATCTCCTGCACCCTGGCAGTCATTTTCAGGGCATTTTCTCCGACAGCCAAGTCAGCCTGCACGGTAGCGGTGTAGATTCCGTTGCGACGCACTACCTGTCCCTCCTTCCACGTGGGCACCACATCGGCTACCTGCCGCAAAGGCACATCAGCAAGTCCGGCAGCAACAGGTATCAGTTCGTCCTTCACCTCAACAGGCAAGGCACGATCCGCCTTCTCGCTTTTCAGCTTGACGGGAATGCCGTAATCGCCCTCCCATACATTAGCTATCGCCAACCCGTCTCCATAACGCATGGCAAGGGTAGACTCCAGCCCCAGATTGGTCACGCCTAAGCGGGTTGCCTCGTCTTCTTTCAGATTGACGGCAATGGCAGGCAACGGCTCGTTGAAATCGGTCTGCACAAGGATAAGTCCCGGCATCCGCTTCAGCTCCTCCAGCACTGCCTGTGCGTCATGCTTGATTGCCTCCAAATCCTCGCCCGACAGGCGCACCTCGATGGGATAGACAGCCTCGCTATAGCTTAATTGCTTGAAACGCACGCGGGCACCGGGAAAGTATTCGGTGTACTTCGGTGTGTATTCCGCCAAAAGTGCCTCGGTGTCCTTCACACCGGTAGTGTTTACGATGAACTGTGCATAGTTGGTGCCAGGTATTTGGGGTGCGTATGCCGTCTGGAAACGGGGCGAGGCGCATCCTTTGAAAGAGGCGATGCTGACCACACGCGGATCTTGGCTCAAGATGTGTTCCATGCTGTCCGCCACCTGTGCCGTCACATCCACATCCGTACCTGTAGGGAGGTATATCTCCACGGCAAACTGGTTGCGGTCTGCCACAGGCAGGATACGTTGGGGCAAACCAGCCAACATCACAGCACCCACCACGATAGAAACCACGCCGACAGCCACCGTTATCTTGGGATGAGCGAAGCACTTGCCGAACAGCCAGTTGTAATGTTTCTGCAAGAGGTCGAGGAAGTTGAACGGCTTCTTGCCGTCTTTATTCACCTTTACTCCCATAGGCTTGCGGATAAACCAGAACTGCATGAAAGGCACAAGTAGCGTAGCCACGAGCAACGACACGCCCAACACGATGGAAACCGCCCACGGGAAACTCAGCACGAACTCGTTCAGCATACCCGTCAACGTAAACAGAAACGGGAAGAACGTGATGCTGATGGCGAGCGTAGCGGAGAAAATGGACTTGAGGAAGTGCATGGTACTGTAGATGGAAGCATGCCAGCGTGACATCCCTTCGCCCAGCTTCTCCAAGTAGCTGTCGATGATGACAATGGAGTTATCCACAATCATACCCAACGTGACTATCAACGCAGCCAACGTCACGGTATTCAACTCGATACCGAAAACATAAAACAGTCCCAACGATATAAATATGGTAATCGGGATGGTAGATGCAGCCACCAATGCCACACGCAAGGGCAGCAGGAGCATCACCACGATGACCACCGCCACGATAGCAATGATGAGTTCGTGCAGGAAGTTCGACACACTGTCGTCCACCACCTTCGGCTGGTCAGTAATGCGGAAGATGCTGACATCCGTCGGCAATTCCTGTTGAAACTCGTCCAGCACCTTATTGATTTCATCGCCCATTGCCACGATGTTCTGCCCCTTCTTCATCTCGACGGAGAGCAGGAGGCACTTACGGCCGTTGTTGGTGATGTAGCTGTCTGGGTCGGGATATTCGCGCACCACCCGTGCCACGTCTTTCAGCCGCACGGTGTTGCCCTGCGGATCGGTATAGACTATTTGTTCCTGCACATCGCGCACGGTATTGAGTGAGCGGCTGACGTAGATAGGCTCTACCATCGTGCCGTTCTTCACGCGCCCTCCGCCGGTAATAAAGCCTTTCTGCATCAGGCTGAGGGCGAGCGTCTGTTCGTTCAGCCCGTACTTCGAAAGACGGTCGTGGTCAAGATAAACCGATATCTGTTCGTTCTGCATCCCGCTCACCGTCATGCGTCCTACGGAGTTGATGCGGCGCAGGCGACCTTGCAGTAAGTCCATATAGTCATCCAGTTCACGATAGGTCTTGTCTTCGCTCTCCATCGTAATCAGCAGGGCGGAAGTATCGCCGAAATCGTCTTGCACCACCAGTGCCAGCACGTTGCCGGGCAGTTGCGCCTTGAACTGCGACACGCCATGCTTGAACTTGCTCCAGAACTCGTCTTTGTTCGTCAGGTCATCGTTCAGCTCCACCTGTATGTAAACAATGCCGTCGCGGCTTTTCGAAAAAGTTTTCTCCTTTTTTACTTCCTTATAAGTGAAAATGTATTCTTCCAGCGGTTTGGTAACCTGCTCCACCATTTCCTGCGCCGTATTTCCGGGAGCCACAGCTACCACGACTCCCTGCCGCACGGTAAAGTCGGGAAACTCATTCTTACGCATTTCGGGCAAACTGTACACACCGAATGCCACCAGACAGGTCACTACAAGAATAACAATCTGCCGGTAGTGCATCGCCCATTCCACAAAGTTACGTTTCTTCTTTTCCATAAGTCTCTTATATTAAGAAGCTGTTTTGAATTTCTCCCAAAAGTTTTTCTTGGCTTGATGTATCCTTTTTCGTGTGTGCTTTGGGCGATTTTTTGGTCCTTTCCGCTCCTGTTCTTCGTCAGATAGCCCGCTATCTTCCTCATCACAGAAGCGAAAATGCCTCAAAAACTCATCCCAAATCATCGCACGATAAATTCAAAACAGCTTCTAAGAATGAAAACAGCATATTCTTCATCCTTTGTTCTTCATTCTTCATTTATAATTGTTCCGTTGCATACCTTCTGCTGGCCTTCCACAATGATGCGGTCGCCGGCATTCAGCCCGGAAGTGACAATGACCCCGTTTCCGGAAAAATCGCCGCAGACAATCACCCGCTTTTCTGCAACACTTTGATTGTCTACCCATACGAACGAACGGTTCTGTTCATCAAGTTGCACAATACGTGCCGGTATCACCACCTGTGCTCCTGCGTTTCCACCCGCCAGACTGACTTCTGCTACCATGCCCGGCATCAGAGAACCATCTGTATCCGTCACATCCAGCTTCACTTCGTAAGAGCGCGACATCGGATTGGCAACAATGCCTTTCTCGCTCACCACACTTGCGAACACCTTATCTCCCAGCGCAGGCACTTTAATGACCGCCTGCTGGCGCAAGGCGATGCTGCCTATCTCGGCTTCGGGCACCGCTATCTTCACTTTCAGCTGGCTCACTCCCACCAACTTACCCACTGCCATGCCGGGCACTACGTTCTGCCCTACCTCTACCGACTTATCTGCTATCACACCACTAAAGGGTGCGTACAGCTTACAGTCCTTCAAGTTCTTCTGCGCCATTTCTTCCATCGAGCGTGCCTGCTGGAGTTTGCTCTGCACCTCTACCCACTGTATCTCGGGCAAACTGCCTTTGTCGTGCAGTTCTTTCATACGCCGATAGGCATCTTCCGCCTGCACCAGCGTGGCTTTTGCCGCATCATAACTGCTCTGCATCGACGTTGGGTCTACCGAAGCCAGAAGCTGCCCCTTCCCTATCCGGTCACCCAACCGGAAATGAACAGCCTCTACCGTTCCCATTACCGGAAAGCTGAGCGGCGTGCCTGCCGTTTCTTCTACCGTACCCGAAAAGCAACGCGTGCCTTCAATCGCCGCCGGAGCGACCTGCATTGTTTTTACCTTAACCACATCTTGCGTCTTCTGCTGTTCTTCCTGACCGCATCCTGCAAGCAAGAGTACAGCGGCGCACACCGGCAAAATAACCTTTTTGTCCATAGTTACTGTTTTAAAATTCTGCGCAAAGGAAACAAGTTTAGTCCAAATTACATGGCTTTATTTTCCTTGATAAATGTTCTATTTTCCAACAATACAGCCCAATAAGACAAACAGAACAGTCTTCAAGAGATTGGAATCAGGTCTTTTCAAGAAATAATGACTTATTTTGCCACAGCAAACAAAAGAAAATAAGAACATGGATATCACACAAGGAAATCTGAACACAGTAGCGAAAGAACACATCGCTACCTATTGCGACAACCGGCTCGCCCTTATCGATGACTTACATACATTAGGCCAAACCAATGCCGTCAGAGTAGAATTCATCATAGCTGCCCTCTGCATCAAAGGAAGAGCCTCGCTCTACATCAACGGCGAAGCCTATACGATGAACGAATACGACCTGCTCATCTGCCACCCCAACATCATATTGGAAAAAAGTATGGTCAGTGCAGACGTACAGTTCCGCTGCATCTGCATGTCGCCGGAATACATCAACCAGCTTGCAGTAATTTCGAACAACAGCTGGGATATCCTGAAATACCTGGAGCAGAACCCCATCCTCACGCTAAAACCCGAAGAAGCCGACATGTTTTGCCAGTATTATGACTTGCTCCGTTCGAAACTGACCGGAACTCCGCTACGCCATCAAAAAGAAATCGTCGACTCACTGATACAAGCATTCCTTTACGAATTTCATGACGCCATGGAACGCTTCGGGAAATTCGCAACGCCTACCTATTCTTCCAGCGAACGGCTGTTCAAAGAGTTCCTGCACCTGCTTGTCTCATCGTATCCCAAGCCGCGGATGGTAGCGGTTTATGCCGACAAGCTGCACGTCACACCCAAATACCTCTCTGCCGTATGCAAGGAGATATCCGGAGAAACCGCTTCCGACATCATCAACCAATACGTCATCAAGGATGTACTCTACATGTTGAAGAAATCAGAAAAAAGTATCAAGGAAATCGTCAACGAGCTGGACTTCCCCAACATGTCTTTCTTCGGGAAATACGTAAAGCGCTACATTGGAGTTTCTCCCAAACAATACCGGAAACAATTAGCAGAAAAAGAAACAGAATAGAATGCGGTAAAGAAAGAAGGCCAAGAAACTGTTTTGAATTTCGACAAAAAGTTTTTCTTGGCTTGATGTATCCGTTTTCGTGCGTGCTTTGGACGATAAATTCAAAAACAGCTTATTTGATAAAAATTTGCCGAGGATACGGAAATAATACCCTCACCTTACCATTTGCTTTTCCTGTATAAGCCGGTTGCGTAGCAAGATGCATACCAGTCCTCGCATAATCCTAATAATCGGGTAGGAGGTAAATGCTAATCATAGAAAGGCATTTGCCTCCTACTTTCACATTTACCGACCTCCCACACCACCGTACAAGCGGTTCCGCATACGGCGGTTTCGCGCTTTCTCATCTCACGATGTGTGGCAAGTTGTTTTCAGCCATCCCTCGGACTAGCGTCACTCCTACTCTATTGTCGGATTCCGTCCTATCGTGGTGAGTAGGGAAGCTCCTTTCGGACATCTGACTACAAAAGAGTCTCAAGGGTAGCAGTCATTTACTATTGCACTGCGCGATTCGGTCCTTCCCCATAGACACACGTGTCTTAGGTACTATAACCTC
This sequence comes from Bacteroides sp. An51A, assembly GCF_002161565.1. NCBI lineage: Bacteria > Pseudomonadati > Bacteroidota > Bacteroidia > Bacteroidales > Bacteroidaceae > Bacteroides > Bacteroides sp. An51A. The sequence goes on from NZ_NFIC01000001.1 coordinate 123,065, forward strand.
TGCTGACTTCTCACGGCAAGCTTTACTCCGTCAGGGCACATCGAATGGGTACGTCTTCGCCATGCGTCCGTGAGACCTCCTCGGATAAGGGCATTGTCTTTCCATCTTATGCCTACTTCATTTACACCGACCGTTCCGAATAGCTATCGGGCTTTGGTTTGTGTAGAAACCTTACCCACGGTCAAATGCCTTGTATGAAGTTTCTGTTCGTTAGACCAGATGTTTGCCGCCGGCTTCCTTCAGATTCCACCTCGCGATGGACACCCTTGCCTTGGGCTATGTGATTCCCGCTATTAGGGCTCACTCGGGACTTACACCCGTTAGACAATGCTCATGCCGAGCGTACTACTAGGACTGCAGTCCTAATAGATATAGGACTGCAATCCTGACGCATCAAAACTGCAATCCCAGTAATATAGGACTGGCTAAATGATTAATTGCCTTTTCCAATGCAATCATAAGTAAGTGTGCAAAATGAAATGAAACGACGGACAAATCCTTATATCCGATGAGATTCCATCGACAAGAATATAGAAACAGATTTCGCATAAAAAAGAGCTGCCCTCTCAAATATTGAAGACAGCTCTTAAAATCTTTAACTACAACAATTATTCAGCACGCAAAGTGAAGCGTTTGAATTCTGTTACCACCAATTCCGGATCTGCAGCTTTCAATACTTCTGCAACCGTCTTTTTCGGGTCCATGATGCTTTCCTGCTTCAGCAAGCAAACTTCTTTCAAGAATTTGCCCAAACGGCCTTTCGCAATATTTTCAATCATAGCCTGAGGCAAGTTGGCCGATTTCTCGGCAGCAACTGTCGCTTTGATTTCTTTTGCTTTGGCTACATCTTCGGCTGTAATCCAACCCTTAGCCATGTTGCTTTCCATATGCTCTTCGCTGTCTACGTGAGCAGGATTGATACCGGCTTTCTTCAAAGCTGCATCTACCGCTTTCTGCACTTGTTCAGCCTTTGTCTTTTCAACGGCTACGTTGATTTCTTCTTGTTTCACAGCTTCGGGAACGCCGTCTTCATCAATAGCAATCGGGTTCATAGCTGCAATCTGCATGCAGATTTCGTGAGCCACCTGTGCATCGCATACTTTGTTGAAAGCAACGATTGTACAAAGCTGGTTCTTGTTCATGTGATTGTAAACGGCGGTACAAGCACCCGATACGAAGTTGTAACCATCCAACTCGGTCTTTTCGCCAGTCACACCACTGCGTTCTACCACTGCATCTGCAATCGTACCATTACCCATCGGCAAAGCTTTCACTTCATCCAAAGTCTGGCATTTGTTTGCAATAGCAGCATCCAGAATAGCCTGAGTCAATGCTACGAAATCAGCATTCTTGGCAACGAAGTCGGTTTCACATTTCAAGGCAATCATTGCAGCATAATCACCGGTAGACTTAGCCAGTACACAACCTTCTGAAGTTTCACGGTCAGAACGTTTTGCAGCTACTGCCTGTCCTTTTTTACGGATAATTTCCATTGCTTTATCGAAATCGCCTTCAGATTCTGTTAAAGCGTTTTTACAGTCCATCATACCAGCTCCTGTCATTTTACGGAGCTTGGTGATATCAGCCATACTTACAGCCATAATAATCTTGTTTTATTTAAATGAATAATAATCGTTCTAATGCAAATTGAGAGCTGAGAACAGAGAATTGAGAATCGCTTTATTTAGTAACTCTCAACTTTCAACTCTCAACTCTCAATTAAAAATTATATTTAAGCTTCTTCGTCTTCCTTAGAGATGAACGCAGCAGCCTTTGATGCATTGATGGCATCTTGCTCAGCCTTGTCCATACGAGCCTTGGCAGCTTTCTTCTTCGGAGCTTTCGGAGCATTTTCACCGGCAGCTTCCATATCTACCTTTTCAGCTTTTCTTTCTTCCAAACCTTCAGCCATGGCACCGCAGCAAGCATCAAGAATCACTTCGATAGATTTTGTTGCATCGTCATTAGCAGGGATTACATAATCCACATTGTTCGGATCTGAATTAGTATCTACGATACCAAATACAGGAATACCCAAACGATTTGCTTCGCGGACAGCAATGTTTTCTTTCATCACGTCAATCACGAACAATGCAGACGGCAGACGAGTCAAGTCAGCGATAGAACCCAGGTTCTTTTCCAATTTGGCACGCTGACGTGAAATCTGAAGGATTTCTCTCTTCGAAAGGTTTGCATATGTACCGTCGTTGGTAAGCTTATCAATAGTAGCCATTTTCTTTACAGCCTTGCGGATAGTAGGGAAGTTGGTCAGCATACCGCCCGGCCAACGCTCGATAACGTAAGGCATGTTTACAGATGCAGCTTTTTCTGCTACAATCTGTTTTGCTTGTTTCTTAGTAGCAACGAACAGGATCTTCTTTCCTGATTTTGCAATTTGTTTCAAAGCTTCAGCAGCTTCGTCAACTTTGGCAACGGTTTTGTTCAGGTCGATGATATGTATTCCGTTGCGTTCCATAAAGATATAAGGAGCCATTGCAGGGTTCCACTTTCTTTTCAAGTGTCCGAAGTGGCAACCAGCCTCCAATAAAGTATCAAAATTTACTCTTGACATGTTTTAATTGTTTAATCGTTTACTTTCTTTTTTGTTTGTAATGAACCAACTGCCGGGTAGTCTCTCCACAAACCCCTTGCAGGAAGAGTCCAGACAGTTTAGATACTAAACGCCTTTTTAAGTTTTTGAGTTTTTAAGATTTTAAGTTTTGTGAGTTTAAGCTTCCATACAAGCCTTATAAACTAAAGAACTAACAAACTTAAAAACTAAGAACTCAAATTAACGTTTACTGAACTGGAATCTGCGGCGTGCTTTCGGACGACCCGGTTTCTTACGTTCAACCTCACGTGAATCACGAGTCATGAAACCTTCTGCACGAAGTGCCTTCTTGTCTTCCGGATTAATTTTCACCAATGCGCGGGCGATAGCCAGACGCAAAGCCTGAGACTGTCCAGTAAAACCACCACCGTTCAGATTTACTTTGATATCATATTTTTCAGCCACTTCCAATTTATTCAACGGCTGTTTTACTACATATTGCAGAATAGGAGATGGAAAGTACTGTGCAAGGTCTCTCTTGTTAATAGTAATCTTTCCTGTACCTTCGCTAACGAAAACACGAGCAACTGCGCTTTTACGTCTGCCTAATGCATTTACTACTTCCATGCTTGATTATTTAAGTGAATTAATATCGATTAACTTCGGAGACTGAGCTTCATGCTTGTGCTCAGCACCTTCATACACATACAGATTACCCAACAGTTTGGCACCCAGACGGTTCTTGGGGAGCATACCTTTTACAGTACGTTTCATCAGTTTTTCTGCACCGTTAGGCTTCTGCATCAAACGAGCCGGAGTAATTTCACGCTGACCACCCGGATAACCTGTATAGCTCAGGTAAATCTTGTCAGTCCATTTGTTACCTGTAAATTTCACTTTACTTGCGTTAATGATAATCACATTATCGCCACAATCTACGTGAGGGGTAAAGTTCGGTTTGTACTTACCTCTCAAAAGTTTCGCAACTTTAGCACCGAGACGGCCTACAACCTGATCGGTAGCATCTACTATGACCCACTCTTTGTTCACAGTAGCCTTGTTTGCAGAAATGGTCTTGTAACTTAAAGTATCCACTCTTAAATTGGTTTTAAAATGTTAACTACTAAAAAACTATCCTCCACGCTCCTCCTTTCCCGGACAAAAGAAAAAAGAAGGTGTCAGATTTTAAATTATACTATTTGATAATAATCGGCTTGCAAAGGTACGGCTTTTATCCGAACCCACAAAGAATTTAGGTATTTTTTTCTTTTACAGATGATTGGCAAGGCAAAACGGCAAGGCAAAACCGACCAAACAAAAAAGCTTCCGCACCTGCCCTTATCCAAAGGTATACAGATACGGAAGCTGCAAGCCGAGCACTCCGGCACAAAAAATTTTCTATCTTTCCTTGTTTGCCTTGAGTGCAAAAGCACAATATACCAGATACAAGACACATGCCAAAATGACGCACAAACCGGCCGTGATACCCGCCAGGTCAATGGCAAACCCCAGGAAAGGAGTCACGATTCCTCCTCCGGCTACGGCGGTTATCATCAAACCCGACATCTGGTTGATCTTAGAAGGACATTCCTGAAACGCATAAGAATAAATAATGGAAAATACCGAAGAGGCAAAGAAACCGATACCTCCGATACATACCAGGCTCAGTGCCGCATTACCTGCAACCAACAAGATTGCCAATGACAACGTGCACACAAGTATATTCCATCGGAAATAACGCACACCGGATATACGCGCCAATAGAAATGTTCCTAACAAAGCTCCTATCGTACGGCTCATAAAATACACCTGCGGAGCAAATTTCACTTGTTCTTCCCCCCAAGCGTAACGGGTAGCCATCAATTTCGAACTGATATAATTCGTGGCCACATCCACTCCCACAATAAAGAAAATGCCCAGAAACAATACCAGGACTGTCCGGTCTTTCAGCAAGGAAAAAGAATCCCGCACCGATACTGTTTCGCCAGCACGCTGCTCCCGCTCAATCGGGGTAAGCATCAGCCAAAAAGCAAAAAACAACGTTATCGCACCCAAAATCGGGAAACAATAATACCAATGTTCTCCACCAAAGTGCAAGGTAGCAAACAACACGATTTCCGGTCCTACCAGCGAAGAGACAGCCTTGATGACCTGGCCGGCCGTCAAGCTGCTCGTAAGTAAATTTCGGTCACGTATCACATTGTTCAGCAAAGGATTCAGCGATATCTGCAAAATGGCATTTCCTATTCCCAACAAGACATAAGCAGCAATACAGGTCAGGCTGCTATAACTGAGCAAAGGCAAGAACATCCCGACCACCGTAATGCCCATGCTAATCAGAACGGTATTTTTCCGTCCCCAAGTATTCATTTTATTTCCGACAGGTATCCCCAGAAACAAGAACCAGATAAACACCATCGAAGGCACGAACCCCGTCATCGTGGACGACCAACCGAAACTCTGCTGCATATAGTCGGACGAAATGCCGACTATGTCGCAAAACCCCATAACGAAGAATGCTGCTAAGACGGGGAAGGATTTTATTATCATCGTGATTTTCATACACTCGTCAATTTTATTCGATTTATTCGATTACTTTAATTTCTCTTTTTTCTCCAACAATTCGGTAAAAAGTCTTATCCAAACAACACCCTAGCCGAGTCTGCCCGTACTGATGACTATAAAGCCCTGTCAACAGCGTAGACCGACTAGTTCCTGATATGGAATTTTACACGAAAGATTCAGTAAACAGCATTCCCCGTTCTGCCAGTCGATCGATATTCAGCATCGGAGCAACCTTTGAAATAGGATGTCCATAAGCACTTATCGTCTGAAATGCATGGTCCTCCATAAAGACACAGACGATATTAGGATGTTTGCCTTGAGGCATAACACTTTGTTGTGCAAGCATAGTCATAGGCAACACGGATAACCATGCCAATGGAAACCGAACCTTCATATATCAATGTGTTAAGAGTGTATTTGGTGTCTGTGATAAGTCCAACGACAAATACCCTCCATTTACGACCTCTTCAAAAGGCAGCATAACCGTATTTCTTGTCTTGCCATTCAAGTTAATCGAATGAATATAACAGGCATCTTCAACATCCCGCTCTGCCTGAATCGTAAACGTATCACCTGAATAGTATTTTTTATTCAAACGAATCGTTACTTTGTCAAACAAAGGAGCCCCAATCTGAAACTGAGGATTAATTTCGGTCAAACCTTTCACATCAAACAATCCAATTGAAGACATGACATACCATGCTCCTAATTGCCCTTGATCTTCATCTTGACCATAACCATATCCGTGAATGCCCTCAACACCATAAAATTCATTCAATATGGCATGCACCCATTTTTGCGACAAATAAGGCTTGCCGGAAAAATTAAACAACCACGAAATATGAAGATTGGGCTGATTTCCATGATTGTACACTGTATTCAAACCAGCAAAAGCGTCTACCGTCTGTCCTCCTCCAAAAACATTTTTTTGCGATAATAAAAAAATGCTGTCCAAACGGGTATTAAATTCATCTTTTCCTACCATATTGACTAAATCTTCAATTTGGTGAGGTACATAAAATGTATATTGCACCGCATTTCCTTCTTGAAATCCTTTCCAAGGAGCCAAAGGATTAAAATCTTTAATAAAATTGCCTTGAGTATCTTTAGGACGAATTAAACGGGTTTCTTTATCAAACAACAACTTCCAACCTTCTGATAATTTATGCAACTTTTTATAATCCTCCATTTTACCCAAATGCTTGGCAAACTGTCCGACAGCATAGCTACTGAAACAATATTCCATTGTATGCGAAGCGGCAAACCCCGAGCCTTCTTTCGTTGTCTTCATATCAAACCGAGGTTCATAAGGAGAATAGCCACGTTCTACAAATTGACGCACATCCATCTTCCCTGCACCTTCAATTCGGTTTCTCCATTCGATTTCATTTTTCAATGCAGCTTCATAACCTAAATCCACATCAAAAGTACGTATACCACAATTATAAGCCGCAGCTATGGCAAGACTCGTAAAATTTGTCCCCACTCCGGACACATATTTGCTGCAAGCTATGCCATCTCCTAACCAACCTGCATCCTTATAAACAAGCAGCTGGCTGTTTACAAACTCAGAATAATATTCAGGATAAGCCAAGGTCCACAATTGAGTCAAATTCCAAAATCCTCCCCAAATAGCATCCGTGTTATAATGATGATGCAAAGGCTTTCCGTCTTTCCCAAGCGGTATACGCCCTACACTTCCGTCATTCTTGGGATAACATCCATTACAATCACTGGCCAACCCTCTACCAAGCAAAGCATGAAACAGTCCTGTATAAAATTTCACCTTATCATCTTGCTTGCCACCTTCCACAACAATCCTTCCCAACGCATCATTCCATATCTTGGAAGCTTGCGCATGAGCCATGTCGAAATCCAGTCCAGCCGCTTCTTCCTGCATGTTCAAACGAGCATTTTCCACAGAAGTGTAAGATAATCCGATTTTAATGTTTACAGCCTCATCTTTATGTGTGGAAAAAGTAAGATATAACCCAGCTCCCGGCCCTTTCACTTCCGACTGTCCAAGCATAATCTTATCTTTAATAAATGTGCCAACCTGATCAGGCTTCTTGTCAATCAAAGCAGAAAAATACATACGCACATTGGCACCCTTCTGATAAATATTGACATATACAGGAGAGGTCACTACATACCCTTCTACACGTCCATCAGAAGTGTACCGTACACATGCATCAACAACCTCTCCGCTTTCACCTTGCTTGTTTCCGATATCAAAAATCAGATTTGACTGTTCTGATTCCGGATAAGTATAGCGATGAAAACCGACTCTTTTTGTTACGGTAAGTTCCGCCTTGACCTGATAGTCTTTCAAAACAACCGAATAATATCCCGGATCTGCAACTTCATCTTTTTTATCAAAACGAGAACGGTATCCACCATCCGGATTATCAAGTTCTCCAGGAACCGTCTGCAGTTTACCTACAGTTGGTGCAATCACGACACCTCCCACTTGGAACTCATGAAAATTAGCAAATCCTTCTATCGATGTATGACGAAAATCATATCCTACAGCCTGCCACCCCCCAGGATTTCCTAAATGAGCATCAGTGGAAGGTGCCAATTTTGCCATTCCAAAAGGCACGGCAGCAGGAGTATAAAAGAACCAGCGACAATGAGCCGTTCCTATGTTGGGATTCACATAATCAATCAACTCTTTTTCTTCTGCATAGCCATCTATTGTCAAGCTAAACATCCCAATTACAGCTATAAATGTTTTTAAATTCAGTTTCATTCTAATTCCAGTTTTAAAGTCAATGTTTCAAAAGGTTTCATCCAGAAAGACGTCTCTGGGATATTATCCTTGAAATTCCCTTTATTATCACACTTAAAAACTCTCTTTGGCTTTATACTCCCCCATTCAAAACCAGAATGAGCTACCATACGAGAAGGGTTCATCAAGCGAATTAGCAAAGATTTTCCATCATTGCACGGACGTATCGTAGAAATAGTTATATGATGATTGCCACGCAACGTAAACATACTATCAAAATTCTTGCCAACCGACGAACAAGATGCTACCAATGGTTGAGATATCTCAATACCTTTATTTCTAAAGTCACGCACATTCGGATCAAAAGGTACAATCGTATATCTCAAAGAACAAATACCTTCTTGAGAAGCTTTGTAGTTTGTTCTCCAAGAATTATTCATTACCCACGAGTAAATCACAGGAGATAATTTTGCCGAGTTACTCCATTCCAAAAATTCTTTAGAATCTTTCAACCAAGCCTCCCCGGTCATTTCACCGATTTCCATAATCGGAGTATCAATCAAGGACAAAAAGACTCCATGCTTCATACCTTCTACTGCCACTCCATTATTTACAGAATAAAAATTCTTATTCGCTCCTGCCAATTGTTCTCGTTCCGGCCCTACTTCTTCAAAAGGAATATCCATCCGAAGTTGAGAATTTTCTACATTAAAAGGAAATTCAAAACGTATATTCTCATACTCGTAATCCTTTTTCTTGTCCAAGGTATTGACTATGTCCACTTTATCAAGTCCTGCATAAATCGTTATATCTTGAGTCAAGGAATTGCACCCAGGTGCCACCGACAGGATACGCACCGTTGCAAAAACTGGTCCTTTCTGTATCAGCTTCACATCCTTCACCTCAGCCATTTGCAAGTTTTCCGCATTCCGTGATGAATGAAAATAACGATTCAGCCCATTTCCACCTGCATAATTCCAATCACAATTTTTCATCTTCAAAGAAGAAATTGTACCATATTTACGGTTTATGCACAAAGCCAGCACATCATTCTTTAATGTATCTCCATGAAAAGAAAAAAGACTCGGATACTCCATTTTCTTATTCATTTTCTCAATTTTATAAACCTTCGATCCTAACGGAGGTACATCTTGAGCGATGAATGCCCATCTATTCTCTTCTGACGTTTTTTGAAGAAATATATGATTTCCCTGCTCATCTACTAAAATCTTCTGTGACAAATCATCATCAGAAATCAGGAAAGCCACATCTGAACGTGTCCAAGATTGCGTATTAAAAACCTGAACAAAATCATTTTTCCCGAACGACTGCAATGTATTCAATGCCTTATGATACACTAACGAAGACAATGAATCACCTTTTACAGCAAAATCACGTTTCTGTTTCCATAATAATTTCGTAAAATCAGACTCTGGCTCCGGACCACTGGCAGATGCTCCCCATGTATGTTCTGAAAACAAAACCACATTTCTCCAACCTTCTATCATATCCTGAACCGGACAATCATTTCTTCGTAATAACGACCATAATATTTCTGATTGATTCAACCGGTCAGAACTTTGACGGTTCATTGCCAATTCTTTTGCTGTAGATGCGGCACCATCTTCCCAATAAGGAGTCATATCTCCTTTAAATATAGGCAAACAATCCGCATATTTGGACTCAAAATCAGTAAACAATTGTTTTGTCGTACCTATAACGAATTTAGGATATTCATATTTTTCATTCCATTCTTTTATAATTTCCGGCATCAAATCATCAGGCGGACCATTATCTCCTTGAATTGTATATCTGAAATACGCAATATCATATGGATAAGGCTTCCTTTCCAATTCAGTAAGATATTCCCAAATAGGTTCTGTTCCACAAGACGACAACTTATCAGTCAACCAACTATGAAAAAAAGAATAGCCTTTACCTGCAGACCAAAAAAGAATCCGTTCCTTACCAGAAGCAGACTCCCAATAAAAAGGATAATCTCCCCATTCACGATGCACATTTCCCACTCTACTTCCCCCTACAGGTGGATAAAATGGAACATAATTGGGAGCCATTGAAAAATATTTAACTCCATTTTGTGCCATTGCCGTAACTATACCCCAAGAAGCACCAGGGACATCCGACATCATCGCCGTATTAATAGTAATCCCTAATTCTTTTTCCAACAAGTAAGCATCATCAAACAAATGGGTCATTTCCTCTTGTTTGCAAATTCCCGTAAGCATGCTGGCCAATGAAGCATCCAGGCCAATTACTCCATCTTTTATTGCAGCTTTCAAACGTTCTGCTTTGGGAGTCCCTTGATGCTTTTTCAAATATTCAGCCACACACCACATTGTCTCTGAATTCCAATGGAATTGTGCACCTTGTGGATAAGCCTTTGTCGCTTCTGCCAAATCCATAGCACGCTCCAAATTTCTCCACTGTAAAGCCAAAACATCTTCATGTCTATGAGTGTAACCAATATCAAGATGAGAATGAGGCAAAAAATATACCGTCCATTTTCTAGCTCCTTCAACAGAAAAAAACTTATCGCAAGTACCCTGTGGAGAAACAAATGTCACTTTAACATCTGCCTTATTTTCCATCATACCTGCCGGGAAAGTAGAAGTATATGTAGTAATACCTGTTTTAGAGGGCTGAATCTCACAGATTTTCTTTTTTCCCTCCCACTCAACAATCAATTTTCCTCCTGCATAAATCGGTTGCTCACACTCAACCGTAAACTCTCTACAAGGTCCCTCAGAAGAACGTACATAAGCCTGCGCCGCCGTAAAACGAAAATCATTGATACGAGGCAACGTGTTAACACTACAATTCTTCAGCTTATAAAAACGCACTTCACTTAATCCATAATAATCTATATTTTGATTACTATGACGGGCATCCTGTAACGTCTTTTCATTACCATCATGATAGTAATTACCTTTTTCCAAATCAGCTGTAATCACAAACGATTTCATTGTGATACCATGCAGGTCCAAAGCAAAATCCGCAGGTTCCAGTTTCTTGCCTTTAGATTCAGGTATAATAAAATAATCTTTACTCCCGTTTTTCAAGGTCTTCCAGTTCTCACCATTTTCCGAATACTGCAAATAAACTTTCTGCAATCCACGATTTGTATGGTCACTTTGATTATGATTCCAAATCTCCAACAAATCAACGGACTGCGGTTTATCAAAAGTATACATTAACCAAACGACCCCTTTATGAGTATCTTTTGTTGCAGATACCGCTTGAGTAGAAGGAACAGAAATCCACATCATATGCCCCAAATTATGAGAATGATGATAACGATTTACTAATCCACTCCCATTAATCGTCTCTATAGCAGGAAAGCCTTTAAACTCACTACTGGCTTTCACTTCTATCAATTCTTTTTTAATTGGCACATATATTTCGGTATGTTTTATGTTTGCCGATAACGGCAAACATAAAACTCCCAATATGACACCTAATAAATATTTCCAATTCATAGGTCTCTTATTTTATATATAATGTTTTAACTCCCCAGGAAGTATTAGGGGTATCCCCCATTTCCAAAATCAGTTCTCCACCTTTCAACAATTCGGATGCAGGAAAGAAGAACGTATCCAGACGTTTGCCGTTCAACATGGCACTTTGCACATATTTGTTCTTCCTCGAAACATTCTTGGCTTCTATCACAAATTGTTTACCTCTATGATAGCGACCGCCCAAATCGATAACAACCTTCTCAAAAAGAGGACTGGCTATTTCATAAATAGGTTCTACCCGACAACCCCCATCGGTCTGGAACAGTCCCAAAGCAGCCATCACGAACCAGGCACTCATCTGCCCCTGGTCTTCATCACCCAGATAAGCATTGGCTATTCCATATCCATAATATCTGTCAATGATGGAGCGAGACCATTTTTGGGTCAGCCAAGGCTTTCCTGCCCAATTGAACAAAAAGGCGAAATGCATGGATTGCTGGTTTCCCTGTACCACAGGGTGATCCCAATATTGGTCGTTCGGCGCATTATACCTCCACGACTCGCTTGCCTGAAATCCCCATTCCAACCGTTCCACAAACTTGTCTTTGCCGATAAAGTCAACCAAAGCAGGAAGGTTCTGAGGAACAAACAAACTTAACTGCCAGGCATTACCTTCCACATAATGTTGGTTAGCTCCCGACTTGAACGGGTCAAAATCCGGAACAAAATGCCCCAATGTATCCCTTAACTGACAAAAGCCATTCTCCGGATTCATGGCATTTCTCCACCACTCTCCCCGCTCGCTATACGTTTTATAGTCATCATAAAGCCCCAAAGCTTTGGCAAACTGTCCTACGGTCCAATCATCATAAGAGTATTCCATCGTATTGGAAAAGCGTCCTTTTTCCATCGGCACATAATGATACTTCAGATAAGGTATCAAATCCCGATTGCCAGCAAAACCACCAGCCACATGAGTAGCAGGAGTAGTCTGCATCTTCTTACAAGCTTCAAACGCTTTCATGACATCAAAATCACGGATCCCCATTTGATAGGCGGATACAATCTGAGGGATTTCGTGCTCTGCCACCATGACGGGAATGTATTCCATTCCTGCCGGTCCCTTCGCCAGCCAACCATTGGAATCATACAAAGCCAATTGTGAATTGACCCACTTGGATGACCATTCAGGGGTCACCAGATTCCAGAACTGGTTCAGGTTCCAGAAAGAATTCCAAAAAGCATCACAACCTAACGCAACATGATTGGGATTGGAGAATTTGCGTACCTTCTCATCAGGTGACATCCACTCGCCATTGACATCACTCCATGTGTTGCGGCACATTGCACGATACATATTCGAATAGAAACGTACTTTTTCCATCCTGTCATTCGATGTAATCTGTACCCGCGAGAATATTTCATTCCAGACATTCTTCTGGTTCTGCACTACTGCCTCAAAGTCCCAACCGAATCGGTCGGTTATTTCCGTTTTCAGATTTTCAGCCGCATTGTCTACGCTGACCAACGATATGCCGGTTCTTGCCTGCACCACCGGATGCGACTTCGTATCAAACTCGACAAACAGTCCGGCGTCCTTTAAGTCTTTTCCACTGATTGCATCCACATCCAGCACTTCATTGTTCTTCCAACCTCCAATCTTTTTTATCGGCGCATCAAACTCTATCACAAAATTCACCACATACTCCTGATCGGCATCGTTACTCCATACCGTAGGACGAGGAGACAACTGATGACTATATCCTTCAATCCGGTTTTCACCGACCTTCCGGATCTGCACATCCTTCAACAGATAATCATACTCCGCCTGAATATGCAAATCAATCATCACGCGCCCGTCTTCATCTTCCGGGAAAGTATATTTCTGGAAGCTGGCTCTTTCCGTAGCTGTTACTTCCGCCCAAATACGCGTATCGCTCAAATATACTTTGTAATAGCCCAACGGTGCTTCTTCCGTCGTCTTATCAATACGCGAACGATAACCTTCATCCGGTCTGAACTGGTCTCCTACTTTCGTAAACAGTTTGCCGTTGGTCGGCATCATGCCCAATCCTCCCATCGTCCACTCATGAATATGGCTGAAACAGCCCAATGTCTCAAATGTAGGCTGATAGCCAGCCTGCCACCCCATGTTCTGGTTGTCGGGACTTAACTTTACCATACTGAAAGGCATCCAAGGTCCCGGTGCAATCATCCAACGTGAATGAGCCGTACCCAATTGCGTATCCACATAATCCGCAGCCGTCTGCAAAGGTTGTGCAGAACGGGTCACCTTACCTTCTTCCAGTAATTGACCGTTAACGAATACCTGATACTTGCTCTTCTTACTTTTCAAGACCGCAGGCATAGGAGCTTCCAACACATAACGTGCCGTATCCAACCGGGCAGACAAAATATCCTCACCGTCCAATTTCACAGAAAGTTCCGGATTGCCAGACAAGTGTTCGACATCTACCAGCAAAGGCTGAAACTTCTTGCCTTCCTGTTCCACTTCATAGGCAGCAGGAGCCACATTACGTAAAAACGCATATTCATTGTCCGTTCCCAACCGAGCAGAAGCAGGTGCTTCCATACGGACTTGGTCGAACACAATCCAGCCACCTTCCAGTACCGAAATCGTTACCTGGTTCCCTCCAGCTTTCAAATCCTCAGCACGTAAAGGCAATTCCAACACACGCTCTTCGGCTGTTGCCCATTTGCCTTCAAGTACCTCCTTCGAGTTTCCCTTGATTTCATACTTCTGTTCCTTATTGTTCACCTTTATCTTCACTACCGAACGGCTTGGAGCAGAACCGACCAAATCAAGTACCAGTTTCCACTGCCCACGTTGTACCTTATCCAAGTTAAACAAGATATTGACATCGTGTGTTCTCCATCCGGAAGTTCCCCATGTTCCTCCCCACGTATCATCCGGTCCAGGCAAGACATAGGGGAAATCTGATTTCAAAGCAGAACGATTGATTAAATAATAGCGGTCCTCATACCCAAAGTCATGAGCCAGGAACTGCTTGTATCCCGAAGGTGCCAAGGCAAACTCTTCAGCCGAATTGTCACTGTTCCCAATCGTCCAAAGGTGATGTGCTGCATGGGCAGCCGTACTACCCATGCAAGCCATCAAAAATAACGTTACAACTATATGATTCTTATTCATTTATCTTACATTTTAGTTTTGTAATTGTTTGTTATTCCCGGTCAACAGTCTGAATCTCTTTTACCGTAGTATAATTATATACATTCTGTCCTTCTACTTGTCTGTTGATTCTGGCTCCTACACGTAAAAAGAATTTACGTGCATAAGTAGGGAACAAATTTTGAGCATTACCCTCACCCGGTCCTTGAGGTTGTCCCGTACGAATCGTAATGGTCTTATCCAAGATATCACTTACATTTTCGCCAAGCAAATGAGTGGAAAAACGAGGGCTATAGCTAAAATCTCCCACATAACTTGTTTCACTCACAAACAACCACACTTCTGCTATGTCATCCTGATAATCAGGATTATCTGTTCCTCTTGTAATTTTCACTTGAATATCAGCAGTTCCTTCTGCATTTACCACAGGTTCACCTACCCATTCCAAGCGCAGGAAAGGTTCTACTTCATAATGTAACACACATTCACCTTCAATATTTACAATTTGTTCTTCAATAGGCACAAATGCCCCTGTAGGAGTTACTCCATATCTTCCTGGAAATAACTTTGTATTTTGAAATGTTCCATCCATTTTACAATAAAAATCGTAAGGAGTCGGTGTATCGCTCCAACTATACTCCATCAAACGAAGACGCACTCCTGTAGGACCGATAGCCGTCTGGTAAGGTTCTTTTGTCACCTTGTCCACAATATCCCCTCTCAGCGTTTCAGAAGGTTCATCATAATTGTCATATCTGCATGAGGTCAATGAAATTGCCACACAAAACAATATAAATAAATCTTTAATGTATCTCATAATAAACTATTTTTAAAAACCAGGATTTTGTTTGATGTTAGGGTCTTTTTGAATCTCATCGTTAGGTATCTGTTGATAGTAATAACGACTATCATAAGTAAATACATAATTCTGTTCGACCAATTTGACATCCATAAAATATTTTGTAGCTTTTGCAGCCATAAATGCTTGTAAAGTACGATAAGTCTTGCTATTTTGCTCATCATCCAAAATACGCCAACGTCTTAAGTCCCAATAGGTTTTATTTTCGAAACCTAACTCCTTGCGTCTTTCTTTTCTTACTTGGTCAATCGTCAACTCATTTTCAGATGTCATCAAGTCAGCACCGGCACGTTCCCTAATCATATTAATGCAACGATATGCTTCCGTTTTATAAGCAGAACCATTTTCTGCATTCAATGAAACAAGTTCCGCAGCAGCTTCAGCTCTATTCAGCAGAACCTCTGCATACCGCAAATCAATCCAATTCGTTGATGACTGGTTCCAATCCGTATTCGTCTGATTAGGATCCATATATTTGCGGATAAGAAAACCAGAAATACCACATCCCGTAGAAGGATTGTACATCATACCACTCTTACCAGAACGGGCCATTCTTGTTCCATCCGATAAAGTAATCCACGTACTTTCATCATTGTTATTCACATCATTTTTTGAAAGTTTCAACAAACTGGTTGCATCATTACTGTATTGAGGCTGGTCGTCATAAAAACCTGTTGTCCCTACAGCCAATAAAGGATCAATGCCTCCTTCCACTTCACCGACATAAATACCTCGTCTCAGTTCGATAGATTCTCCTTTAAACTCATCACCCGGAAGCAACACCGTCGCACGCAAACGGGGTTCACAATGAGCAAACGGTTCCATCGTCGTATTATATAATTTATAATGACCATTCTCGTCAAAACACTCAAAATGTCCGTTTGCATCTTTATCAAATCCATCAAACATTTCAACAAACTCCAAAGTCGGGCAAATTTCTGAATGGCTTCCGCCTGTAGATGTCTGAACAGATTGTCCTACCGTTCCAAATGAATGTACATTATCCGGATACAAGAAATAGCGCACAAATATATTTTCTTCTGTATCCTTCAAGAAAATATTCACATAGTTATTATACTGAGCTTCCAAATTACCTTCTTGCCATTCTCCTTTATACAATGCATAACCACCTTCATCCACTATCAACGAAGCATCATAAGCTTGCTTGAAGTAATCCGCGGCTCTATTTTCAGGAATACCACACACTCTAGCCCCATTATATTCTAATTCTACTTCATTATATTTAGCAATAGAACCAGCAAACAGCATGGCGCGTGACTTGAATGCAGCAGCTACATATTTATTGGCACGTCCTTTTTGGTCGCTGACAAGAGGAAGATTCTCTATGGCATAATCCAAATCAGAAGAAATAAAATCCCAAATAGTTTCTTCCGAATCACGATAAAGTTGTGTTTCCTCAATAGTCACTTCTGCCGGATAATCAATAAACTTATCCACCTTAGGAACTCCACCATAACGTTTTGCCAAAGCAAAATAAGCATAAGCCCGAACAAAATGAGCTTCAGCTATCCAATGCTGTATATCTGCCGCATCGTGATTTGATGCATAATTGGGCAACTCTTCCATCAAATAATTAGCTTCACGAATCAATGTATAAGCATGATTCCAGGCATTGAAACTTTCGTATCTCACTCCTGTAACATCACGGCTTATAGCTTCTCCGCTCCAGCAAGAAGGTTGTTCACGGGGAGCATCCCCACTTCCGAATCCCTTATTATATACATAACGGAAATCTTCCATCGGTAACATGCTGTAAAGACGTGCCATATAAGCAGTCACTCCATCACGAGAGGTCAGAATTTCATTATCTGTAACAATATTCAACGGTGGAATTTCCAAATCCACACAAGACGATATACTACCCCCCATTGCAGCCGCAAATAAAGATATAAATACGTAAGAATATATTATTTTCTTCATCTTCATGACATTAGAATTTAAGATTTAAACCAACTGTTATTGTTTTATTCAACGGATAGTTATATCCGTAGTTACTGGACGGGAATTCCGGGTCACAATATTTCAGTTTTGTGAATGTCAGTAAATTATAAGCGCTCAAATAAATACGAGCTCCTTTTACATTCACTTTCTCCAACCATGCTTTCGGGAATGTATAACCCAATTCGATATTTTTCAATCGTAAATAAGAAGCATTTTGCATATTAAATTCCGAATTCTGATTGGGTAATGAACCTGTATAAGCATAATACCCTTCTACCCATGGCTGAGACGGATCGTAAGGATCAGCAGTTGAGTCTACCGGATGCCAACGATCCATAAACTGGTCAAGTGCATTGGTGTTCGCCCATAAAGGTTGATATAACAATTCTGTATATGAAATGGTACGCATTCCGGCACCTTGGAACAACATGTTCAAATCAAAGCCTTTATATTGGGCACTAATTGTAAAACCAAAATTCAACATCGGACGGTCTCCGCTATAAGATATAGGATGAACATCCAAATCATTTATCCATCCATCACCATTCCAATCCACATAATTGTAATCACCAAGAACTGACCCTCTTCCCACATAAATAGGATTATAATAAATTTGATCCCAAGATGTAAAACGTTCCCCTGCTTCATATCCCCACCAGATATTACTGAAACGATCATTCGTATTCTCCTTCCAATTCAAATACGAGTTTCCTTTACGAGCCATTTCAACATGGGTATTTAATGTACGTGTAAAAGCCAAATTTCCTTTTACTTCATAGGTAAAATCATTAACCCGATTACGGTGGCTTAATTCTATTTCAAAACCACGAGAGATATCTCCATTCAAGTTTTCTTGAGGCAAAGAAGCACCAACCAATCCAGGCAAACTAGCATTTCTTGTTGTCAATATACCTGTACGTTCCCGATGAAAATACTCTACTGTCATTCCTAACAACCCATTCCAGGCATCTGCATCCAAACCGACATTCAAGGTTTTCGCTTTTACCCAAGAAATAGATCTATTTGCAGGACCTTTATTGACTACACCACCAATCCAAGCTCCATCAAATACGCTACCTCCACTGGGATACGTATAACCTTGCAGAAATTGATAAGCCAACGCACTATCATCTCCCAAAATACCATAAGAAGCTCTTAACTTGAAATTGTCAATGAAGTTTAATTTTGAATTTTTCCAAAATTTTTCTTCCGAAATTCTCCAACCTCCAGAAACAGACGGGAAGGCTTTCCAACGTGAATCAGAAGGAAACATGGAAGAGCCTTCATAACGGAAAGCCACTTCGAACAGATATTTAGACAGATAATCATACGTAAAACGACCTATCAATGCTTTATTTGCACGTTCGTACAAAGCTCCAGAATCTGTACTCTGATTGAACTGCTGATTTTCTGACATACCGGCAAACACTTGATCTATAGGCAATGACAAATCTCTTCTACCCCAAAAATTATCCCCTTCTTTATGCGACTCTTCATAAACCAGCATACCGCCGACATTGTGCCCATTAAAATCATGTGCATAATTAATCTTCGCCTGCCACAGGATATTATCTTTTCCGTAATAATTACGCTGAACATAAGAAGGATCCAACCAAGTATATTCCTGATTATCCCGATAACTATACCATGTTTGACGATATTGCTTGTTCTCATTCATGATATAATCGTAACTGAACAATCCGCTAATGCTCAGTCCTTCGACCCAGGGCACTTCATAAGTAGCTCCCATACTGGACTGAAACCATTTACTTTTATATACACAATAACCCACATTATCAGAATTCATAATGGCTACAGGATTCATCAAGGTAGTGTTGGAAGGTTGATAAAATTTCCCTGCCGCTTCATCTTGATAAATCGGATCCAGCGGTGTCATCAACCACATGGCTCTCACGATATCAAAAGAAGAATATGTCGGAGTATTTCTTTCATCCATCATTCCAAACAATTTCAAATCCACGCTTAAATGATCAGTGATTTTTGTATTGATATTGCTACGGATATTGAATTTTTTATAATTCATATCATCCGTCTTCAAGAAACTTTCCTGATACTGATATCCAAAGCTTGTGAAATACTGAGTACGCTCAGTTCCACCACTGATATTGATAGCATGCTGCGTTTGCGGAGCAGTATTTTTCATTACGGCTCCTTTCCAGTCTGTACTTTGCTTCTCTCCAGTACGGTAAGGTTCAAAATCAGCATCTGTATAAGTCAAACCTCCTCCGTCTACTTTATGCATACTGATTTCATTGGCTAATGTCATCCATTCTTGAGCATCCACCATATCAGGGAAATTAGAAGGCTTTTGCCATGTAAAGCTACCCGAATACGAGATTTCCGGTTTTTTGCTCATTCCTTTTTTAGTAGTAATCAAAATTACGCCATTAGCTGCACGCACACCATAAATAGATGCTGATGCATCTTTCAATACTGAAATGGACTCAACATCTTCCGGATCGATACGCGCCATGTTATCACGTGGAATACCATCAATAACCACCAACGGATTACCTAAACCACGAATATCAATATTTGTATTGAAAGCTCCTGGTTCACTGGAGTTTTGAACGACACGCACACCGGCAATCTTACCGGTCAGCATATTCGACAAATCTTCATTTTTAGTCGTAACCATTTCTTCCGTGGATATTGACGAAACGGCTCCTGTCAATGTTGCCTTTTTCTGGGTACCATATCCAACAACAACCATTTCATCAAGCATTTTCGTATTTGACTGCAATATAACCACCATGTCTTGCTTCAAATCTTTTCCTGCAATGATTAAGTCATTATATCCCACATACGAAAATTTCAACTTAGAAGCAGGTGTCACTTCCAAAGAGAATCTACCATCCATATCAGCAATTGTTCCTTGTTTTGTCGATATGTCCTGTACACTTGCACCAATCAAAGGTTCACCCGCATCATCCTTAATTATACCAGATACAAGCCGCGATTGCCCTTGTGCCAATACAGGCACAAAAGACAACGAAAGCAACAGGCAAGCCATAAACCACGTTATTACATGTTTCATAATTAAATTAAGATTTAACAGTTAAAAATATATCTATCATTGTAACACCTATTGAAAACTAAAATCCAATTGAGACAACGCATACGCATAAGCACCGCGCATAATGGAGGAGCTGGCTCCTGACCGACTGCACATGACAGCTATGCGCTTGGAATCATTATACGGAACTTGAATGGAGGTTCCGGGGATCAGTACCTGACGGGAAGAGGAAGAAAGGAATCGGGTGCGCTCCGGCTCTTCTTCCCAATTATATACGTCCATTTGCACACAGGGGAAACATTCTCCGGAAAACATGGATACCGTGGTACGCAATTCGTTGACTAGGGAAGGAAGGATGTAACGGGAAGCTCCCATAAGCCCGCCACCTATCACAACCACACCGTCCACGATGTTCAGTGCAGAAGCTATTGCACTTCCAGCCATTTCACCCAATTCGCGGAAACTGGCTATTGCCGCCTGCCGGTCGCCTGCCCTCATCCCTTCGGCTATATCGAATATGTCTTTGGGAGTCAGTCCACCGTCTTCCGAACCGGAAAGTTCACGATAGACCCGCTTGACGGCACGGATGCTTACGCTCTCTTCACTAATCATCGACGGGTATTTCTTGTTGCGCATCAGCCAGACATCACCGCCACAACCATTGTCTCCTGTCAGCAGACGGTTGTCTATTACGACTCCCGCACCGAATCCGGTACCTAAGGTGATACCCAACAGGTTGTGATACTCGCGGTTGCTGCCTGCCGCCTTCAATGCTGCATTCACCATCGGAAGTGCTCCGGACAAAGCTTCGCCATACGCAAACAGGTTTCCATCGTTCTCAATATATACCGGAATGCCGTAACGGTGCTGCAGGAAAGGACCGAGCGCCACTCCCTGACGGAAGGAAGGGAAATTGGGCAGGTTGCCTCCTATCACGCCGTTCTTATAATCAGCAGGACCGGGAAAAGCAAAACTGACAGCCACCGGAGCGGTATCCAGTTCCTTGATGACGGCATCAAAACCCGCCACCAACGTCGACAGACATCTGTCCAAGTCATCGGAAGCCGAAGGCATGCCGATAGGACGTACTATCTGTTTATTCCCACGGATGGCAGAGAATACAAAATTGGTTCCTCCGGCATCCAAGGTCAAAACGACACGTTTATCATTTTCATACATACTATTAAGGCTTGTTTAAAGGTTTGTACTCCTTAACTGAATCAAAAGCGGACGTAGGCTTTCACCGTCACACACTCTTTTCCTTCCGACTTGCCATAAGGACGGATGGTGTATTCTCCCACGCAGGCAGGAATGATGAAGGTTTCGGCATAATGCACTACAAAAGGTTTAAATGCCAGAGTGGGACTTTCCACGATAGCTTCTTCGCCTTCCAGCAGATTGAACACATTCACGCTGTTGTTTGTTTGATGGGATACTGGAACAGAGAAACGGTGACGACGGGTTTCGATAAACTCATTCGCATGCAGCCCGGTACGCTCTTCAGTCCATCCTTCCCCTTCTGCAATCGGAGTCACACAATTACGCAATTTCTCGTACACATAATCGGTATTGCGGTTCCAGTTTATCACACATTTGCCACGCTCCACATTGATAGGACGAGGTTTGCCGTCTAATCCCAAACGCTGCCAGTCCCACAACTTGAACGTAAACAGATTCGGGGTCGAGCTGATCTCAAGCACCATACTGCCGGCTCCCGAACAATGCACCGTACCGCCAGGAATCAGAAAATGGTCGTGCTTCTTTGCCGGTATCTTGTTGACATACTTCTCTGCATCGAATACGATTTCTCCGCGCTGTGCCCTGCGCAAGTCTTCTATCATCGCTTCCCGGTCCACACCGTTCTTGACACCCAGATATACAACTGCGCCTTCTTCGGCATCCAGCAGGTAGTAGCTTTCATCCTGCGTGTAATACATACCGAAATTCTCGCGGATGAACTGCGTAGTAGGATGTACCTGCAAGCTCAGATTGCCGCCTCCAATGGTATCCAGGAAGTCGAAACGAATCGGAAAGTCTTTCCCGAAACGCGCTTCTACCGGTTCGCCCAGCACTTCTTTGCTTTTCAGCAGAATCAAATCGACCGAAGGCAATTCGAAACGCACTCCGTTCACTTCGAAATATAGGCTGTTCTCTTCAGGCACACAGTCGAAACACCAACCATAATTGGACTGACTACGATCTAAATCGCATACATCCTTCATCCATTGTCCGCCCCACGGAGCTGGGTCAAAGAACGGAACCACACGGAAAGGCTTAGCAGCTGTCTTTTCAATACCTTTAAAGAAAGTGGCACGGTCTATCATCTTAGGCTGTCCGGCAATATGCGTATCCAACCAAAAATCCACCTTACCGAACAGAGAGTCTTTATAACGGTCGCAAATCCGCCAGTCGTTAAAGTATCCTCTCTTATATTGAAGAGAGACAGCTTCATTCCGGTTGTCCACCCCTAAAGCACGGACTTCATGACGGCGGAAACGCTGCTGGATTTCCCAACGCGCCATATCCACATACACCAGCGGAGCGTCCGGAACAACCTTGCTTGCTCCCGTTCCCAACACAACCACCGGCATATCCGACCGACTGATACATTCCTGTGCATCGGCAAGCTTGCCGGCATCAAAATAATCATCCAATGACAAATTGGTTACATAACCGAACAACACATCATCGGTCATAAAACGTTCCGTCATACGTTTGATTTCCACTTCGTCTTTATACAAGTTGCAAACCCGGACGATTTGCACCAAAGGCAGAAGCGAAAGTTCCTCCAGCAGTTCCTCTTCGTATACACCGGTGTAACAATCCACCGCCAATACACGAGACCGGTTCAGCATGCCTTCAAGCACAGTACGCACTTCATCCCAACCTTGAAAGATTTTACCTTCAATTTGAGTGGCAGGAAATTTGTCGTAGTTTGACTTTCTCATACAGCTTAATTCTTTATTTGTTTATACATATATATTGTTTGTGCAAATATATGAATAATATTTTATTTTATGCAAGAGTTTAAAGAGAAAAATTTTTTATTATATTTGCAATAAAGAAAAAACATTACAGAAATGAACATAGATCACAACAGCAACAAGCCTCTACACATACAAGCAGAGGAAATTTTACGAAATCTCATTGATTCTGACGAATATAAAGACGGGAAATATCTTCCTAACGAAATTGAGTTGTCGCAAAGATTGAACATTTCCAGAAATACCTTGCGACAGGCAATCAACAAACTCGTATTCGAAGGTTTGTTGGTACGTAAGAAAGGTGTAGGTACAAAGGTTGCAGATAAAAGCATTGTGGGAGGAGTGAAAAACTGGCTCAGTTTTTCACAAGAGATGAAAATGCTGGGAATAGAAATACGCAATTTTGAATTGCATATCAGCTGGAAGAAACCGAATGAAGAAATCTGCCGTTTTTTTAATATGGATCCGGTACAACCTGTAAAATGTATTGTTTTAGAAAGAGTCAGAGGAAAAAAAGAATATCCGTTCGTCTATTTTATCTCTTACTTCAATCCTAAAATTCCTTTGACAGGAGAAGAAGATTACACACGGCCGTTGTACGAATTGCTGGAAAAAGACTATAGTATTGTCGTAAAGACCAGTAAAGAGCGAATTTCCGCCAACCTGGCAGGCGAACAGATAGCAGACAAATTGGACATCCAGCCAACTGACCCGATCCTGATTCGTCAACGATTCGTATACGATATCAATCAAATGCCTATCGAATATAATATAGGATATTATCGGGCTGACAGTTTTACTTATACAATAGAAGCAGAAAGATAAAGACACAACTCAGCTCCTGTGAAAATACAATATAACTGCGTTTACTGTAAGATTAATAATCTTACAGCCTGAAGATTATTAATCTTGCCAGACTTACTGCCAAATTATCACGCGGTAAATGTTTCTTTAAGAATCGGGTAGGAGGTAAATGCTAATCATAGAAAGGCATTTGCCTCCTACTTTCACATTTACCGACCTCCCACACCACCGTACAAGCGGTTCCGCATACGGCGGTTTCGCGCTTTCTCATCTCACGATGTGTGGCAAGTTGTTTTCAGCCATCCCTCGGACTAGCGTCACTCCTACTCTATTGTCGGATTCCGTCCTATCGTGGTGAGTAGGGAAGCTCCTTTCGGACATCTGACTACAAAAGAGTCTCAAGGGTAGCAGTCATTTACTATTGCACTGCGCGATTCGGTCCTTCCCCATAGACACACGTGTCTTAGGTACTATAACCTCTGCTGACTTCTCACGGCAAGCTTTACTCCGTCAGGGCACATCGAATGGGTACGTCTTCGCCATGCGTCCGTGAGACCTCCTCGGATAAGGGCATTGTCTTTCCATCTTATGCCTACTTCATTTACACCGACCGTTCCGAATAGCTATCGGGCTTTGGTTTGTGTAGAAACCTTACCCACGGTCAAATGCCTTGTATGAAGTTTCTGTTCGTTAGACCAGATGTTTGCCGCCGGCTTCCTTCAGATTCCACCTCGCGATGGACACCCTTGCCTTGGGCTATGTGATTCCCGCTATTAGGGCTCACTCGGGACTTACACCCGTTAGACAATGCTCATGCCGAGCGTACTACAAAGAAAGCTGCCTCAATTCATTATCGAGACAGCTTCTTCATCTTCCGGCAGGCATGCTCACACACCATGCCGCTTATTTCCGAATATATCACTTGCTTTTTTTACCCCAGTAAGTTTTATAATCATCACCATAGCCGGCATAAACGATAGTATGGGTTCTGGGAGATGCCTCCCAATCGGTTTCACGCTGCAAGTAAAGTTCTACCCCATTATCCAACGTCAGGATACGCTTGCTGCTGTCATACGTCCACGTAGCTCCTTCCCAGTCACCTGCAGTTACGGTATGGTCGGCGGCAAGGGTCATCGTGGCTGAAGTCTTCTGTTCTCCATAAGCGTATGACAAGTCGATGTTCTCCCAATTACCTATCAGTTCGCTTTCAGTAATCTCCACCTGCGGCACGGCACCGTAACGTTCAGGCATCACTACCGGCCAGCCATCTTCGGTCCATCGTATGCAACGCACCTGCCCCATCATAATGGCATTGGAAGCATTGATTCCCGGTACATCTACAGGGAATCTGCCTTGCGAAGCGAAATACCAGTTGCCTTCACCATCATCGAACACACAGCAATGCGAAATACCTACCCAGCCATCGTTGCCATTGAACTTATACGGATGAGTCAATATCGGGAAAGCTTCGCCTCCAACGGTTGTCACATCCGTACCGTCCATGCCCACATAAGGACCTGCAATATTCGTGGAACGCACTACACGGGTATTGTAGGGCACCTCCAATGCATCGTATGCCAGGAACAGGTAATAATACCCATCGTGATAAATCAGTTCCGGACCTTCTGAACCTTGCCAGCGATTACCCATCTGGCGGGTAGCTATCAGTTGTCCGTATGCAGCGATGTCTGCATCCGTACCCCACGGATCAGGCAATTCAGCCTTTACCTTGCCCGTTGCTTCGTCAAGTTCTACCAGTGCGATGCCGCTATGCCAAGAACCGTATGCCATGTAGTGGCGTCCGTCATTGTCAATGATATAGCTGGGGTCAATGGCATTCCATTTATAATAGCAGTTTTCATTCCAATAATCATCCGCACTGGCATTGACATAGAAATCCAATCCTCTATCGGAAGCATTGGTAATGACATAGCCCTTGTCTTCCCACCCGTCGTTGTTTGCCGGATTGGAATTCTCCATCAAGCCGATGAATGCACGTTCGCTCCATGTTCCGTCACCGCTTAACGTACCGGGACAGACAATGGAATAATACATACGATACAATCCGTTCCGCACTTTCCGTACGCAAGGTGCCCAATAGCCGAAGTCAGCCTCATCGGCTGTAGTCGGCTCCAATCCCATAGCTGCACGGATCTCATTCAGTTTCGGGATAACCCAATCGGGCAGGCTCTGCATCGTACCTCCCAAGTATTCCCAATCTACCAAGTTTTGCGAACGGCGTCCGTGGAAATGCCCACCTGCCATATGAGCGTTGCCATACGAAGCATCAGTCTGATACATGTAATAATACCCGTCTTCTGCAAGCACCACAGAAGGGTCATGCACATTGCTCAGGTTCCAGCGGCTACGGTTCGTCCAGTCAGCGATGCTGGTATAGTTATCCTCATAAGCGGGAGCTACATAGTTCGCAAGCTGTTCGTCGATGGGCTGGCTTTCGGTGGTAGCTTCCAGCGCATCCGAGTAGGTGTAACGGCTGTTGCCATATACGAATGCGCGAATATAATAAGTGGTATTGCCCATCAAGCCTGAAATGGTGGCACTGAAATTTTCGTCTGCTTCTACCATATTGTCATTGACAGTAGGAGCCTGCGAATTGGCACTGTAACAGAACCCCCTCCGGACAATGCTTCCTGTATTACCGGTTACCGAGGAAGCTACAGTCAGCGAAGTGCCTGTACTTGCGGTTACTTCCGGTACAGCTACAGTTACATCGCTACTTTGATTGTATTCTACTTCGTTGTCATCCGAACAGCCTACGAATGTAAAGACGGCCAACAAAGATATCCAAATTAATGATAACTTTTTCATGTGTGTCAAGTTTAAAAATCATGCCATCCCCCTATTAGAGGGGACGGCATGAATAGAATAAGGAAATGAAAAATTATTCACCAAAAACAAGATGGCTTCCGTCTACCGTCAGCGCAAAGTTCAAGTCTTCAGGATCGATGGTAGTGATACCCAAATAATATTGGATAGAAGTTGTGCCATCTGTTCCGTTCATGATAGCCTGAACATCGGCAGTACCATTGCCACAGTTGGTTACATAAACCGTAACTTCTGCACCGTTCATGGTAGCAAGCCAAGCAGCCCAGTCGGGTTGACCGCCACTGAGACGGAGATTGGTGTTTCCATCATATCCGGCACCCCAACCATAGTTATCAGCACGGACAACTCCATATTCTACAGTCGTATCAGTCTTACGAAGAACTACTACATAGTTGTTCCAGTTGCCAGCCAAGCTGCTGTAATTTGTGAACGTAATCGATTTAGTTTCGCCTGAAGGCACGTTGAAGTCATCAGAGAAAGCCCCCCAGAAAGCAGTCGAGTTATCTTCTGCTCCTACGATAGCCGTACTGTTTGTAACTTCTGACACTGCTGATTCGGCAACGGTAACCTCTACCGTAGCAGTCACTCCTTCGTCAGCTGTAATGGTAACGGTATGCGTACCTACTGTAGCCGGAACTGTAGAGAATGTCAGTCTTGAGTTATCAATCGTTCCTGTTCCCCCACTTACATAAGTTGCTGTCACTTCCATGCCAGTAGGGTCAAAGGCCAACGTACGGTCGGTCATTCCTTCGGTTGCCGCCGAAGTATAATAATAATAGGTAGTACGGGAAGGTTGCGTGGTCACTTCAATGGAAGCTATTTGTTCTACCAATTCAAATGTAGCACTTGCGATAACCGGCTGGTCACAGTTTTCACCTTGTTGGGTCTTGTTATAAGCTGCAACCAAGTTCTTCATACCCGGTGTTTCCATATCAGGAATAACCGAGAAGGTTAGTTCGGAAGAAGCTACAGTAGCCGTTACCCCTTCTTCAAAGGTAACAACGGCCGATACATTAGCTATTACAGAGTCGAGTGGCGTACCGATATTGACAATTTCGGGCACACCTTGCAATTCCATCGATACGGGATTCTTATCATCAGCAGAAGTAAGGCCGCCGATAGGTTCAATATTGGTCTGCAAGAAATTGATGTAAGAACCTTCAGGCACCAAGTAACAGCGGATATTGGTATTGCTTTCATCTGCATTCAGATTCACAAGAGCAGTCGGTTGGTTGTAGGTCTTGGTAACTGTACCATTGGTCATTCTGACACTGAATGCTCCCTCGACAGAACGGTCAACAGTAAGTGTTACCCTTCCACCCAATTGGGCTATACCTTCATCAGTATCGGTCTCGAAAGTGAGCGTACTTTGAACGTAAGAGCGGTCGATATAATCTCCCCATTCGGAGTTTCCCGAAGGCTGATTATCGTAGCGTATTGCCCCATATTCCAAATAGCCTTCGCCTTCACGATCAACATCATTGCAAATGATTAATGCAAAATTCTTATACGTATTCGATGCGTCAGGATTAATATTCAGGTTGAACACTGCATTCCACTTCTGACCATCGGGGATTACATAATACTTAGAGAAAACAGTCCACCAGCCTGTACTATAATCTGTACTTCCGATAGTATACACATCTTCCATCATACCTTCCAGTTCTTCATCGCCGGAATTTTGCGAATTGGCTATAGAATCCACCTTTTCGGAAAGCCAATCGGGCGAGTCCACCTCATAAAAGTGTTCGTCTTCACAACCGGCCAATGCCAGCAATCCCAAGACAAAAGAGCCGCAAACGGTTGCTATTTTATTGAAATGTTTCATGGTCTTATAATATAAAATTAGTAATTGATTAAGGCCTCTCCCACCCTAAGCAGCCGGGAGAGCACCCGTTTTTATTTTGCTAATTGTCAATTATCAATTGTCAATTATTTAAGTCCACAACCGGACGTACCGTCCAACCGTTGTCACGGAAGTAAGAAGAGTTGTCCGTACTGTAGTTAGCCGAGTTACCTTGCAGGCTCGGATTTTTGTTGGTCAACGTCTGCTGGATAGGCAAGAATTCATGTCCCTGTACGTAGGTATCGAATCCACTCTTCAATTCCGGGTCAGAACCAATGTTGCTATAGTCAACCGGAAGCATCACTTTGCTCGGATCATTCGTAATGCGGACTACAGAGTGTTCCTTCATCTGCTGCAAACGGCCTGCATCGTAGAAGAAGCCCCAACGGATAAGGTCAAAACCACGACCATACTCGCAACCGAATTCTTTCGGACGCTCTACATTGGCAATCTGCTCAAAAAGCTTATCGGCTGTATTGAAATCAGCAAGTTGCAAATCGGGTAAATCCACACGACCGCGTACTTCATTAATCCAGTTAATGGCACGCTGGGTAGGCCCGTTCACTTCATTCTCGCATTCTGCGGCACGAAGCAATACATCCGAATAACGCATCAGGCGGACATTGATACCATCGTGCAAACCTGTAACCACTGTGCTATACAGACCGGTACGGAGGTTGGTGTATTTAGCGACAGGAATACCGCCGTAACTGTTATTGGTACGGATGGTATCGGAAGCCGTAATAGGTTGTGTATAGGCTACGTTACCATATTCGAAACCTTCCCAATCGGCTTCATAGGTACCCAGGGTCCAATAGAGACGTGGGTCAAGCGTACCGTTTATTGTACGTTCGCTCTTGAAGAGGTCGTACAGCCAGTTGGTAGCCGAAAGGTCGGCCCATCCACCGAAATCACCCGGAGCAAAGTTACTTTCGATAGCCGAACCTTGCGTAGCATTGGGGCTGGTATTTACCGGTGTCCATTCGTCATCGGTGCCCTGCGAGGCATAATCCAAGAATTGGATTTCGAACAAGCTTTCTTCGTTGTTTTCGTATGCAGAGCCTTCGCGGAAGTTATCGCCATAGTTATCCATCAACCGATACGTACCATAGCGACCGCTGATAATGTCTTCCAACACCGTAAGCGCTTCGCTAAACTTGTGACGCACCATCAGCGTACGGGCATAAAAACCAGCCGCTGAACCGCAAGTGGCACGGCCGCCAGCCCATTCACCGCCTGTATCACGCGAAGGCAATAATTCCATAGCCTGTTGGAAATCGGCTTCCACTTGGTCGAGCACTTCATCGTAGGTGCTATTGGTACCGTAAAGTCCGTCCAGTGAAGAGTAGGTATCATAACTTGTAATCAGAGGCGGGTTTTGGTAATAGCCTGCCAAGTTATAGTAAGACAATCCGCGGATAAAGAGCGCTTGCCCTTTGATGCGTCTCAGGTTTTCCGAAAGCTGGCTGTTATCTTCGCCTACGCGGGAAAGGATAAAGTTGCATACGTTGATGGTGTAGTACCACTCACGCCAGGGCCACCAGGCAATATCACCTGTAACCAGTACGGTAAAGTCGTCAAATTCCATGTACCATACTTGCGAAGAGTTCCACACTTCATCGCCACGGCACGCGTCGATGGTATAGCCTACACGGGCATACGACCCTTCCATACGCATGTGGTTATAGGCAGCAATCACACACTCCTCCAAGTCATCGACTGTATTGCCGAAAGTAGCAGTAGTTTGTTGGTTGGGATTCACCACATCCAAATTATCCATGCACGAAGTCAGTGTTCCGACTCCAAACAGGAAAGCAAGTGAATATTTTAATAGTTTCATACAATAATGTTTTTAGCAGTTAGAATTAGAATGAGAAATGAAGGCCACACATAAAGGTACGTGCCGTCGGGAACGAACAGAAGTTATAACCCGGAGTAAAGGTACCTCCAGCATAGTCTACATTGTATCCTTTGTAACCGGTAAACGTGTGGACGTTTTGTGCCGACACATAGAGGCGGACATCTGATACATATTTGCCGAACCACTTGTCGGGGAAGTTATAACCCAACTCGATATTGGCAATCTTCCAATAAGCGGCATTCTGAATCTTACGTTCGCTGAACAAGTCGTTCCATGCGTAAGTCGCACTGTTTGTTATGTAGGTACGCGGTACATTCGAAATATAAGTAGAACCGTCTTCACTCCAACGGTTGGCATCCAGTATCGCTACATCCTTGTTGCCATAGCCATAGCAAGAGTTAAGCGAGTTGTAAATGTCATCAGCCACGTGGTAGTTCAAGGCACCAAAGGTAGCAATGCTCAGGTCAAAGTTCTTGTATTCGAAACGGAAATTCAAGCCGAAGTTGATTTTAGGCAGACCGCTGCCCAATACCACTTGGTCGTATTCATTGATTACACCGTCGGGAGTGCCGTCGGGACCGCTGACATCCTCATACAGGCAATCGCCCACTTGGGCACCTTGCTGGGTAGCATGATTGTCAAGGTCTGCTTGTGTACGGGCAATGCCTTCGTATCTCCATCCATAGAATTTACCGATTTCTTCACCGACCTCCGTAATATAAGCTCCACTAATATAGGCTTCATCCGTAAAACCTAACGAAGTGACTTTATTTTTCAGCGTACTAAGGTTGGCCGATATTTCATATTTGAACGCATGGTCGCGGTTGCGGTAGGTAGCAGCGAACTCAAAACCGGAGTTGTCCATCGAGGCGGCATTCATCGTAACGGTCGTATTCGATACACCTGCCTGTTCGGGTACAGGAACACTATACAGCAAGTCTTGGTTGGTATTTTTATACCATTCGGCGGTGAACTCTAAGCGATTGTTGAAGAAAGCGAGGTCGATACCTACATTGTAAGTTTTCTTCTTTTCCCAAGACAGGTTGTTGTCCACGAAGGTAGAAACGGCAGAACCGGTCACGGCAGAGTTATTGAAGCTATATGTCATATTGTTACGTGACATCACCGCCTGATACATATATTCACCGATGTTCTCGTTACCCAATTCACCGTAGCTGGCGCGAATCTTAAATAAGTTCACAACGTTCGGGTTAAAGGGGAAGAAACTTTCCTTATCGAAGCGCCAACCAATAGAAACAGAAGGGAAGGTACCCCAACGAATGCCCTTTGACAAGCGCGAGCTGGCATCCCGACGAACCGTAGCCGAGAACAAGTAACGGTCATCGAAGTTGTAGTTGACACGGCCAATGTAAGAGAAGATGGCGTGCTTGTAGTCGTAACTGGAAGAATAGGTGTTCGCACCGTTCTGCAGCTGGAGGAAATAAGGTTCGGTGTAGTTAAGTCCCCAACCGTTCAATGTATTGGTATGTTCTTCTTCATACGTCTGACCGGCAACGATATTCAGATGGTGTTTGCCAAAGGTACCATCGTAGGTCAAGATATTTTCAATCAATGCAGTAGAATAGTCACGCGAAGCTTTTTCCAAGCGCTCGTTGCTCTTTGCCAAATACACACGGTTACTCTGTATCCATGCAGGAATCCACGTGAAGTCTGAGCAATGCGTCTTGCTGTAAGACAGGTTGATGCGGTAATTCAGCTTGTGATTCTTGTTTTCGATGCCCAGCATCTTGAGCAAGTCCACATCGGCAGATCCTGTACCCACGAAACGGTCTACACGCGTATTGCGCTGCAACAGGTTGTTGACCAGCAACGGGTTAGAAGCCGAAATATCACCATGGATATTATCGTAATAAACACCATAGCCGTAAGCATCGTAATTATAGCCGTTGGCAGCTCCTACCTGACCATCGAGCACCCAAGTAGACGGGTCGTAAGCCATGATGGTAGGCTGCATCAGCAAAGTGGAACGTAACACGTTGCTCACGTCACCATACAATCCTTGCACATACTCGTTCGCATTAGACAATGCCATGTTATCCTGGTCGGAATGTGAATATACTATACTGGTCTGGAATTTGATGAACTTGGTATCCATGGTGTTGTTGACACGCGCGGTGAAACGTTCGAAGTTCGGTCCGGCTCCTTCCAGTGTTCCTTTCTGACTATAGTAATCCAACGCTACGTTATAGGTATTATTGGCACCACCACCCGACAGGTTCACATTGTGATTTTGGCGGATACCCGTCTTGAACACTTCGTCAAACCAATCTGTATCTGTATCATCCATAAAATGATAAGTACCTGTCGCATTATCGACAAGGTATCCACCCGGCAACGGCGTATTGGAATTGGAAGCCGCCTGCCCCAAATACTGGCTGTACTGGTCGGCATTCATCACGTCGTAAACCCCCGAAGGAATATAGTCCACACCGAAATAGCCATTGTAATCCACCTTCAAGGGCTGGTCTTTCTGACCGCGCTTCGTGGTAATGATAATCACACCGTTGGCTGCACGCGAACCGTAGATAGCGGCAGCAGATGCATCTTTCAACACTTGGATTGTCTCAATATCATTGGCAGAGAAGTCACGGATAGACGTTCCCATAGGCACACCATCAATGACATACAGCGGAGCCGTACTACCAAAAGAACCGATACCACGAATACGTACGGTAGGGTCGGCACCCGGCTGACCGTCGGAAGTAATCTGCACACCGGCAACCTTACCTTCCAGCATGGTAGAAATGTTGGAATTAGATGTACGCTTCAATTCCTCTGCATTCACTACGGCTACAGAGCCGGTCAAGTCGGCTTTCTTCTGCGTACCGTAACCTACAACGACAACCTGCTCCAGCATCTGATCGTCCGGATCCAATTGGATTGGATCAAGGATTGCCCGGTTACGGACAGCAACCTCTCGGCTTTTATACCCCACAAAACTAACTACAAGAACAGCATTACCTGGAACGTCCAATTCAAAATTGCCGTCCAAATCGGCAGTTGTCCCTCCTTTTCCATCTTTAATCATAATCGTAGCTCCCAACAAGGGCATGCCTTGTTCGTCAACAACCTGACCTTTCACCTTAATAGTCTGTGATTGTGTCACAGCAGCCATAGAGGGTGCAGCATATACCGCTGTACCTCCCAAGGCACACAAGCCAAGCATTGCGGAAAAAATCAATTGTTTTCTCATTTTTCAATGGTATTAAATTATCAATAAATAAAACTCTTCCTTGCCTGTATAAAATCTCTTCGCAAATACCATC
Source organism: Bacteroides sp. An51A (assembly GCF_002161565.1). NCBI lineage: Bacteria > Pseudomonadati > Bacteroidota > Bacteroidia > Bacteroidales > Bacteroidaceae > Bacteroides > Bacteroides sp. An51A. Next base: position 157,026 of record NZ_NFIC01000001.1, read on the forward strand.
ACCGGCAGTTCTGAAAAACATAAGTCTTCTATCTATACACCTTAATTATATAATAAGATGAAGGAAATCGAATCCGGCAAATACTGCCTACGACACAGATGAGTATGTTTTCGTTATTTTTCATAGTCGGGAAATCTTTAATAAATAATTAGTTGTTTTTATAGTATTTTCAAAGGTAAGCGATTCTGGTTAAAACAGAGGTAGACAAATGGATATTATTGGTGGACAAACCAAAAAATCAACTATCATACAAAAATAAAAGCCAAACAAAAACACTTCCCTACCGATTCACCAAGTCTTACAGAAACAAGCTGATAATCAACACAATTACTTAAAAACAAAAAACAGTTTCTAAATTGCCAGCTGATGTATAAAAGCGAATGTTCACAAATTGCTGTACGCTTACAGCCGAACGCAAGAAAAGCTTAAGAAGCTGTTTTGAATTTCTCCAAAAAGTTTTTCTTGGCTTGATGTATCCGTTTTCGTGCGTGCTTTGGGCGATTTTTTGGTCCTTTCCGCTCCTGTTCTTCGTCAGATAGCCCGCTATCTTCCTCATCACAAAAGCGAAAATGCCTCAAAAACTCATCCCAAATCATCGCACGATAAATTCAAAACAGCTTCTAAAGCCTATTTAAAATTGAGATACTCTGATTTAGAAGTTAACTATTGCTTGAAAGTCAAGATATAAGTAACACAGAATATTATAAAACACACATATCCTCACCTGCTTCTTCTTATTTATTAAGGATAAGCAGGTGGGGATATGTACATAAAAAAAGCATAATGCCACACGCCTGGGCACAAACAAATTCCGTCAACGGACAATATCGGTCGGATAAACAGACGGCATGTCTATCTTTCTCCAAATCTCATGAGACCATACATCGTCTCCTTTTTCTGCTGACTTGAACCGTACAAACATCAAGGTACCGTTTTCAGCCATTTCGTAATGCATCACATTGTCTTTACCGTCCAACTGAGGAAGATGGATGTTTTTCTTCACATGCTCGGTAAAAGTAGAATCATTGTTTTGGGTATATGTACCCGAACCAATAATAATAGCTCCCGTTGGCATCATAACTACATTGGTAAATTCACCACTTTCACCCAAAATTTTCAACGAATTACTTGGTTTCAAATCTCCCGGCAAGGCAGGCAATGAAGAACTGTAAAAACACATTTGCCATACACCGGTCAAAGAAGCCGAAGTATTCTCATTAAACAAATTTTGTGCAAACGTATTCACCACACCCATAAATGAGCACAATACTGCGATAATTAAAGAACGTGCTTTCATGATGTAAAATTTTAAAGTTAAACGAATAAGTGATGTACAAATATATAGAACTTTTCCGTAAAACCTTACTTTCGGACAGATAATTTAAAGGAGAAGAATGTTAAAGATATTAAAACAAGACAAGCTCGGAAAAGTCAAAAAGTTAAGCCAACAGTCCGGATGATTCATTATCAACCAGACTGTTGGCTTCTAAGAAACGGAGCGATAATGTCTTCTTCACTCCTCCAGCTTAATTTCTTTAATTCTTCAGCTTAAAACTCTGCGTTATGCGGTGTACGTGGGAAAGGTATCACATCGCGAATATTCGCCATACCAGTCACAAATAACAGCAAACGCTCAAAACCAAGTCCGAAACCAGAATGAGGACAACTTCCATACTTGCGGGTATCCAAATACCACCACATATCTTTCATCGGGATATTTAACTCCTGAATACGGGTCAGCAACTTATCATAATCGGCTTCACGCTCTGAACCACCGATGATTTCGCCAATCTTCGGGAATAAGACATCCATCGCACGGACAGTCTTGCCATCATCGTTCTGCTTCATGTAGAACGCCTTGATTTCTTTCGGGTAATCAGTCAATATTACCGGACGCTTGAAATGCTCTTCCACAAGGTAACGTTCGTGTTCCGAAGCCAAGTCTACGCCCCAATATACCGGGAACTCAAACTTATGTCCGTTGGCTACAGCTTCTTCCAATATCTTGATACCTTCTGTATAAGGCAAGCGGACGAAATCTTCTTTCAGCACACCCTGCAAGCGTTCAATCAGTTCCTTGTCGAAATGGTCGTTCAGGAACTTCACATCATCATAGCAATTATCAAGTGCCCATTGCACACAATACTTGATGAACTCTTCCGCCAAATCCATGTTGTCGTTAATGTCATTAAACGCTACCTCGGGTTCAATCATCCAGAATTCAGCCAAATGACGCGGTGTATTTGAATTTTCGGCACGGAACGTAGGACCAAACGTATAAATCGCCCCCAATGCCGTAGCAGCAAGTTCGCCTTCCAATTGACCGGATACGGTCAGACTTGCCTGCTTACCGAAGAAATCATCATCGTAAATGATGGAGCCATTTTCATCTTTCTTCAAGTCATAAAGGTTCAAGGTAGTGACCTGAAACATCTGACCAGCCCCTTCACAATCGGAAGCCGTAATCAGCGGTGTATGAAAATAAAAGAAACCACGGTCGTGGAAAAACTTATGAATGGCAATTGCCATATTATGGCGCAAACGGAATACAGCCCCAAACGTGTTGGTACGCGGACGCAAGTGTGCAATCTCCCGAAGGAATTCCATTGAATGCCCTTTTTTCTGCAACGGATAAGTATTGTCGCAAGTACCCAAAATCTCGATTTCACGTGCCTGCACCTCAGCAGCCTGCCCTGCACCGACCGATTCGACCAATACACCATTAACGCTTACACAGGCACCTGTAGTGATTTGTTTCAGCACTTCTTCGTTGAAGTTGACAATGTCTACAACAACCTGTACATTATTTATAGTAGAACCGTCATTCAATGCAATAAAGCTGACTTGTTTGCTACCGCGGCGGGTACGTACCCAACCTTTCACATTGACCATCGTGCCAAAATCGCGACACTTCAGCAGGTCAACAATCTTTGTTCTACGAATCTTTTCCATTTTTCTGTCTGTTAGTTATTAAATCAAAACACAGAGACACTGCCTCAAAAACTCATCCCAAATCACCGCACGATAAATTCAAAACAGTTTCTGAGCATACCCCTTATGAAAACGTAAGATAACTCTCTGTTGTGCCTCTGTATTCATCGGTTGTCACTTTCTGCTTATTCAAACGACCCCATACGGAGCATGTTCACTTCGCGTTCTGTCAGATAACGCCAGTCACCCCGACGCAAGCCTTTCTTGGTCAGACCTGCAAAATATACACGGTCCAACTTGATAACACGATAGCCCAACGATTCGAAAATGCGGCGTACGATACGGTTCTTGCCCGAATGAATTTCGATACCTACCTGCGATTTGTCCGTATCAGAAGCATAACTTATCGCATCGGCATGTATTTCTCCATCATCCAATGTAATACCTGACACAATCTGATCCAGATCGGCTTTCGTCACATTCTTGTCCAGGTATACATGATAGATTTTTTTCTTCAAAAATTTCGGATGAGTCAATTTCGATGCCAGATCACCGTCGTTTGTCAACAACAGCACACCTGTCGTATTACGGTCCAGACGCCCTACCGGATAAATCCGCTCCTTGCAAGCACCTTTCACTATATCAAGCACAGTCTTACGTTCTTGTGGGTCGTCCGAAGTTGTCACACAGTCTTTCGGTTTATTCAGTAATACATACACCTTACGCTCTATACTGACCGGCTGGTCGTGGAATTTCACCTCATCACTGCGTTTGATTTTTGTTCCTAACTCGGTGACCACCTGTCCATTTACCGAAACCACACCAGCTGTGATAAACTCGTCAGCCTCCCGACGCGAGCAAATGCCTGCATTTGCCAAAAACTTATTCAAACGGATTGGTTCATTGGGATCTGTCAATATATCCTTGTACTCAATCTGTTTTTTCATGCTATATTTCGCATTGGGATTATAATCGGCAGTACGCGGACGGCCACCTTGCCGGTTATAACCTCCAGCATTGTTATTGAAACGCGGACGTTGCGGACGATAACCACCTTCTTCACCCTGCTGCTGTCCACCGTTGTAACGCGGACGGTATGGACGCTGTTCACCATCATTGTTGTCCTTATTATATCGAGGAGAATAAAAAGAACGCTGCGGACGATAGCCACCCTCTCCTTGCTGCCCACCATTATAACGCGGACGGTATGGGCGCTGCTCACCGTTGTCGTCTCGGTTATAACGGGGCGTATAAGAAGAACGTTGCGGACGGTAACCGCCATCTTCATTCTGCTGCCCACCCTCATAGCGCGGACGATACGGGCGTTGCGGACGACCTTCTGTATTAGGATTAAAACGGGGACGGTGTCCGTACGCACTTCCTCCCTCACTCCGATTATACTTGCCAGCCCCTTCTCTGTTGTACGATTTGTAACCATCACGGCCAGACGGGGTGTTTCCCCCTTCTTGTCTGTTTTCTTTCTCTGCCATATTCTTTTTGCTTTTTATAAATTAATGATTATACCCTTCCCGGGCGTTATTTCTTTAGTTAACGAATTGACAAGGTACCAGAAAACCAGGTTTCATTTCTTGCAACCAAAAACTTTGTCAACTGGTACCTCGTGTCTAGTCAACGTTTTTTACATTCCTGTATAATTGTGAGGGGTAATCGCACGCAGTTCCTGCTTCACCCTTTCACTCACATTCAATGTTTCAATAAAATTTTTAATAGAAGCCTCGTTGATAACCTGATTGGTACGTGTCAGGTCTTTCAACGCTTCGTAAGGATGAGGATACCCTTCCCGGCGCAGAATCGTCTGAATGGCTTCTGCCACCACGCTCCAGCAATTGTCCAGGTCTTCATATATCTTGTGTTCGTTCAGCAACAGCTTGCCCAAACCTTTCAAAGAACTCTGGATAGCGATAATCGTATGTCCGAACGGAACGCCGATGTTGCGCAATACCGTAGAGTCGGTCAAGTCGCGTTGCAGACGCGACACCGGCAATTTAGCCGACAAGTGCGCAAGCACTGCATTCGCCATGCCCAGATTTCCTTCCGCATTCTCGAAATCAATCGGGTTCACCTTGTGAGGCATCGCACTCGAACCGACTTCGCCCGCCTTGATTTTCTGCTTGAAATATTCCATCGAAATGTATTGCCAAAAGTCACGGTTCATGTCGATCATGATTGTATTGATACGCTTCATTGCATCAAAGATAGCACCCAAGTTATCGTAATTCGAAATCTGCGTAGTATACTCTTCCCGTTCCAAGCCCAATTTTTCTGCTACAAAACGATTACCGAATGCCTTCCAGTCTATTTCGGGATAAGCCACATGGTGCGCATTATAATTTCCGGTAGCGCCACCAAATTTTGCTGTAACCGGACAAGCTTTCAACATTGCCAGCTGACGCTTCAAGCGATAAGCAAACACCTCGATTTCCTTGCCCAGACGGGTAGGAGAAGCAGGCTGCCCGTGAGTTTTTGCCAACATCGGAATATCCTTCCACTCTTCGGCATACACTTCCAACTGCTCTATCAGTTTTTGGATTTGTGGATAATACACCTCATCCAGTGCATCCTTAACAGACAAAGGCACTGAAGTATTATTGATATCCTGCGAAGTCAGTCCGAAATGAATGAATTCTTTATACGGCTCCAGCCCTCCCAAGCGGTCGAACTGCTCCTTGATAAAATATTCCACAGCCTTCACGTCATGGTTCGTCACGCTTTCAATTTCCTTGATACGACCTGCATCCGCTTCCGAAAAGTTACGGTAAATGTCGCGCAGCGAATCAAAACGTGCCGCATCCAAGCCTTCCAGCTGAGGCAAAGGCAATTCACACAACGTAATAAAATACTCTATTTCTACGCGCACACGATATTTCATCAGTGCATACTCGGAAAAATAAGCAGCCAAAGCACCTGTCTTATTTCTATACCGCCCGTCTATTGGAGAGATGGCGGTGAGCAAATCCAGTTCCATCATAATGCTACTAGTAGTTTTTGATTCGAAATAATGATCATTAATGGCGCAAAGGTACGATTTTTTCCTGAGTTAACAGGACTAATACTGAAAAGTTTAGCAATTATTTATTATGAGCACCAACCCGACGTGCCACACGGACAATCTTATCACAAAAACACACGATACATGCAAAACAGTTCCTGATTTTTACAAGAAAAAGAACATCCTATCAAAGAAACCATTAACTTTGCAGCATCAAATGAACCACAAAAAACATAAACTATCATGGAATTACCCAAAGACCCGATGATGCTTTTCAGTTTCATCAACACCAAATTGCGTGACTTTTACCCTTCACTTGACGCCCTTTGCAAAGATATGAACGTAAACGAAGAGGTCATTGTAAACACCTTAAAAGCTGCAGGATTCGAATATAACCGCGAACTGAACAAGTTTTGGTAAACAAATACCGGCCGGCAAGTTTACGACAAGCAGCTTACGGCATCCGGTTTCAAAACTTTCCGTTTTTACTCTTCGTCAGATACTACTATCATCCTCATCACTGAAACGAAAATGACTCAAGAACTCATCCCGAATCAGCACACGATAAAATCAACACATAGCTGACTTGCTTGTAAGATTATTAATCTTCATGCCGAAAGATTATTAATCTTCACGCTGTAAGATTAATAATCTTACAAGCAAGACAACCATGCGGTTTTTAAAAGAGGCACAGAAAATATTTACACTATGATACACGACCCCTTAGCGTGCCAACCACAATTCGGGATTCAACTTGGCGGTTTCCTTGCGAAGCTGAAAATGAAGGACGGTATTGCCTCCCTTGTCAGTATTGACTACTCCTATCACATCACGAGTCTTCAGCACACTGCCTTTTTTCACACTAACGGAAGAAAGATTACAATATACGGAAATATAGCTGCCATGACGCACCAGCACATTCGACAAACCGTTATACTGGAAAATAGCAGACACCTCCCCGTCAAAGATAGCGCGGGCATGTGCTCCAGTCTTCCCCTTAATATCAATGCCTTTATTATCCAGCCGGACGTTACGCAGACCTTGCACTTGGTATTTGCCATAATGTCCTACCACTACGTAAGGTCCAGTAATGGGCATAGGCAACCTACCTTTATTATGCTCGAATACCCCTGAAAGCCGACGGTCTTCACGGTCTACCTTATAGACTTCTACTTTTTCCGTAACCGAAGGAGCAGACGTTTCCTTATTCTCGGCAACAGTGGACTTAACTGCTTCTTTTGCTTTCCGTTCCGCTTCAGCCTTCTTCCGCTCTTCTGCAGCTTTTCGGCGTGCCTCCTCTTCCGCACGTTTGCGCGCGGCTGCTATCTCGATTTCTATCAAGCGGTCGATTTCGGCATTCAGACGGTCGGCAGACTTCCGCTGCTTCTGGAGTTCCTGCCGGATGCCCCGCTGCTTCTTCTGTAACGAAGCGAGCAATGTCTTGCGTTCTTTTTCCTGTTCTTCCAGTTTTTGCTTTTCTGCCTCTCCCTGATGTAACAACTGCTGCTTTGCTTCACGGCTGGCAAGCAAGGTCTGCTGCTTGTTTGCCACCTGCTTTTGCTTACGCTGCACTTCCAATCCTTGTCTACGCTGGTAATCAGCATATTCGCGCACATAACGCAAGCGACGATACATCTGGCTCAAGTTATCTGCCGAAAAGATGAACATCAGCTTTTCCTGTACCGACTTATTGCGGTACATATACATTACCGACTTCTCGTACTTTTTTTTCTTGTCGGCAAGTTCATGCTGCAAAGCAACCAATTCAGCCTTTACACGGTCGATTTCGCGCTGGATGACCTCCACGTCCTTCTCGACAGTCTCGACATAACGTTTCCTCTCGTCGATTTGCCCGGACAGTAACGCTAGATTGTCCAACTGGCTCTTCACATCCTTCTGCGTAGACTGGAGCAAAGACTCGGAATCAGTTATCTGCTTTTGCAGAGCTGCATGCTGCTTTTCCAGTTCCCGAATCTTCTTTGTGCTCTGTGCAGAAAGCGAAACGGAAACCAGCAACAATAATCCGATTATACTCCAAAACTGCTTCATTTACTTACCAACATCTTCAATAATTCATCCACCTGCACGCGCTTATAGCGGGAAGGAACTTCTGTGCGGGCCTCCCAATTACCCCCTACATTCAGACGGGAAAACTCCATGCCTACCCCAACCTGCTTGCCGGTACCTTGTATTGTTACATACATTTGTTCTGGGAAAAAACGGTCTTTCAGCAACTGAAATGCATCATATTTCCATTGCAGGGAATAAGGGGTATCAGCCAGGCCGATGTTGCTTTCTTCCAGCCATCCTTTATCTGTCGAAGTATAAAAACGGTAAGTCAGTTGCCCGCTGTCCTGTGTTTCCAGTACAGCACGTCCGTCCGCCAACGACACCCGAAAATCTCCAGCATCGGTTACAGCGACCCGTTGCTTACCCGGTACAAACAATTCGTTCAGAAACAATGACTGAAGTATGGCAAAACTTAAATCGGTATGTGCCCAACTGTTCACTTCCTCGAACGACACTTGTACATAACGCTTGTTCAGCCGGTCGAGTGCCAATATACCATCGGGCGAAATCTCCAGACGAGCTATCTCAATGCCCAGCAAGGGTGCCACCGACAATTGTATCGACTCGTCCCGCTTGAGCCGGAGGGTGGCACTGCCTACCTTCGACACACCTTCGGGAGTAGACAAGCTCAATGTTACTTTTCCGCTCAGGCTCTGCCAGACAGGCGAAAGTTCGATAACTTTTTCGATATAATCCGTTCCGGTCAGCCCGCCAATCATCGGCGTTCTGGCGACCTTCCGTGAAGAAGAACAAGACACGACGAGTGCTACTGCCACTACAAGTCCTATGTAATTTATCAGTCTTTTCATGATGTTCCTTTTTAAGTGACAAGGCAATGAGTTGACACGGTTTAATCACCAAGGTATTTGAAGAATTTGTCACCTTGCTAACTTGTCACCTATTCTACATATTTTTTCAATCTTATTTTCTGTTTCAGGCGTTTGATTTCCTGCTCGGTAGGTGGAGTTTCCCCTTCTTCCACCTTCTCCATGGCATCTGCCTTTTTCCAGTATTCCAAAGCTTTATCTTTTTCACCCAGCATATAATAAATATCACCACAATGCTCCATGATGACCCGGCTCTTCTCTCCTCCATTGCGCAAAGCCTGCTCGATGTAGATACGTGCCTCGGTGTAACGACCTTTCTCGAAAAGAATCCAGGCATACGTGTCCAGATAGGTATCGTTATCGGGTTCTGCCTTTACCGTGCGGTAACTCATTTCTTCCGCCTTGTCAAGATTCTTTTTCTCTATCGAAAGATAGTAAGCATAATTGTTCAGTGTACCGATGTTGTCGGGATTATAAACCAAAGATGAATCATAAGCCGCATATGCCTCGGCAGCCCTGCCTTTTTGATGATAAATATCACCCAAGATGGCATAAAAGTCGGAAACTACTCCTTTATCGCTTTTCTCATTAACTTGTTTCACACCTCGTGTAAATACATCAAGCGCTTCGTCCAGTTCCTCTTTCTGATAATATGCCACTCCTAAATAATAATAAAATTCCAATGCTTCGGGATGGTATTCGAGCGCTGATTTCGCTATCCGGACTACTTCATCCAATTCGTTATCTTGTATTGCATAACTCAACAACTGAAGACGCGCAGGCTTGTTTTCCGGATCCAACGAAAGGACCTGTTCAAGCACCGGAACCGATTCTTTCTTCATATTCTTGGTAATCATATACTGTGCACACAGCATAGCCAGGTCGGCATTCTGCTGCGGACGTTCCAGTATGCGCCGGAACAAGGAAACGATCTGCATACTGTCTTTCGTAGTCTGTTCCGACTGCAGAATACACTGGCGCATCAGTTCCATCTTCGTATCAGAGGCTACATCATCGTTTATCAGAATGGTGTCCAGCTGAAGCTGGTACAGACTGTCTTGCCCGGTTTTTTGATAATAAGAAGCCATCGACAACACTGCTGGTGCATAATCGGGTTCTTCCTTCAAGATACGCTGATATACCGCCAGCGCCTCATCGGGTTTGTCATTGTTCAGATACACATCACCCAGGATAGTCTGGTAGCGCAGGTCATAAGGATATTCTTTCGACAAGTTCTCGATTTCGACAAAAGCACTGTCCTGTTTCCCCATCAACAAATACATCCGGAACTTTTCCATACTGATTTGTTCGGATTTGCCATCCAGCTCTTCCAGACGGTTTAGGGTATAGATGACGTTCTGGTAACTCTTTGTCCGGTTATACAAATCGACCAGCGACATCAACGGTTCAAGGCGTGCCGGAAACTGCTCTGCCATATTTTCGTAAACGGCAATAGCTTTGGGCAGGTTCATCTTTTGTTCATAATACGAAGCCAACGTCTGTTTATACCAGAAATTGGATTCATCGGAACGCACTGCCTGCTTCAATGCCTGTTCGCCTTTTTCCTCCTGCCCCAAATACATGTAAAACTGTGAAATCTCGTAAAGCGCAGCGCCCGATGAAGGATAGATGTCCAGACAATGTTTATACAACTCATATGCCGCATCGTATTGTCCTTTTTCTTTCATCCGCACTGCCTCCAGGAAATAATAATCGTACTTCCGGCGCTGTTCGAAGCTCAGCGTATATGCCACACCTGCATCTGACTGCTTCGCCTGTTTCTTTGTCGTGCCGCAAGCTACGAACATCATCGCCATGCTTGTTGCAAATAATATATAGAATAAATTTTTCATCTGAATGTGTATAAGTTTTCAACTATAAAGCCGCCTTATCCAACCTGACAACCCGAATACCAAGGACTTTATTTTGTCCCCGTATGCCCAAAGCCTCCTGCACCCCGTGCAGTATCGTCCAATACTTCTACCTCCTGCCATCCGGCTTGTTCATAACGGGCTATCACCATTTGAGCAATACGCTCGCCATCAGTCACCGTAAAATCTTCGGTAGAAAGGTTGACCATAATTACTCCTATCTCTCCCCGATAATCAGCATCAATCGTGCCAGGTGTATTCAGCAGGGTGACACCTCTTTTCAATGCAAGTCCGCTACGAGGACGTATCTGGGCTTCATAACCTTCGGGCAAAGCTATATACAATCCCGTAGGCACCAGGCAACGTTGCAAAGGTTTCAACACAATAGGCTCATCCAGGTTGGCACGCAAGTCCATACCTGCCGAAAGGGAAGTGGCATACTCCGGAAGCGGATGCTTCGACTTATTGATAATCTGTACTTTCATTGTAAGTTTGCTCATTATTGTTTTCACCACCAGATTACACAAATAAAAATAATTTCCTTTACGATTGCATGACAAAATCTGTGTAACCAGTGATGCATTGAGTTTAAATCTTCTGCGAAAATACATATTTCGCAGGATTTATAAATACGTTTACCATTTTTTAAACGAATCTTTTATACATTTGCAAGCCGAGATCCGAAAGAATTGAAGAAATATGATGAACTGGAACCAACTGATATCAAACAAACGCTTCGGGCTGGAAGCCTTGCACGAAGTGAGAAAAGAAGACCGTACCGAATTTCAACGCGACTACGACCGACTCATTTTTTCATCACCGTTCCGCCGCCTGCAGAACAAGACACAAGTATTTCCACTTCCGGGAAGCATCTTTGTACACAACCGGCTGACACATAGCCTAGAGGTGTCGTGCGTGGGACGTTCGTTGGGGAACGATGTAGTCCATCTGCTCCTTCAAAAACATCCGGAACTTGCCGGCTCACATCTTGCAGAAATAGGAGCCATCGTCTCGGCAGCCTGCCTGGCTCACGACATGGGCAACCCTCCCTTCGGGCATTCGGGCGAAACAGCTATCGGCACTTATTTTTCGGAAGGAAAAGGCCAGGCACTGAAGTCTCTGCTATCTCCCGCCGAATGGGAAGACCTGACTCACTTCGAAGGCAACGCCAATGCTTTCCGCCTGTTGACCCATCAATTCCGCGGACGACGCCCAGGAGGATTCGTCTTAACCTATTCTACCCTTGCATCCATCGTAAAATATCCCTTTTCGTCACAACTTGCCGGCGGGAAGCAAAAATTCGGTTTCTTTTTGAGCGAGCAAGCCGACTACGAACGCATTGCACGTGAACTGGGAATTATCCGCCTCAGCAATGAAGGCGAACCGATACGCTATGCCCGCCATCCACTGGTGTATCTGGTAGAAGCCGCCGATGATATCTGCTACCAGATGATGGACATCGAAGATGCACACAAACTGAAAATCCTGACCACTCAGGAAACCAAGGAACTGTATGCATGTTTCTTCAGCGCCGAACGCCTGAACCGTATCCATCAGATATGCCAGCTGGTAACTGACACCAACGAACAGATAGCCTACCTGCGCTCATCAGCCATCGGTGTACTGACCCGTGCCTGCGTGGAAACCTTCGTCGAACACGAAGAAGAAATTCTGTCAGGCAGTTTTCAGGGACCGCTCATCAAACAGATTGCCTCTCCCGTACGTGAAGCCTACAAACAATGTTCGGAAACTGCCTTTGAAAAGATATATTGTGCCAAGGACGTGCTCGACATCGAACTTGCCGGCTATCAGGTCATCACCACACTGGTAGACCTGATGATAGAAGCAGTACGTTATCCGCACAAAGCCTATTCGCAGTTGCTCATTAACCGTGTGTCGCACCAATACGACATGCAGGCACCCACTCTTTATGGAAAAATCCAAGCCGTACTGGACTACATCTCCGGCATGACCGATGTATATGCCCTTGACCTCTACCGAAAAATCAATGGAAACAGCCTGCCGGCGGTGTAGACACCTGCTATTCTATATCAAGTCTGGATTGCGCAGTTTTTCTTTCTATTACTGGGCTTTCCTCTCTCCCGATACCACCGGATTCGCTCCCGAAGTAAGATGAAGCGCTTCGGGGTGTTCACGCAGATAAGACTCGATATGGCGTACGCGCTTTTCTTCCAAGATTTCATCAACAGCAATCAAGATACCCGTTTCCTCTACCATACCGAAGCCGTCATTGATTGCTGTACCAAACATACGCATCGTAGGCGAAAGACTCATATAAGCATTGACCAAAGGAGGTATGTTATACCCCAGTTTACGCACCTCGCGGTTCAATACCCGATAATCTTCCTTAAACGTATCATAGCAGAATATATTTTTCAGCATATCCTCATCGGTATCGATTTGCAAAGGTTCCATCGGGGTAATCAGGTTGTCTTTATCAGAAAAATGTTTCTTCAGAAAATACAGAATCATGTCCCGTCCGAAACGGTTGTAGCTGGGATACATTGTCATTTTCCCGAAGAGATATTTTACATTGGGTTTGACAACAGTCAGTGCTCCCAAGCCATCCCACAAATTGTCAAGAGCAAACAATCCTTTCGAACCTGCACGGGTTGACTGATATTCAAGAGTAACGAAGGAACGTCCCAACTCAATAGTCGTAGGAAGATACTCTTTCAAGAACTTTTCGGAAAAATTGAACATGTGTGCAGTAGCAAGTACCGGTCTTCCTTCTTTATCAAATTCAACTTCATTCCCCAACAGATAACGGTACCCTCCTAAAATTTCTTCGGCATCAGGATTCCACACAATCAACTGCTGGTAAGGATTCTCCATCAAGTCATATTCGTCCAAATCAACAGATTGCCCTGTACCTCCACCTGCGGCACGAAATGCAATTTCACGCAGACGGCCGATTTCCTTTAGCACATTCGGGGCATTTTTCCAGTTTACAATGTAAATTTCGTTATTACTTTTATTGGTTGATCTCAAACGCTTGTCCGGCGTCAGTTCCGATTTCAGCAACTCCCGTTCAACCGGTGCAATAATAGCTTCCATATATCTTATTTGTCTAATTTACAGTTTATATACCAAGTCACGCACATATGCCGCCCATTCGACCGGCGACTTCGACCTGTTGAATGTCTGCCACGGAATCGGTTTTCCAATAGCGACACGGAAGGTCTTATGGCGGTTCTTGAACATTTCATCAGCCAAATAAAGCATGGCTATATTGAAACGTATTCCCAAAAACTTGCAGGCATTCGCCAGATTGTAGAAGAAATCGGAGTTTCTTCCCTCAAAGTGAACCGGCACCACATTACGTTGGGTCTCCACGCTCTTGGTCACAAAAGTCTTTTTCCAGGGCAAATCCTGAATCACTCCATGCCTCCGACGCGAACAGATGCCTGCCGGAAACATGATGATATGACTGTCCGAACGGAATCCTTCCTCAACCATACGGGGAAAATCACGTGATTGCGAACCAGTCTTGTTGATAGGAATGCACAGCGGAGCCAGTCCATGCAAGTTCATCAGCAAATCATTGACCAAGTATTTGATACGTCCGTCATAATGTTTGCCCAACAAGTAACCCAATGCTACCCCGTCTTGTCCTCCCAAAGGATGATTGGACACAAACGTACACAATCCCTCTTGGGGCAGGTTTTCCAGCCCTTCTACCTCCAGCTTGACATCCAGGAAATCCATGCATGCAGCCAGAAACTCGACTCCAGTCTTATCTTCCACGCTTCTCAAGAAACCGTTTATTTCATCTTGATGGACAATCCGCTTCAGGTAAGACACCAGGAAACAGGGAACGTATCCAGCCTTTTTCCCCGCTTTCTCTTTCAATATTTTATCAATGTCTATTAAAAAAATCGATTTTTCCGCCATTGCTTCATTCTAGATTTCTTTGCAAATGTAATTTTTCTTTTGTTAAGTTGCTCACTATTGAGCAGGAAAATATGGCAAACAATGAAAAAAACAACAAATGGAAACCCCAAATGCCTGAAAACTGCACAACAAGCTACCCCTGTGTGCACACTTCCTTAATTTTACACATTCGCTATCAAGACCTGTTGATAACTTCTTCAAAGATTTTCGACAAACCTTATATGTCATTTGCTACGAAATGTGTAATTTTACCAGCTCATAGAATAATAAGGAGAAAAAGGTAGAAAATAAGCTGCATATATGACGGACGAACAACAAACATACCACATACCTGTATTGCTTCACGAAAGCATCAAAGGCATGGAATTGCATGACGGAGGAACCTATGTCGACCTTACTTTTGGTGGAGGAGGACATTCGCGGGAAATACTGCGGTGCATGGGAATAAACAGCCGCCTTTTTGGATTTGACCAAGATGAAGACGCTGAACAAAATATTCCCCAAGACGGACGATTCACCTTCGTCAGAAGCAACTTCCGCTACCTGCATAACTTCTTGCGTTATTACGGAGTGGAACAAGTAGATGCCATTCTTGCTGATTTGGGAGTATCATCACACCATTTCGACGATTCGACACGAGGATTCTCCTTCCGGTTCGACGGGAAACTGGATATGCGGATGAACAAACGGGCAGGCATAACTGCCGCCGATATCATCAATACATACGAAGAAGAACAGCTTGCCAACCTGTTCTATCTGTATGGAGAACTGAAAAACAGTCGTAAACTGGCCGCGGCACTGGTCAAGGCACGGTCGCAAAAAACAATAAATACCATCGGTGAGTTTCTGGAAATCATCAAGCCTTTTTTCGGCAAAGAACGCGAAAAAAAAGAACTGGCAAAAACGTTCCAGGCATTACGCATCGAAGTGAACCACGAAATGGAGGCACTGAAAGAAATGCTGAAGGCTGCAATCCAGGCATTGAAGCCTGGAGGAAGACTGGTAGTCATCACCTACCATTCACTGGAAGACCGGATGGTAAAGAACGTCATCAAAACAGGCAATGTGGAAGGCAAAATGAAACAAGATTTTTACGGAAATATCGAAGCACCGCTGCGTGCTGTCTGTAAAATAATCACGCCTACAGACGAAGAGGAAGCCCGCAACCCACGTTCCCGAAGCGCCAAGCTGCGGATTGCAGAAAAAATCGGATAAATTTATGGAGATTTGAAGACATGAAAGAAAACAGAAATACAGAACAACCCAAACAACCCCATATCACTTTCAAAAGCATCATGGGGGGAGATATTCTTGCACATAATTTTTTCAGGAGACAAGCCAATCTGCTGATACTAATTGTCTTCCTTACCATTCTATATATTGACAACCGCTATTCAAGCCAGCAAGAATTAATCGAAATAGACCGGTTGAAAAAAGAACTGACCGACATCAAATACGATGCCCTTACCATCTCTTCCGAACTGACTGAAAAAAGCCGCCAGTCGCGTATCGAAGAATACTTGTCGACTGAAAACACGGGACTTGCTACTGCAACCACCCCACCCTACCTGATAAAAAAAGAAAACTGAGATGCGTATGATACCGGGCATTAAAAATATCATGTTCCGCTACACCTTCATTGTAGTGATTATGCTGGTCTTGGCTATCCTCATCATAGTCAAGGCAGGCTTTATCATGTTTGCCGAACGGCAGTACTGGAAAGATGTAGCAGACCGTTTCGTAAAAGAGAATGTTGTCGTCCCCCCCACACGGGGCAACATCATTTCTGCCGATGGAAAACTGATGGCAAGCAGCCTGCCGGAATATAAAATCTATATGGACTTCCGGGCAGGAGGATACAAAGAGAGTGATACCTTGCTGACCAATCACCTGACCGAAATCTGTCAGGGACTGCACGAAATATTCCCCGACAAGAGCGCACAGGAGTTCCGCAAGCACATTTTAAAAGGAAGACGGAAAAAAAGTCGCCATTACCTGCTCTACCCTAAACGTATTTCGTACATCGAATACAAACAGGTCAAACAATTACCTGTATTCTGTCTGGGACCGAACACAGGAGGACTGCACGAAGAAAAGTTCAACCAGCGCAAGAAACCATTCGGCTCACTGGCAGCACGTACATTAGGCGACATGTATCCCGACATGAGCCTGGGAGCCAAGAACGGACTGGAACTTACTTACGATTCGGTATTGCGAGGCAAGAACGGCATCACTCACCGGCAAAAGGTAATGAACAAATATCTGAATATCGTAGACCAGCCACCTGTAGATGGATACGACATCATCACGACCCTTGATGTAGATATGCAGGATATCGCCGAAAAAGCATTGGTAGACCAGTTGACAAATCTGGAAGCATTATCGGGTGTGGCCATCGTAATGGAGGTGGCAACCGGCGAAGTAAAAGCCAATGTAAACATGATACGTGGCAACGACGGACATTATTATGAAATGCGGAACAACGCTGTAAGCAACCTGATGGAACCTGGTTCCACTTTTAAAACCGCTTCCATCATGGTGGCACTGGAAGACAAATATATCACACCCGATTATGTGGTAGACACAGGCAATGGGATGGTCAACATGTATGGAAGCTGGATGAAAGACTGGAACTGGTACAAAGGCGGTTATGGCGCCATCGATGTAACCCGTATTCTGGAAGTTTCTTCCAATGTCGGTGTGTCCACCATCATCGACCGTTTCTATAAAAACAACCCGCAGAAATTCGTCGACGGACTGAAACGGATGAGCATCGACAAGCCCTTGCACCTAGGCTTCGTAGGCGAGGCAAGCCCGCGCATATGGGGACCGCGCGAGAGAGACAGCATCAAGGGAGCCATGCCTTGGAGCCGCACCAGCCTACCGTGGATGAGTATCGGTTATGAAACAATGTTTCCTCCTATCTACATCCTGAATTTCTACAACGCCATCGCCAATAACGGAGTAATGGTGAAACCGAAATTCGTAAAAGCCATTGCCAAAGACGGTGAAATATTGCAGGAGATACCTACCGAAGTGATAAACCCGAAAATCTGTTCAGACACCACACTGACCATGATTCGTGCCATCCTGCGGAAAGTGGTGTCGCAAGGACTTGCCAAACCGGCTGGAAGCAAACAGTTCAACGTATCAGGCAAGACAGGCACAGCACAGATTTCACAAGGTACGGCAGGCTATCGGGCAGGTGGCGTAAGTTACCAAGTCAGCTTTTGCGGATACTTCCCTTCCGAGGCTCCTAAATACAGTTGCATGGTATCCGTTTTGATTCCTCACGGACCTGCCTCTGGAGGCTTGCAGGCTGGAAGTGTATTCAGCCGCATAGCCGAACGCATTTATGCCAAACACTTGGTGCGCGATCTGGCATACGCCAAAGATTCTACATCCATTTTTATCCCAGATGTAAAAAACGGCGATATTGAAGAAGCGGCATATGTACTACGCGCCTTACAAGTACCCGGCAACAGCAATACCATCCCACAATCGGATGAACCCATTTGGGGAAAAGCATCCAGCACTACAGCACATGCCAACTTGAAAACGACCAATATCAACAACAAGTCAGTGCCCAATGTCATCGGTATGGGAGCAAAAGATGCCGTATTTCTGCTTGAGAGCCACGGACTGAAAGTACAGCTCTCCGGAGTAGGCAAAGTATACAAACAAAGTATCCCGGCAGGCTCTGCCCTGCACAAAGGGACAACCATCATATTGACTTTGAAGAATTAGAAATACAACACAAACATGAAATTAACAGACATTCTTACATGCGTAACTACCTGTGAAACCATCGGCCGGACAGACCGGGAAATCACAGGCATCCAGATGGATTCCCGCCTCATCGAAAGCGGAGACTTATTCGTGGCCGTAAAAGGAACACAAACCGACGGACACGCCTATATACAGAAAGCCATCGAAAAAGGAGCGGCAGCCATCGTCTGCGAACAGCTCCCCGATATATACAAGGAAGATATCACCTATATCCGCGTATCAGATACAGAAGATGCGGTGGGCAAGCTGGCCACTACTTTTTATGGCGATCCGACTTCCAAACTTGACCTGGTAGGGGTAACAGGCACGAACGGGAAAACCACCATTGCTACCTTATTATATAAGATGTTCCGGCAATTCGGATACAAGGTAGGATTGCTGTCTACCGTCTGCAATTATATCGACGGCGAAGCTATCCCTGCCGACCATACCACGCCCGACCCTATCACATTGAACCGGCTGCTGGGGCGAATGGCAAACGAAGGCTGCAAATATGCATTCATGGAAGTAAGCTCGCATTCCATAGCCCAAAAACGCATCGGAGGCCTGCGCTTCGTGGGAGGCATTTTCACTAACATCACCCGTGACCACCTGGACTACCACAAGACATTCGAAAACTACCTGAAAGCCAAAAAGGCCTTTTTCGACAATTTGCCAAAAACGGCTTTTGCACTGACCAACCTGGATGACAAGAACGGCAAGGTCATGGTACAGAATACCAAAGCACGCATTGCCACCTATTCATTGCGTACTTTGTGCGACTTCAAAGGGAAAGTACTGGAAGACGGGTTCGACGGCATGCTGCTGGACATCAATAACCGTGAAGTAAACGTACAGTTCATCGGACGCTTCAACGCATCCAACCTGCTTGCCGTATATGGAGCTGCCTGCCTGTTGGGCAAGCAACCTGAAGACGTTTTACTCGTCCTGAGTACCTTGCGCCCTGTGGCCGGACGCTTTGATGCCATTCGCTCCAAGCGAGGATATACCGCCATTGTCGATTATGCTCACACACCCGATGCACTGGAAAATGTACTGAGTGCCATCCACGAAGTATTACGAGGCAGAGGACGGGTCATCACTGTGGTAGGCGCAGGCGGAAACCGCGACAAAGGGAAACGCCCTCTGATGGCACAAGAATCTGCCAGACAAAGCGACAAGGTCATCATTACGTCCGACAATCCCCGCTTTGAGGAACCTCAAGACATCATCAACGACATGCTGGCCGGACTGAACAAGAATGACATGCAGAAAGTTTTATCCATCGCCGACCGGAAAGAAGCTATCCGCACCGCCTGCATGCTGGCACAGCCGCAAGATGTCATCCTGATAGCAGGGAAAGGGCATGAGAACTACCAGGAAATCAAAGGCATAAAGCACCATTTTGATGACAAAGAGATTGTAAACGAAATATTTGCCAACGAATAACCCGGAGAAGACATGCTATACTATTTATTCCAATATTTAGAACAGTTCGATTTCCCGGGGGCACGCATGTTCGGTTATGTATCCTTCCGCTCACTGATGGCAGTCATCCTGTCTCTGTTGATTTCCGCCATCTTCGGAGAATACTTTATCAACATGCTGAAACGCAAGCAGATTACCGAGACACAACGTGACGCCTCCATCGACCCGTTCAATGTAAACAAAGTGGGCGTCCCCACCATGGGAGGCATCATCATCATTGTTGCCGTACTGATTCCTTGCCTGCTGTTGGGAAAATTGCACAACATTTACACGATTCTGATGCTGATTACCACAGTCTGGCTGGGCACATTAGGTTTTCTGGACGATTACATCAAGGTGTTCCGCAAGGATAAGGAAGGACTGCATGGGAAATTCAAGATTATCGGACAGGTAGGACTGGGGCTGATCGTAGGTCTTACGCTTTACCTCAGCCCGCAGGTCGTTATCCGCGAAAACGTAGAGATACAACGTGACGGGCATGTAGTAGACGTGGTACATAAGAGTCAGGATGAAAAATCGACCAAAACCACCATACCGTTCTTCAAGAACAACAACCTCGACTATGCCGACATCGTGGGCTTCATGGGCGAACATGCCCAGACAGCCGGTTGGATTGTCTTTGTCATCATTACCATCTTCGTCGTGACTGCCGTATCAAACGGTGCCAACCTGAACGACGGCATGGATGGCATGGCAGCAGGCAATTCGGCTATAATCGGAGTGACGCTGGGCATTCTGGCATACGTGTCAAGCCACATCGAATACGCCAGTTACCTGAACATTATGTACATTCCCGGCAGCGAAGAGCTGGTTATTTTCATTTGTGCGCTCATCGGTGCGCTCATCGGTTTCCTGTGGTACAATGCCTTCCCGGCACAAGTATTCATGGGTGATACAGGCAGCCTTACCATCGGAGGAATCATCGCCGTATTTGCCATCATCATCCATAAAGAACTGCTGATACCGATTCTGTGCGGCGTGTTCCTGGTAGAAAATCTATCGGTTATTTTGCAAGTGCGTTATTTCCAGAAAGGAAAGAAAAAAGGAATAAAACAACGGATATTCAAGCGAACCCCCATCCACGACCATTTCCGGACCACAATGGCGCAGCTTGACCCGAACTGTACCTACTTGATTACAACTCCTCATAACGTATTCCATGAATCGAAAATCACCGTACGTTTCTGGATTGTAACCATTGTGTTGGCAGCTATTACAATTATAACATTGAAAATACGATAATAAATAATGTGCGAATAAACAATGTGGAAATGTGCCAATAATAATGTGCCAATAAACAATGCGGAAATGTGCCAATAAATAATGTGCCAATAAACAATGTGGAAATGTGCCAATGGAATAATTTGCACATTAATACATTAGCACATTGACACATTTGCACATTGACACATTTGCACATTAATACATTAGCACATTGACACATTTGCACATTAACACATTTGCACATTAACACATTTGCACATTAACACATTAACACATTAGCAAATTGATACATTACATTCGCACATTAGCAAATTAAATAAGAATGGCAAAGAGAATTGTTATTTTAGGAGCCGGCGAAAG
The DNA here is from genome assembly GCF_002161565.1 of Bacteroides sp. An51A. Taxonomy (NCBI): domain Bacteria; kingdom Pseudomonadati; phylum Bacteroidota; class Bacteroidia; order Bacteroidales; family Bacteroidaceae; genus Bacteroides; species Bacteroides sp. An51A. Next base: position 178,490 of record NZ_NFIC01000001.1, read on the forward strand.
CGGCACAGGCGCTGCCGTACTGGCAAAGAAACAAGGGTTCGACACTTTTGTTTCAGACATGTCGTCGATAAAGGACAAGTACAAAACAGTCCTGGACGAGAGAAACATCCCCTGGGAAGAGGGACAACACACGGAAGAGTTGATTCTGAATGCAGATGAAATTATCAAAAGTCCGGGTATTCCGAACAATGCCCCTATCATCCTGAAACTGAAAGCACAAGGAACGCCCGTTATCTCTGAGATAGAATTTGCAGGCAGATACACGCACGCCAAAATGATTTGCATCACAGGAAGCAACGGAAAGACTACCACCACCTCACTCATTTACCATATTTTTAAAAAGGCAGGGCTCAATGTAGGACTTGCCGGAAACATCGGACAAAGCCTTGCCTATCAGGTGGCGGAATGCAACTTTGATTACTATGTCATCGAACTGAGCAGCTTCCAGCTGGACAATATGTATAAGTTCCATGCAAACATCGCCGTATTGATGAACATCACGCCCGACCATCTGGACCGCTACGACTACAAGATGCAGAACTACATTGACGCCAAATTCCGCATCATACAGAATCAGACCGACGATGATGCTTTCATCTTTTGGAACGATGACCCCATCATCCAGAAAGAGCTGCATAAGTACGGCATACACGGCCAATATTATCCTTTCGCCGAAAAGCGCGAAGAGGGATTGGCGGCATTCACGGAGGAAAACAAAATCTATTTCACCAAGCCCATCGAGTTCAACATGGAACAGGAGGAACTTGCCCTGACCGGCACCCATAACCTGTTCAACTCCATGGCGGCAGGCATCTCTGCCAACATTGCCGGCATCCGGAAAAGCTGCATCCGCGAAGCACTGAGCGACTTCAAGGGAGTGGAACACAGACTGGAGAAAGTGGCACGCGTGCGTGGAGTAGATTATATCAATGACTCGAAAGCTACCAACGTCAACTCGTGCTGGTATGCATTGAAGAGCATGAAGACCAAAACCATCCTGATTTTGGGCGGCAAGGACAAGGGTAACGACTACAATGAAATAGCCGGCCTGGTGCGTGAGAAGTGCTGTGGACTGATATTTCTGGGACTGCACAACGAAAAGCTGCATGCCTTCTTCGACAGCTTCGGTTTGCCAACAGCCGACGTGCAGAGCATGAAAGATGCCGTAAACGCTGCCTACCGTATGGCAAAAAACGGCGAGACTGTATTGCTCAGCCCTTGCTGTGCCAGCTTCGACCTCTTCAAAAGCTACGAAGACCGGGGCGACCAGTTCAAAGAATGCGTAAGAAAACTTTAATTTTAAGTTGACAAGGTATCAGTTGACAAGTGAACAAGGTCCTGAACCGTTATTACTAAAGGTATTTAAGACCTTGTAACCCTGCCAACTTACAACCTTGTAAACTGCTACCAATTCAACGATAAAGAGCCATGGATTTACTACGGAATTTATTCAAAGGAGACAAAGTCATCTGGATTATCTTCCTTCTGCTTTGCCTCGTGTCCATCATCGAAGTGTTCAGTGCCTCCAGTACATTGACTTACAAGAGTGGCGACCACTGGCGACCGATTACAATGCACATCATCCTGATGCTGGTAGGAGCAGTAGTCGTAGTCATCGTGCACAACATCCCGTGCCGGTGGTTCAAGACTTTTATCCTACTGCTACCCGTGTCATGGATATTGCTGATAAGTGTACTGGCCATTGGTGCGCTGACCAACGGAGCACGACGATGGATTGACCTGGGGTTCATTCAGTTCCAACCTTCCGAACTGGCAAAAATGGGAACCATCATCACGGTAGCCTATATCCTGTCGCGCATGCAGGAAGAAAACGGTGCCAATTCGAAAGCTTTCCGATACATCTTGTACGTAACAGGATTTACATGCCTCCTCATTTTCACCGAAAATCTGTCCACAGCCGTATTACTGGCATTTAGCGTATTGCTGATGATGTATGTAGGGCGGATTCCTTTCCGCCAACTGGGAGCACTGGTAGGCATCGGAGCCGCCGCATTGCTCCTCGCCCTGGCCACCATCAAGTTTGTGCCGGCCGAAGCATGGGACGATATCGGACTGCACCGTATGGTGACATGGCAAAGCCGTCTGGACAATCACTTTGACACATCCGTCATTCCACCCGAAAAGTTCGACATCGATGCCGATGCACAAATAGCACATGCCAACATTGCCATTGCTTCCAGCGGCATCTTAGGAAAAGGACCGGGCAACAGTGTGCAACGCGACTTCCTTTCACAGGCCTTCTCCGATTTCATCTATGCCATCATCATCGAAGAACTGGGACTGGTAGGAGGAGGCATTGTAGCTTTTCTCTACATCTGGCTGCTGATGCGTATCGGACGCATCGCACGAAGCTGCGACAAGTCATACTATGCCTTCCTGGTCATGGGCATCGGCTTCCTGCTTGTCACACAGGCCATGTTCAACATGCTGGTAGCGGTAGGCATCATGCCCGTTACGGGACAACCGCTTCCGCTGATAAGCAAAGGCGGTACATCCACCTTGGTCAACTGTGCCTACATCGGCATCGTACTCAGTATCAGCCGTCACATCAACGAACTGAAAAAGCGTGAAGCACAGGCTGCCGCCGAAGAACAGCAGGCTCAAGTACACGAAGCCGCCATTTCGCTGCTACAAAATGCAGCCGAACTGGCAAAAGAACAGGAAAAAGAAACAAAAGAAACGCTCTGAACGGTTGCCCTGCCGATGCCGGCAGGGCGATGTATTACGACAAACAAGAAGGTGACTTTCCGGCAAAGCTACAATAGCCGATTGGTTTCAGTGCACTAAAACTCCTGTTCTATAAAATTGAAACTTCAGTTTCAGTGCACTAAAACCAAAGTTTCAGCGCACTGAACCCCTTCCGAAACTACCTTACATACGAAAATGCTTCTGCATATCTTGTGCAGAACAGCAGCTCCCGATGCCCCATTCACCCTAAAAGCACACCTTCAGCCGGCAGTAGAGACTCGCATTTTCGGCTTCCAATCCCCTCCACAACGTCCCAGCAAGCATTCTGCAAAATTAGGTATAAATAATTTCGGAAAAGGCATAAATAGTTTACAAGTTTATTCCTAAATTTGCAGGAAAATACAAAGTGAAACATGAAAGAGAGTCTAAGAGTGATTATCAGCGGAGGAGGAACCGGCGGACACATTTTTCCGGCGGTATCCATAGCCAATGCCATCAGGCTACAGCACCCCGATGCCAAGATACTGTTTGTAGGTGCCGAAGGACGCATGGAAATGCAGCGTGTACCTGCAGCAGGATATGAAATCATCGGCCTGCCCGTGGCAGGATTCGACCGCAAACACCTGTTGCGCAATATCAGTGTGCTCATCAAACTGATGCGCAGCCAGCTGAAGGCACGCCGGATAGTAAAGGCATTCCAGCCCGATGTGGCGGTAGGCGTGGGAGGATACGCCAGCGGACCGACATTGAAAGTGGCTGGCATGATGGGCATCCCTACCCTGATTCAGGAACAGAACTCGTATGCCGGCGTCACCAACAAGCTGCTGGCAAAGCAGGCATCCAAGATATGTGTCGCCTACGAAGGAATGGAACGCTTTTTCGACAAGGAAAAAATTATACTGACAGGAAACCCCGTACGCCAAGGACTGCTCCAGCATAACATGAGCCGCGAAGATGCCGTACGCTCGTTCCAGCTCGACCCGGCAAAGAAAACCGTCCTGATTATCGGCGGAAGCCTGGGCGCACGCACCATCAACAACTGCGTGATGCAGGGACTGGACAAAATCAGACAATCGGGAGTACAGTTCATCTGGCAAACCGGAAAAATATACATCAGCGAAGCGCGTGCGGCGGTGTCCCGTGCCGGCGAACTGCCGATGCTGCACACCACCGACTTCATTGCAGACATGGCAGCAGCCTACCGTGCCGCCGACCTGGTCATCAGTCGGGCAGGAGCCGGCTCCATCTCCGAACTTTGCCTGCTGGGCAAACCGGTCATCCTGGTACCATCACCCAACGTGGCAGAAGACCATCAGACCAAAAATGCACTGGCACTGGTGAACAAAGAAGCCGCCCTGTATGTAAAAGATGCAGAGGCAGGTGTGAAATTGCTGGATACCGCCATCGCAACGGTACAGCAACCTGACACCTTGAACAAACTGAGTACGAACATCGCCAAACTGGCTTTCAAGGATTCGGCAAACGTAATTGCCGGAGAAGTGTGGAAGCTGGCAGCAACATACAGAAAAGAACATGGACGTTAATACACTGAAAGCAGTATATTTTATCGGAGCCGGAGGTATCGGGATGAGTGCCCTGGTACGCTACTTCCTGTCGAAAGGCAAGACAGTGGGCGGTTACGACCGTACCCCGACCGAACTGACCCGGAAACTGGAAGAAGAAGGAGCCTCCATCCACTATGAAGACAACGTGGAAGGAATCTCCCAAGACTTTCTGGATGCACAGACTACACTGGTGGTATATACTCCAGCCATCCCTGCCGAGCACAAAGAACTGACCTTTTTCCGCCAGCAGGGTTTCGAAGTACAAAAACGTGCACAAGTATTGGGTATGCTCACCCGTACCGAAAGAGGACTGTGTGTGGCAGGTACCCATGGTAAAACAACAACTTCAACCTTAGCTGCCTACCTGCTCGACCATTCACACGTGGGTTGTAATGCCTTTTTGGGAGGTATCTCGAAAAACTACGGCACCAACCTGCTGCTATCGGATACGAGCGATTTCGTCGTTATCGAGGCCGACGAGTTCGACCGTTCGTTCCACTGGCTCACTCCGTATGCCAGTGTAATTACCGCCACCGACTCCGACCACCTGGACATCTACGGCGACCATGCAGCCTATGTAGAAAGTTTCCGTAAATATACATCCCTTATCCGTCCCGACGGTTATCTCATAGTGAAGAAAGGCATCGACCTGACTCCAGACGTACAGCCGGGAGTGACTGTCTATACCTATGCCACAAACGAAGGAGATTTCCATGCTACAAACATCCATACCGACAACGGAGAAATCACATTCGACTATGTATCACCCTTGGGCAACATCAACGGGATCCGGCTGGGAGTCCCCGTCTATGTGAATATCGAAAACGGCATTGCAGCCATGGCACTGGCACAGATAGCCGGAGCTACTGCAGACGAGATAAGAGCCGCTATGCCCGGATTCAGAGGTGTAGACCGCCGGTTCGACTTCAAGCTGAAAAATGACCGGATAGTTTTTTTGAGCGACTATGCCCACCATCCGGCAGAAATACGTCAGAGTGTGTACTCCATGCGGATGCTGTACCCCGACCGGAAAATAACGGCAGTATTCCAACCCCATCTGTACACACGCACGCGAGACTTTTATAAAGATTTTGCCGACAGCCTGTCCTTGCTGGACGAAGTTATCCTGCTCGATATCTATCCGGCCCGCGAAGAACCGATAGCAGGAGTAAGCAGCCGGCTGATTTACGACCACTTGCGTCCTGGTATCGAAAAGAGCCTGTGCCATAAGGAAGACCTGCTGGATACCTTGCGAAACAAGAAACTGGACGTCCTCATCACACTGGGAGCCGGTGATATAGACAATTATGTTCCACAAATTTACGAAATACTGAAAGACCGATGATGAAACGAATTCTTATACTCTGCGTGCTGCTGGTGGTCTCCGCTTACTTGGCTGTAGCGGTCACCTTGTTTAATGCCAAACCCGCCGGACAGGTTTGCAGAGGCATAGAATTGACCATAAAAGACAGCATCGACTACGATTTCATCACACTGAAGGACGTCAATGCCCTCCTGAAACGGAAAGGCCTGTCGCCTGCCGACAAGCCCTTGGACAAAATCAACATACGCCAGCTGGAAGAAGCCTTATCACACCAGCCATTCATTGCCGAAGCAGAGTGTTACCTGACTTCAAGTGGAAAGGTTGCCATCGACATCTACCAGCGCATCCCCCTGCTGCGTGTGATGAGCAACAACGGCGACACATATTATCTGGACCATGCCGGACAAATCCTGCCGGTATCGGGCAAGCCAGTGCATGTAGCTGTGGCAACCGGATTCATCGACCGCAAATTTGCGCAAGACCAATTGTACCAGTTGGGCAAATACTTACAGACGGACGCATTCTGGAATGCACAGATTGAACAAATCAATGTCACTCCCCGGCAAGAACTGGAACTGGTGCCCCGCGTAGGCAACCAGATACTCTTTTTGGGAAAAGCCGAGGATTATCAAGAAAAATTCCGTAAATTGCAGACGTTCTATACAGAAGCGCTTAGCCAAGTAGGATGGAACAAATACGAACGGATAAGTGTAGAGTTTAATAACCAGATTATTTGTACAAAAAAAGAGAAGTAAGATATGGCAGTAACAGATTTTATAGCAGCGATTGAACTGGGATCAAGCAAAATCACCGGCGTTGCAGGCAAGAAGAATGCCGACGGAAGCATTCACATCCTCGCATACGCCAGCGAACACTCTTCTGATTGCATCCGGAAAGGCATTATCTACAACCTGGACAAGACCACACAATGTCTTGCCTCTGTCATCGGCAAGCTGGAAGAACAGTTGCAAGCCTCCATCAAGAAAGTCTATGTAGGCATTGGTGGACAGTCGCTCCGGAGCATCCGCAATACCGAGACCAAACAACTGGATACCGAAGTGAAAATCTCGCAGGCGCTGATAGACGAGCTGATGAAGAACAACCGCGAAATGGCCCTGATGGACCAGGAAATGCTGGCTGTCGAACCTCAAGAATATAAAGTGGGCAACCAACTCACTACCGAACCCGTAGGTATCCCGACGGAACATATCGAAGCACACTATGTGAACATCATCGGGCGTAACACCTTACGGAGCAACATCCGCCAGTGTGTCCGCCAGGCGGGATATGAAGTGGCGGACTACCTGCTTTCACCCATTGTAACTGCCAACATCGTGCTGACAGCAAGTGAAAAACGTTCGGGATGCGCTTTGGTCGACCTTGGTGCCGACACAACCACCGTATCTGTATACAAGAACAACATTTTGCGTCACCTTGCCGTAATCCCGCTGGGAAGCAACAACATAACCAAAGACATCGCCAGTCTGCAAATCGAAGAAGAAGACGCCGAACAACTGAAACTGCGTTACGCCAGTGCCTATACCGAACCGTCGGAAGAAGAAGATATCAACCAGGAATATGCCATCGACGGCCGATGCTCCATCCGTGCCCGCAAACTGGAAGACATCGTGGAAGCCCGTACCCTCGAAATACTGGAAAACGTATGGAATCAAATCAAGCTATCGGGTTATAGCAACGAACTGCACGCAGGCATTATCCTGACGGGAGGAGCCTCGCAACTGCCTAACCTGAACAAAGCATTCATAACAGTCACCAAGATAGACAAGATACGCATCGCACAAACCGGAAACATCGAACTGACGGATGACCATCAGGACATCACGCCTAACGGTTCACAAAACACCCTCATCGGACTGCTGGCTGCAGGCAAAGACAACTGCTGCAAGATAGACCCGCACAAAAGTCAGCTGAGCTGGATTCAGCAGCAAGAAGAAGAAGACGAGGTCCAAAAGAAAGCCGAAGAAGAGCGCAAACGTAAAGAAGAGGAAGAACGCAGAAAGAAAGAGGAAGAAGAACGCAAAAAGCAACTGGAAGCAGAACGCATCCGTCAGGAACAGGAACGTGCCCAAAAACGTTTGCGCGAATGTGAAGCATTGATAAGCGAAGCCAAACGACTGGCAGAACGCAAGAAATACAAAGACGCCCTTAATAAACTGGAAGAGGCGAAAAGCCTAAAAGTGGCTGATAAAGAAGCAGAACTGGATGACTTGTATCAGACCATAAACAAGCAGAAATCGGAAAATACGCCGTTCAAGAAACTGTTTAATTTCTTGAAAACCGAAGCGGACGAAATGATGAAAGGAGAAAACTGACAAACGTAAGAACTTAAAAAAAACCCAAAGATATGTCTGACGAAACGATTATGCCGTTCGACTTTTCGAACGGTGGTACACCCAGCATCATCAAGGTGATTGGTGTAGGAGGTGGTGGCGGAAACGCAGTCAACCACATGTATAGAGAAGGAATCCATGACGTTACGTTCGTGGTATGCAATACAGACAATCAGGCACTCAACGAGTCACCTGTCCCCATCAAGCTGCAATTGGGCAGAGAAGGCTTGGGAGCCGGAAACCGTCCCGAACGTGCCAAAGCCGCAGCCGAAGAAAGCATGAAAGACATCGAAAGCATGCTGAACGACGGTTGTAAAATGGCTTTCATCACTGCCGGAATGGGCGGTGGTACAGGTACCGGAGCCGCCCCCATCATTGCCAAGACCGCCAAAGACATGGGCATCCTGACAGTGGGCATTGTCACCATTCCTTTCCTGTTCGAAGGTAACAAGAAAATCGACCAGGCACTGGATGGTGTGGAAGAAATGAGCAAACACGTCGATGCCCTGCTGGTCATCAACAACGAACGTCTGCGCGACGTGTATTCCGACCTCAGCGTAATGAATGCCTTTGCCAAAGCCGATGATACCCTCTCGGTAGCAGCCAAGAGTATAGCCGAAATCATCACCATCCGAGGCAAAATCAACCTGGACTTCAACGACGTAAAGACGGTATTGAAAGACGGCGGTGTTGCCTTGATGAGTACCGGTTACGGCTCAGGCGAAGGACGTGTTACCCAAGCCATCAACGATGCGCTGCATTCGCCGTTGCTGAACAACAACGATATCTTCAATTCTAAGAAAGTATTGTTCAACATCTCGTACAGCACAAACAGCGACCTGATGATGGAAGAGATGAACGAAGTGCACGAGTTCATGAGCCGATTTGGCGATGATGTAGAAACCAAATGGGGACTTTACATCGACGACAGCCTGGAAAGCAAAGTTAAATTCACCATCCTTGCCACAGGATTCGGCATCAAGGACATCCCGGGTATGGACGATGCACTGAACAAGAAACGTACTGCTGAAGAACAGAAAAGACACGAAGAAGAAGAACGCATCCGGCAGATAAAAGAAAAACGCCGGGACGATTACTATACCAATGAACGCCGGAACGACAGAAAGAAGGGCAACTACAAGTATTACATCTTCACACAAGACGATTTGGACAATGATGATGTAATCAGCATCGTAGACACCACTCCGACGTACAAACGTTCGAAAACCGTTCTCGATAACATCCGCCAGCGCGCTACCGACAGTGAAAGTCTGGTACAGAAACCGCAGCTGAACGAAAACGGCTCAACGATGATTACCTTTAGTTAGGTACTAGGTTTTGGGTACCAGGTATCAGGTACTGGCTGACATAGGTTCTAAAATGTATCTAATACCTAGTACCTGACACCTAGTTCCTAGTACCTAAAAAACAACCAATTAAAAACATCATACACTATGGATTTATTCGAACAAATCAGCAATGATATCAAAGAAGCCATGAAGGCAAAAGACAAGGTGAGACTGGAAACCTTGCGCAACGTAAAGAAAGTATTCCTCGAAGCAAAAACCGCTCCGGGAGCCAACGACACACTAAGCGATGAAACGGCACTGAAACTGATGCAGAAGTTGGTAAAACAGGGCAAAGATTCGGCTGCAAGTTATACAGAAGCTGACCGTCCCGAACTGGCTGAAGAAGAGATGGCACAAGTACGTGTTATCGAAGCCTATCTCCCCAAACAGCTTTCGGCAGAAGAACTGGAAGCCAGACTGAAAGACATCATTGCCCGTACAGGTGCCACCAGCGGTAAGGATATGGGCAAAGTAATGGGAGTAGCCACCAAAGAGCTTGCCGGACTTGCTGAAGGCCGTGCCATATCGGCAAAAGTAAAAGAACTTTTAAACTAACTCCTTAAACGGGCTCTGAGAGGGTGTATCAAAATAGAAATCGGCTTTCATTTTGATACACCCTCAACTATTTTTATTCCTCATTTGCCTCCTTATATTCAGTAGGAGAGATTCCATACATTTTCTTAAATGCACTCGAAAAATGAGTCTGGCTGCTGAAGCCCACCGTATAAGCCACCTGGGTTACCGTAATGTCTTTCTTCTTCAACAACTCCGCTGCCTGAATCAAACGGATATTACGGATGAAATCACTGGGAGTCAACCCCGTCATTCCCTTAATACGGCGATGCAAATGTGTACGGCTCATTCCCACTTCCTGCGTCAGCATCTCCACACTGAGCATCGGATTATTCAAGTTTTTATTGATTACCTTCATAATGCGTTCCATCAACACTTCATCGTTACTCTGCAAGACGATTGGCATTCTTTTCCCCTCCTGGGTCGAACTGCCCGAATATTTACCTTTCAAACGGATACGGTTGGCTATCAGATTACCAATGAGGGTATATAATTCTTCCACACTGAAAGGTTTGCCCAAATAAGCATCCGCTCCTTGTTCCAATCCTTCTATCCGATTGGCAAATTCGGTTTTCGATGTAAGCAGAATCACGGGAATATGATTGGTATTGACATTCTTTTTCAGTTCCTTCAGCATCTGGATACCATCCATTGCGGGCATCATCACATCCGATATGACAATATCAGGTTGCTTGGTAATAGCCTTCTTCAGTCCATCCATACCATTGATGGCTGTATCCACACGATAATATACCGACAGACTGTCAACCAAAAACTTACGCAAATCATCATCATCGTCTATTACAAGCACATGGTAATTGGTCCGGCTTTTTTCTCCCTTTTCTGTTTCTACATGCCAATCATATTCAGGCTTCACCTCTTCCCTCACCGCATAAGGAACAGTTTCTTCCGAACTTGCCAACTCTTCTTTCCGCAAATGCTTGCATCCCAAAGGCAGGCGAACCACAAAACGGCTTCCTTTCACCTCTTTCCGATTCTCGGCAAAAATCACCCCATGATGTAACTTTACCAACGACTGGCACAGGTTCAAGCCAATACCGAAGCCTAACGGTGTGGTAGCCTGATTGGCACCTCCCTGATAAAAACGTTCGAATATCTTCTTCAGTTCCTTTTCACTCAGTCCTTTGCCCGTATCCGATATGGAAATCTCCATATAATCCTGCAACGCACCCGATTCATGCACATCGTGACCCACTTTCACACACACCTCCACCGTACCGCCACTGGGAGTGTACTTCAGTGCATTTGTCAACAGATTCACCAACACTTTATCGAAATTATTCGGGTCTATCCATACTTTCGGCAAGCGTTCGGCAAATTCTGCCTCCAGCCGGATGTCTTTCTGTTTCGCCTGTTCCGAAAACACGTCCAGCAATTCATTGATAAAAGCCTGCATATCGGTTTCCACACAACGGATAATCATTTGCCCCTTGTCTATGCGCCGTATGTCAAGCAACTGGTTCAGCAGGTTCAAGATACGGTTGGTATTATATTTGATTGTCTGAAGTGACTTGTTCGTATCAGCATCGTTGTCTTTTTTCAAAAGCTTTTCCAGCGGAGAAGTCATAAGGGTAAGCGGAGAACGTATTTCATGCGCTATATTAATGAAAAACTGAAGTTTCATTTCCCCGATTTCTTCACGGCGCTTCCGTCTTGCCGCAATATACAACAAGTAACCGACCCCTATTATAAATAAGGTATAGACCAGTTTGGCGACAGTACTCCAATACCAAGGTGGAGCAATACACACCTGTACCGACTTGACCGGTGAAAACATACCGTCCTCACAAGCCCGTATTTCCAAGGTATAGGTACCGGGAGACAAATAGGTATACTGAATTCTTCCTTCCCCCGGACGGGTCTGGTTCCACATCGGTTCAAGTTCTTCCATACGATATTCATAAATAACGTTCCGTTCGTCACGGAAATTCATTGTCGACACATGAAATGCAAAATTATTATCTGCGGCAGAAAGATGAAAACGATCAGCCTCAACAATGCTCCGGTCTACCACCGGATTTCCTCCCGAACAAGTCTGCAAGGTTACTTTCTGGTTACGGATAAACATCTCCGTAATACAAGGAGCCTTGTCCTGTCTGACTGGACGAATGTCATTCGGATTGAAACAAGTAATCCCTTTTTCACCCCCGAAATAGATAGTCCCACTCTTACATTGCGCACGACATCCGCTCAAATACACCTTATCTTCCAGTCCATTACCTGTATAATAGCTCGTTACTTTCCGAGTACCGGAAGCGATATGGGCAATGCCTTGAGCGGTACTGCACCATATTCCACCGTTTTCGTCCTCCACCACTGCCTGGACAATATTGTCAGGCAAGCCCTGCTTCACCGTAAACATTTCATATTTGCCCGATTCCGGATCGTAACACAACAGTCCCTTTTGCATTCCCAGCCAGATTTTATGATCTTTCGCCTCCGTAACACAATAAGTACTTACTCTTACCCATTCTCTGAAAGGCAATCTCAAAAAAGTCTGCTGACGCGTATCATAACAACTTACGCCACCGTGGTGACCTGCCCATATTCTTCCTCCCGAATCGCAGCAAAGAGAGGTAATCCAAAAGTTCACCAGCTCTTCACGACGCGTTAGTGGCGTCTGGTAACCATACATGCGAAATTCTCCCGTCGACAAGCGGTAGTGCAACACTCCCAGTCCCATCACAGAAGCATACAGGTTCTTCTGTCCGTCTTCTATGATGCTACTGATAACATAATCACCCTCAACAGGATACCGCAATTGCAGCCGCATCGTACTCCGGTCCAACGTATAAAGGCCCTGACCGTTCACGCCTACCCAAAACGTACCAGAACTGTCTTCAAACATCGCTCCAGCAGTATGTGCCACAGGTATATAATCTTGTGTGTTCCCCTCGCTGTCAAGCCGGTAAATACCATCATTTTCTATCGAGCACCATAGAGTTCCTTCCTTGTCACAAAACAAAGCTGCAATCTTTCCCGACACGTTTTCAAACCGCACCGGTTTATCCATAAACAGAAAAGGCATGGGAGTATTCGGCAACATCAACAATCCCTGATACTGGCACCCTATCCACAGGTTCTGCAGCTTGTCTTCGAATAAAAAAGACACACGGACACGATTGGCGTCAACGAACGGATTGTATAAGGAACTGTCTGTTATCTCCTCGCTCCCATTCACAATCTGCATCAAGCCATCTCCGCCTGTTCCTATCACAATCGTACCGTCAGCAGTCAGCAACACACGGTTAAAGGTAAAGTCGGTTTTCGTTCCGCGGTAAGGCAAGGGACGAAACCGGTCGCCTGCAGCATCCCATTTATAAACAGTATATTTAGTTACAACATACAAGCACCCGTGCCTGTCTTCCAGCATACCTTTCACACTGATAGGCGGCAAAGCATATAACTTTTCCTTTTTAGTTTCCCCATCCACACATATCACACCTTCCCTATCCGTTCCCAGCCACAAACGCTGCCGGCTGTCTTCGAACAAATTATACAGGTAACGCGGATGATACCCCTCATTCAGGGTCACGACCTTATATCCCACCATAGCATCCGCATCCAACCGGAACAGCCCCATTCCCGAGACCACAAACAGAATTTCTCCGTTTTTCCGCTCAATGATACTTGTGATGTAACCTCCGATACTCGCATCATGCAAACGCACTGTCTGAAAACAATCCTTTTCAGGTACATAACGCTGCAAGCCGTCGTTCGTTCCCACCCACAACCGTTGCTCACGGTCAATCAACAAAGCCATGACATTATTACTCGCCAACGAAGTAGAATCGGCATCATTGTGATAATAGGCAACAAACTGCGTACCGTCAAACCGGCGCAAACCTTTATCTGTACCGAACCACAAAAAATTGTGACGGTCTTGACAACAAGCCTTGATTTCCTGGCAGTCTATTTGTTTCTTATCCAGGAAATTCGTATTCTGCGCAAGAAGAACCTGAGCCAGCACTAAGAACAAGAATGTCAGTATGCTTTTCATTTACTTTGTTTTTTATTACAAAGATATTTGTTTTTTCACACAAAAGCCCGATTTCTGTCAAAATTCACAGAACCATTTAAGTTTTTTACAGGTAACATCCCGGCGATGTTACATGGATGAACGATTATGTTACATCAGTGTACGCGTAGGAACAAGCAAGAATCAATGAAACCTATACATTAATCCCCGTCTGAAACGCAATCCGTAACTTTGCGTAAAATGTTGTAGTAATATGCAGGAAAAATACCACGCATTCAACGTGCTTATTTTCCCTTTACGGCAACGATGGTATTTCAACTTCATTAAACTAAAACCAATGTACCATGAACCAAGATTATTACAGCGACGGATAAAGCCGTCGGAGGAACATTGTTCCACAACCGCTTTGAGGCAATGGCAGGAAATGAAAAACAACTGCTTTCAAACACACGGCAGGCGTGTTTGCCCGGCATTTCCGCAAAGCATGAATGTGTATGAGCGTATTTTTAGTGTGTAACTTTAAACTAACAAAAAACAAATGGAAAACAAAAGAAACATTCGAAAGATTCCTTTCCTGTTCTTGCTGATGTTAGTCAGCTGGCTTCCGGCGTGGGCACAACAGGGTGTTCCGGTGGAAGGTGTGATATTGGACGGGAATGGTGAGACAGTCATCGGTGCGTCGATTGTGGTGAAAGGAGAAAAAAACCTAGGCACCATCTCCGACCTTGACGGACGGTTCCAACTGACAGTTCCCAACGAAAAGTCAGTACTTGTGATTTCATACATCGGTATGAAGACGCAAGAAGTAAAAGTAAAGCCTCACGGCACCATGACCATCACCCTCGAAGACGACTCGAAAGTGTTGGAAGAGGTAGTGGTGGTAGGTTATGGCCAGCAGAAAAAGGCAAGTGTGGTAGGTTCTATCACCCAAACCACCGGCAAAGTACTCGAACGTACCGGTGTGACCAGCCTCGGTGCTGCCCTGACCGGTAACCTGCCGGGCGTCATCACCTCCGCCTCTACGGGTATGCCGGGCGAAGAAGACCCCGAAATCATCATCCGCACAAAGAGTTCGTGGAACAACAGCGCACCGCTCGTGCTGGTAGATGGTGTAGAACGTGAAATGAATTCGGTCGACATTTCGTCCGTAGCCAGCATCTCCGTACTGAAGGATGCCTCTGCTACGGCAGTCTATGGTGTGAAGGGCGCCAATGGTGTCATCCTGATTACCACCAAACGCGGACAGGAAGGAAAAGCAAACGTACAGGTCAAGGCGAACATGACCGCTAAAGTTGTATCTAAACTGCCGGAAAAGTACGATGCTTATGATACTTTCTACCTGATGAACAATTCCATCGAGCGCGAGGCAGCCATCAACCCTAATGGTTGGGCAAATTATACCAATCCCGCCATTATACATAAATACCGCTACCCCGCCAATGCTGAGGAATGGGACCGTTATCCCAACGTAGACTGGGAAGACTACCTCTTCAAGAAAGCAGCATTCGCTTACAATACCAGCGTGAACGTATCAGGTGGTACTGATGTGGTGAAATACTTTGCCGCAGCCGACTTTACCAACGAAGGTGACTTGTTCAAGAACTTCGAGAACGGCCGTGGCTATAACTCCGGATTCGGCTATAATCGTATTAACGTGCGCAGCAACTTGGACTTTACCCTGACCAAGACCACCAAGTTCTCAACCAACCTCTTTGGTTCGAATGCCCAGCGTAAGATTCCTTGGGAGATGGCAGACAATGATGCCAGTTATTGGGCTTCTGCCTATAAGTCGGCTCCCGATGCCATGCGTCCGGTTTACTCCAACGGCATGTGGGGATGGTATGCTTTACGTGACGCCGATGTGCCCAACTCGGCCCGTATATTGGCAACCAGCGGTAGCGAAAAGCGCACTACCACAAAAATCAATACCGACTTTATCTTAGACCAAGACTTGAAATTTGTTACCCCTGGTCTGAAATTCAAAGCTATGTTCTCCATGGACTATACATTCGTAGAAAACAAACGGGGTATCAGTGATATGTATAACGATGCGCAGCAGATGTGGGTAGACCCTGATACCGGTGAAATAAGCTATAAGTTTGACCCTGATTCAGGAACAGGTCTGGACAAGGTGGAAAATCCGATTTACTGGACTACGCAAGCTGGTAGCGCGGATATCAACTCAACTTATCGCAAATTGTATTACCAGCTTCAGCTGGACTATGCCCGTACTTTTGGCAAGCACGAGGTGACAGCATTGGCTTTGTTCAGCCGATTGAAAGAAGCACAAGGAAGCGTATTCTCCATTTTCCGCGAAGACTGGGTGTTCCGTTTGACTTATAACTACAACTTGCGTTATTTCTTCGAAGCCAACGGTGCTTACAACGGTTCCGAAAAATTCGGTCCCGGCTATCGGTTTGATTTCTTCCCTTCGCTGTCTGTAGGTTGGATGCTGAGCGAAGAGAAATTTATGAAGAAACTGAAAGTATTCGATATGCTGAAAATCCGTGCCTCATGGGGACGCGTGGGTGATGACTCTTACGTACAGCCTTGGCAACGCTTTAGCATGAGTAACCGCTTCTTATACCGTGACCAAATTACTAACTCGGGCAATGTCATGATGGGTAGTGTCAGCCCAAGTGCTTCTCCTTATACTTTCTGGCAGATTTCGAGATTAGGCAATCCGGATATCTCGTGGGAAACCGTAGAAAAACGCAATATCGGTTTGGATTATGCCTTCTTCGGCGGCTTGATTGCCGGTTCGGTGGATGTGTTCAATGATACCCGTACCGATATTCTGATTAATGGCAACGACCGTTCTATACCCTCTTACTTCGGTACCACACCGCCTCCTGCCAATTTGGGTAAAGTAAACAGCCACGGTTATGAACTGGAGTTGCGCCTGAACAAAACTTTCCCCAACGGCATGCGCGCTTACATGAACGCCAACATGACCCATGCAGTCAACGAAGTGAAGTTCCGTGACGACCCAGCCTTGAAACCTGCTTATCAGCGGGCTGAAGGTCATGCGCTCGACCAAGTCTATTCGTATATTGACCAAGGCAACCTCGCTACGTGGGACGATGTCATCGGCAGTACCGCGTGGACTACAGACAATGACAACAAACTGCCGGGCGACTACAACATCGTAGACTTCAATGGCGATGGTGTCATTGATACCAACGATAGTGCGCCTTACCAATATTCTTCCATCCCGCAAAACACCTACAGCCTATCTGCCGGTTGGGAATGGAAAGGATTCAGCGTCTATGCTCAGTTCTACGGAGTTAATAACGTAACCCGTGAAATCAACTTCCCGACCTTCCGTTCTACCGCCCACGTGGCATACGTAGAAGGAGACTACTGGACACCGGGAGGCACTGCAACCCTTCCTACTCCGCGTTGGGGGACAACTGTTAATACAGCCGCTAATGGAACCCGTTATTGGTACGACGGTTCGTACATCCGCTTGAAGAATGTGGAAATTTCATATACCTTCAAAGGAAACTGGCTGAAGAAAGCCGGCATCGACTCTGCCCGCCTGTACCTGAACGGCGATAACCTGTATATGTGGACCGACATGCCCGATGACCGTGAGTCGAATACCGGATACAGTTCGAGTGACGGGGCTTACCCCACTGTACGCCGTTTCAACCTTGGCATCGAGATTAACCTATAATTATAATAAGGAGTAACAACTATGAATAAATATATCAGTAAATTCGTTCTGATGTCTGCATTTGCCGTAGCCGGTACAGTGGGTACGACCTCGTGTACCGATTATCTGGACAAAGCACCTGAAACAGAATATGAAGCTACCGACCCCTACAAGAACTTTACGAACTTCCAAGGCTTCGTAGAAGAATTGTATAACTGCATCCCTGTGGTATCGAATAGCGAATACCATACCTGTTTTAATTACGGAGAAGATGAATACTGGGAACCGCAAGAAACCCGCTTGCAATCATTGAACGTGGACAACGGTGACTTTTGGGGATGGACGAGTGCCTATTACGGATATCCGCGTAGTGGTGGGTCTGCTGGTACAACAACCCGTCGCGACAAAGGCGACTTATGGACCAATGCATGGTATGGTATCCGGAAATGCAACGAAGGTATCGCCAATTTGGGCGTATTGACCGGTGCTACACAGGAAGAACGTGATTTGATAGAAGGACAACTTTATTTCTTCCGTGCCTGGTTTCATTTCATGATTATGGAATGGTGGGGTGGCATGCCTTACATTGATACCGTATTGCCACCTGATGTAAACCCAACTCTACCGCGCTTAACTTGGCAGGAATGTGCCGAAAAATGTGTGGCAGACTTTGAACATGCCGAAGAACTGTTGCCCATTGACTGGGATGATACGACGGTGGGTAAAGTAACGTTAGGCAGAAACAACATGCGCATCAATAAAATCATGTGCCTTGCCTACAAAGGTAAAACCCTGCTGTGGGCAGGCAGTCCACTGATGAACTGGGCTTCAGGTGGCAGCCGTGAATACAACCAAGAATTGTGCCAACGCGGTGCAGAAGCTTTGGGAGAAGCCTTGGCTTTGACCGAATCGACAGGCCGTTACCAATTAGCATCTATAGATGAATACAACGACATTTTCTTGGTACATAATTCAGGAGGTAAGTTAAATGGCGTAAACGAAGCGATTTTCCAGGAAAATCTTCAGGATTATGATGCACGTTGGCGATGGAATATGATCAATGATTTCCGGCCGCAAAGTATCGAGACCTCTGGTATCAAGGTATTTCCTACAGCCAATTATGTCAATTACTTCGGTATGCAGAACGGTTATCCGCTTCCTGAGGATATTACCCAGGCTGATGCAGAATCAGGTTATGACCCAACCCATCCTTGGAAAGGCAGAGACCCACGTTTCTACAAGGTGATTATGTTCGATGGCGTGCAATACCGCAGCAGCGGAGGTGCCGGAGGTTCGGTAGAATTATTCACTGGAGGAAGGGAAAGTGAAGAAGTTAACCCAAACAAAGGTTGCTTTACCGGCTATATGAACATGAAACTTTGTCCGCAACTGATGAATACCACCGACGGTTACAAGGAAAACAACATTATGGTATTGAATTTAATGCGTTTGGCGGATGTCTATATGATGTATGCCGAAGCTGCTGCCGTAGGTTATGGTAGCCCACAAGGCAAGGCAAGCACCTATTCTTTGACAGCAGAACAAGCATTGAATGTTATCCGCGACCGTGCCGGAGTGGAACATGTATTGCCGCAGTTCCTGACCAGCACCGAAACTTTCTTGAGCGAAGTACGCCGCGAACGTGCCGTAGAACTGGCATTCGAAGGCTTCCGTTTCATGGACCTGCGCCGCTGGATGTTACTGACCCAACGTCCGTATACATTGAAGACCAAGATTGAATTCGACCGTGCAGACCCCGACAACTACAACTACGACGCACCGGAAGAAAATGCCATCCGTAACTTGCGCGAGGTAACCTTGTTGGAACGCAACTACACCGACCGCCATTACTGGTATCCACTCCTTCGTGATGACACGCAAATGTATGAAGGATTTAACCAGAATCCGGGATGGTAATGATTTAAGTTCTTGAGTTTTTAAGTTCTTAAGTTCTTGAGTTCTTAAGTTTTTAAGTTCTTAAGTTTTTAAGTTCTTAGATTTTTAGATTCTTAAGTTTTTAAGGCTTTAAGTTTTTGAATCCCAGCGATATCAACAAACTTAAAAACGAACAAACGAATAAACTAAAACACACAAACAATGAAAAGAAAGTATCTATATATAGGCTATGCGGTTTCGGCTCTCGCCCTCTTCCCGGCTACGGGTTTGCAGGCACAGGAAGAAACTGCCGACAGCCTGGTAAACGTGGCTTTCGGAACAATGAAGCGGGAAGACGTGACACAAGCCGTCGCTACCCTGAACACATCCGAACTGCTGAAGAAAGTAAACAGCTCGAACAGCCTGATAGGCTTGGACAGTTACATCGGGGGCTATACCGGCAACATTTGGGGACAGGAAGCCTTGGTGCTGGTAGACGGTGTACCCCGCGACGCCAGCAACATCCGCGCTTCGGAAGTGGAAAGCATCTCCATCATGAAGGATGCCGCCGCCGTAGTACTTTACGGTAGCCGTGCTTCGAAAGGGGTGATTCTGATTACCACCAAACGAGGCAAAGAAGGACCGATGCAGATTGACGTGCGTGCCAATACCAACGTATTTGTACCCAAGTCGCTGCCCAAGTATCTGGATGCCGACTGCTACATGACCCTGTACAACGAAGCCTGCCGCAACGATGGTATCGCCGAACGTTACGATGCTTCAACCATCTACCACACCGCCATGGGAACCAACCCCTACCGGTATCCGGACATCGACTTTTACAGTTCAGACTATATCCGGAAGGCGTACAACAACGTGGACGTAACCGGTGAAATCTCGGGTGGTAACGAACGTACGCACTATTACCTGAACTTCGGCATGGACTACAACAACGATCTGGTGAAATACGGCGAAGCCAAGAACAACTACGATTTACGTTTTAATGTACGTGGTAACGTAGACATGCAATTGGCATCGTGGTTGAAAGCCACCACCAACGCAGCTGTGGTCTACACCAATCAATACCGGGGTAGAGGTACTAACGAAAACAGTTTCTGGACTACTGCAGGAACCCTGCGCCCCAACTGGTTCTCACCCCTGTTGCCCATCGACATGATGGACCCCAACTCGGAAAGCATCCAAAGTTATATTGCAAACAGCGACCATCTGATAGACGGCAAATACCTCTTGGGCGGTACCTCCACCGACCAGACCAACCCGTTCGCTAACTTGTTGGCAGCCGGCTACGTGAAGGAAAAGGCACGTATGTTTATGTTCGATGTGGCTTTGCAGGCAGACTTAAGTTCCATCCTGAAAGGCTTGTCGTTCAAGACCGCTTACAGTGTGGACTATACCTCATATTATTCAGAAGCCTTTAATGCCACTTATGCGGTATATGAACCAACCTGGGCACAAGTGAACGGCAAGGACATGATTGTTGCCCTGACGCAGCACAACATCGATAAAAAAGACCCTAACGAATACGTAGGCAAATCCATGTACGACCAGACCATGCAGTTCAGTGCACAGTTCGATTACAACAACACCTTTGCCAAGTACCACAACGTGTCGGCTACCTTGTTGGGTTGGGGTTACCAGACCCAAAGTTCTGCCGATGAAAGTCATGAAAGTAGCGATTACCACCGCACCAGTAACGTCAACTTAGGCTTGCGTGCCGCCTACAACTACGACCACAAGTACTACGTAGACTTCAGCGGTGCCGTTATCCACTCGGCAAAACTGCCGGAAGGGAACCGCAATGCTTTCTCACCTTCGGTTACTTTAGGCTGGCGATTGAGCAAGGAAAACTTCCTTGCCGACAACGTAGACTGGATTGATGACCTGATGATTACCGCTTCGTATGCCAAACTCCACCAAGATCTGGATATTGAAAGCTATTATATGTATCAAGGTTCATTCACCAAAGACGGCGAAAGAGGAGGACACTATGTACAATGGCACGATGGTACTGCAGGCGGTTGGGTTCCAACTTCCATTCTTGGAAACAATCCTGATTTAGATTTCATTACCCGCGAAGAATTCCGCGTAGGTTTAGATGCCACCTTGTTTGATAAGTTATTACATATCAATGCTAATTATTTCCGCAATGATACTAAAGGCTTGCTAACGCAAGGAGCTTCTACCCTTTATCCTTCGTGGTACAACGTAGGTACTAACAATTCATTCTTGCCCTGGATTAACTACAATGAAGACCGCCGCAGTGGGTTTGACTTCTCATTGCAAGCCAACAAGAAATTCGGTGACTTCGAAGTAGGATTGGGCTTCAGCGGCATGGTATTTACATCTACTGCCATGGTGCGTGACGAAGTGTACGAAGAAGATTACCAATACCGTGCAGGCAGACCGCTGGATGTGTACTACGGTTACATCTGCGAAGGTTTCTTCAACGACCAGGCGGATATTGACAACCACGCTACCCAAACTTTCGGTGGTACGGTACGTCCGGGTGACTTAAAATACAAGGACATCAACGGCGATAACGTCATCGACAGCAAAGACCAGGTAGAATTGGGCAAAAACGGTTGGGCTGCCGCTCCTTTCTCTTTCGGTCTGAACCTGACCTTGAAGTACAAGAACTGGTCGCTCTTCGCCATGGGTGCGGGACAGACCGGCTCGGTGGATATGAAGAGCAGTGCTTACTACTGGAACCGCGGTACCAGCAAGTTCTCCGAAGTGGTATGGGGACGCTGGACGGAAGAAACCAAAGATGTTGCCACTTATCCGCGCCTGACCACGGGAGACGGTACAAACAACTATCAGAACTCAACCTTCTGGATGTACAAACGCAACTACTTCAACCTGAACCAGGTTCAACTGACTTACGACTTTGCCAAAGAGCCGTTCAAGAAATTACCGTTCGTAAAAGGGTTGAGCGTATATTGTGGTGGTACCAGTCTGCTGACCATTTCGAAAGAACGCGAACATCTGGAACTGAGTACGGGTGTTCCTAACTGCCGTGCTTATTACGTAGGCTTCAAAGCTTCGTTTTAATGAATAATTAATAATGAGAATATTGCATAAATTATTAATTATCAACTATTAATTATTAACAGAGAAGACATGAAAAAGAAACTCATATTATTCATAGCAACTGCACTGACCCTGTCTGCTTGCGATGACCTGTTTGAACCGGCCATTGAGAATCACCAAAATCCGGAGCAGATGTATGAAGACCAGGAATATATGCGTGGAATCTTGCATACGGTATATAGTCAAGTTCCAGATTGTTACGACAATAGTGAATATGCTACCGATGATGCGGTAACCAACCAGCCGACCAATCAATTCCTGCAAATGGCAACGGGTGCCTGGACCAATACCTCATACAATCCCTTGAGCCAATGGACCAATGCTTACAATGCCATTCAGTACATTCATTTGTATTTGCTTCACGCACCTAACGTAACTTGGTCGACGAATGAAGAACAAAATGCCCTCTTCGCCCGTCGCCTGGAAGGTGAAGCTTACGGATTGCGCGGTATGTTCTACTACTACCTGATGCGTGCCCATGCCGGTTTTGGAACAAGTGGTGAACTGTTAGGTGTGCCCCTGTTCCTGACTTACCAAGTATCCGATGCCGATTTCAACCAACCACGTGCTTCTTTTCAGGCATGTGTAGAGCAAATCAATAGCGATTTGCAGCGGGCAGAAGAATTGTTACCGTTGGAATATGAAGACGTATCAGCTATCCCAGCACAATTCCAAGACATTGCAACTGATGTAAGTAATTATAATAATGTAATGGGAAGCAAAGCACGTGGACTATTTAATGGATTGGTTGCCCGTGCTTTCCGTGCCCGTATGTTAATTCTGGCTGCAAGCCCCTTGTATCAAGACGCAGCCAATAACACAACATGGGAGGATGCGGCAAATGCTGCAGCAGAAGTGATTGATTACAAAGGTGGCATAAGTGGACTGGCTTCGGACGGTATCGAATATTATTCACCTACGATTACCAACGCCATCGGCGATGGAGTTAATCCTGCTGAAATACTTTGGAGAACCAATAAAGATGGAGGAAGCAATACACAAGAAACTCAGAATTTTCCACCAAGCTTATATGGAACAGGATATATGAACCCATCACAGAATTTAGTGGATGCCTTTCCAATGGCAAACGGCTATCCGGTAGACGATGCCCGCAGCGGTTACGACGCCAACAATCCGTATGCCAACCGTGACCCTCGTTTAGACAAGTATATCATCTACAACGGAAGCAGTATTAGTGAGAAAAGTGTCACCATCAATATCACCGATGGCAATACGGACGGTATCAATGTAACAGAAAACCGTTCTACCCGTACCGGTTACTATATGAAGAAGCGCATGCGTTGGGACGTAAATCTTGACCCGGCTGCTTCTACCAACCAGCCACATTACACGCCACGTATCCGATACACGGAAATGTATTTGGATTACGCTGAAGCGGCTAATGAAGCTTGGGGACCGAAAGGTACAGGCAGTCACGGATATTCTGCTTACGACGTAATCAAAGCTATCCGCCAGCGTGCAGGGGTAGGCGGTACAGATGACCCTTACTTGGAAGCTTGTGCAGGCAGTCAGGAGCAGATGCGTGAACTGATTCATAACGAACGCCGTTTGGAACTTTGTTTCGAAGGTTCCCGCTTTTGGGACGTGCGCCGTTGGAAATTGGATTTGAATGAACCTGTTTACGGTTTACAGCAAAATGGCAACACTTACCAACGCTTTTTAGTGGAAGAACGTTCATATCAGGACTATATGTATTTTAGCCCCATCCCGAACTCAGAAATATTGAAATATAGCAACCTGGAACAGAACAGAGGATGGGAGTAAACATTAATGATAAAAAAGAAAGATGACCGACATGAAAAAGAAGAATCTATTATACGTAGGAATGGCTTCGCTGCTTGTTGGAGGTATCGCAACCTCTTGCGAAAGCGGAACGAATGAATTCGAAAACTTTGATTACAGCACCGTGTACTTCGCCAACCAGTTTGCCGAGCGTACACTGGTGTTGGGCGAAGACGAATTTACAGATAACGCTATAGACAACGAGCATAAAGTGTCTATCAAGGCAGCATGGGGAGGAGGATACAACAATCCGACAAACGTGACCATCGACTTCGAAGTAGACGAGTCATTGTGTGACAACCTCTACTTCATAGACGAGAATCGTCCGGTAGTTCCTATGCCGGCTGAGTATTATACGTTGGCATCCAATCAGATTCATATCCCAGAAGGTCAAATAGGCGGAGGAGTGGAAGTTCAATTGACCAATGCATTCTTTGCCGACGAACATGCTATTGAAAACTATTACGCCATCCCCTTACGGATGCTGCATGTAGAAGGGGCAGACTCTATCCTGCAAGGTACAGCAGGAGTAGAGAATCCGGTACTGACCAATTCTAACCATTGGACAACGCAACCCAAGAATTACGTTATCTATGCCATCAAATATGTCAACGAATGGCACGGTGAATACTTACGTCGAGGCATTGATCAAATGACGGCAAATGGCGCAACAACTTCGAATATACGTCACGAACAATATATCGAAGACGATGAAGTGGTGTATTTAACTACCAATAGCCTGAGCCGTTCCACCCTGGCATTGACCACTCAAGATACGAATGGAAATAACGTCAGTTACAACATTGCTCTTGCTTTTGGCGAAGACGGCAATTGCACCCTGTCTAGTATAACCGATGGCATTACAGTAAGCGGAACCGGCAAATTCATAAAAGACGGTGAAAAGAATAGCTTGGGAGGTAAAGACCGGGATGCCCTCTACTTGGACTATCAAGTAGACTTTCATAATTTGGGCATGCAATATGCCACGAAAGATACATTGGTGCTCCGTACCCGCGGTGTACAAGGCGGAAAGGCTTTTAATGCCGAAGTACGATAAAACTACAGGTTTAACATTTAAACAAAAAGAACATGAAATACATCAATCATAAGTTAATCGGTCTCGCTGTAGCGACGGCTCTGTTTACCGCTTGCGTAGACGAGTACGAATGCAACCTGCAGGTAGAAAAACCCGAAGAGGTGGCAGGCAGCGAGTACCTGGCTACTTTCGATGTGCTGAAGTCATACATCAGCCGGGATGCCAATTCGCCTTTCAAACTGACGGCGAACTTGAATCCAAGCGATTTCACCGCACACGAAGTGGCTTACAGCACCATTATCAACAATTTCGACGGAATAGACGTGGGCAGCACAACCTATATGCCTGCTACCTCTGTCAATGACCAAGGCGCATACGACTTCGGCGGCATGTCGACACTGGCGGATGCACTTGCAGGAACAGACGTAACGGCATACGGCGGAACGCTTGCCTCCTACCAAGGACAACGTGCTTCCTACTATGCCGAACAGTTCGAGCCGACCATCATCCCTTACGAACCGGAGAAGGGACGCACCGTGCTCTTCAACTTCGAAGCGGACGAAATAGGTACAGCTTATCCCATGAGCGGAAACAGTAGTGCTGAAGTAACTACCGACCCGGATGACCCGAACAAGAAGGTGTTGTGCGTAGGCAGGGCGGACGAATTTGCAAGTTATTCATTTGCCAAACTGAATGTAAAACTGCCCGAAGGACGCAAGCTGGGCGACTATGTAAGCCTGGAATTTGACATGCGAGTGATAGACAGCCACGGCATTTACGGTGCCGGCATGAAAGTCTACATCAATGGACAAGAGTTCAACGTGGGTATGAATGCGGCGACAATAGGTTGCAATCCAAACCAATGGAACCGCGGTGCCGTCATCAAGATGAAAGACGCTACTGCTCCAGGATTCGTATTGCCCGCCAGCTTAGCTGAACTGACCGAATTCGAACTGCAGGTAGGTACTGCTTCAGGTGAAGCCTACTACTACCTGGACAATATCTACATGAACTACGAAGTGGCAGGTACAGGCACCACCGTCATCGACTTTGAAGGCGACGAACTGGGCAAGACCTACCCGATGACGGGCGGCAGTTCGTCTGTCGTAGAAAACGACCCTACGGGTGAAAGCGGTAAAGTGCTCCATGTTGGTACAGCCAGCAGCCTTGCCAGCTATTCGTATCCGCAATTCACTGTCCAACTGCAGCCAGGCAGAACCTTGAAAGACTACACAGGCATCACACTGGACATGTACCTGATAGACGGAAAAGGCAAGTACGGAAGCGGTATGCGTGTGCTGGTCAACGGTGTAGAGTATAGTTCAGGAAAAGGTCCGGCAGCATACGGTTGTCCCGACAATGCTTGGGGACGTGGCCTTATCTACATCCCCTTTGGCGAAGGTGGTATGCCGATACCCGAAGGCATGGAAAACCTGACCGAAATCACGCTTGCCGTAGGCTCTGGCTCCGGAGAATGGCATGCGTACATCGACAACATTACCTTGAACTGGAAGATGGACGACACCATCATCGAAAAGACACCCGAAGAAAAAGCAGACATCCTGACAGCCGATATGAACGCATGGATTGGTGGCATGATGGATGCTGGAGGCGAAGCCGTAACGACATGGAATGTCATCGGCGAACCGCTCAGCCAGACACAAGATGCCAATACAT
Organism: Bacteroides sp. An51A; assembly: GCF_002161565.1. Taxonomy (NCBI): domain Bacteria; kingdom Pseudomonadati; phylum Bacteroidota; class Bacteroidia; order Bacteroidales; family Bacteroidaceae; genus Bacteroides; species Bacteroides sp. An51A. The sequence goes on from NZ_NFIC01000001.1 coordinate 205,521, forward strand.
TCAACTTCGGTGAATACTTGGGCGGCGATGTGGAATTCGCCCGCACGGCTGTAGCCATGGCACGCGACACGGCAGCAGTTCCGGTACAACTCTTCGTAAGCCAGACCTTCGAACAAACGGATGACATGGCATCGAAGGCAGACCAGTTGACAACGTTGGTGAACTCGTATGAAGAAGACGGCGAAACCGTCATCGACGGCTACAACATCCTGTTGCACACGGTTTACTCGAAAGACGCAACTATTCAGGCAAGCAATGAAAGCAAGATTACCGCCCTCTTCACCCGACTGAAAGAAGCAGGCAAGCCGATACGCATTTCAGACCTGAGTGTCTGCGTAGAGAATACCGATGGTACACTGATTCAGGCTGGCCAGGTTTCTACCGACGACCGGATAAATGCCGGCAAGTATTTGTCGTTCATCATGCAGGAATACCGCCGCATCATTGATGCAGCCAACCAGTACGGTATCTCGCTCTCGGGTATGAACGAATCGTCATCGGCAAACAAACTCTGCCCATGGACTTCCGGCTGGAACCGCAACTTGTTCTATGAAGGTGTTGTGAACGGGCTGAAATAAAAAAACAGCCCCTCCAAACCTCCCCCCTAAGGGGAGGCTTGGAATACCATCCTAAAGGATTTGTAATCCGGTTTTGAATACAATCTGCATTCGAAGCGGATGACAAATCCTTTATTGAATATTCGCAAACATCCCATGTAGGGGCGTATCGCATACGCCCGAATGCGTCCACTTATCCACGCGAATGTATTCGGGGCGTATGCGATACGCCCCTACAGCATGCGGACATTCATTAATCCTTTCTATGCACATCGTCTCTACCAGGCGACACATACAAATTAATATGATGTGCGCAATTAGCCAATGTAGGGGCGGGGTTAACCCGCCCGTATGCGTCCACGTGGATGTTTTCGGGCAGGCAAACCCTGCCCCTACAAGTTTATTGGCAAATACTGCATCCGCGTGAAGATTATTAATCTTACGGCGTGAAGATTATTAATCTTACAAGAAACGCAGTTAGCAGACTGTTGAAACGTAGAGAAGTAAAAGCACAAGATTGATTAACCGGACACAGAAGAACAATCAATAGTCAACATGCATAAAATCGAAAAACGTAAATAAAAAAACACCATGAAACAACTGAAATCTTTTCTATTCCTGTTTCTGGCAAGCACACTTTTCTGGGCTTGCTCGGACGATGACACCGTGAACAAAAGCTTGTGGGGCGACTCGTATGCCCGTTTCGTACGCAACGCCATGACAGTAACCTCAACCGAGGGCACTGCCGAAGCCATCATCGACTGGCAACAATCAACCTGGGAAATCACTTTGGGAGAAGGCAATATCGTGACCAATGTAACCCCCACATCGGGCGGTGACAACAACGGTGAGCACCAATTTACCAAAGTAACCCTGACCTGTAATGCCAACACTTCGATGGACACCCGTACACAGGTTATCCGCCTGACCGACCGCAACGGGACAACCACCGAGCTGACCATCACCCAAGAAGGTGCGGGCGGCATTGTACTGACCGTAGACCCGGCGGTCAAATACCAGCCGGTAGCAGGTTTCGGCGGCATGTATGCAGTCAGCATTTGGGGCACTCCCACTATTACAGCCGATGAAATGAACAAGATGTATAGTCCGGACGGACTGGGATACTCCATCCTGCGCCTGATGATTTATGCCGATGAAACCCGTTGGGCAGATGACGTGGATGGTGCTAAAATCGCACAAAGCCACGGTGCCACCGTATTTGCCTGTCCGTGGAACATTCCGGCGGAATGGGCAGACAAAGCGGACGATACCGACCACCTGAAGCCTGAACACTACGCCGACTACGCCGACCATCTTATCAAGTATATCAATTTCATGAAACAAAACGGGGTGGACATCTATGCCGTTTCGGTACAGAACGAACCCGATATGGACTTTACTGCCTGGACACCGCAAGAGGTGGTAAACTTTCTGAAGCAGGAAGGCGCACGCATCCGCGAAACCGGTGTGAAGCTGATGTCGCCCGAAGCCTGCGGCTACCAGCCCGAATATACCGATGCCGTACTGAACGATGCAGAAGCCTTTGCGCAGACCGACATCGTAGCCGGACACCTCTACCAAGGATTCATCGACTTAAGCAGCGATTACGTGAAAGGCCGCCACGACTATGTATGCGGACTTTATCCGCGTCTGGGAGGCAAAACCTGGTGGATGACCGAACATCTTTTCAATGACGGAGAGAAAGAAGAAGACCCGTCGATGTGGCAATTCCTTAACTGGGACTACAACTTCTCGCATCTGGCAAAAGAAATCCATATGTGCATGGACGGATACTGCAGTGCCTACGTCTACTGGTACCTGAAACGTTTCTATGGCATGATAGGTGACACCGATGAACGTTGCAAGGAAGAAGAAGGCGAAGTATCGAAAAACGGCTACATCCTGTCACATTACGCCCGTTACGCCACAGGCACTACCCGCATCGCTGTCACCTCCGCCAGCGAAAACATCGAAGCTACGGCCTATCTTAACGAAGCTACCGGCGAAGTGACGCTTGTCCTCCTGAACCAATCCGACCGCACGCTTAGCTTAGTCATCCCGATATCGGGAGCCAGCCAAGCTTCAGCAGTAGAAACCAACGAAACAAAAAATATGGAACCGGCAGACGTTACCGTAACCAAAGAATCCGTATCTTTGCCCATATCCGGAAAAAGTATCGTATCGGTACGCATCGGATTTTAAACCATAAAATAACCCAATTTAAACAACATGAAAAAAACTTACCCTTTGAAAGCCACGATGGCATTGGCTTTCGGACTGGCTCTCGGCACAGCGTGCGGAAACCAGCAGGCTCAGACACTCGACCCGCAACTCATCGGGACGGGTAACCCGTATCTTCCGCTTTGGGAACACCTGCCCGACGGAGAACCCCGTGTATTCGAAGACCCCGACAATCCGGGCAAGCTGCGTGCCTACATCATCGGCTCGCACGACCTGCGCATGGACAGCTATTGTGGTCCGGACATCCGTATGTGGTCGGCACCTGTGGAAGACTTGACCGACTGGCGTGATGAAGGCCCGATATTCACTTACGAAACGGAAGGCCAATGGGACGTGATGTATGCACCCGACCTTGTAGAAATCAAACAAAAAGACGGTAAGAAAGTTTACTATCTCTATCCGCACAGCCGAGGTGCCAACCGCGAGGCAATGGTATGCAAAGGTGACCGGCCTGACGGTCCGTTTACTCCTGTCAACCTGAATGAAGACGGCACACGCACAGTACCGGGCAGCATTTTAGGCTTTGACCCGTCTATTTTCATCGAAAACATTTCCGACCCGAAAGACCCGGATTATGAAATAGGTTTCCGTGCTTACGGCTTCTGGGGCTTCCAGCGTTCACTGGCAGCCCAATTGGACCAGCATACCATGTATTCTGTACGGCCAGGTACCGAAATCATCCCTTATTTCATCCCTGCCAGCTTAAGATATGGCGAGATACGCGACCCGAAGGGAACAAAATATCCGGCACTCTACAAAGAACAGAAACCGGAAGATTTCAACTTCTTCGAAGCATCATCTATCCGACAAGTAGGTAACAAGTATGTGATGATTTTCTCGGGCTATTCCGGTCCCGACTACGGATTGGGAAGCACTAACTCGACCCTGCGTTATGCCTTCGGCGATACTCCGTTAGGTCCTTGGCGCAGCGGAGGTGTATTGGTAGACTCGCGTGGTGTGGTACTTAACGAAGATGGCAGCAAGCTGCAGACCACCAATGCCGCACACAACACGCACGGCAGTCTGCAGGAAATCAACGGACAATGGTATGTATTCTATCACCGTCCTCCTCGCGGATTCGGGTTTGCACGCCAGGCGATGGTGGCACCTGTCACCATCCAATGGGATGAAAAACCCGTGGCAGAAGGAGGCAAAGTAACCATTCATGGCTACGACCCGTATGCCCCCGACAGTATCTGGCAGGCGCAGGCAAGTAACGGAGATACCTATACCGGTGCCGAAGTTACCTCGGAAGGCTTCCAGATATTCGGAATGGACCCCTACAAATATTATTCTGCCGGCTACGCATGCTACTTGTCGAATGTAGGCAGCCAACAGGATGCATGGGACATCTGGAGCAACGATATGCCTATCAACGTAAACGGTGGCGACATCATCGGTTACAAATATTTCGGCTTCGGCGGACTGTACCAAGCTCAAAAAGGCCTGAAGCCTTTTGCCGGTTCCAAAGAGTATGACAAGACTTATTTCAACCTTTTCCTGACCGCTACAACCTCATCAGCCTTCAAAGTAAGCGTATGGCTGGACGGTCCATGGGACAATGACGTGTGGAAAGGCAAGAAAATAGGTGAAATCACCGTTCCGGCAGGTTCGAGCCAAAGCGAAGTGACCAAGTTCACACTGGACGTGACTGATGCCATAAAAACACTCGACAAGAAACATGCCATCTACCTGGTAGCGGAAAGCGATGCTGAAGGACAGGTATGTGTATTGCAGGGACTGGGATTCAGTGCCGATGAAAAGACTTTGGTTTATCCTGCTGCACCGGCTGTCAGCATCCAGGTCAATGGCGAGGAAGTAGAGTTGCCTACCGTTCCCGTCCGTTCTACCAATGCCAACGGTTATACGGGATACGACCAATACGAAGCGACTTATACGCTTCCGGAAGCAACAGAAAGCGTACCTCAAATCACGGCAGCTTCGAACAATCCGGATGTAAAGATTGAAATCACCCAACCGGAAACCAAAGACGGCAAGGCCATCGTGAAGTTCGACTACAGAGGTGTTGTGAAAACATATACCGTGATAATGAATTAATGTCAGTAAGGAGTTATACCATGCACAAATAAATGCCGCATGAAGTATAACTCCTGAACAAAGTGATAACAGTTAACAGCCGCTGTGTTCAACCAATAAAACATGAAACATGAAAACACGGAAATTGATTTTAGCAATTGTATTTTCGGGACTGACGGCAATAGCCGGCTATGCCGAAGACTTGAAATTGTGGTACAGCCGTCCGGCTACGGAATGGACGGATGCCCTGCCTATCGGAAACTCGCGGATGGGAGCGATGGTATATGGCGGTACGGAACGGGAAGAACTGCAACTGAACGAAGAAACGTTTTGGGCAGGAGGACCACACGATAATAACAATTCCCTTGCCCGTTACGTGCTCCCTACGGTGCGCCAACTGATATTCGAAGGAAAGACTTGGGAAGCACAACGGTTGTGCGATGCCAATTTCTTTTCGGGAAAGAACGGCATGAGTTATCTCACCCTGGGAAGCCTTTTCCTTGATTTTACCGGACACAAGGACGCGACAAACTATTACCGCGACTTGAACATCGCCAACGCCACAGCCACTACCCGTTATGAAGTGGACGGAGTGACTTATACCCGCACGGCTTTCGCTTCGTTTACCGATAGCGTCATTGTGATGCGTGTGCAGGCAGACCGGAAAGGCGCTTTGGCTTTCCGGCTTGCTTACGAGAACCCGTTACAGCATGAAGTGAAAGCCGAAGGCAATAAGCTGTCGGTGGTTTGTTACGGCAAAGACCAGGAAGGAGTAAAGGCAGCCCTGCGTGCCGAATGCAGGGTGCAAGTGATTACCAACGGCACCGTAAATTCTTCAGATAAAACTTTGGAAGTGGCAGATGCGGATGAAGCGGTGATTTATATCGCTGCGGCTACCAATTACGTGAACTATCACGATGTAAGCGGCGATGCGGCGACACGTGCAGAAAACCGCTTAGCCCAAGCTGTGAAAGTGCCCTATGAAAAAGCACTGGCTACCCACACCGCTTACTACCAAAGCCTGTTCAACCGGGTACAGCTGACGATTGGCGAACAGACAGACGAAGTTTCCCGGAAGGAAACCGATATACGTATCCGCGATTTCAACCAAGGCAAGGACCAGACCTTACCTGTACTGCTTTTCCAGTACGGACGCTACCTGCTGATTTCGTCTTCACAACCCGACGGGCAACCTGCCAACCTGCAAGGCATTTGGAACCGCAGCGTAAACGCACCGTGGGACAGCAAGTACACCATTAACATCAACACGGAAATGAACTATTGGCCTGCCGAGACTACTAATCTAAGCGAAATGCACCAACCGCTGTTCGCCATGCTGAAAGACTTGTCGGAAACGGGAGCGAAAACAGCACGCGAAATGTATGACTGCCGGGGATGGGTGGCACATCATAATACCGACTTGTGGCGCATTGCAGGTCCGGTAGACTTCGCCGCTGCAGGTATGTGGCCCAGTGGCGGATTCTGGCTAAGCCAGCATTTGTGGCAACATTACTTGTTTACGGGCGACCTGACGTTTTTGCGGGAATATTATCCGATATTGAAAGGCGCGGCATTGTTCTGTCTGGATTTCCTTGCCGAAAACCCGAATACCCGCGAATGGGTCATTGCCCCTTCAGTGTCACCCGAACACGGTCCGGTAACAGCAGGATGCACAATGGATAACCAGTTGGCATTCGATGTGCTTTCGAACGCACTGCGCGCTTCCTTGGCTGTAGGCGATGAGACAAGTTTCCAAGACACGTTGCGGCAGACGATTGACCGCTTGCCACCGATGCGGATAGGCAAACACGGCCAACTGCAAGAGTGGACAGAAGATGCAGACAATCCGAAAGACGAGCACCGGCACATTTCGCACCTCTACGGACTGCATCCCAGCAACCAGGTATCGCCCTACAGCCACCCCGAACTGTTTCAGGCTGCACATACCACGTTAGAGCAACGGGGCGACAAGGCTACAGGCTGGAGCATCGGCTGGAAAATCAATTTTTGGGCGCGGATGCTTGACGGCAATCATGCATTCCGTCTGATTAGCAATATGCTGCAGCTCTTGCCGAGCGATGCCGAAGCAAGCCAATATCCCGAAGGACGCACGTATCCCAACCTGTTCGACGCGCATCCGCCTTTCCAGATAGACGGAAACTTCGGCGCAACAGCAGGCATTGCCGAAATGTTGTTGCAAAGCCACGACGGAGCGGTACATCTGCTTCCGGCATTGCCCGATGTATGGAGCAAAGGTGAAGTGAAAGGCCTGGTTGCCCGCGGCGGCTTCGAAGTAACGATGAAGTGGGACAAAAGCAAATTGCGTGAAGCGGTCATTCTGTCGAAACTGGGCGGCACATTGCGTGTCCGTTCGTATGTGCCGCTGAAAGGCAAAGGCTTACACGAAGCCCAAGGTGAATGCCCGAACCCGTTGTATGCTCCCGCAGCCATCAAAACACCGCAGGTATCACCTGAATTAGGCACTCCTGCCAAACCTGCCCTCCGCAAAGTATACGAATACGACATCGATACGAAACCCGGAAAGCGTTACCGCCTGATAATGGATAACTGATAATGGCTCGAAAGGAGTTAGAAGGAGTTAATGCCAATAGCGCAGAAGTATTGGCTTCTATCTCCCTCTAACTTCTTGTCGGCTAAATCGGACATTCATTGAGAAGCTGTTTTGAATTTATCGTGCGATGATTTGGGATGAGTTTTTGAGGCATTTCCGTTTCTGTGATGAGGAAGATAGCGGGCTATCTGACGAAGAACAGGAGCGAAAAGGACCAAAAAATCGCCCAAAGCACACACGAAAACGGATACATCAAGCCAAGAAAAACTTTTTGGAGAAATTCAAAACAGCTTCTGATATAATTTGTGCCGGCGCGGGCCTTTCTGCGTCATCGGTGTTCCATCAGCATGAGTATGTTCAGGCTTCATCCGGATGTTTCGTACCAGTTCCGGTAACCTCCGTGTCTTCGGATGCTTTTTCTCCTGTTTCTGCGTACTCCGTCGGAGTCATCCCATATTGTCTTCTGAACATCGTCGAGAAATGGGTCTGACTGGAAAATCCTACAGCATAAGCCACTTGCGTAATCATAAGCCGCTTTTCCTTCAAAAGCCGTGCAGCCTGACGCAAACGGATATTACGGATAAAATCGCTTACCGCAAGACCGGTTATGTCTTTCATCCGGCGGTGCAATTGGGTACGGCTCATACCGACTTCCTTTGCCAACAATTCCACACTCAGCATGGGATTACCCAAATTCTGGTCAATGACTGTCATTACACGTTCCATCAATATCTCGTCCGTATTTTTCACCTTGAGCGGTTTCACCTTCCCTTCCTGCTCCTGGCTACCGGAATATTTCCCTTTCAGGCGAAGACGATTGCTTATCAGGTTGGCAATGAGCACATCCAGTTCATCCTGACTGAACGGTTTGTTCAGATATCCGTCCGCTCCTTGTTCCAGACCTTCCATACGACTGGCCAATTCGGTTTTCGAAGTCAACAGCACAACCGGAATGTGGTTGGTGTTGGGATTCTTCTTCAGTTCCTTCAGCAACTGAAATCCGTCCATTTCCGGCATCATCACATCCGACACGACCACATCGGGCAACGTGGCAAGTGCTTTCTGCCATCCTTCCATGCCGTCGGCAGCCACATCTACCCGGTAATGAACCGACAGGCTTTCCTGCAAGAAATTCCGCAAAACCTCATCATCGTCTATCACAAGCACACGGTAATGTGTCGGATTCCGCTTTCCTTTCTCCTGGACGGGGAAATAGGCAGGTTCCTCCACACGTCCATGTAAGGAAAGATGTTCTTCCGGCTTCCCATCTGCCATTTCTTCTTTTTTCAGATGCTTGTTTCCCAAAGGTAAACGCACCACAAATCTGCTTCCCTGCACATCTTTCCTGTTTTCTGCAAAAATGACACCATAATGAAGCTTTACCAATGCCTGACATAAATTCAGCCCAATGCCGAACCCTTGCCGGGCAGATACACGGCCGGATTCGCTTTGATAAAAGCGTTCGAATATCTTCTTCAGTTCTCTTTCATTCAAGCCTTTACCTGTATCCTCTACTGCTATCTCCAAATAATCGCGCAAAGGTCCTGCCGCATCCGGAGCACTGCCCGTCTTCACACTGACACAGACGGTTCCTGGCTGCGGAGTATATTTCAATGCATGGGCTATCTTCACCGAAGTGCAACGATATTACGACAAAGGCTTTAACGTGCCCGATGATGTGCTCCTGCTTTTCTGCGACAACAACTGGGGGTACCTTCGGCGCACCGGACCGCTAAAAGAAAAGAACCGCAAAGGTGGAATGGGATTGTATTATCACATTGACATGAACGGCGGACCGTGGAACGACCGTTGGGTGAACACAAGCCCCATACCTAAATTACGAGAACAGTTCCACCTTGCTTACGAAACCGGCATCGATGACCTTTGGGTCATCAATGTGGGTGACCTGAAGCCCAAAGAGCTTCCCATTGATTTCATCTTACGCTATGCATGGAATCCCCATAACATCCCAGCCGACAAGACAGACAACTACACCCGGGAATGGGCAGCGCAGAATTTTGGTGACGAATACGCTGAAGAAATAGCAGACATTGTTTCAAAATATCCGAAATACAACCTGTGGCGAAAAGCAGAAGTGCAAGTAGCCGGCATTTTCAGCGTGGTGAACCATCGCGAAACCGACCGTGTGGAAAAGCTTTGGAAAGAAGTGGAAGCGAAAGCCGAAGTACTCAAAAAACGTATCCCTGCCGACTGGCAAGATGCTTATTTCCAACTGGTGTATTATCCCACCGTAGCTTCTGCCGGAATAGCTAACATCTACACTGCCACTACACGCAACCATCTTTATGCAAAGCAGGGCAGACCTTTGGCCAACCTGTATGCGAAGCAAGCTGAAGAATTGTTCGAAAAAGACAAACGACTGACATGTTATTACAATGATACACTGGCAAACGGCAAATGGAAAAACATGATGTCGGACATACACATCGGTTACACACAATGGTCCATGCCCAAACAAGCACTGCTTCCTTCCTTACAACAAGTCACCCTGCAAGACACCCCATCTTTAGGCATTTGCCCAGAAGGCTGCGAGGCTACCGACTATACGGACAAACTGGCATTGCCTCTATTTGACGCATTGCTTGACCAAACCTATTATATTGACCTCTTCAACCGAGGAAAAGGAAGCATCAATTTCACGGCAACTCCGTCACAAACTTGGATAAAAGTCAGCCAACCCTCCGGGACGGTAAAAACCGAAACGCGCCTCCAAGTCAACATAGACTGGGCTGCCATCGGCAATGGAACACACGAAGCCTGCCTGACCATCAAGAGTGGAGAAACCAACTTTCCTATCGGTATCCGGGCCGTCAAAGGACAAGCACCAGACACAAAGGAAGCCTATTTCGGCAATTTGAGTAAAACCGAATTTTCCATCCCAGCATACCTATATAACAAAAACGTTCCCGGAAAAGATGCCGCATGGACTGAACTGCCCGACTTGGGAAGAGGATATGCCTGTATGGGTATCAGCCCTGTAACAGCTCCTAGTGCCCAGCCTGAGGAAGCCCCATACCTAGAATACCAGATACTACTGCCCGATACTGGAACCGTCTCGCTCTGCATCGGTATCTTACCCACACAAGACGTTTATCCCGAACGAGGCTTGCGTATCGCCGTAGCAATAGACGATGAAATACCGGAAGTGATAGATGCCCGCCAAGGATTCGTGGACACATCCGGCGAATACAATCCAGCCAACTTGGCTCAGTCGCCCAACCTGAAACCACTTCCCAAGCAAGACAAGACCATCAAGCTTACCGGTTCCAAGCAACTTCGCCGTAACGAAGTATTCGACAACCTGCGTATGCTAACCACAAAACTGCATGTAAAGAAAGCAGGTATGCATAGATTAAAACTATATATGATTGATCCGGAAATCGTACTCGAACAACTCGTCCTCTATCCCGACAACCGGTATCCAAGCTATTTTGGAGCACCTGCAGTACGACACCAATAACTCTCATCACAATGAGCCTGCCTTAAAATAAAAGACAGCTTTCATTTGTCATTCTGTCCCAGAGCGAAGGATCTCGAAAACATAAACTATTATATGAGAGCCCCTTCGCTCTGAGACAGAATGACCTTACTTTTTCAATAGTCATTGTTTGAAACTGTTTTGAATTTCTACATGATAAAATACACCTCTACCAATTGTCACCATCCGCTTTTTTCCGTATATTTGCCTATCCAAACTTATAAAACTGTTAAAACCACCTATGAAACACAAATTATTTGCCATATTCACAACGCTGTTATTTACTTTTACATTGCAAGCTGCCGAAATCCATTCACCCAACGGACAAATCAGCGTAACCCTACACTGCCCGGAAAATAATGCAGCAGGCACAGCCTGCCTTTCTATCCGATACGGAGACCAATACATTTTCAACCAAATCCATTTGGGAATACAGACCAACCGACAAGACTTGTCCTCTAAGCTGCGCCTGCAATCGGCATCGGAAACAAGCCTTCACACCGATGATTATCAAATGATCACCGGCAAACGCCAGCACTGTATCAACCATGCCAATGAGCGGAGATTCATTCTGGTAAACGATAAAGAACAATGTCTGACACTTATTATACGGGCATACGATGACGGAATCGCTTTCCGCTACCAGCTGAAAACAGCCCCAAACGGAGAAATGATTACAAACGAATGTACTTCCTATGATCTGGCAACAGGTTCTCCACGCTGGATGCGTCCCCGCTCAGTAGACAACGAAGGCTTTTATCCTTTCAGCACCGAAGGTTGCAAATCCGGCGAATGGGGATATCCCGCCTTAATGGAACCACAGAAAGATGTATTCGCCCTGATAACCGAATCGGATTTACAACGTATTCATTGTGGAACTTATCTGGTAAACGAAGGCACGGAACGTTATCGGGTGAAAATGGTAGAGGATGCATTATCTGTGACGGGCGAATGGCATTCAGCGTGGCATACACTTATCATCGGTACACTGGCCGACATTACCGAATCGACCTTGACAACCGATGTCGCTACACCCTGTCAGCTAAAGGATACCAGTTGGATAAAACCCGGTAATGCATCGTGGATTTACTGGGCACACAATCACGGGGCACGCAATTGCGCCTTGCTGAAGCAATACGTAGACTTGGCTGCTTCCATGCACTGGCCCTATACACTGATCGATGCCGAATGGGACCAAATGACGGGAGGTACCATCGAAGATGTCCTCGCTTATGCTCATTCGAAAGACATTCGCCCGATACTTTGGTATAACTCAACCACCAACTGGATTGAAGGAGCACCTACTCCACTCTACCGCCTCAACAAGGCAACCGACCGTGAAAAGGAATTTGCCTGGCTGGAAAAGCAAGGAGTGAAAGGTGTAAAAGTGGACTTCTTCCCAACCGACACCCAGCAAGCAATCAACTATTATTTCGACTTACTGGAGGACGCAGCACGCCACCACTTGCTCGTAAACCTGCACGGAGGTACACTACCGTGGGGCTGGCAACGTACCTATCCGCAACTGATTACCTTGGAATCCGTATATGGAGCTGAATGGTATAATAACAACGAACGACTCACCTCACGTGCAGCCTGCCACAACGCGACCTTGCCTTTTACACGCAACGTTATAGGCTCAATGGACTATACACCCGGCACATTTTCTGACTCGCAGCACCCACACATCACCAGTTACGGTCACGAGTTAGCTCTGCCCATCCTTTTCGAATCGGGCATCCAGCATATGCCTGATCGTCCTGAAACGTACCAAAGCCTGCCTGACGAGGTGAAACAGCTTTTATCAACTCTCCCTACAACGTGGGATGATACCAGACTGCTGAGCGGATATCCTGGAGAACACGCCGTTCTGGCACGCAAAAAAGGAAACACATGGTACATTGCCGGCATCAACGGAAAAGACACGCCGGCAATCCTCCGTTTTTCACTGCAACGCCTTTCATTGCCACAACAGACGGCTGTACTTTTCATCGGGGACGGAACAGATGAAAAATCATTCCGCATCGAAAAAAATCGTTCCATAGGAAAAGAGACAGAAGTTCCTTGTCTGGCACGAGGTGGATTCGTAATGCAAATAACCCTCCCCTAACTCTCCTCATCGGAAAAACGCCTGTTTAAAAAAGTTCCTGAAGTACCCGGAATGACTTCAATTCCTGGAAATCAGGAAGATGCAGGCGATAATATTCATGAATGATGTCGAGGCAACGATTGCGCTGGGTACGATTCATCCCAAACAAATACATCGTATCATAGTTCATACGCATCAAATTACAGATGCGCGAAGCCTCAGCAGGAACGACAAACATACCATGCGATGGTGGCTCCGTCACAAAACAGGCATTCAACAAATCAAAACAGCAACCTTCGGCATAATCTTCCATATTCGGATACAACCCCAGGAAACGAGACAAACGCATCAAAAAGACTAAGTGAAAATTAGCAAAACTTTTTTCACACGCATCAAGCCATTGTATCGAATAAACCAAATAAGAAAACAATGATGCACTGGCTCCCTCTTCTTTCAAAGCACGATAAAGAAACTCAGCCAGAAACAGCGCAATAGCAGACTTATAGGGATCGTAAGGCAAGGATTGGAAAACCATCCATGCCTTCGCCTCACGAATGGGATGTACACTGGCACGAGGACGCACCTCGGCTTCGAACTCTACCAACGACAAGGGCTGGAACAGCACCGACCTTACCATTGACTTGCGTGAACGTTGCGCCGGGAACAAGAAGGACATCCTCCCACCCTCACCTGTATAAATACAGGCAATATTTGAACGGTCATTATACTTCAGTGTATGTAACACTACTCCCTGATATTTCTGTAACATGGCTCTACAAATAAAACTAAAGAATCAAAATGTGACACTGATCTCACTTCCATTCACTGTTTTACACTTGCAAAGATATGACTTTTAAGGAGAAAGTATATTTTTTCTGCAGAAAGTTTTGCAGGAATAAAAAATCTTCCTACCTTTGCATCCGCAAATGAGGGATACTTTCCTCGAAAGCATCAAAGGATGGCCCGTTCGTCTATCGGTTAGGACGCAAGATTTTCATTCTTGAAAGGGGAGTTCGATTCTCCCACGGGCTACATAATAAACAGAATCACGAACAATATTTAAAGATTAGTCGAGATGGCAAATCACAAATCATCTATTAAAAGAATCAGACAAGCTGAAAAAAGAAGACTTCACAACAGATATTATGCTAAAACAATGCGTAACGCAGTGAAGAAACTTCGTATGACTACTGACAAGGCAGAAGCAGTAGCAATGTATCCTAAAGTACAAAAGATTTTGGATAAAGTAGCTCAACGCAACATTATCCATAAGAACAAAGCTGCTAACTTAAAGTCAAAACTGGCTGCTCATATTGCTAAATTGGCTTAAGTAATTGTTAGCACAAAAAGATAACAAGGTTGAATCTTACCGATTCAGCCTTTTGTTATTTGTACTCAGATATTAAATAATAGAAGAGAGATGATGTTAAAAGTATTTTAGAATATTCCAAAACCCCTATAAATATTTGGAACTTTAATATATACTTCTTACCTTTGCACCGCAATTCAACGGAATGCCCAGATGGCGGAATCGGTAGACGCGCTGGTCTCAAACACCAGTGGAGTAAAATCCATCCCGGTTCGACCCCGGGTCTGGGTACAGAATGAAAGGCTAAGTGATTAATAATTAATCACTTAGCCTTTTTGCTTGTCTGATTTTTCCCCACATTTTCCCCACATGTGCTTTTGTCGGTGCTTTTTTCGTAATATAATCTGGTATTAAATAAGGAAAATATGTAATTTTGCATATAGCTACAATTATCATTTAATTTATGAGTAATCTGACAAAGGAACAGAGGCATAGAAATATGCAAGCAAACAAGTCTAAAGGGACATCAATAGAGATATTGTTTGGGAAACTTCTTTGGAATGCAGGTGTTAGATATCATAAAAATGATAAAAACATATTTGGCAAGCCTGATTTTTCCATTGGAGAACATAAAATTGCGATTTTTTGTGATGGGGATTTTTGGCATGGTAAAGATTGGTTGGTTCATAAAAATGACCATAAATCGAATTGTGAGTTTTGGTACAAAAAGATAGAACGAAACATTCAAAGGGATAATGAAGTAAATGATTATCTTATAAAGAATGGCTGGAAAGTTTTCCGTTTTTGGGAAAGTGAACTTAAGAGCCAACCTGATAAGTGTTTGAATGAAATTTTAAGTTATATGAACAATATAAAAAAAGAAAACTGTATATTGATGAAAGGACTATTTGGAAATTCGAAATTGGCAGTACAGATGTTTGGCCCTCATTCTCTGAATGAGGACGGAACAATTATGCCGTTTGATATGCAAATAGCCATAATATCACATTTCTTACACAATAAAGGTTCTAAGTTCGATTCCCCTTTTAGGCAAAAAGCTAAAGGTTTAATTGAGGACTTTACAGAAAAACGAAGTGGCTTAGAGAATGATACTGATTCTTGTGTTTCAGAGGACAGCATACAATATTCTTTGTTTCCAGAACTATTTTCAGTTCCTTTTTTACCTGATGAAAACCCCAAATTCACATTCATTGATTTGTTCGCTGGAATTGGAGGATTTAGAATGGCCATGCAAAATTTGGGAGGTAAATGTGTTTTTTCTTCTGAGTGGGATTCTCAAGCCCAAAAAACTTATTTTTTGAACTATGGAGAAGTTCCGTTTGGGGATATAACAAGTGAGGTGACAAAGTCATTCATACCAGATGATTTTGATGTATTATGTGCTGGATTCCCATGTCAAGCATTTTCTTTGGCAGGTAAGCGTCTTGGGTTTGAAGAAACAAGAGGAACATTGTTTTTCGACGTTGCCGAGATTCTTCGCAGAAAAAGACCAAAAGCTTTCTTCTTAGAAAATGTAAAAGGTCTTCTCATTCATGACAAAGGAAAAACAATTCAGACTATTTTGAAAGTACTTCGGGAAGATTTGGACTATTATGTTCCTGAACCACAAATAGTAAATGCTATGAACTTTGGAGTTCCGCAACATAGGGAAAGAGTTTATATTGTAGGATTCCGTAAAGACCAGAATGTAGAAGAATTTACATATCCACAACCTACAGATACATCAAAAACTTTTGCTGATGTAAAAGAAAAAGAAGTTGTTTCTGCAAAATATTATTTGTCAACACAATATATCAAAACCTTAGTGGCTCATAAAGAAAGACATGAAGCCAAAGGTAATGGATTCGGATATGAGATAATACCAGATAATGGTGTGGCAAATGCAATTGTTGTTGGAGGAATGGGAAGAGAAAGAAATCTGGTTATTGATAATCGTCTTACAGATTTTACTCCGGTTACGAAAATTAAAGGGGAGGTTAATCGTGAAGGATTACGTCGAATGACTCCACGTGAATGGGCAAGATTGCAAGGCTTTCCTGATACTTTTATTATTGAGGTTGCTGATGCATCTGCGTATAAACAATTTGGTAATTCTGTTGCGGTTCCTGCTATTCAAGCAACTGCGCAAGAAATCATTAAAAGAATAGACCTTTCTAAATCAAAGCAATATGGCTATAACAGGAAATAAAGGAGAATGGAGTGAAATATATACTCTGCTAAAATTATTAGGAGAAGGTAAGGTATATGCAGGCGATCAAAATTTAAATAGAATACAAAACCTGTTTTATCCAATAATAATGATTCTCCGTCAAGAAAAAGAGGGTAATTATAATTACAAGATACTTGATAAGGACGTGGTTATTCAGACTCCAGAAAATGAAGAGTTACTTAGGATTCCAGCATCTGTATTTCTTGATGAATCTGAAAAGTTACTCAGTGCCATAAATTCAGGAAATGGAGCTTTTCCTGTAGTGGAAACTGAAAAGTTTATGCATAGAATAAAGTGTCATTCATTAAAAGCGAAATCGTCAGATAAAACAGATATTCGTATAATTCTCCATGACAGGCGTACTAAGCTCAATTCTGAAATGGGATTCAGTATTAAGTCTCAACTTGGTGGTGATTCAACTTTGATAAACGCAAGCAAAGCCACGAACTTTACTTTTAAAATTGAAGGCTCACGGTTAACAGACAGAGAAATAGCACAAATCAATGGCATTTCAACTAAAAATAAAGTTTCTGACAGGTATAATGCAATAAAAAAGCATGGAGGTAAACTTATATTTGATTCTATTGATAACCACACATTTAGAAATAATCTAATAATGCTCGACAGTAATCTTCCAGCTGTCATTGCCTATTTGTTAACAAATCGTTTGGAGACAGGAGAAACAGGATTGAAGGAACTTTCCATAACACTGGGAAAAGACAATCCATTAAAATTTGAAACTGATAATCCGACTGTTTTTTACGAATATAAAATAAAGCATCTATTGACTTCTGCGGCATTGGGTATGATGCCTGCAAAAGTTTGGAATGGTCAATATGATGCAAATGGAGGCTATTTGGTTGTTAAGAAAGATGGTGAAATTTTATGTTATCATTTCTATGATAGAAACCGTTTTGAAGAATATTTGTTTACAAATGCTTATCTGGAACGCTCAAGCACAACCAGACATGAATATGCTTTAATTGTAAAAGGGAATGATGGGGCGCTTTATTTTAAGCTGAATTTTCAAGTGAGATTAAAATAATTATTATATGGAATCACAGTTAGAAAACAATTTAAAATCATTACTTAATTCAAAATTAGAAGCATTAGAACAATATCTTAATGCGGATGTTTTGGTATACTATGGCCCTATTGGAAATCTGAATGAAAACGTATTTCTGAAAATTGTTGAAGAGCTTGTACAAAGTGATAAACATCATGACACATTGTATATAATATTGACTACAACAGGCGGAAGTGCAATAACAGTAGAACGTTATGTTAATATTATAAGATATCACTATTCGGAAGTCAACTTTATCGTTCCTGATTATGCTTATAGTGCAGGCACAATTTTTTGTATGAGTGGAGACAATATCTATATGGATTACTTTTCTGTTTTAGGTCCGATAGACCCTCAAGTTCAAAATAAAGAAGGAAAATGGGTTGCCGCATTAGGTTATTTGGACAAGGTGAATGAGTATATTGAAAAAGCAAAGAACGGTAATCTAACTAATGTAGAGTTTTCTATATTAAAAGACTTTGATTTGGCAGAACTTAGGAGTTTTGAGCAGGCAAGAGATTTAACAATAGATTTGTTAAAGAAATGGCTTGTGAAATATAAATTTAAGAATTGGACTAAACATCATGATGATAGCGATGTAACTCTTGAAGAAAAGCAGAACCGAGCAACTGAAATAGCCGAACATTTATCTGATAATAACGACTGGAAAGCTCATGGTAGACCAATTAATATAGAAGCATTAAAGGAACTTAAGCTAAAAATAGAAGATTATAGCAAAAACGCAGACTTGAGAGCTAAAATAAGAGATTATTATGAAACTATGTCAGACTATATTCGGCTTAAAGGTTTTCCTATATTTATTCACGATAGAATCTTTTTATAAAAATGAATGAATTATCAGAATTGAACGAAATTATAGTGAAAAATGCGAATTTAGAAGATGCTTTCGTAAAAGAGGCTTTAGAGCGTATAAAATCATATGAAACCTTTAAAAAGCAATTTAATCAAGATGATTTAGGCCCTAAAAGAATAACATTATATACAGAAGATATTCCTTATTATAAATATTTAGCAAATGTTGAAGGTTAAATAATGGAGTGGAATTTTTACCCGTAAGGATAATCTCAATTATCAAAAGACACCAGTAGAGAAATCCTACTGGTGTCTTTTTTCAACTTATTTTTATTATAATTTGAATCCTCTGTTTTTCCTTTCTTCCTGTTGTGGTTGTATTGTGCCATATCTGAGCCTGTGCCATTGCTCCCTGAACCAGTCGGCAATCGGCTTCCTGTTTATTGTCAGATTCAGCCTGCTTTCATCGTCAGGGTCATTTTCCACCCTTAAAATATCATCCTTTATATCAAAGTTCCGTCTGTGCTGTTCTGAATAGATTTTACCGCTACATTTCAGGGCCTCTTTCTTGACCAAAAGACTTTCGGTCATTTCTTTAGAGAATCCAAGCATGGCACAGAACTTTTCCATGCGCAGCATTTCCCTGAACATCGGGAACCACCTGAAAGCCTTGTCTATGATTCTGGAGAGCCGTGACAGTTCTTTTTCCTTCATGTCAAGTTCCTGTCTGTGCATTTCCTTGAGATTGTGGATTTGCGTATCATGCTGTTTCTGCATCTGCTGTATCCGGCTCTGCAATTTTTCAATATTGGTGTCCCGTTTTGAAACCTCGTCTTGCAGTTTTTCGTTGGCATGTTCCAGCTCTTTCAGTTTTCCGCTTCCGAAAAGAGAAGCAACTCCGCTTGTTATGGCTGTCGCTGCCGTGGTGGCTGTCTTCTTTAGCTTGTCAGTGCGAATTTCTGATTTTACCTGTTTAAGTTCCTGCTCGGCAAGATTTATCTGTTCTTCTTTGTGCCGTTTGGCAGCATCCATGCGTTGCAGTTCGGCTTTCTGTTTCTCGATGATAAAGTCGTTACGTTCCAGATGTTCCTTGCCTGTAACAGCCTTTGACTGCCCACGCTCCATCAGCAGGATGTCAGATGCCAAGGTCTGCATCTGCATCATGTCATCGTCATTGAGCTTTCGGCTCTTTCCGGTTTCGTGGTTCATCCAGTCGAAAACGATATGGGCATGATAGTTCGGCTTGAACCATCTTTCACCTACTTTGAAACTCTCCCTGTCTTCCGCTTCCGGTTGACCGTTCAGCCAATGCCCTTCGTCCTTGTGCAGGAAGATTTGCAGCGGTGTGATTCCCCAGCGTCTCTGGCACTCCTCACCGAATTTGCGCACATCTGCCAGTGTCGTGTCCGACCTGACAAGCAGCACTCCTTCGCGTATGGGGGAGCATCCCGCAATCTTGACTGTCTTGCCGTTCTTGCCTTTGCGCTCCCGTTCTTTTTCCTGCATGGCACGTCCGGTCTTTTCCTTTACCATATGTCTGATATTGTCATAATGCGTCCGCAAATCCGGACTGCCGAAGTCGGGATTTATCCACTGCTCGTTATCGGTGGAGAGTTCAGGAACCACATAGATTCTGGACTCTCCGATGTGGCGCATATATTCGGCAGTCCTTCTGTTGTGAGCCTCGCTCGATGCGATGTTGCAGGGCTTGATATGTATGCTTGATTTTGTTGCCATAGATACTTGTTCTTGGGTTTGTACTTTATTGTTTGCTTTTCTGCTGTCCGTAAACGCATGGGGTTCTTAGGGGTGCAACCCATAAGCGGAGATTGCAAAGAGAGGGTCACTCTTTGCTCCGGGTTCTCAGGGGAGAAACGCCCTGAGTGGGTTATTAGGGTAAAACCCTAATCCCCTCGGGAGAGCCCACAACTACGTAAGCGAAGCGTGTAGTTATAGTGGGCTATAACCGAAAGCCTCCCGGTTTATTGGGCGGTGTCTTCACTCTGATGGATTGAGCCTGTTTCTTTGTTTCTGCCCGTTTTTGCAGGTATTCGTTCAAGTCCTTGCATCCGCTGTATATGTGTGAAGCGTCACGTATATGTCTGGTGTTGTCATACTCCTTTCTGATTTGCTGCAGGGCTTCCATTCCTGCACGGTCATTGTCAAGGAAACAGTGGATGCGTTCATAGCTGCCCAGCGGATAGAGAGCCTTGGAAACATTGGCTACAGAGTTCAGGACCATGTAGTCCTGTCTGTCGAAATCGGGGGATTGCGGACAGCTTTCAAGCCTTAGTGTCAGAAAGGAAAGGTAGTCCATGAACCCCTCAAAAACGTAACATGCTTTTCTCGGCTCTCCCGATTGTCTGATATGTGATATTTCCTTAGGTGCGATGCAGCCCTTGAAATATCGGTTGCGGATTTCATATCCGCCCGATATGTTCGGAAAGGCAATGGCGAAATACCGTTTACCGTTGTTGGTGAAGTGTGCCTCACGGCATTCTCTTTTCGCCAGTGCCGTATTTATTCCCCTTTCCTGCAGGTAAGAGAGCAGGGCAGGAGAAGACAGCTGCACGATGTCAAGCTGCTGGAAACTCGGCTCGGTGGCAGACTGCCTGTGAAAAGAGAAAGGTACGGGACGGACATGCGGTGTCTGTTCCTCTATGCGTTTCAGGATATACGGAACACTCTCCGTTGCGTAGAGGTGTGCCGCCAGTGCGATGATGTTGCCCCCCTTTCCCAGACCGAAGTCGAACCATTGTTCACGTTCTGTGTTTACTTTGAATGAGGGCTCGTTCTCTTCCCTGAGCGGGGATTTGTACCAGAGGTTTACCCCCTGCTGCTTTACCGGGGAATACCCCAGACTGTGCAGATAGTCTGCGATTCTTATCTTTTTTGCTTCTTCTGTTGTCATTTTCGTACGGTTTAGTGATGAATGAAAAAACGATGATTTGATGAATTTTGCTTGTAATAAGCTGTTATACAGAATGGTAACGCTTCATCATTTTCTCATCAGGCTGCTTGCCAAAAAAGAAATGATGATTTCTCTTTTCATCAGCATTATATTCCGATGAATGAATGATGAGCTTGTATTATACTATAATACAGTGTATTATATACTGTATTCATCATTTCATCAAAATAATCATATAGCGGTCAGCTGTTCCTTGGTTATCGTGTAGAACCTTCCTGTCTTCCTTTTCGTTTCGTAGTGGCAGTCACGGTGGGGAGCAATCTCATAGGCGGTGTAGGAAAGCGAGTTCGGTGCGGAAGTCAGCTTCCATACTTCCTGAACCACTTTCCGCACCTGATGTTTCTCTGCCTTTACCTGCGAATAGATAAGCAGTGTCATGAGGTCGTTCAGGCAGAATGATACGCTTTCCACATTCATGTTTGACATGATGTCAAGAAACAGTTCAGCCATTTCTATCTCCAGACGGTTGCGGTTGCTCCGGATGATTTTCTGCAGGGCTGCCGTATGTGTCAGCTTCGGATTGAACCACATACGGCTTTCCTTCTCCGTTGAAAGCTCCCTTTGCGTCAGGAAGAACAGGAAGGCCGGAATTTCCTCTTTCAGCTTTTGCAGGAAATTCGTATCATCGTTCTGCAGCGGATTTATCTTCCTTACCCAGTATCGTGTTTCCCCTGCGTCTATGATTACAGGCAGGTACTCGTTGTTTGAACACAATACGAACTTGGCGAAGAAGGCTATTTCCGTGCGGTCTTTCCCTTTGGCCTCCACCTTGTAATTGAAAGTGGTGCTCAGGTTCTTCAACCGCTCGCTGTCTTCCCTGCGGTTGAGCAGCACCTCGTCCACGACAATGAGCAGCTTTCCGGCCCAGTCGGAATTGAACTGGCTCCGGAAATCCTCGTTGGTGTTGAATGTCACGTTATCCCCGAATACGGCTTTCAGGAAATTAAGGAACGTACTCTTGCCCGTGTTCCTCTCTTCCGATACCAGCAGGAGTATGGGAAGTTTCTGCAACGGCTGCAGGAACAGCAGTTGCAGATAGTCCAGTCCCAGATTGTACTGTTCACCGAAAATGTGTAGCACCAGAGAACGTATGTTCGGGAAATCCCCTATTTGCGGAGTATGCTCTATCGGTTCGTACAGATTCAGAAAACCGTCAATTTCCTTCCGGTAGTTCAGATGGTCGGGAACGGTACAGAATCCGTCATACTTCGGGACGGTCGCAAGATAGTTCTTCCCGTAGTCCTGCCTGAGTGTGCTGTTGTTCCATATCACACGTCTTTTCTCATACCCTCCACTGGCGCAGGGCTGGTTTACGACCTTGTACAGTGTCGTTCCCACACGCATGTATTCTTCCTCTTTCATAGGCTCAGATTGAAGGATTGCGTTCACCCAGGATTTTCTGTATGTCCGACTGTCGGTATCTGACCTTGTTCCCCACCTTCACGGGTTTCAGATAGTTCTTCTTTGCCCAGTGCCAAAGGGTGGTGTCGCACACGTCGCACATTTTCTTCACTTCCTCCTTTGTGAGGTACTTTTCCTTTCTCGCTTCCGCAATGGCGGTGGAGAGTTCATGCTTGGCACGGCTTATCAGCTGGTTTGAAAACATGAGCAGGTCTTCGCCTGTCACTTCCAGTTTGATGTTGCCGTTTCCGCTTTGGATAATTGCCATCAGGTCTGTCATAGGCTTGTTGAAACTGCCGGTTGTAAGACTTCCCGTTTCGGCAGTATTATAAACGAAAAGCCACTACCCCGATTAGGATAGTGGCACAAATATATAACGAAAAATAATCGTAAATCAATGGATTTCAATGCGTTAAATTCGTAAAATCCAAAAACGAATTAAACGAATTTCAAGCGGATAGATAAGCCTTCAATTCCTCTATGGCAACATGGTCTTCACCGATGTCCTTTATCAGTTTTTTGCTGCCTCCGAAAGGTGAGGTAAGGTTCCTGTACGCTTTCTGTATTCCCCTTTCGTGTACGATGCTGAGGTCTGTGTATTGCTGCTGCAGTGCGTTCCGGAAAGTCTTTATGGGACAGGAGCGCATGAAGCGGTATTCCACCAGTGCGATGTACATGCGTGCGATGTCCGTTTCGGTCGTATGTGTTTTCAGCCTTGTTCCGATTCTTTCCAGAATGACATCCCTGTTCTCTATCAGCAGCTCCGGCAGGGTACGTGTGTCGGCTTTTCGTCCGGCACTCTTGGGCTGTCCTTGCTGCAGGCTGTCCGTATCTTCCGTTTCGGTTTCTTCAATGTCTTCTTCATCCTCAATGGACCATTCCACGAGGTTGTTTTCCTCAATGGCTTTCTGCTGCTTTCTGAAAGCCACCCAGTCCTCTTTGGTTCTCATGCCGCTACTGATGCTCTTCTTGATGATGAACCTGACCATGTAGGAAACAAGCCATTTGTATAGTCTGGTAATACCTTTTTTTTTGGCCAGTTCCTCTCCCTGTTCCACCATGCACTCATAGCTCCGTCCGTAGTACAGCCATGCGAGCATGGCAGGTATGATGCTCCGCCTTTTTGAATAGTGGAACTCGTTCACAATCTTTTGGGCAAGGTCTGAATCCAGAAGCACGTTTTCCAGTTCCTCGAAATCGGAGATTTTGTCATCTCCGATCCGTCTGCGTGTGGCTTCCTTGTATCTCGGTACCAAGGTTGTGGCAACCTTGAAAACCTTAACGAATCCCTTGAACTCCTTGTCGTTCATTTCTTCCACGAAAGCCGCATATTCATCGGGGTGGCTGTCAAGCCACTCCCTTATCAGTCTTTTGAAATTGTCGTATTCCTGTTGTCCCATATAGGTTTAGTCTAAAAGTTTAACGAGGTCTTTCTTCATCTCTTCGTCAATATCCCTGTACCGTCTGAAAGCCTTGCTGCCTTCCTTGTGTCCCGACAGTGCCGAAACAAGATTCGGGTCTTTCACCTTCTTATAAATATTACCGATGAAGGTGCGTCTTGCAAGGTGGCTGCTTGCCACTTCATAAAGCGGTTTTTTGACTTCATCACGTGTCAACGGGTCTAATATAGTGACAATCCTGTCCACTCCTGAAAGTTTGAATATCTTTTTTATTGCCTCATTATATTTCTGTTCGGAAATGAACGGCAGCAGTTTTCCTTCATGGTCTTTATACCGTTCAAGAATTTCCTTTGCCTTGTCGTTCAACGGTACACGTACCGTTACAGGATTGCCTTCTTTGGTTTTCTTCGGTATGTATTCAATGGCTTCATTCACCACGTTCAGTTTGGTCATTCTGTACAGGTCGCTTACTCGGCATCCTATAAGTGTCTGGAAAATAAAGATGTCTCTCTGTATCTCCAGCTGTGGAGTGGCTGACAAGTCAGCATTGAAAATCCTGTCCCTTTCTTCAAGGTTGATATAAATAGGAGTTCCGTATTTGCACTCTTCTATCGGAAACTTGTCAAACGGTCTGTTAGCGGTCAGCTTGTTGTCGAAACACCACAGAAAGAATGTGCGTATTCTTGAAAAGCAGTCTATCA
This sequence comes from Bacteroides sp. An51A, assembly GCF_002161565.1. Taxonomy (NCBI): domain Bacteria; kingdom Pseudomonadati; phylum Bacteroidota; class Bacteroidia; order Bacteroidales; family Bacteroidaceae; genus Bacteroides; species Bacteroides sp. An51A. The sequence continues at coordinate 230,407 of NZ_NFIC01000001.1, forward strand.
GAGTGTTTTTTCCACGTGGTTGCGGAGTTCTCTTTTCTGGAATGGCTTCATAAATGCTTGGGTACAATTCATAATATTGGTATTCGTTCTCGAAGAAGTCCCACATGTCCCGAAGAGTTTCAGGTGTGACGGTATCAACATCAAGAACAAATCCTTTTTGCTCTCTTTTTGTTTCCCGTACATACAGCTCATAACGCAATAAGGCTCTTTTTACCACCCTGAAATTCTTTTTCCTTACTTCCGATAACGGATGCTTTTCCAGAAAGCTGTCAAACAGCTCTCCGAAAGTCGGCTTGATGGTAATCTCTTCCGGTGTGAAATACTTTTCAGGATGATAATATCTGTCTAAGGTCAGCTTCAGCCATTCTTTATCAACGGATTCTTTTTCCGTATTAAAGGATTTTTCCACATAGGTTTTCAGCTTTCGTATCTCTTCATTTATGCCAGTCCTTAAATCTTCGTTGCAGACAGCTTTTGTTTTTACACACTCAGCTTTGTCATCCCAAAGGTTGGGATTGATTGAAAGCTGGGTAGGAGCAACAGAATCAAGCTGTCTTCCATTTCTCAGACGGATATAAATAGTTGCGGTTGATTCAGTATCATACCGTTTTGCCGCTTTTTTAATGATGAAGGTTACTTTCATAGGCTTACAGGTTAAATATCTATCTGGATGCAAATATAGATATTTTCCCCACATTTTCCCCACATCTGCTAAATAATTTGCAATTGGATTAATTCAGATTAAAATTTAATGTGATTGTAAATAGTTGATATATAGTTATATTGCTGTGTTTTTCTGTGTTTTTCTTTTTATCCACATTTTCCCCACTTTAATTATTTCAAATGCGGGTCTGGGTACATCAAATCCCTGATAGTCGAAAGATTATCAGGGGTTTTTCTTTTTATTGGGCGTACTAAAAGTGTATTTTGTAAACCAAAAGGATTCTGTAGAAATTTACAAAATTAAGAAATGGATGATGAGAAAAAGCGTAGGTGTATATCATCGTCTGCAATGCTAAGAGCCACATGCCTGACATTTCAAACATAGAATTTCTCAATTCTTTATCAGGAAACAATACTCTTGGATTGATTGAGCTTGTTTCCGGCTTGTGGAACTATTACTCCTTTTAGCATAAGGGAAGCTGCATAGTGAAGCATTTCCGGAGCACATTCCGCGAGTCGTGCATTGTATAGCAATTCCGTAAATGAACGGAGAAAAATATCCGTATCCAAGCTTGCCTGGATGCGGTGGGTTGACTGGCATGCTGCAATACTTTTTTTCAGTTCATCCCACCATATTTGGTTAATAGCAAGGTATATCCCTTGATAATGCCGATAGATATCCAACCAGAAAATGCATTCCCCTTTATACAGGTTCTCTATGTATGCCTTGCATGTTTCCCAAAGGCATGCCAACGGATCGGGATTATTGTATGCTATGAGCTGAAACCGGTTTTGCATACGGCCTGAATAGGCTTCCAGGCAAGTGTTTATCAAATTGTCTTTGGTTGCAAATACTTGATATATGGTACGTTTGGACACGTTTGTGTGCCGGGCTATGATGTCCATACGTACAGCACGGATACCATATTGTTTGACCGATTGTGAAGTAAAGGCTATAATTCTTTTACGCGTATGCTCATCCATAATTGTATATCAATGGTAACTCTTGTTTTCAGGATAAAGCAATCGGACGGGAAATACTGCGCATGGATATGTTAATAAACCTGAATCCAATTATTGTTTGTTATGAAACATATTGCTTCTAGGGTTGGGATGGAAACTCAATTTGCAAAATGAGTTTTCTTTGTGAAAAGGGGAGTCTAATGATTTGACTTCCAGCAATGAAACATTGTTTAACAATTGAGCCGTGCAAGATTTAAGGCGCTTTTGCATTTACTGCGCGAAACGATTGCAAGGAAGTCGTAGATAAACTGTATTAATTAATTTTTAAACCGTAGAAAAATGAAAAAAGTAATTAAACCTGTACGAGTTTTTGTTTCAATGTTATTAATGGGATGTGCTATAAGCTTCTCGGCTTGCAGCGATGATGAAAACACTCCACAGGTACCCGATGAAGTGACAACAGATGCCATGTTCGGCGATTATACGGGTAAAGTGGTAATGAGCAGTGTCAATCCGCTGGAAGGAGAAGATACCGGAGAAGGTGAAGAGACTCCTGCCGGAACCGATGTTTCTGCCAGTGTGGCCAATGATACCATCAGTTTTACCAATTTCCCCATTAAAGACATTGTACTTTCGGTTGTCGGAGATGAAGCATTGGCAGACCAAATTGTAGAAGCCGTAGGTGATGTCAATTATAAAATCGGGTACGAACCGACACTGACCGCCAATAAGGATAGCGTGGTATTTGTCATGCATCCCGAATCTTTGAAATTATCCGTGACCCTTCCTTCATCTACCGAAGAAGAAGCTCAGCCTTTGCTGGTAGAAGTAAAAGTTGAGGCTGGCAATACTGCTGCTTATGCTGTAGAATCCGGCAATATGAAGTTCGATTTTCATGCTGCAGAAATTTTGTTGGGCGAAGGCGAAGGTCAGACATCACTTCCCGGTTTTAAAGGGATGAGTTTTGATTTTGACATGAATCAGAGCAAGCTGGCCCATCATGGCTTTTAACAATAGCTTTTCTTCTGTTGATTGACCTGTCTTTTGTTTTGCCACACTGTTTTCTTAATAGATTTTCATCAGAAAACAGTGTGGCATTTCTTTTTATGAATGCCGCCTTTACATACGATACCATCGACTGGTGGAGATACTTGCATGTTCTTGCGCACTTATGTGCGTAGACCTATGCATATAGGTGCGTTTTAGTGGGTACTTTTTTTACATCGTATGATTTATTTCCGTATTTTTGGTCTTTCAAATAAAAAAGTCTCAAATATCATGAACGGAAAACGTATCGGAGAAATCGATTACCTGAAGTGTGTCTGCATCTTGCTGATGATAGCCTTCCACCTGGTGTTCTTCAGTGAAAAATATCCGTTGGCGAAGCAATGGGTATACACGTTTCACATGCCGGTATTCTTGATTTTGTCGGGGTACCTGATGCAAATTGAGAAACGGCCAAGTGAATTCCTGAGGGCGATGGCATGGATATTTGTCCCTTACATGGTGATGGAAACGGGATATGTGGCGATGTCGGCGGTGCTTCCTGTCCGTGATAAGGTGGATTGCCTGAGTGTAGGACTGATGCTGGAGAAATTATTCCTTCATCCGATGGGACCCTATTGGTATCTGCATACCTACCTGTTGTGCGGGCTAATATATTATGGTGTATTTCATTGGGCAGAGAAGATGAGGCTTGTGTCTCGTCTGGTCGTATTAGGTACGGGATATGCCGTTCTGGCAGATGCCTGTCAACTTGTGTCATTACCCAATGCCTTGTATTTCCTGGCTGGAGTTGCTTTGCGCCGTTCGGGCATGACATTTACATCTTTTTTCTGTCCTTCTGTATGGGCATTGATCCCTTTGGTGTGGCTGAGTGCCGATATGGCGAATCTGAATCGTTTCACTTTGGGGGGTGTTGCCATTGTGTACCTTGTGGCGAGTGTACTCTTGAGCCTCTATACGGTTATACCTGCTGGTATCAGGCGTGTTTCCGACTATGTAGGGAGGCATACGCTGGTATTGTTGGTCTTCTCTCCTGTGTTTACTATGCTTTCGAAAGGATTGGTACCATTGTTTATGTTCGACGAAACCGGTTTTTGTTTTCTTTTCGTGGCGATGATATTAACGGTGACAGGCTCATTTGGTATAGCTTGGTGTATTGATCGTGTGGGAGTTTCTCCCTATTTTTGGGGGAAGAAGCAGATGCTCCAGCCTTTTCATCCGAAATGACAATTTGGCACGATGTGGGTTCTGGCATTTCTTTTGTAGAAACTCATAATGTATTTATCTCTTGCATTTAATAATTAAAAAATAATACGACTATGATTTCAGAAAAATTACAAAACGCGATGAACGAACAGATCACAGCAGAAATGTGGTCTTCTAACCTGTATCTTTCTATGTCTTTCTATTTGCAGAAAGAAGGTTTCGATGGCTTTGCCAACTGGATGCGTAAACAATCGCAAGAAGAGTTGCAACATGCATACGATTTGGCAGACTATATCGCAAAACGCGGCGGTGCTGCCAAAGTAGACAAAATCGATGTCGTTCCGCAAGGCTGGGGCAGCGTATTGGAAGTATTCGAACATGTGTACAACCACGAATGTCACGTATCTGAGTTGATTGACAATCTGGTAAATGTAGCTTCGGCAGAAAAAGACAAAGCTTCTCAGGATTTCTTGTGGGGCTATGTCCGCGAACAAGTGGAAGAAGAAGCTACCGCACAGGGTATTGTCGACAAATTGAAAAAATGTAACGACTATGCCGGTGTTCTTTATCTGAATGACAAACTGGGCGCACGCGAATAAGTCCGTGTTGGCAAATGAACGGCACAGGGGCATGGAGACACAGAGGTAATGGACTTTCGGTGCCTTTATGCCCCTTGTCTTTATAATGCGTGATACGTTATGAAGATGTCCGACCTATGCTTGCGGATATGGAATTGGTGTTGCCGGTTCCGGCACCGGTGCGGGTATGGTGTACATTCACCTTCCGATTTTTTTCTGATTACATCGGTCATTTATGAAAAGATGCCTTATTATGCTTTTCAGCTTTTGCACTATAGCCGGGAGGATGAGAAAGACCAACTGTTCCATTATCGTGAAAAAACCGACCGGTTGCTGTTCCGGTTGGTCAATTATCTGCAGCCGGCATCAATGCTGGAAATAGGGACAGGGTGCGGACTGGATACTCGCTATATGGCAGAGGCAAAGCATGTCCCTCTCTTTACGATTGATGAGGAAAGACAAGACAAGGCAAGAATAAAACATGTCCTTTCTGCGTATCCGTTAGTGGATTACCGGACAGGAAATGTACTCCGCTTGCTTGACGAGGCATTGACAGGCAGACCGTTTGCTGACCTGATACACATCGGACATACACCTTATTATAAAGAAGCATTTGAGCGGTTGCTGCCTATGGTTACCGACCGTACGTGCATCATTGTAGGCGCACCGTATGCTACTCGTGAGAAAAAACGATGGTGGAAGCAGACGATTGCAGATACCCGTACGGGAGTCACATTCGATTTGTATGACATCGGTTTGGTTTTCTTTGATAAGAAACGGGTGAAAGAACATCGTATCGTCAATTTTCTTTAACTTAATACAACAGAGATGCTATGAAGAAAAGTATGGTCTATACGCGTACAGGCGATGATGGAACGACTTCGTTGATAGGAGGTGTGCGAGTTCCGAAAACGCATATTCGACTTGAAGCATACGGCACTGTTGATGAGCTCAATGCGCAGATAGGGTGTCTGGTCTCGCAGATGGAAGAAGGTACAGACAAATCTTTGTTGCAATTCGTGCAACATAAACTTTTCGTTTTGGGAGCTTATTTGGCGACAGAGACTTCGAAGACTGATTTGTCGCCTGTATCTCAGATTACGGATGAAAACATTACCCGGCTGGAAGAAGCCATTGATACCTTAGATGCTTCTCTGCCTCCGCTTCGTGGGTTTATCTTGCCTGGCGGTTCGTATGCAGCTTCTACCTGTCATGTATGCCGTACGGTATGTCGTCGTGCAGAACGTTGTATTTGGGCACTGGAAGAAGCAGAAACAGGTTTTGAGATAGCCAGAAATGTGAAACAGTTTGTCAATCGTTTATCGGATTATTTGTTTGTTCTATCACGAAAGTTAAATCAATTAACACACCATGATGAAATTTATTGGGATAAGAGTTGCAAATGACATAAATTGTTATACTTTTGTGCCCCGATAATGTGAATGTAAAACTTTATAAACTGAAATACTATGTATTGGACATTGGAATTGGCCTCAAAATTGGAAGATGCACCATGGCCTGCTACAAAAGATGAGCTGATTGATTACGCAATGCGTTCGGGTGCTCCTATGGAAGTGATTGAAAATTTACAGGAAATGGAAGATGAAGGCGAAATCTACGAAAGTATCGAAGACATTTGGCCCGATTATCCTAGCAAAGAAGATTTCTTCTTCAACGAGGACGAGTATTGATGAGTTTGATATGAATATCAGCAGTTTACTTGTACAAGTGTAGTAAAAACATGTACTTATACTTTGAACGGTATGCAATTGTACATTTTCATGGATACATACTTCCGGTGTCATTCCTGTTGACAGTGTCACGCTGACAAGTAAGCTTGGGTCTTTTCGCAATATGGCTGCCTTGCTTGTAAGATTATTAATCTTACAGCGTGAAGATTAATAATCTTTCGGCATGAAGATTAATAATCTTACAAGCAAGGCAGCTATGTGGCATATTGAAGTTGAATGCAGGTATTCATTTTTTAACGGGTGTGCCGAAATGCACACCCTTATTTTTTGCCTTTGTTGAATATAGGTAAACAAAGAAAAATATATCTTTGTAGCAGATAGTTTGTACATATGAAAAGATTATCCTCCGAAACACTTGCTTTTATTCATGCACATTGGGGAGATGATGTGCGTGCTTTGGCGCTTCAAGCGAAGAAATATCCCGAGGTGGATATGCTTGAAGCTGCTGTCCAGATTGCTGGCAGACAGGTTGCCGAAAGGAAAATTCCTTCTTGGGCAAAGGTGGAATCAGTGCGTTATCCTTCCCATTTATCGATGGAACAATGCTCTTCTGAACTAACGGCACGCTATAAAGCATCGCTTATAAATGGAGAAACATTTGCCGACCTGACGGGAGGGTTAGGCGTAGATTGTTCGTTCATTTCTCAAAGATTCCGGAAGGCAGATTATGTAGAACGTCAGAATTCATTGTGTGAGTTAGCTGTTCATAACTTTGCAGCATTAGGACTGCGACATATTCATGTTCATTGTGCGGATGGTGTATCTTATTTGTCGCAAATGACACCTGTAGACTGTCTGTTTCTGGATCCTGCCCGAAGAGACAGTTATGGAAGCAAGACTGTAGCAATATCTGATTGTGAACCCGATATAGGGATACTCGAACCGGTATTGGTGGAAAAAGGGCGGAAGGTAATGATTAAGTTATCACCTATGCTGGATATAGCTAAAGCTCTTCAGGTGTTGAAACACATCACGCAAATTCACATTGTGGCTGTTCATAACGAGTGTAAAGAGTTAATAATTCTGTTAGAAAAGTCTGTTGAAAAGTCGGATTGTATTGGTTCTGAGGTGTGTATATATTGTAAACAGATTGTTGATAACTTGTTGATACCACCTTTTGTATTTACGCTTTCCGAAGAGAGAAATGCGATGTGTGAGTATGCTGACAAGGTGGAAACTTATCTGTATGAACCAGGAGTGACTTTGCTGAAAGCAGGTGCTTACCGATTGTTGGCTTTGCGTTACGGTGTGAAAAAACTGCATCCCAACAGCCATCTGTATACCTCCGACCATCAAGTGGATTTCCCAGGTCGTCAGTTTCAAGTAGAAGCCGTTTCTGGGTTCGGGAAAAAAGAGTTGAAAACCTTGTTGGGGGGAGTAGAGAAAGCAAATCTGACAGTGCGCAATTTCCCCGCTTCGGTAACAGAGTTGCGGAAGAAACTAAAATTGAAAGAGGGTGGCGAAATATATCTGTTTGCCACTACATTAAAGGATGAGGAACGGGTATTAATAAAGTGTTCAAAAATATGACCGCCCGTATGAACAGGCATAAGCAACTGTTTTGAATTTCCTACAAAAAGTTTTTCTTGGCTTGATGTGTTCGTTTTGTGTGTGCACGATAAATTCAAAACAGATCCTAAATATCTGTGTTCATTTGCGCAAACAAATTGTATTTACATACGGACAGTCGTATTTTTATTTTCTTTCAACTTCGTTTTGCCTTGAAAGCCAAAGCATACATGCGCATTTGCTTTACCATGGCAAGCAGCCCGTTACTGCGGGTTGGCGAAAGGTGTTCTTTCAGTCCAATCCGGTCAATGAAATAAAGGTCAGCATCCAGAATTTCATCAGGTGTATGCCCCGAAACCACCTTTATCAGCAAGGCGATAATGCCTTTCACTATCAAAGCATCGCTTTCTGCCTGAAATATGATTTTCCCGTCTATAAAGTCTGCCTGTAACCACACGCGGCTTTGGCAACCATCTATCAGGTTTTGTTCGGTTTTATATTGTTCGTCAAGGGGGGGCTGTTCGCTGCCCAGATCGATAAGCAACTGATATTTGTCCATCCAGTCATCGAAGTTGCTGAACTCGTCGATAACCTCGTCTTGTAGTTCGTTGATTGTTTTCATATCGAGTTATTTTTTATTTTTCATTATAAATTACATTCATTACGGTTTCTCCCACAGCCTGCAAGGTTGCCTTATCAATGCAGTCCATGTTGTCTGCCACTGTGTGCCAGGTAGGGTGGAAGCCTGTTTCGCTGTGTGGGTCATAACCAATGATATCCACACACGGGATCTGGCGGAGCCGGTTCACGTATATGTGGTCGTCTGTCACGTTGCCGCCGTTTTCTTTGATGAAGAACTGTTTATGCCCCAGTCGGTGTGCTGTATCCCAAATTTTCTTCATTGGTGAATTTGCCGTTTGACTGGAATATTGTTCGTAATAGAAAGTTGCGCCTTTGCCTCCCACCATATCCAGAAGGATGCCGAAACGTGCCTTGTAATCAGGTACATGTGGTACACGTCCCCAATATTGAGAACCCAAGCACCATGTGTCTTGCTTGTAATCGCCCTCATAAAATTCAGGGATACCATAGTCTTCCGCATCAAAGAACACGATGTCGATGCCGATAGCTGGAGCCTGTTGTTGTAAGTGACGGGCGATTTCCAGCAGTACACCTACACCACTGGCACCATCGTTGGCACCATCGATGGGAGTATGGTAATGTGCTTCCTGACCGGCATCGGCATAAGGACGGCTGTCCCAGTGGGCGCACAGCAGGACGCGCTTCTTGGTGTCAAGGTTGTACGAACCGATGATATTGTGCATCTTCAGTACTTTTCCATCGTATGAAATGACATCGCCAAACTGGTTATACACCGTAGCTCCGAAGTCGCGCAGTTGTTGTGAAAGGTATCCGCCACACTTGCGGTGGGCTTCAGTATTCGGCACACGTGGACCGAATGCCACTTGTTTCTGAATGTACAGGTAAGCACTGTCGGCATTAAATTCAGGTACTTGCACGTTATTTTCCTGGTTTGTCTCTTTTTCCGAGGTATTTTTATTCTTACTGCTCCCACATGCAGCGAGGCAGACCGACAACAACAGGAAGAAGCCACAAAGGAAGATGTTTGGTTTCATTATATGCATTTTTTATTGAGTTTAATGGAGTATCACTTATCACTTAAATCTTCAATCCGTCTAATATGGCGATATAGGTATGAATGGCTTCTTCTATCTCACTGACCATTACATACTCGTCTGCCGTGTGCGAACGTGACGATTTGCCTGGTCCTATCTTGACGGAAGGAAAGTGCATCAATGCCTGGTCGGAAAGCGTAGGCGAACCGAATGGTATCTTTCCCAGTTCAACGGCGCGCTTCACGAACGGATGTTCAGTATCAATGTGCGAAGAGTTGAGACGGAACGAACGTGCTTTTGCTTCGCAATGGATATGAGTGGTGATTTCGTTAAACAATTCTTCGTTCGAATAGCATTCGTTACTCCGGATATCCACTACGAAAGAACATAGGTCGGGAATGACATTGTGCTGTGTGCCAGCATTGATTTGAGTGACACTCATTTTTACTGGTCCCAATAATGGAGATACTTTGGAAAAACGGTAATCTCTGAACCATTCGATGTCCTCCAATACCTTATAAATTGCATTTTCACCTTCTTCGCGTGCAGCATGTCCGGCTTTACCATGAGCCGTAACATCGAGTACCATCAGGCCCTTTTCTGCTACAGCAGGTTGCATGTCGGTAGGTTCGCCCACTATCCCCAGTGCAATGGGAGGCAGTTGCGGTAGTACACTTTCAATACCTCCTTTACCCGACACTTCTTCTTCGCATGAGGCAAGGAATATCAGGTTATAGCTTTGAGTGGTGGTAGTCAGGTAACGATATGCCTGAAAGAGTGAAACCACGCTGGCACCGGCATCGTTGCTTCCCAACCCATACAGCTTCCCGTTTTCCAGTTTTGCAGTGAAAGGTTGTTTTCGCCAGCCGTTTACAGGTCTGACTGTATCAATATGTGAGTTTAGCAGGATGGTGGGACGGTTAACGTCGAACATCGGGCTGATACACCAGATATTGTTTCCCGAGCGTCCGGTCATGATGCCGCTTTCCTCGATGTAATTTTGCAGGAAATCGGCAGCCGCTTCTTCTTCCCGACTTATGGAAGGGATTCCGATGAGGGAATTCAGTAGCGTAAGTGCTTCCGAAGTGTAATAATTAGTATCCGATAACATAAGATTCTTTTGTTTTGCCAGCAAAGATACTTCATTTATTCAAATTAAACCCTATCTTTGCAGGTAGCGATTACAAAATAAATAAAATTTAAATGAGTGAATCTTATTTGTCTACACTGATTGAACGGCAGGCCGGGAAATACGGCGTACGTGCAGCTCTGAAATACCGTGACTACAAACAAGGTGTATGGATTCCGGTTTCGTGGAATCAGTTTGCCGGAAAGGTAAAGAAAGTGGCTCGTGCCTTGGTGGCTTTAGGTGTTGAGGTACAGGAAAATGTAGGTGTGTTCTCTCAGAACATGCCTGAATGTCTCTATACCGATTTCGGGGCATTCAAAAGCCGCATAGTTACTATTCCGCTGTATGCCACCAGCTCGGAATCGCAAGTGCATTATATCGTAGAAGATGCCTCCATCCGCTATTTGTTTGTGGGCGAACAATATCAATATGATGTGGCCTATCGGGTGCAGCAGCTTTGCAAGACTCTGAAGCGAATCATCATTTTCAGTCCCGATGTAATGCGGGCAGCAGAAGATACTCATTCTATTTATTATGACGATTTCCTCCAGTTGGGTGAGGCAAACGAACTGCAGGCAGAAGTAGACCGGCGCACGGGGGCTGCAGTGTCGACTGACCTTGCTAACATTCTTTACACTTCAGGTACTACGGGCGAATCGAAGGGAGTGATGTTGCATCATTCATGTTATGAGGCAGCTTTCCAAGCGCATAACAAGGTATTGCTTACCTTGACCGACCAGGATGTGGTGATGAATTTTCTACCTTTTACGCACGTGTTCGAACGTGCGTGGTCGTATTACTGCCTGACAAAGGGTTGCCTGCTCTGCATCAACCTTTATCCGCAAGATATACAGATGACTATTAAGGAAATTCGTCCTACGGCAATGTGCAGTGTGCCACGTTTTTGGGAAAAAGTATATGCAGGTGTCCATGAAAAGATAAACGAAGCTTCGGGGCTAAAGAAAAGCCTGATGCTGGATGCGCTTAAGACAGGACGCGAACACAACATCGATTATCTGATGAACGGTAAGACACCTCCTCCGATGTTACATCTGAAATACAAGTTTTACGAAAAGACGATTTACAGTGTACTGAAAAAGACTATCGGTATCGAACGGGGCAATTTCTTTCCCACAGCCGGAGCAGCGGTGTCAAAGCAAATAGAAGAATTCGTCCATTCAGTAGGCGTCAACATGGTAGTAGGATACGGGTTGACTGAAACTACGGCTACTGTTTCGTTGGGATGGATGGACGACTTCCGCACGGGTTCCGTGGGACGGCTTATTCCCGGACTTGAGCTGAAGTTCGGCGAGGATGGTGAGATATTGCTTCGAGGCGAGACCGTGACAAAGGGATATTACAAGAAAGAAGCCCTGACTCGCAAGGTAATCAGCGAAGACGGATGGTTTCATACGGGGGATGCCGGTTATATGAAAGATGGTTTCTTATACCTTACCGATCGGATAAAGGACTTGTTCAAGACATCAAACGGTAAATATATCGCCCCTCAGGCGATAGAAACCAAACTGGTGGTAGACCGGTACATTGATCAGGTGTCTATCATAGCAGACCAACGCAAGTTCGTCTCTGCACTGATTGTGCCCGAATACAAACAGGTGGAAAAGTATGCCCAAGACCATCACATTGCTTATGCCGACCGTGCGGACCTGTTGAAGAAACCCGAAATCATTGCCTTGTTCCAGATGCGTATCGATACGTTACAGCAGGAATTTGCCCATTACGAACAAATCAAGAAGTTCACCTTATTGCCCGAACCATTCAGTTTGGAAAAAGGTGAATTGACCAATACCCTGAAAATCAAACGTCCGGTATTGATGAAAAATTATGCGAATGAAATCAACAAAATGTATGAAGAGTGATTTTCTTGTTTCCTAATTTTTACACTAACGTAAAAATGGCTAATTTTGCAAGTTGAATAAGGAGTAGTAAACATATGATAACAACAGACCAACTAAAAGACATAAAAGAACGTACAGAAGCACTGAACCGTTATCTGGATATTGATAACAAGAAAATGCAGGTAGAGGAAGAACAACTTCGCACACAAGTGCCTGGATTTTGGGACGATGCGAAAAAGGCAGAGGCTCAGATGAAGAAAGTAAAGGCTTTGCAGGCATGGATTGACGGATATAATGAAGTAAAAACTTTGGCAGATGAACTGGAACTGGCTTTTGATTTTTATAAAGATGAACTGGTGACAGAAGCCGAAGTAGATGAGGCTTATGCCAAGGCGGTCAAGGCGGTGGAAGAATTGGAACTGAAAAATATGCTCCGTTCTGAAGCAGACCAGATGGACTGTGTACTGAAAATTAACTCGGGTGCCGGAGGTACAGAAAGCCAAGATTGGGCATCCATGTTAATGCGTATGTATATGCGCTGGACAGAAAGTCATGGTTATAAGTTGTCGGTCGCTAACTTGCAGGAAGGTGATGAGGCTGGTATCAAGACGGTTACAATGAATATTGAAGGGGCGTATGCATACGGTTACCTGAAAGGAGAAAACGGAGTACATCGTCTGGTACGTGTTTCGCCTTACAATGCACAAGGCAAGCGAATGACTTCTTTTGCTTCTGTATTTGTCACTCCATTGGTAGATGATTCGATTGAAGTGACTGTAGAACCCGCCCGTTTATCCTGGGATACGTTCCGGAGTGGCGGTGCCGGTGGCCAGAACGTCAACAAGGTAGAATCGGGGGTACGCTTGCGTTACCAATACAAAGATCCGTATACGGGTGAGGAAGAAGAAATCCTGATTGAAAACACCGAAACGCGCGACCAGCCTAAAAACAAGGAGAACGCCATGCGTCAGTTGCGTTCTATCTTGTATGATAAAGAGTTGCAACACCGTATGGAAGAACAGGCAAAGGTAGAAGCTGGAAAGAAGAAGATTGAATGGGGCTCACAGATACGCAGCTATGTATTCGACGACCGTCGTGTGAAAGACCATCGCACCAATTACCAGACTTCGGATGTCAACGGGGTAATGGATGGGAAAATAGACGGTTTTATCAAAGCCTATCTGATGGAATTCTCGGACAGCGAGGCATGAATCAATTAACAAGTCGGCAAGGTTTTCATAAAAACCTGAACCTTGCCGGTTTATTAAAATCATAACCAATCTAAAACATAAAACACTATGGGAACAAAACGTAACAAAAAACCGGTACATGGCAACCGGGAAGAAGAAAAAGCCAATCGCCTTATCAAGTATATGTGTATCGTACTGGTGCTGCTGGCTATTCTGATGATTGTCGCTTTTTCGGTCATGTAAACTTCTTCAGCCATGTCGCAAGAAATAGAACGCAAATTTTTGGTGACTGACGATTCTTACCGCTGCTTGGCTCGTGCAAAAAGCCGTATCGAACAAGGCTATATATGTAGTGCGCGAGGCAAGACGGTAAGAGTCCGCATCCGCGACAATAAAGGTTACCTTACTATCAAAGGACCTTCTAACGCCGCAGGTACCAGCCGATATGAGTGGGAACAAGAAATCCCCTTGGCTGATGCCGAAGAATTGATGAAATTGTGTGAGCCGGGACGCATCGAGAAATACCGTTATCTAGCCGATTATGCCGGACATGTGTTCGAAGTAGACGAGTTTCACGGAGAAAACGAAGGGCTGGTAATTGCTGAAGTAGAACTTTGTTCGGAAACCGAATCGGTGGAACTGCCAGCCTTTATCGGTAAGGAAGTGACTGGTCAGATCCGATATTACAATTCATTTCTGATGAAGCAGCCTTATACTACTTGGAAAGATGGAGGAGAAAAAACAGATGATACCTCCTGTGAACTGATAGAAAAGGGGGTAAAAACTATCCGTTGATAGATTTTAACCGGTGGAATACCGGATTTTAGGAGGTCCCGGGTTGTTTTTCGGGCTAATATTGCAGTGTCGATAGAGACAGACATATATTAACCCGAATAAACAACAAGTAAATGAGAACAGCTAATTTTGCTCAGAATCTACTGAGCGTACAAACCGAATTACGTCACTTCGCCTATAAGCTTACAGCAGACCGTGAAGATGCCAATGACCTGCTGCAGGAAACCTCGCTAAAGGTATTGGATAATGAAGACAAGTATACCGATGAAACTAATTTCAAGGGATGGGTTTATACCATCATGCGTAATATTTTTATCAATAATTACCGTAAGACACAACGTGACCAGACTTATGTTGACCAGACTGATAATCTGTTTTACCTAAATAAAAACGAAAGTGATGAGCCTGTAACGGTAGATAACGGATACGACTTGAAGGAAATGAACAGTATCGTTAATGCCTTACCTCAAGAATACCGTATTCCGTTCCTGATGTATGTATCGGGATTCAAATACCGAGAGATAGCTGATAAAATGGATTTGCCACTAGGAACAATAAAGAGCCGCATTCATTCTACCCGTCAACGATTGCAGGAAGAACTGAAAGATTTCCGATAACACCTCAGAATGCCGCAATGAATTGCCAGATGAAATATCCACAAAGTACCAGCTTGACTGCGGTGCCGAACAGAAAACCTGCCAAAGACCCTAAGCCCGATTTCAAAGCGTGCTTCAGGTCTTTGTCGCCGAGCAATTCACCGGCAACAGCCCCTACAAAAGGTCCGGCAAGGATGCCCCAAGGAGGAAAAAACAAGCCTATCACTGTTCCCACGATACATCCCCAGTTTCCCCATTTGGTCCCTCCTGCATACTTACTTCCCAACATAGGTATAATATAGTCGAGCAATTGAACGATAAGCACCAGTACAGCCCATACAATCAATTGGGTAGGAGTGAACTGCATACGGGCAGTAAAATGAAAGCATAGCATGCCGATATATGCCAGTGGTGGACCCGGAAGTATTGGTAACACACAACCTAACAAGCCTGTTATCAGACAGATGACACCAATGATAATCAGCAATATATCCATAATAAAGTTCTGTTGTTGATTATATATTTGTCAAACCGGTTTATTCATATTTTTCTGAATTATCCGTCGTGTGACATACCAGCTGAACAGACAACCGAACAACACACCGGTACAGTTTGCGGCAAAATCAAGCCAGTCGCCACTGCGGTCGGAGGTGCAAGTTGCTTGTAGAATTTCGACAATGCCGCTCATCAGTATTGGAAAACAGATACCGACCAGTATCAGCTGATGCCAATGGATACGGGAGTGCCGGCGCAGGTATTCGAACCAGATGATAACAGTCAGCCCCCCATACATGCAGAGATGCACCAATTTGTCGAAATTGGTGATTTCATCCATCTCGGTTTTCGGTGGAGTGAAAAAAGACAGGTAGCAGATCGCAATTATAATGAAGATAGATAGCGGATAGTGTTTCATCATATAATTTATTCATATTTTCCGCGAAAATACAAACTTTTTCGTACATTTGCCGAACTTGAACTTTAAAATGTAAACAGAAAGGACAGAATGTATGCAAAATAGTGAGCGTGTCGGTTTCGCAAGCAAGTTGGGTGCCATCTTGGCTGCGGCAGGTTCGGCGGTAGGTTTAGGAAATGTGTGGCGTTTTCCTTACGAGACAGGGAACCATGGAGGTGCTGCCTTCATACTTATTTATTTGGGGTGTGTGTTTCTTTTTGGATTACCCATCATGATCGCTGAATTTACTATCGGACGGCGTGCCAAGGCAAGTACGGGTGAAGCATTCAAGAAACTGGCTCCCGGAACCGCATGGAAGTATGTAGGATATATGGGAGTATTGACTGGATTCCTTATCTTAGGCTATTATTCGGTAGTATCTGGTTGGACGCTGGAATATATATTCCAGTCTGCAACGGGTAATCTGCTTGGCAAGTCCGCAGACGACTTTGTAGCAATGTTCAATGAATTTTCTCAGAATCCTTGGCGTCCGCTGATCTGGCTGGTAGTGTTTGTGGCGTTGACTCATATTATTGTGGTTAAGGGCGTACAGGCTGGTATTGAGCGTGCTTCGAAAATTATGATGCCGATGCTGTTCATTTTGATTGTGCTGCTTGCGGTGTGTGCTGTGATGTTACCGGGTGCAGTAAAGGGATTGGAATTCCTGCTTAAGCCCGATTTCAGTAAAATTACTTCCGATGCAGTTTTAGGAGCTATGGGACAGGCCTTTTTTTCGCTCAGCCTCGGTATGGGATGCCTTTCGACGTATGCTTCTTATTTCAATCGTGACACCCGGCTAGGATATACAGCTATGAGTGTATGTGTCATTGGTACGTGCATTTCCATATTATCGGGATTCATTATCTTTCCGGCTGCTTTTTCAGTAGGAATCCAACCCGATGCTGGTCCTTCACTTATTTTCATTACCCTGCCTAATGTATTTCAACAAGCTTTTGGAGCAGTTCCATTATTTGCTTGTATCAGTGCGATACTGTTTTACATTCTTTTGGCACTGGCAGCACTTACCTCTACCATTTCACTTCATGAAGTTCCCACTGCTTTCCTGCACGAGAAATTCGGATTTACGCGCAGCCGCGCAGCGTGGCTGGTAACAACAGGTAGTTTGATTATCGGTGTGGTTTCATCGCTGGCATTGGGTGATTGGAATGATGTGCGGATAGCTGGTATGAACCTGTTTGATGCACTGGATTTTCTTACGGCAAAAATTATGTTACCTGTAGCAGGCATGTTTGTCGCTATCTTTGTGTCGTGGAAATTGGATCAGAAGAAGGTACGTGAGGAAGTGACTAATTGGGGGACATTGCGTGCTCCTTATTATCCGCTGCTTATCTTCCTGCTGCGCTATCTTACTCCTATCGGCATTTTGTTGGTTTTTGTCAACGAACTGGGTTGGCTATAGGTCTTATTCGTAATGTGGAAACATTTTTTTTATTTCAGCAAAGCCGACCGGCGTGCCATTGTGATGTTGTTGGCGGTACTGATACTTCTTGTGTGCGGCAATTTATGGTTGAAAGAAAAACAAGGTAAAGCATTATTGCCTTCGGCTACAGATAATGAATCTGTAGACTCTTTTCTGGCAAACGTCCGTAAGAAAGAACGCTTGCACCGACGTTCATCGCCTATGCATTCTAGCCCTACGGTAACAGTTTTATTTCCTTTTGACCCTAATACTGCGGATTCGACAACTCTTAGTGATTTGGGACTATCTGATTTCGTCATAAGCAATATCCTAAAATACCGTGCGAAAGGTGGTATATTCCGCACTCCCGAAGCTTTTAGACGAATATATGGCTTGACATCGGAACAATACGAAGCGCTGCATCCTTACGTTCGTATCGGAATACATAATCGGTTGCGCAGACAAGATACGGCTATGAGCCGGCCAGCAACAGTGTTTCGCGATAGTACTACGCTTTATCCGGTAACGGTTAAATATGTTGAAGGTACAGTAATTGATTTGAATATGGCCGATACGGTTATGTTGAAACATATACCAGGTATCGGTAGTGGACTGGCACGGATGATTGTAGCTTACCGCAACCGTCTTGGAGGCTTTCACGCTGTGAGCCAGTTACAGGAAATTCCTTACATTGATACTTTGGTGAACCGTTGGTTCCGGATAACAACTCCTCCTTTCCGGAAGTTAAAAGTTAACCATTCCAACCTTGACCGTCTGCGCTCGCATCCCTATATGGATTTTTACAAGGCAAAAGCCATCATCGAATATCGCCGTAAACGTGGGAATTTGAAAGATATAGCACAATTATCCCTTTTTGAAGAGTTTAGCGAAGAAGATTTGAAGCGATTGATGCCTTATTTGTCGTTTGAGTAACCGAATCTCAGGTTTTAGAAACTGTTTTGAGTTTCTCCAAAAAGTTTTTCTCGTCTTGATGTATCCGTTTTCGTGTGTGCTTTGGGCGATTTTTTATACATCCGCATCTGTTCCCCATCGTCGCCCTTCACCATGCACAGGTATTCCCAGCCATAACGTTCGTAAAACGAGGTATGCTCCGTGATGAGGTAGAGGGTGCTGATACCTTTTACAGCCATATCCTTGCAGATATGTTCCAACAGATGTCCGGCAATGCCGCGGCAACGTCGTTCCGGTTCCACATATAAGGCACAGATATTCGGAGTCAGGTCTTTGCGGTCGTGAAAGTCGTTTTCTATCACACCGGCTCCGGCAATTATCTGTTGCCCTTCAATTACTATGTACCATTGAGGAACAGCTACAGTTCCTTTAATACTTTCATCGATACTTGTCAGATACTCCTCTAAAGGAATTTCCCATTTTTCTTGAAACCATCTGGCTGCAGGAATGCGCCATTCGGGGTGGGCATGAAGGGATATGATATTGTATGTGTTCATTGGCTCTTGCAAAGTTTGTTTTATCTTCATCCGTTCTTTTCCGATCAATGTTGGTGGAAGCAATCTTCGTAATTCTCCATATATTCCTTTTGCTTAAAGGATTCAATAAGCACAAAAGTAATGATTTTGCGCAAGAATCAAGCAAGCAGGCACCACATTTATGAAAAATGTTTCAAAAATTGGAAGTGGAATATGGGATAAATGTATCGAAATCATTCCCTATAAAGTTCCTTGCTTCAGCTGCTCCACATAATCATCAATCATTCTCATTTGTGATGGAATGTCGATGCCCTGCGGGCAATGGGACACGCATTGCCCGCAACCGATGCAGTGGCTTGCCTGACTCAATTTAGGCACGCGGCGGTCATAACCTATCAGAAAGGCTCTCCGGGCTTCCTCATAATTGGCATCCAGATGGCTTTTGGAAACATAGCCGTGGTTGACGCATTTGTTGTAATGGAGGAAGTTCGCCGGAATATCTATCCCGTATGGACAGGGCATGCAATATTTACAGTCGGTGCAGGGGATATTCTGGCTGTCCTTCATCCGTTCCGCTACGTCTTCAAGGAAATCGCTTTCTTCGCTTGATAGGGGAACGAGTGGCGAGAAAGTACGCAGGTTGTCTTGTAGATGTTCCTTATAAGTCATTCCGCTAAGAACGGTCAGCACCTTCGGGAATGATCCGGCGAAGCGGAACGCCCATGCCGCAGCCGTGTCATCCAGACGCTTCTGTTTCATCTGAGCCAGTACGTCTTGTGTGACGTTGGCCAGCCTTCCGCCCAGTAAAGGTTCCATGACGACTACGGGAATGTCTCGCTTTGCCAATTCTTCGTACAGGTATTCGGCGTTGGTGTCATCTCCCATAGCCTTTTGCCAATCGGCATTGTAAGCGGAAGCATGCCTCCAGTCCACATAATTGAGTTGGATTTGCACAAAGTCCCAATGCACTTGTTCGTGCATCTGCAGCACACGATTGAACACTTCAATATCGCCATGAAAGGACCAGCCAAGATGTCGGATTCTTCCTTGTTTTCGTTCTTCGATCAGGAAGTCGAGCATCCCGTTTTGTATGAAACGCTTGTTGAACAGGCTCATTCCGCCACCACCTATGCCGTGCAGGAGGTAATAGTCTATGTAATCGACTTGCAAATGCTGAAGCGAGCGGTGATACATGGCTGTCAGATTCTCGCGAGAAAGGTCGGATGCCCCGGACATCTTGGTAGCGATGAAGAACTTTTCTCTGGGATGACGCTTCAATGCTTTCCCCGTAACGGTTTCCGACCAACCTTGTCCGTAAATGGGAGCGGTATCGAAGTAGTTCACGCCATGTTCTATGGCATAGTCTATTAATCCGTTTACCGTCTCTTGGTCTATCGGACAACCGTCCTTTTGTGGAGAGGTGGCAGGCGGCCAACGCATACAGCCGTAGCCTAACAGGGAAACTTGCTGTCCTGTCTTAGGGTCGGTGCGGTAAGTCATTTCCCCGCTTACGGTTTCTTGTCCGGCTTGCCCGTGTCCACAGGCAGACAATCCGGTAGACGCACCGATGATACCCAGCCGTTTCAGGAAAGAACGGCGCGACATTCCTTTGTTTTCAGTTTGTTCCATACGCGTTTCAGTTCATATTTCTATATTCCAATGGGGTAATGCCCGTCTTGCTCTTGAACAGACGGTTGAAGTGTTGGGGATATTCAAATCCCAACCGGTATGCAATCTCGCTTACCGACAATTGTGTAGTCGCCAGCAAGGATTTTGCCTGCTCTATCAGGAAAGCGTGGATGTGCTGTTGCGTGTTCATTCCGGTCTGGCTGCGCAAAAGGTCGCTGAGGTAGTGCGGAGACATGTTCAATTCACTGGCTAAGGCATTGACGGAAATAAACTCTTTACGGCACTCGTCTATATGCTTTTGAAGCAGGAGATGTACCCGTGTCACGATGTCGGGCTCCACACTGCTGCGTGTCTGGAATTGCCTCGTATAGAAGCGTTCCGAATAATTCAGCAGGACATCAAGTTGTGAGACGATAATGTCCTGCGTATGTGCATCGATGTTTTGCCTGTACTCGTTCTCGATGTTTTCCAGGATATTCTCCACTACGTTCCGCTCCATGTCGGATATGTGCAGGGCTTCCCTCACGTCGTAGGAAAAGAATTTCAGTCTGCCGATTTTTGCGCCTAACGGATATTTGCGTATGAAGTCGGGATGGAAAGCCAGCATCCATCCCCATCTGCCGGCGTTTACAGTTTTCTCTTCCCAACTGTGCACTTGCCCCGGTGCAAAGAAATTCATGCAGCCGCGTGTAAAGTCATAGCTGCGCCACCCGTAGCTTGCATTACAGGTGGTCTTGTCCTTTATCGTGATGGTATAGAGGTTCAACCGCACCGGTTTACCGATAGGACTGTAGTCTTTTACATCAGACAGGCGGCAGACGCTTAACAGCGGATGGCATATCGGCGGACAGCCAAACAGGGCGACGTATTCCTCCACTGTATTGATTTCAATAATTTTCCCTTTCTGTATTTTCATCATTTCTTTATTTTGCCACAATAGATATTCACACCGCTTTTACAAGATATATTTTTACGACTGCAAAAATATGCATGGACAAACTTTTGGATGTTAAACAAAAAGGAGAAAGTGTTATATATACAGGAAAACAACCTGTTAATTTGCTTTCGCAGCCTTTGTATCGAACGCCTTACGGTGCTTGACGATGGTCTTCATGTTTGTCTGCGCCATTCGGTCAGTTGAGCGATGAGCGGCACGAGCGAGCGGCCTATATCCGTCAGACGGTATTCTACCTTTGGCGGCACGGTAGGATACACTTTTCTGGCAACAAGGGCATCGGCTTCCAGTGTCTTGAACGTACCCGATAACACCCGTGAAGAAACATCCGGAATCAGGCGGCATAACTCATTGAAACGGACACATTCGTGCTCGCTGATTACCAGTACGACCAGCAACGCCCACTTGTTACCGAAACGTGCTATTACATTACGGACTGGGCAAATCTCGATAATCGAATTTTTTTCTTCCTTTTTCAGAAGCTGTTTTGAATTTATCGTGCGATGATTTGGGATGAGTTTTTGAGGCATTTTCGCTTCTGTAATGAGGAAGATAGCGGGCTATCTGACGAAGAACAGGAGCGAAAAGGACCAAAAAATCGCCCAAAGCACACACGGAAACGGATACATCAAGCCAAGAAAAACTTTTTGGAGAAATTCAAAACAGCTTCTTAATTTCTCCGATAAGTTTGTTGGACAGATACAAATCAATGTATGATTGAAAGGTTCAGTATCTGTTTCAAACTGTCTTCTTTTTACGTTCTCCATATGGAAACCGTACGGTTTCCATATCGAAAACATACGGTTTCCATATCAAGAACGTACGGTTTTGAGATGGAAACTATAAAAAGATACCCTTTGGATTGATAATACAACCTAATCAATAACTTTAACTATTTTGACGGATTTTGGATCCTTTCCGCTTCTGTTTTTCGTCAGATAGCTTACTTGTCCTCCTTATAAAATCAGAAAAACACCTTCGAAAACAATTCTCAAAACAAACCTAGGTAAAATATAAACAGGTTTTTACTGGTAGTGTGCAATTTCGGCAATGCGTGCCGGAATCTCGACATTGTCCATTCGTCCCTGGAAATAGTCAGCTCCGGCTCCAATGGCAAATACGGGTACGTAGCCAGCCGAGTGGCCGCCACTGACCCAACCTACCATGGCTATTTCATTGATAATGCGTACGGCTTCGGCTGCCAGTGGTTCGTCTTGTGCATATTCACTTTTTTCCATTTCTACATCGGAGCCAGTAAAAGTGCGGCAATATACTTCCTCAAGGCGTTTTGCTTGTTGTTCGGTCAGTTTCAGTTCATTCCAGAACCCGAAGTTGTCGGCAAGTGCCTGACGTGCCTGCTCCCACGTCACGCGGTTGCCCGTCTGGCGACGTAGACTGTTCAGTATGGAGGTAAAGGCAGTTTCGCTTACGCGCTGGTATTGCAGAGCTTGCAGGTTGAGGGCATATGCACCTGTACCCAGCACCAAACCACCTGTCTCATGGTCAGCACTGATGACAATGAGAGTTTCATCGGGATGATTTTCGTAAAACTGAAGTGCCTGGCGGATGGATTCGTTCAGATCAACCACTTCCCGGAATGCTGTAGCAGCATCGTTACTATGACATGCCCAGTCAATTTTTCCACCTTCTACCATCAAGAAGAAACCTTTGCTTAGGTCTTTCGAAAGGAAACGGATAGCAGCACTTGTGATGTCGCTCAGGCAAAGATCACCTTCGCGACGGTCGATAGCATAGGGAATAGCATCGCGGTAGGTTGCCGAAGCTTTTTCGGTCTGCAGCAGGATAAGTTTGTCGGCCTGTTCATTTTTTGCCATGAAGTCTTCGTATCCTCTTGCCAAGGTATATCCATACTGTGAGGCAAGCGTATAGAGACTTTCGCCTTGCCCGTGGTTATCGGGGTCGAGAAAATCAGAACCGGCGTAAAAGTCGAAACCGGCAGTAAACAAGTCTTTCCCTATCTGGTAATAGTTTTTCCGGTTCGGGTTGTGAGCATAAAAAGCAGCAGGTGTGGCATGGTCTATACTTACGCTGGTAGCGATACCCACACGACATCCTTTCTCTTTTGCCCGCATGGCGATACTGGCGATGGGGGTCTGCTGGTCCTGCTCCATGCCGATGGTACCGTTTTTAGTCTTTGTGCCAGTGGCAAGTGCAGTGCCTCCGGCTGCTGAATCGGTTACGCCATTGGTTGCTGAATAGGTGGAACTGGTAGTGGCATAGGGGAATTCGGTAAAGTCGAGCGGGGTAAGTCCGATTTTACCATCCAGTTCGCCCAAATAAAGTTCGGTACCCTGTACTTGGTTGACTCCCATTCCGTCGCCGATGAAGAAAAACACGTATTTGGCTTCTTGTGCATATGTCCATACGGAAATCAGGGAACAAAGAAGGAAGAATGAAATTTTTTTCATATCGCTGTTTTTAAATTTGGTTACTATCCAAGAAGCTGTTTTGAATTTCTCCAAAAAGTTTTTCTCGGCTTAATGTATCCGTTTTCGTGCGATAAATTCAAAACAGCTTCTAAGGGCAAAGGTAAGGAAAATAAAGGAATGCAGAAATAATCTTGAAAAAAAACTGGTGCCAAACAGATACAACCGACAAATGTTGCGTTAGTTATAAATGATTAGTATATTAAATTATATTCAGATGAAAACAAAAGTATTATTGGGCATAGCTTTGTCATTGACAATGTTTGCCTGCCAGCAAGAGAACGTTCCCGAAGCGGGAACGGCAAAAGAAAATACCGATATCCGCCTGCGTGCTGAAGTCTCGGGCAGTGTGGAAAGCCGTACAACGACAGATGAGGGTGGCAATGTGTCATTCAATCCGGGGGATGAAATTGGTTTCTTTATGCCCGAGGAAGATAGCCCGACATTGTTTACCAACAAAGCAGGCACTTGGGAAGCTGCCGCCAGACTGTCTTGGCCCGACCTGACCAGTGATTTTGCTTTCTGCGCATTTTATCCTTACCAAGCGGGAGCTACGCGCAGCCAAGTGCCAATGCCCGACCTCAGTCTTCAGTCAGGCAAACTTGCCGAACTGGGGACATACGACTTTTTGGTAGCGACAAAAGAATGTAACTTCGGCGACAATAATGGTACGGTTAATTTTACCGGTGCCAATGCGTTCAAACACACATACAGTCTGTTGTTGATAACTTTGGTTGATGAGGGCAATATGGAAACTTTGTTAAATGAAGTCAGCATTGAAGGTGAAGGTTGTTTTACGGAGCATACATACAATTTCACCAGCGAATTAATGACTGAAATATCGGGAGCCGAAGCGAAGAACAAGTGGACGATGTCTGCAGGAGGCACAACCATTGATGATGTTACCGATACACAGATAGCCTTGTTGCTCAATCCGTCGGAAAGCCAAGTGACGCTGACATTCTCTATTGGCTATACACGCGACGGCGTATCGTTCACGGCAAGCACGCAAAATATCAGTCACGCATTTGCCGCCGGTTATTGCTACCAGTATACCATCCGTATCAATGACGGACAACTGATTATTGGCGATTCCGATGTGACCGAATGGGCTACCGGTGAAGTAACAGGTGGAGGAAACTTGGTGGTAGATGGAGAACCGGAGAATGTTTGATTTTTTTCGCTTTCCAGATAATATCTCTGCTCCATGTATTGCCGGAAATAGGATAAAAAGCCGTACCTTTGCACAAAATTAACTCATTACAGATTACATAGACTGAAGAACATAGTAATACGGATGTAAGCATTGTTCTCAAATCTATGTAATCTGTGGCGCGAAAGACAAAATTTACACAATATGAAAGCACTGAAAGAGCGTATTTTGCGGGACGGAAAATGTTTTGAAGGAGGAATCTTGAAAGTAGACAATTTCATCAATCACCAGATGGATCCGGTTTTGATGAAATCGATGGCGGTAGAGTTTGTCCGCCGGTTTGCAAGTACAGATATAAATAAGGTGATGACCATCGAGGCGAGTGGCATTGCTCCAGCCATTATGGTAGGCTATCTTCTCGAATTGCCGGTAGTGTTCGCTAAGAAAAAACGTCCCAGTACCATGGAGAATATGCTGACCACAATGGTTTATTCGTTCACCAAAGACCGTTCGTATGAAGTCTGTGTCAGCCGTGATTACCTGTGTCCGGGCGACAGGGTGTTGTTTATTGATGATTTTCTGGCGAACGGTAATGCAGCCAAAGGTGTCATTGATCTGGTACAGCAGGCAGGAGCTGAATTGGTGGGGATGGGATTCTTAATAGAAAAAGCGTTTCAGCACGGAGGTGACTACTTGCGTCAGCAGGGGATACACGTCGAGTCGCTTGCTATCATTGAGAGTTTGGAGAATTGTGAAATCAAAATCCGCGAATAATGGAAGAACATCAAGGACCTGTAGTATCTTCCGGGTTAATCTATGGGCTGGATGACCGTCCGCCCTTGCGTGAGACTCTTTTTGCCGCATTGCAGCATCTTCTGGCCATTTTTGTGGCAATTATCACCCCGCCGCTCATTATTGCCGGTGCTCTAAAATTGAATTTGGAAACAACTGGTTATCTGGTATCAATGGCATTATTTGCTTCGGGCATTTCCACTTTCATCCAATGTCGCCGCATAGGTTTTATCGGATGTGGTTTACTGTGCATACAAGGTACCAGCTTTTCGTTTATCGGTCCTATTATTGCAGCAGGACTGACCGGAGGGCTTTCAGCTATCTTTGGTGCCTGTATGGCTGCTGCATCGGTCGAGATGTTTATCAGTCGTTTATTGAAATATACCCGTCGGATTATCACCCCGTTGGTGTCGGGTATTGTGGTAACTCTTATTGGCATGAGTCTGATACGGGTGGGCATCACGGCTTGCGGAGGCGGAGCTGCAGCACAAGCCGACGGAACTTTCGGCAGCCTGCGTCATGTGGGACTCGCCGGACTGGTGTTGGTTTTGATTATCTTTTTTAACCGTAGTTCAAACCGTTACCTGCGTATGAGTTCCATTGTCATTGGACTCGCTATCGGTTATATAGTGGCATGGTGTCTGGGGATGGTAGATTTCGCTTCTATCCCGGATTATGGCGGACTGAATGTTCCCATGCCTTTCCGTTATGGACTTTCTTTTGATATATCTTCTGTCATAGCCTTGGCATTGATTTATCTTATTACCGCCATTGAGGCATATGGTGACATTACGGCAAACTCACTAATTTCGGGCGAGCCTGTAGAGGGAGAGAAGTTTGTCCGCCGTGCTTCAGGAGGCATCTTTGCTGATGGCTTTAATTCGATGATAGCTGCTTGCCTTAATTCGTTTCCCAATTCCATTTCTGCCCAAAACAATGGAATGATACAATTGACGGGTGTAGCAAGCCGTTATGTGGGTTACTACATTGCCGCGATGCTGATTATATTGGGATTGTTTCCTGCAGTGGGATTGGTCTTTTCGCTGATGCCTGAACCGGTACTGGGCGGTGCCACGTTGCTGATGTTCGGCACGGTGGCAGCAGCAGGTATACGTATCATTGCTTCACAAGACATTGACCGCAAGGCAACATTGGTTGTTGCCCTAAGTTTTTCCTTTGGCTTAAGCGTAGAACTGGTACCTGACATTCTCTGCCAGCTTCCCGAAACCCTACGCACTATTTTTTCATCAGGCATCACTACCGGAGGACTTACGGCAATATTGGCGAATCTGCTGATTCGGATTAAAAATTAAGAAATTGTTTTGAATTTACCGTAATGCGTTTTTGAGGCATTCCCGCTTGTGTGATGAGGAAGATAGTGGGCTAGCTGAC
The DNA here is from genome assembly GCF_002161565.1 of Bacteroides sp. An51A. Lineage (NCBI taxonomy): Bacteria > Pseudomonadati > Bacteroidota > Bacteroidia > Bacteroidales > Bacteroidaceae > Bacteroides > Bacteroides sp. An51A. Next base: position 257,476 of record NZ_NFIC01000001.1, read on the forward strand.
GAAGAACAGAAACGGAAAGGAACAAAAAATTGCCCAAAGTACATACGAAAACGAATACATCAAGACGAGAATAACTTTTTGGAGAAATTCAAAACAGTTTCTTCTATGTTGTAATCCAAATATCCAGAGAATTTTTTTATTTTATTAAAGGTTTTCATTAGCTTTGTAATCAAGGAGTTGAAGAGGACGCAAGCTCTGCTGAGGAGCAACTTGCCAGCAATAGACTCCCTGCGTTACGCCGTAACATTGTTGAGGGATGGGACATCGGTCCTGTCCCTTTGTGTTACGGATATCGCTACATGGCTAAGAAAACCTGCCGTTTTCCTTGCCGGAACTTATTATATGGACAACCTTCTATCAGTGAACCGGGAAGTTCCCGGTCACATGTTCCTTTTCAGTCCTATTAAAGTAAAATGCCGCATTCTAAAGAAAGCAGACCTGATGGCTGCAAGAAACTGTCAGCGGTCATTCATATAGTTGTTGTCCATCGTGTCATTCAACTGTCTCATTCTTATATCTCCTTTTATATTTCAAGACATAAAAGATCCGGTTCAACAGTTTTCGGGCTATCCGCACAATGGCCTTGTTAGGCTCCATCCGCCGTGTCAGCTTTGAAAAAGCCATGTTCAAGGCCGGGTCAATCCGGGCTGCGAACCATGCGCATTCTATCAGTTTGCTTCTTAACTGCATTTGCCCCCGGAAGGTCATCTCCCCCTTATTGTCTTTCTCACCCGTGGAGTGGGAAGTGGGGACAAGGCCGATATACCCCGCAAGCCTGTCCGAATTGGCGAAACGCCGTATATCTTCCAGTTCGGCGAGTAAAGACAAAGCCGTTATCATGCCTATGCCCGGGACGGAACGTAGCAGTTCGTAGTCGGTGGCATATCCGTCTGAACGGGAAAGCGCCCTCAGCTTCCGTGTCGCTTCCAGAAGAAGCCTGCGCTGTGACTCTACGGAATCCAGCAAAAGGGAAAGACCGGCACCCCCTTCCTCCGTATCCATGCGGATACCGTTACGCAGCCAGTTCATGAAAGCGCGTGACCAGTGGGTGCCGCTGTGCTGGAATTCTTTAGGATAGTCAATCCCATAATAATACAGGAATGCCTTGACGCGCTGTTTCATTCTTGCCAGGTCACGGACAAGGGCGTCACGGCTGCGCAAAAGGGTACGGACCTCCAATGTCTCCCTGCAAGGGACATGGATGGCTGTCAGTTCATTGTTACGCAGAGACCTGGCTATTTTCCTGCTGTCCACTGCATCCGTCTTCTGAAGACGTTCCTTCTGGCTGGTGGAGACATCCGCCGGATTAACTACTATATTCTGTATTCCCATTTCAACCAATTTATAATGCGCCCAAAAGCCACTGAAACCGGCTTCATAGGCTGACAGATAATTCCCGTTGGGAAAATGCGCGTGAAGATAAGAGAACAGGGCTTCCGGACTCGGGGGCTGAACGAATGTCTTGTGGTGGAGATGATCGCTCAGAATACTTACTGTCCAACTCTTCAGATGCACATCAATTCCTACATAAATATTTTGTCCTTCAAAATTTAATGTGTTACTTTGTTTACGCATAAAGTCATAGGTTTTATTAAGTTATTTCTTTCATTTACAAATTTAATAATTCTCTTGGCTTTATGCTATTTTGCTAGCACATTACAAACATAGGAACTAAGCAAGCAAACACAGTTTTTCGCAGATTAGCTGTTTTGAATTTTCAATCTATAGAACTAGTCAACGAAAAACTGTGTTTTAAAGAAAAAGCTTTATCCGTCTGCTCTTCCGCTTTCAGCAATCATCTGGCGAATATGTTGATTGAAGTCGGTAAGACTCATCAGCTTTTCGAGGGTGATATGCATCCGCCAGCGCCAGTAATTATGTGGATTGGCCGGGATATTGATGCGTTCGGCATCAATGTCTGCATTACGGATGGCTTCGTCCATTGCGGTCCAGTCTTGCCACGTCAGGATACAAAGCATCGAAGGACACTGCAGGTGACGGCGGACGATTTCCTCGCATAACCAGCCAGGAGCTTCTTCGGGTGTTGTGCCCCAGTAGTGCAGTTCGTTATGATAGAAGCGGTCGGTAACGGTGGAGTCTTCTTTCCACCAACCGCGCAGGGTAGTCATATCGTGGGTGCCGATGGTACATACCGAGAGGTAAGGATAGTTCTCGGGTCTGCCAAACTCTATACCGGTTTGTTTGGGCATCCGCTGGATTTCGAGTGAAAGTATTTGTAACTGGTTCATTACCCAAGGTACGCAGCCCGGTACCATACCCAAGTCTTCTCCGCATACCAGCATCGGGGTTGCTTGAAGCAGTATAGGTAGTTTTTTCATCGCTTCGTGGTACCAGAATTCATTATGACGCTGGTAGTAGTAATGATCATAAAGGCGGTTGAATGCTTGCTGTTCTTTAGCAGAAAGGTGGCAGAATACCGGTTCGTTCTGTACGGCGATGCGTGGATGGAATTTATTAGGGTCATCGCGGTCAGCGATGAAGAGCACATCGCTGATGAGTGAATAGAGTTTTTCGCGCATATCCGTACTGGCGGGGTCATCCTTTCCGTCAAAGTATGTCTCGACCTTACGTTGAGTGTTGTATTCGGGTCGCAAGGCATACAGTTTGCTGGGAAGATGTTTCAAAAAAGTGTGGCGCACCTCGTGTGCCTTGTCACCGAAAAGTTTATCTATCAACTGGTCATCAATGTACGGACGTGTCATACGTTCCTTGTCGAAATCGAGTCCGAAGCTTTGTATTTCTTCTTTGCTCATTGGAAGCGAAGGGACGAATTGCCCCAATAATCCGTGGACAGAATGATAAGGAATCTCCCAGATACGGAAGAAACCAAGGATATGGTCGATGCGGTAGGCCGTGAAGTATTCTGCCATCTTGCGGAAACGTCGTTGCCACCAATGGTACTGGTCTTTCTCCATCACTTGCCAGTTGTAGGTGGGCATTCCCCAATTTTGTCCGTTGGTGGAAAAAGCATCGGGAGGAGCTCCTGCTTGCCCGTTCATATTGAAATAATAAGGCTCTACCCATGCCTCCACGCTGTTGCGGCTGATACCTATAGGGATATCACCTTTCACGATGACTCCCTGGCTGCGTCCGTAGGTGCAGGCATCAAGCAGTTGTACGTGCAAGTAGTATTGCAAAAAATAGTAGAAACAGATGTCTTCGTAGTACGTACTTCCGGGGATGCACATTTGCTGCACCCGGTCTGCTTGGTATACGCTGTCCACTCCCCATCGGCGAAAATCGGCAGTGCCATTCCGGTCGCGCAACACGCTGAATGCAGCGTAAGGCTGTAGCCATTCTTCGTTCTTTTGCACGAAAGCTTTGAATTCCGGCATTTCCAGAAATTGTTCTTGCTCTTGGTGGAATAAGGTATGCAGGTATTCCCGTTTCAGGCAGTTTACTTTTTCATAGTCAACCTGCGACAAGCCGTTCAGGGTAATACGGCGTCGCTCGAAAGCCTTCATTGCTTCTTCATCGTTCAATGCAGGCAACTGGCGCAGGTCAATATACATCGGGTGAAAAGCATAAATGGAGATACTGTTATAGGGATATGAGTCTATCCACGTACCAGTCATTGTAGTGTCATTGATAGGGAGTATCTGTACGGCACGTTGTCCGGTCTCGATGGCCCACGTGATGAACCGTTTCAGGTCGCCGAAGTCACCTACACCGCAACTTCCTTCCGAGCGGAGCGAAAACACAGGAATGGCTGTTCCCGCAATACGGCAGGCAGGACGGTTGAAGAATACTTCTGCTTCGGCAGGCAGATAAGTTTCTCCGCGTTGAAGCGGACGTATCTGAAAAAGGCGGTTAGGACGCGTTTCCCATTCTTCTACAGCTCCCGTCTTCTCGTTGATGGCGACAAACTTATACTCGAATGGTGATTTTAGTGCCGATGCATCCAATGTGAGCTGCCACACGCCCGAAGCAACCTCGTGCATCCGGATAGGACGGCAATACTCCCAATTACCCAGTGCACTACAGCTCCCGATAATCCCCAGTTCCTGTCCTTGTACATGCAATCCCGGACAAAGGGCACGGAAAGTGATGCAGCTTCCCACATTGTTGCTCAATCGATTGGGCGATGTCAGTGGATGGACATCATTAAAGGCGGAACTATAACGGTAATTTTCGGTAGGAAGATCGCGCCAGCAATCTTCTATGAGGTATTGATGTTGCTGGACATTGCCCGAATACACGGTGTGTGCAATAGCTCCCAGTTCCTTGCGGATGCACATATCGTCGCGGAACACCCCGTAACGATAGGTGATAGGACGTCCGGACTCGGCAGGCGAATAATCGCAACTTCCTTTCCATTCGCTTCCGTCGCGGGTGGAAAGCTGGAGAAAGAGAGGGTCACCTTCATCGAAGATGACACGGAGGTCTTCTCCCCAAACAGTATGGTATTGGATACGGAATGTGAGTTTCATCTGATTCTGTTGGTTAGTTTATGTGTCAAATATAAGGAATTATATGATAATATGCAAATGTGGGAATGTGTCAATGTGGGAATAAAAAAAACTCCAGCAACAAAATGCATTGCTGGAGCTTCCCCTAGTGTAAGATGCGGGGCTGGATTTTTAATTGTGAATGAATATGAAGTTAATAAAAACGCCTTATGCGTCGATATTCGCATATGTGGCGTGTCTTTCTATGAATTCACGTCGTGGAGCTACATCATCCCCCATCAGCATGGAGAAAATGTAGTCGGCGTCTGCTGCGTTTTCGATGCTGACTTGCTTCAGAATGCGGGTTTCCGGATTCATGGTCGTTTCCCACAACTGTTCCGGATTCATTTCACCCAAACCTTTGTAACGCTGAGTGTGGATACCTGTTTCGGTACCGTCACCGTATTTCTGCATAAATGCCTGACGTTCTTCATCGGTATAGCAATATTCGCTGATTTTGCCTTTGGTGCATTTGTAGAGAGGAGGATTGGCGATGTAAAGGTGTCCGCCCTGGATTACTTCAGGCATGTAGCGATAGAATAAAGTCATAATCAGGGTATCAATGTGCGAGCCGTCAACATCAGCATCCGTCATGATTATGACTTTGTTGTAGCGCAGCTTCTCAATGTTTGCCTTCTTGCTGTCTTCCGAATCATCTACACCGAAGCGTACCCCCAGTGCCTGTATGATGTTGTTTACTTCGTCACTTTCGAACGCTTTGTGCCACATGGCTTTCTCTACGTTTAAGATTTTACCTCTTAACGGCAAGATGGCTTGAAACTGGCGGCTTCTGCCCTGCTTGGCAGAGCCACCTGCCGAATCACCTTCGACAAGGAACAGTTCGCATTCTTCGGGTGTGCGGCTGGAGCAGTCGGCAAGCTTGCCCGGAAGCCCTCCTCCACCCATCGGGCTTTTACGTTGTACAGATTCACGTGCCTTACGGGCTGCAATGCGTGCCGTAGCTGCCAATACTACCTTGTCTACGATAAGTTTGGCTTCTTTCGGATGTTCTTCCAAATAATAAGTTAAAGCTTCACCCACGGCTTGGTTGACAGCACCGCTCACTTCGTTGTTGCCCAATTTGGTTTTAGTCTGTCCTTCAAACTGTGGCTCTGCTACTTTTACCGAAATGACTGCTATCAGCCCTTCACGGAAGTCCTCGCCCGAAATTTCTACCTTGGCTTTTTCCAATGCCTTGCTGTCTTCGGCATATTTCTTCAGCACACGAGTCAATGCCGTGCGGAATCCTGCTTCGTGCGTACCTCCCTCGATGGTGTTGATGTTGTTTACATATGAATGGAGGTTTTCGCGGAAGCCTGTGTTGTACATGATGGCACACTCGATAGGAATACCCTGTTTTTCAGTATTCAGATAGATGACATCATCGATGAGTGGTGTATTGCTTGAATTAAGGAAGCGTACAAACTCTTTTACGCCCTCTTCCGAATGAAAGACCTCTTGTTTGTACGAACCATCCTCTTCTTTTTCGCGCTTGTCGGTCAAGGTAATAGTAATACCTTTATTCAGGTAGGCAAGCTCGCGCATACGTGCCTGGAGAATGTTATACTTGTATTCGGTAGTGGTAAAAATCGATGCATCAGGCCAGAAAGTCTGACGGGTTCCAGTAATATCGGTCGTTCCTACTTCCTTTACAGGATAAAGTGGCTTTCCACATGCATATTCTTGTTGGTAGATTTTTCCGTTTCTAAACACATTGGTCACCATGTGGGTAGACAATGCATTCACACACGATACACCGACACCGTGCAGTCCTCCAGATACTTTGTATGAGCCTTTGTCGAATTTACCTCCGGCATGGAGGACGGTCATCACAACTTCCAGTGCCGACTTTTTTTCCTTTTGGTGAAAATCTACCGGGATGCCTCGCCCGTTGTCTTGCACGGTGATTGAATTGTCTTCGTTGATAGTTACTTCTATGTGGGTGCAATAACCGGCGAGTGCTTCATCAATGGAGTTATCTACTACTTCGTACACCAGATGGTGTAATCCTTTTTCGCTGATATCGCCAATATACATAGCGGGGCGTTTGCGTACGGCTTCCAGTCCTTCCAATACTTGAATGCTGCTTGCCGAATACGTATTTCCGCTGTTTAGGGTCAGTTCTTCGCTCATATCTTTTCAGTCTACTTTTTAAAACGGTCAAAGATACGCATTTTTCGTGAGATAGTGAAGTTTTGTTCCTCTAAAAAAACGGAAAATAACAAAGGCCGATAATCAGTCGATTATCAGCCTTTTTATGTACCCAGACCCGGTACAAGACATAGAAATCATAGGAAAACAAAAGAATTTATCTTCCTTATTATCAATCATTTGCGCATTTCCTGTTTTCTCCATTTTTGCTATATTTTGCCTATTTTCTGTTATTCAGTACACTTTTAGTACACTTTGAAATTCCATTTTCTTTTGTACCTTTGCAACATCGGAAAACAAAAGAAAATCAATCATTTAGTGTAATCACCCGGTTACGGTACCTAAATCGGGATAAAACCTCTAAGCAATGGCAAAGTTAGAAAATAAAACGAAAGAAAACCCTAAATTGGAGCAAAATAAGCTGTCAGACGGCAGAATCAGCCTGTATCTGGAGTATTATTTGGGTAGAGAGGAAAAGCCCGTATTGGACGAAAACGGTAATCAGGTGTATTATGAAAGCGGCAAGATGCAGGGAAAGCCGAAGTTCGCCGTCAAGCATCACAGGCGAAAAGAGAACCTCAGCCTGTATCTGATAGAAAAGCCACGTACCCCTGCGGAACGCCAGCAGAACAAGGAAACATTGGAGCTTGCTGTAAAAATACGTGCCGAGCGTGAACAGGAGTTCAAGGAAAGTATGTTGGGCTATCGCTTGAAAAAAGACCGGAACGTGAATTTCTTGGATTATTTTCAAGCCTATATCAATGAATACACCAAGAAAGACATTCGGATGGTGCAAATCGCCCTAAGCCGTTTCAAGGACTTTCTGAAGGAACATTACCCGATGCACGAGCTCGGCATCAAGCCTGAACTTATCACGAAGGACATGATGGAACAGTTCGTAGCTTATCTGCAATCCCGGAGCGTGGGCGAAGGGGCTAAAAGCATCTTCCAGCGTTTCAAGAAGGTTATCCACTATGCGATTGACCACGATGTGATGCTGAAAGACCCGTGCAAAGGCGTTACCTGCAAGGCGGATAGCCAAATATTGCGCAAGGACGTGCTTTCGCCGGAAGAAATCCAGCGGTTGATTGCGTGCCATTATGACAACGAGAACCCCAACGTAAGGCGTGCGTTTATCTTTTGTCTGTATTGTGGTTTGCGCTTCTGTGACGTGAAAGACCTTACCTATAAGAATATCGACTACGCTAACAAGCTGCTAAAATTTGAGCAGAACAAGACCAAAGGTCATTCCGCCAGTAGCGGTGTGGTCATTCCGCTCAATGACGGGCTTCTTTCGCTTGTGGGAGAACCGCCGACAGACGGAAACAAAGACGCTCTTATCTTCAACCTGCCTTCGTATGAGAGTTGCTGCAAATCCGTCAAGCGTTGGGTGAAAAGAGCAGGTATAGACAAACACATAAGCTGGCATTGCGCCCGTCACTCGTTCGCTGTAAATATCCTTAATAACGGGGCAAATATCAAGACGGTTGCCAGCCTTTTAGGGCATAGCGGACTGAAACATACGGAGAAATACACCCGTGCGGTGGATAAATTGAAAGAGGAAGCGATAAACAGCCTGCCGGAATTAAAGTTTTAACCATAAAAGACTTACCTTTGCAACTATGGACTTTGAAGCATTAATAAAACATATCAGCACGATACAGAGCACGTTGCAGGCGCAAGCCGCACACGCTGTAAATCTTGCCCTGACTGCCCGCAACTGGCTCATGGGTTGCTATATCGTGGAGTTTGAGCAGAATGGTGAAGACCGTGCCGCATACGGCGAACAACTGTTGAAGAAACTGGAACAGCGGTTGAACGTCAAAGGGCTGAATGAGCGCAGGTTTCGTGAGTTCCGGCGATTATACCTTGTTTATCCGCAACTGAAAGAGCCTATCGCATTGTATCTGACATTGCAAATTCGGCGCTCGCTGACCGCCGAATTCATTGAACCAATTTGGCGGATGCCGTCCGCCGAATCTACAACAAACATTCGGCGGATGCCATCCGCCGAATTAAAGCAGGCAAAAGAATGGATGATTCCGGCAGACAGACTCTTTAATAAGCTCACATACTCTAATTTGATGCTTATATCCACTATTGACAATCCCGTAAAAAGAGCATTCTATGAAATGGAAACAATTCGTGGATGCTGGTCATATAAGGAATTGGAGCGGCAAATCAATTCTCTCTATTACGAGCGTAGTGGATTGTCGAAAAACAAAGAAGCCTTGTCTGCCTTGGTGCAGCAGCAAGCCACGCATTTACAGCCCAAAGACATTATTAACACGCCTGTTACGTTGGAATTTCTCGGACTGAACGACCGTACCTTGGTCACGGAAAGCGACTTGGAACAATCCATTCTTGACAACCTGCAACGCTTCCTCTTGGAAATGGGGCATGGCTTCTGCTTCGAAACCCGCCAAAAGAGAATCCTGATAGACGGGAATTATTTCTTTGCCGACCTCGTGTTTTACCACCGCATTTTGAAATGCCACGTCATCGTAGAATTGAAGATAGACAAGTTCCGCCACGAGTACGCTTCGCAACTGAACCTATACCTTAACTACTTCAAGGCGGAAGTGATGCAGCCCGATGACAATCCGCCTGTCGGCATCCTGCTCTGTACCGATAAGGGCGACACATTAGTAAAGTACGCCACCGCCGGATTAGACCCGAACATCTTCGTACAGAAGTACATGATAGAACTCCCCTCCGAAGAAGAAATCAAAAAATTTATCTCGGCTGCAAACTATTAGCAATAAAAGCACTACTGGCGAAAAGAGAAAAGGGGATATTTCTTCTCTTTTCACCAGCACGTTTATTACTGTCAACAAAAAACAGGTTTAGGTTGGTTTGGGTATATAGACAAAGGAACAAACTAAACTCGACAAGTTGTAATAAGGGTAAATGAAAGAAACCTGTATTCCTAACCTAAAATCCACTGTAGAGATAGTACAATATGGTATTTTCATCCAAGTAAATCAAAACATTTTGGCGTGTTATTTGAAGTAATATTATGATTTTTGTCAATAAAATACGATTGGTTCATACTTTTTATCACTAATATAAAGGAGATGTCATTTGTTTCCATTATATTTGTCCTTGATATATAAAGGTTAGTTGGCGTTGTGACAAGGGGAATGTTTTGTCAAAAGACCCCCTGCATTAACCAGATAACTAAAATAGTAGGATAACAATAAATAAACAAACGTTCAGAAGATATGGAAAAGGTTATTCGCAAAATCGGACTTGTGGCACATGATGCCATGAAGAAGGACATGATTGAATGGGTGCTTTGGAACTCAGAGCGTCTGATAGGGCACAAATTCTATTGCACGGGTACTACCGGAACCTTGATAAAAAGGGCTTTGGAAGAAAAACATCCTGATATCAAATGGGATATTACCATCCTGAAGTCAGGTCCGTTGGGAGGAGATCAGCAGATAGGGTCGCGTATAGTGGAAGGTGAGATTGACTATCTGTTTTTCTTTACAGACCCGATGACCCTCCAACCTCATGATACGGATGTGAAGGCATTGACCCGACTTGCAGGAGTGGAAAACATCGTATTTTGCTGTAACCGCTCTACGGCTGACCATATCATTACCAGTCCGCTCTTTACTGATGCCTCTTATGAACGGATTCACCCGGACTACACCAATTATACCAAGCGTTTTGAAAATAAGAGTATCGTGTCGGATGCGTTGGAAAAAGTGATGAAGGAAGCAGACAAAACGGTTTCGGGTGAAAGTCCTGAAAATGAGAATGAACTTAATGAGGGTGCATTGACACTAAAATGACCACTCTCCAAAGTTGCAGATTATAACTATAACACTTAAAGGGGTCGCATCAAGCTCTATATTGAGTAATGATACGACCCTTTCTTTAGTTTTTTAGAATGCTTAAGTGTTCACTGACAATATGTATTATTTTTATCTAAATTTGATTTCATGTTGTAATAAATACATGGATTAATTTGATAAAATGTAAGTAAATATATGATTTGATAAACAAAACGCCGCTAAAACGTCCCTCCGTGCCGTTTTTTTGTTTTTCTTTGTAGCGGATTCAGAAGACAAAAGAAAGCTTGCAGCTGCAATTGGCAATACAAATTTACGAGATTATGGATACATTGATTGAAAGCAGGGATAACGTGAACAAGTGGATGGAACGGTTCGGCGTGCGCTTCGGCGTGTATAAGAACGGAGTATTCAGGGAACAGTTGTTCCCTTTCGATTCCATCCCGCGGGTCATCAGCCGGCAAGACTGGGACAAATTGGAAAAGGGTCTTATCCAGCGGGTCAATGCGCTCAACCTTTTCCTTTACGACATCTATCACGAGAAAAAAATCATCAAGGACGGCATCATTCCTGCCGAGTTTGTCTATTCCTCGAAAGGCTATCTGCCCGAGTGTGAAGGCATTTCTCCCATTCACGGGGTGTACGCCCACATAGCCGGCATCGATTTGGTGCAGGCGAAAGACGGGCGTTGGTTCATCCTAGAGGACAACCTGCGCATTCCGTCGGGAGCTTCGTATCCGATGATAGCACGGACCATCACGCGGAAAGTGTCGCCACAGACCTTTCAGGACAATGCCGTGGCGGACAACCGCAACTACAGCGATTTGTTGCGCGAGATGATAGACTATATGAATGACGGACGGGGCATCTCGGTCATCCTTACGCCCGGACGATACAATTCCGCTTTCTTCGAACATTCGTATTTGGCGGAGAAAACCGGGGCGACGCTTGCTTTTCCGGGCGACTTGATGGTGGAGAACGACAGTGTCTACTATGTCGGGCTGTTCAAGGAAAAGCAACGGGTGGGCTGCATCTACCGGCGTATCAGCGACGAGTATCTCGACCCGCTGGTGTTCGATCCGGATTCGTTGTTGGGGGTGCCCAATCTGGTTCAGGCATACCGGAAAGGCAATGTGGCGCTGGTCAACGCCTTGGGCAACGGGGTGGCGGACGACAAGGGCATCTACTATTTCGTACCCCGGATGATAGACTATTACCTGCGCGAGGAGCCTGTGCTCCACAACGCTCCCACCTATCTGCCTTATTACAAGGAAGATTACGAGTATATCCTTGCCAACCTCCCGAAGCTGGTCATCAAGGACGTGAGCGAGGCGGGCGGCTATGGCGTGGTGTTCGGGCGCGACCTTACTCCCGAAAAACTGGAAGAACTGAAACGGCTGATTGTCGGAGATCCGCGCCGCTGGATAGCCCAGGAGGTCATCGACTTCAAGGACCTGGAGATACTGGAAGGCAACGAACGGGTGGAACGGAAAGCAGACCTGCGTGCTTTCGTCATCAGCGGCAGGCAGACCAAGGTGTGGAAGAGCGGGCTGACCCGTTTTTCGCGCAATCCGGACTCGTTCGTGGTGAATTCTTCGCAAGGAGGAGGATTCAAGGATACGTGGGTGATGGAAGAATGACATTAAATCGCATAACTAATTATTTTGACCTATGATAACGTGTAACACCATATCTGCTTCGAAAGCAAATCGCCTTTACTGGTTGGGACGGTACACCGAACGGGTGTATATCAGCCTGCATCTGTTGCGCCGGTATTATGACAAAATGATAGACGGCGAACCGAAGGAATACGAGGAATATTACCAGAAGCTGGATGCTAACAATCCGTATCCCGACAAGGAGAGTTTCCGGCTGGGATACATGTACGACGAGAAGAATCCTTGTTCGCTCATCTCGGGACTGACCGCGGCGAACGACAATGCCATCGTCTTGCGCGAGGAAATAATGAGCGAGACACTTTCGTATGTCGAGCTTTCGCTCAATTACCTGCGGAAATCGGCGGAGAAGAAAGACGCCAACATCACCGACCTGCAACCCATCACCGACTATCTGCTGGCGTTCTGGGGTTCGGTGGACGAACGGGTATTCGACGAACGGGTGCGCAACATCCTGAAAATCGGGAAGCTGGTAGAAAACATCGATATGCATGTCCGCTTCGACTATCCGTATTTCCGCATTGAGGAGGCATACGAATGCCTGAAGAAATGTGGTGAGGGCGAAGAAGAACTGTTCGACCGGATGATAGAGAAACATCTCGACGAACTGCTGGACGAGGACTTGTACAACTTGTATCATGTCAACAATGCGGAATACAAAACAAAGGTGCTGAAATACCTCAACCACCTTGTCTTGCTCTGACGTATTCCTTCAACCGATAGAGAAAAATGAAGAGATTTTTTTATAATTACCAGACGATTACTCATTTCAGCAAACCGGTGGGCGGGCACTATTTTCTCTTGCGGTGCATGCCGTGTGTCAATGCGTGCCAGCAGGTCGGCAAGCGGGAGCTTTTCGTGCATCCGGCAGGCAGCATCATCTACGGTGCCGACGCATGGAAGAATCCTGTCCAGTATGGTAGTCGGATGGAGCCGCACGACTCGTTCGTGTTCGTGAGCAGCGGGGAAGTACGCCTTACGCCGTATTGTTTTCCCGAAGGCACTACGGCGGACGTATTCAGGGTTCAGTCGCGCCTGACCGTGTTGTCGGCGACGATGCGGACGTTCTTTGCCGGCATGGAGGAGGGAACTGCCCTGCAACGGGCTTTGTGTCTTTCGCAAAAGATTCATGCCTACATGCGCTATGTCCCCGGCAAGACGCGGACCGAGACGACGGCGGCGGATGCTTTCGCCCTGCAGGAAGGGGTATGCCAGGACTATGCGCACATCCTGATATCCTTGTGCCGCGCTTCGGGCATACCCGCCCGTTATGCCAACGGATTCATCGCCGGCATAGGTGCCACGCACGCATGGGTAGAGGTGCTCGACGGAGGAAAGTGGCGGGGAATAGACCCTACGCACAATTGCCTGATTGAGTACGGATATATCAAGGTGGCACACGGGCGTGACGCGATGGATTGTCCCGTCAACCGTGGAGTCTTTACAGGCATTGCCGCCCAGCAGACCGAAATCCGTGTAATCGTGGAAGAAATAGGATGATACATTATGATAAAGACCATAGTTTCAATCGCTCTCCCCGTAGGTGAGCGGTTATTGATACGTAAACATGTCATCAGCCATGGAAAGGGTACGAAGCGCATCTGCATCGTGACCGGTACGCACGGCGATGAGCTGGAAGGGCAGTATGTATGCTTCCGGTTGAACAAAATGGTGCAGGAGAACATCGACAAGCTGGACGGTACGCTCGAAATCTATCCGGCGCTGAATCCGCTGGGCATTGATTCCATTACCCGCGGCATCCCCGGCTTCGATTTGGATATGAACCGTATCTTTCCGGGAAATCCTGAAGGCACGATGGCTGAACGGGCGGCATACGATATCTTTCGCGACTTGCGGGGAGCCGACATGGTGATAGACATCCATTCGAGCAACATCTTCTTGCGTGAAATTCCCCAGGTACGGGTCAACATCAATACGGCGGAACGACTGGTGCCTTATGCCCGCCTGCTAAATACTGATTTTATATGGATTCACGAGGCGGCTACGGTACTCGAATCTACCTTGGCACATTCCTTGAATAGCACGGATACGCCTACGCTGGTAGTAGAGATGGGCGTAGGCATGCGCATCAACCATGGGTACGGCAACCGGCTGGTGACGGGCATCCTCAACCTGATGCATGAGATGGGCATGTGGAGCGAGAAGCCCGAGCCGCATCTCATCGCCAGTCCGGTGGTGTCGGTGGCAGACAATGTGAGCTTCATCAACGCCGAGGCTTCGGGCATCTTCCTGACCGAAATACGGAACAACATCATCGTGGACGAAGGAAAGGAGATAGGGAGCGTCGTGAGCCCGCTTACTGGTGAGGTGCTCCAGCAGGTGTCCGCCCCCGTACATGGTCTACTGTTTACGCTCCGTGCCTATCCGGTGGTCTACGAAGGTTCGTTGCTGGCACGCATCCACCGGCTGAATTAATGTGTCTTTTTAGATGAAATGAAAAAGAAAGTATGAGAAGAGAAATCCTGTTCAGCATGAAGTCTCCCTTCCGTGATACGTTCCGCATTCAGGGATTCCGTTTCGGGTCGGGAGCAAAGAGCCTCGCTATTGTAGGCGCGATGCGTGGCGACGAGGTACAACAACAATATATCTGTTCGCAACTGGTGAAACAACTGGTGCAACTGGAGGCGGAAGGCAGGCTGGTGCCGGGTCATGAGATACTGGTTATTCCCTCTGCCAATCCGTATTCGATGAATATCGGGAAACGCTTTTGGGCGATGGATAATACCGATATCAACCGGATGTTTCCGGGCTACGACCAGGGGGAGACTACCCAGCGCATAGCCGCCGCCCTGTTCGAAGCGATACAGGGATATACCTTTGGGGTGCAACTTGCCAGTTTCTATGTGCCGGGTGACTTCATTCCCCACATACGCATCATCCGGACGGGATACGAAGATGTGCAGACGGCAAGCTTGTTCGGACTCCCTTATGTCTGCCTGCGCAAGTCATTACCTTTCGATACCACGTTGCTCAACTACAACTGGCAGATTTGGGACACGAAGGCTTATTCCGTCTATGGAGGGCAAAACGGGCAGGTAGAAGGGCCTATGGCTCCTTATATCCTCGGTTCTCTCTTGCGCTTTATGCAACGGACGAGCATCCTCGTACATACTGCCTCCGCTCATCCCGGCTATGATTCGCAGGTCATCGACGAGTCGGACCTGACCAGTGTGAAAGCTCCCGTATCTGGCATTTTCTACCGGATGAAGACAGCACGCGATGAGGTGCGGGCAGGCGAATTGCTGGCATGCATCATTCATCCCGAAGAAGGCGAAGTGCTGGCGGAGATTCATGCGCCGGCAGACGGCATCATCTTCTTCGCCCACAACCAGCCCCTGACCTTGCAGGAGGCTACGTTGTATAAGCTCTATGCACGTTAGTAGAGAGAAGGATGACAAAACTTCGCTTCATCTCACATTGTTATTATCGGTCGTCAGTGAAATAATAGATATCTTTGTCCGTGATAATTTCTTCTATCTGTAAGACGGTAAACAAAAGTCAGTCAGAAATCAGATGGACAAACTTGCGGTAAACGAAATTATGCATCCGATAAAACTTTTAGTTTGACAAAGAAAGCAAGCTGTAACATAGCCTACAGAGGTTGGTTTTCTTTATTTTGTTTTTAACCCCTTTATGGAAAAAGTTCACTACCGTCAAGCCCAAAGTACAACTTGACGGTAGTTTGTTTTCTTACTCCGACTTTTCTCTTTCCATTTTTATGGATTAGCAATCTTGTCAGCTTCCCTTTTCAATTGCTCTGCCTGTTCATTGAGCAACCTTGCCCGTTCCAAGGCTTCCGCCTGCTTGCGGCAACGTTCTTCAAAGTTTAACACCGAATCCGTCAGGCTGCGGATGAAACGCCCGTCCCGCTGCCACTTGAATTTTTTCTCCAGCCATTCAAGGGTGGTGCCGTCTGCCTGCCCCTGCATTAGCAGAAAGCGGTATTTCATGTCGTTGTCCTGCAACTGTCCCATCCGTTTTGCCAGACGGACATTCAGGTACAGGGAAGCGGCGCAGACAATCAGACCTGCCGAAAAGAGGAACAGTCTTGGACGTACCCACGAAGCGACCCTGTTGTAAATCCGCCGGTAAAACGGTAAAGGAGCGGCTTCCTCCCTCTCCGTCCTGTAAGCGTTCAGGGTCTTGACCATTACATTGAAGCAACGGTAGGTTTCCAACGCTATTCTCTTGGTGTCCTCAATGTGCTTCTGCTGACCTTGCATCTCGTCCCTTATGTTGTCAAGTCGGCTTTGGACTGCCTGTAACTCTTTTTCGGGAATCGCCGGGTTCCTGCGTAACTCCGACAATGTCCGTTCGATGACATCCAGCCTTTCGAGCGTTTCCTCGCGTCCGGCTGGTGTTACCTGTGCTTCCTGCTTCTCTTTCAGTTCCGTGACCATGGAAAGAAGCCCTTCCAAAATCAAATTATCTTCCATATCCGTTTACAGTTTAAGTTGTCTTTTCTTTTTCTTCTTCTTTTTTCTCAGATTCCAGTCAATTTCTTCGTCCGATGGAGCAGACGGCGAAACATCAAACAGGCTGAACAAGCCGCCAATTGAAGGGCTGTCGTTCCTTTGCGGTGTTTGCTCAGGCTCCAAAATAGGTGCGGGAACTATCTGCTGTCGGCTATTTTCTGCGGCATTCATTTCTGCGTTTCCGAAATGCTTATCCAGCTTTGAGAAACTGAAACTGCGGTCTATCTCCGAACCTTTGAACGTATAGGCACCTTTGGTGAAGGAGATACCCTGCACCTCGTCTGTACGCCCTTTATACTTGAAGCGGATGCCGATGCCCTTTTCTGCCAGCCGCTCTTGCAACTGCCGCCAGTTCCGGGATTTGCCGATTTCATCCCTCACAGCCGTGTAAATCTCGTACTTCGACCTGTCAGGCTCTTTCAGGCGGTGCCGCTTAACTTGCTCCTTGCCTTTGGCGAAGTATAGTCCGTGTTTGGCTTTCAGCTTCTTGCACACCTGTTCGTTACGGTACATGTCATTTCTGTCCGAAATGGTTTTGCCGTCGTTGCCTACGCGGTTGAACACGATATGTACATGCGGATGCTCCCTGTCTTGGTGGCGCACGATGATGTACTGCGTATCGGTGATTTTCATCTCACGCATATACTCTTGCGCAAGTTGTATCATCTTCTCGTCCGTCAGCTTGGGCGCATCGTTTACCGAATAGCTCAGCGCGATATGTCCGACTGGCTTGCCCAAACGGGGATTCATGGAGGCTTGTGCGCAGAAGCTGCGGATAATGTCCTGCCTGCTTTCCGCCAGTACTCCGTCCGCATGGAGCAAGACCGCCTGCTGCTTGCCCAGCACGTAGTCCACACAGCCCTTAAACCCGCTTCCTTTCCTTATTTTTCCAATCATCCGACAAATGGCTTATGATTTCCACAATCCTGTTCTTAAGTTTCACCAGTTCGACCGCCACTTTTGCAAAGCCTCCGGCATTTGCCCGGTGCGCCAGCTGGTTGATGTTGTTCGCTTCGCCTGCCAGTTTGCGGAGGGTGTCCGCATCCTGCCTGTTCAGCCGGGGCGTTATCTCTGCAGACACGACTGCCTGCCGTACATACTCGCTGACACGCAGCCCGGCTTCACCCGCCCGCTTCTTGATGGCGTAATACTGCAACTCGGTCAGTTTCGTACTGACCACCCGTCTTTGCCTGTCTATCCGGTTCTTTGCCGGACGACCGCCTGATTTGTTCCTTATATCTGTCATACATTTTTGTTTTTAGAAGTTGTCTTGAAAATTGCGACCGACGGGAGCGGTTACCTTTGCGGATAGCAAAGCAAGGTGGTTTCGGTCTACCGAAACATAACCTTGCTTCCCCTAAGAAGCATCTGCCCGTTGGTCACAGTGTCTATCTACGCTGGGTTAGATACCCTTGCCTTTCTTCTGTCTTAGCACCGGATTCTGTCCGTTTTTCTGTTCCTGCTTCCTGCCGCACAGGTAATCGTTCAGGTCGGAATATCCCCGGTAATTGTGCGAGAAATCACGCACCCGGTAGGAGTATTCCGCTGCGATGGCTTGCGTTGCCCGAATGCCTGCCCCGTCATTGTCGAGCAGGCAGTGGATGCGTTCATACTGCCCCAATGCGTCAATGGCTTTCTGCACGTTGGCGGTGGAGTTGAGAATGACGTAATCCTGCCTGTCAAGATTGGGCATGGTGGGGCAGTTCTTTGTCCTTAACGTGAGGAATGAAAGATAGTCCATGAAGCCCTCGAACACCAGGCACTTCTCCCTCGGTTCACCCTGTTGCCGGATATGGGTGATGTCTTTCGGGGCGATGCAGCCTTTGAAAAAGGAGTTGCGCACCTCGTAGCCGCCAGCCACATTCAAGAAACCGATGGCAAAGTAGGGCTTGCCGTCGTGGGTAAAACGCAGTTCCCTGCATTCTCTTTTTGCCAGTGCTAGGTCAATGCCACGCCCCTGCAAGTAACGGAGCAATGCCGGATGGGTGAGGTCACGGACTTCCAAATGTTGGAAAGTCGGTGCCGACCTTTGCTGCCGAAAAGAAAAACTGACCGGACGGACATGCGGTGCCTGTTCTGCTATCCGGTTTAAGAGGTATGGCAGATGGTCAGAACAGAAAAGTTCCTGTGCCAGTGCGATGATGTTGCCGCCCTTGCCTGCGCCATAGTCATACCATAGGTTGCGCTCGTTGTTCACCTTGAAGGACGCTTCATGTTCCTCCCTTAGTGGCGATTTGTACCATAGGTTCGCTCCCTGCTGCTTGACGGGTGAATATCCCAGGCTGTGCAGGTAATCGGCGATGTGTATTTTCTTTGCTTCTTCAATGTTCATAATGCAAACTTTTTAGCGGGTGATGAATAATAGGGAAGTGTGCCAGTCCGGTTTAGACCTTCATACATACGCCCGTACTGTACCGGACTTGATTGCCGGAAGTGACGGGAAACGGGAAGTCTGTTCCCCTTATATATATGCCCGTACTAAACCAAACTTGTTTTTAGTAGTGAAAATCGGGATTGTAACGGTATCCCTTTCCTTCCTTTACAATCATACGCTTGTTCACGAGGAACGTGTTCAGTGCCACAAGAACATTGCGCCCACGCTCGTAGCCGATGCTTGCATAACCCTGCTTCAACGCCTGTATGACGTTGGAATAGCCCTGCACGGTGCGTTTCCCGAAACCGTTTTCCAATGCAGTGCGGTGCTGCTGTTCGGTCAGTTCCGTAAGCGGGAAACTTTTTTCCTGCTTGGGCTGCTGGAATACATAGCCGTCTACGACTTCGGGCAATGCGCTGTCGTTGATGCGGAAAGCGAAAGGCTCGAAGTCCCGGTCGCGTATGTGTGTCGCTTTTACCTCGCTGATGTTTCTGTCCTGCATACTCTTGGTGATTTGCAGGACGGTTTCCGCCTTGTTGTTCAGTTCTGTGCCGATGTGCCCCCTCGTGTTGTCGTCCCCTTTGTTCAGGTGCAGCACGGTATGAATGTGCAGGTTATACCCGCTTGACCAGCGCATGAGCAGGTTTATCAGGTCGGTTGATTCGCTGGGACTGTTGATGTCATACATCAGGTCGCGGATGCCGTCAATGATGAGCAGCCCCACATCGGGCATGTTCTCCAGCATATACTCGATAATCCGCTTCCGCATATCAGGGGTCTGTTCCCGAAGCACGATGAAAACAAAGTCGTCCCTGTCCTGGTCGGTCGGAAGCCCGGCAAGCCGCAGGATGCGTTCCATCACCTTATGACAATGGTATCTGCTCTGTTCGGTATCCACATAAAGGATTTTCCGTTTGTCCGGAGGCAGGCACGCTGAATAGTGCAGTACCTCGTCATTGGTCAACGCCGCCGCAACGATGGCGGAGATGTTGAACGTCTTTTTGCTTTTCGCCTTTCCTGTGGACGCGCTGAAATTGCCCAAAGTTCCGATGGTGGAGCCGTTCACCCAAAGGATTTCGGGCGGCACGTCGTAGGTATCTGTCACTTTCAGGCGGATGCTCTTCCAAAGAGCTGCGAAGTCCTCCTTCTTCATGATGGCATTCCCTTTAGCCTCTATGCTTTTTTTGTTTTCCATGGGCTTTACTTCTTTAAGGGACGGTTGAGGATATACTTCTGCGCTTCCTGCTCTATCTGCGTTTTGGTCTTTACTGGATTCTGACGGAGCCATGCTTCCAGTTCGGATTTCTCAAAATAGAGCATTTTCCCCTGCGGCTTGTAGTGGGGAATCAGATTGCCCGAAGTCAGCTTGTAAAGGTAACTTTTGGACAAGTTGAGAAATGTGCTCGCTTCATCAAAGTTAAGCACATTCTTGGTCATAAACAGCATTTTTTCGAGTTCTTCCACTCGCATTTCCAAAGTCTTTTCCATATTGTCTTTAACTTTTCGGTGATACAATATGAAGGTGCGCACCCTCGTTTCTTTTTTGATGGGGCAAAAATCGGCATCTTCCAAAACATCTACACATAAGTTACGGGTAACTCACGTGAAATATTTTCTGTTTTGACCTATGCAGACATGCCGCATCGTTTTGTTAACGGGGGCAAAGTTAAGGACTTGAAAATGAAGACTAATTGAGCTTTGTTTGACCGCTCAGACTATGCTCAACCTTTTTGCAGTTGCTTGATGTATTTGTCTATGATTTCATATCCTTTCGGGTAGATGCACTTCACGTTGTCTGTCGCGCTCGACAAATCGCTGCGTGTGAGGTGCTTGTCTTTTATCTTGGCAAGTACAAGCCGGTTGTTGGCAATGACGGACTGCCACTCATAAGCGATATAGTTGTAGCAGCTAAGCTGCATCATCAGATAAGCCAGCAAGCGGTTGTTGTTGGATTTCAAGACCCCGTTCAGTTTACAGGCGAAGAAGTCCGAAAGGATTTTCTGTGTGACAGTTGTCGTGAATATATGCGCTTCGTTGGTGCATTCGACCAGCAGCTTAATTTGTTTCGGGGTAAGGACTGATTTGAACGGATTGAATTTCCCGACTATCTTAGTCAGCTCGGGCTGTGCCTTCTCTTCTTCTTTTGGCTGTTCTTCTGATTTCTCTTCCAAAGGAATAGGGACAGGACTGGCGTCCTCTGATTGTTGGAGGTATTTTAGATATTGGGTCTGCATGACAAGGCGCACAATGGAAGAAAAGAACGGAAGCAGCTCATCATAGCAGGTAGAAGATTGCAGGTATTTGTCCATATCAAAAGAAGAACATTGGAACGAAATATATTTTTTCCGCTCGTCAAAAGAGAGATTCTCGAAGAAACCGCTTTCCCAAAAGAAGTCCGGCATCAGTATGTCAAAACGTATATTGTGCAAGGCACGGTTCTTTTGGCATAGGGATACAAGGTTCTCGGTTACGTTGAAAATTTCTTGCCGGATGTAGTCTTTCATTTGTGCTTCCGTTAGGTATTCACGCTTTAAGGCAAGCGCATTAGTTTTCATTCCGTATTCATGGGCAACACATTTATCAAGTAACTGCTGTATCTTTTTGAAGTTGGTTTCTCTGAAATCTTCCATATACGTTGTGCATTAAAATCGGTTTGGGTTACAAAGATAAGTGATGGATACCGTTTTCAAAGCAAACAAAAGCAGGAGAAAGGAAGAAATATGCAACACCTTCGTTAATAAAGCATAAATATAAGGGTGCCGAAACAACGAAAGTACCCTTTCTTCTCCTTTTCGTCAGGAAGTACACTTTTAGTACGCCCGATAAAAAGAAAAATCCCTGATAATCAGTCGATTATCAGGGATTTAAAGTACCCAGACCCGGGGTCGAACCGGGATGGATTTTACTCCACTGGTGTTTGAGACCAGCGCGTCTACCGATTCCGCCATCTGGGCATTCCGTTGAATTGCGGTGCAAAGATAGACAAATCTTTTGAAATTACAAAGGATATGAATAAAAAAGTGAAAAAAAATTTGTCTAACACTATTTAGAAGCGTATCGAGTGGTTTATTCAAAATAATCTGCTATCTTAGCATAAACTTTTAAAGCCATCCTGATTATCATGAACAACAACTACTATTGTATCATTATGGCCGGAGGAATGGGAAGACGGTTTTGGCCGTACAGCAGGAAAAATCTGCCCAAACAATTCTTGGATTTCTTCGGAACAGGCCAAACTTTATTGCAACAGACATTCGACCGTTACAAACAAATCATTCCACCGACAAACATTTACATTACAACACACAAAGATTACAAGCAGCTGGTGTGCGAATTACTTCCGGAGCTTCCAGAAGAACAGTTGATTGTAGAAGAAGAAAGGCGCAACACAGCCCCTTCCATTGCATACGCTTCGCACATCATCCAGCAAGTTAACCCGAACGCGACTATCGTGGTAGCACCTTCGGACCATCTTATTCTGAAGTTTGAAGAATTTAAAGAAGCCATCTTGAAAGGATTGGACTTTGCATCGAAGAACGATATTCTGGTAACATTGGGCATCAAACCCAATCGTCCGGATACAGGATACGGTTATATCCAGATAGATGAAGAGAAAGAAGGAGATTTCTATAAAGTAAAGACTTTCATCGAAAAACCTGCACGGGAGTTTGCCGAAATATTCATCCAAAGTGACGAGTTTTATTGGAACTCCGGCATTTTCGTATGGCACGTCAATACGATTCTGAAAGCTTTCCATGAAATCATGGCAGAAATATGTCCGCGCGTTGAATGTGACAAACCAGACTTTACCTCCTGCCCCAACATTTCCATTGATTACAGCATTATGGAAAAAGCCAACAACGTATACGTACAACTATGTGACTTCGGCTGGGCAGATTTAGGTACATGGGAATCTTTGTATGATGCATCTCCCAAAGACACCCACCAGAATGTCATCATTCATAGTAACACCTTATTATATAATTGCAAGGACAACATTATTTCCATACCAGAAGGGCAATTGGCCGTTATTCAAGGTCTGGAAGGTTATTTGGTTGCCGCAAGCGACAATGCATTGCTCATTTGCAAGAAAGATGACCAAGATGCCATGCGCAAATTTATCAACGATGTAGAAATGAAATTCGGGGAGAAATACTCCTGAATTCCACTCACCACAGATTACACAGACTATAAAAAGGAA
Organism: Bacteroides sp. An51A; assembly: GCF_002161565.1. Classification (NCBI taxonomy): domain Bacteria; kingdom Pseudomonadati; phylum Bacteroidota; class Bacteroidia; order Bacteroidales; family Bacteroidaceae; genus Bacteroides; species Bacteroides sp. An51A. Next base: position 280,646 of record NZ_NFIC01000001.1, read on the forward strand.
TTATCCTACCATGTGTGTGTAATCTGTGATGGGCAAAAAAGCATCAATACTCGAAAGTAATGCCAATAGTGGGAAGCAAGGTTCCACTTTCCTGTTTGATGGACTTCATCACATAACGCTGTTCGGCCAGTGAAGCAGAAGGATTTTCTATTTCCCCGATGCTCATCAAGACATCGGGCTGGCGCAGCTTACTTGCCGTTATATTCTGAATATCAAGATAAATGCCAAACATACATTTCTTCCAATAAAACATCTTGTCGACCCGAACATCCAATTGGCCAAAAGCAGGAAGACGCCCTGTATTATACCGGCTGTAATCATAATACGCCTTGCCTTGTGCATTCCAAGCCGTTACTAACGATGATTTCTCCACATCATAAGGTGTATAAGGCGACCCTCCTATACAACATACTTTCATACCCACGCTCCATTGTTTAGGGAAATTATATGTCCCGCTCACATTGAATATAAACCGATTATCCCATGCTGAAGGCACATAAGTATCTTGATTGTTTTTACGGAACTCACTTTTAAATACAGTGAGCGAAGAAGACAAGTTCAAACGCTGGACAAGCAACCATTTAAACATCACCTCTACACCATACGAACGTCCTTCAGCATCTGAAACAAGAGCCTCATTTCCAATAACCCCGTAATCATTTCCCTTACACGACAAAGGGATACCATCGGCTACAGACAATGGCATGTCCTTATACAATTTATAAAATCCTTCTGCCGACACTTCCACCGTCTCATTCGGATGCCAAGTCAGTCCGGCACTGGTCTGCGATACCGAAGTATAATTCAAATGACGATTTGCATATCGTCCATACTCATCCTTGAAGCCCAATGCTGTATATTGCGGGAGTTGGTAATACAGTCCCGTATGCCCGCTTAAAAACAAGCCCTCTGCCAGTCTCCATGATACAGACAAGCGTGGAGACAGCTGCCGGTCCAGTTTCTTCATCTTATCACTATAATTATTGGCATCGGCACGCACACCCAACGAAGCCGTAAAACGCTCGTCGGGAGCCGTATAGTCCATAGAAGCATATACTCCCCAACGGAATATCCCCAAATCGGTACGATAATCGTACAAATGTGCAGCATCGGTAAAAACCTGTTGATAGGTCGTATTAGTATATTGCAAATAACTCAGCTCTACTCCGGCGTTCAGCTTCCACACATTCCATCGTGACGTGTTTTCCAACCGGAACCGGGTTTCCTGCTCTACCGAGCGCAAACGTAACATCAGATTATCTTCACTGCTCTCATCATTGTCCCGGTATTTTAAATTCCGGTTGTTCAGGTAGCTATGGCTCAAAGTCACCGACTGAACGTGGGAACCGGCATAATGCCGATACACCCCTCCTACGGTATAAGTCTCCTGCTCTATCTTAGGCAAATAGCTCAAGAGATATTCGGCATCCTCCCCATTGATGTCCAAGTTCAACCTCATCCGGTCTATACCGCCCAAGCCTAAGACTGTAAGTTCGTTATGAGCATCGAACCGGGTTTTCAACTTGAAAGAAGCATCTGTATATGCCGGAAGAAAAGGTAAGCCCAATAGTTTGAACAACATCTGTAAATACGACTGGCGCACCGACACTACATACGAAGTCTTGTCGCCCCAATGCCCGTTAGAAGTCAGTGAAACTTCCGAAGCTCCCAACGTTGCCTTTACAGAATTATGCTCCATATCCCCATCACGCAAACGAAAATCAAGCACCGAACTCAAGGCATTTCCCCGATTTGCCGGAAAAGCGCCACTATAAAACTTTACATTCCGTATCAGATCCGCATCAATCAAACCCACAGGGCCACCCGATGCCCCTTGCGTACTGAAATGATTGATATTGGGTATTTCTATCCCATCCAAAAAGAAACGGTTTTCCGAAGGACCTCCTCCACGTACAATCAAGTCATTACGGTACCCAACAGGCGAAAACGCTACTCCCGGATAATTCTGTACCACACGTGATATGTCACGGTTGGCGCCAGGAGCCTTTTCTATTTCCTGCATACCGATTACCCGCAAGCTGACCGGACTCTCAGCCTCCCGTTGAAAAGGGGAAGCCGTAACGGTCACCTCGGAAAGCTGTGCACCTTCTTTTTCCATCTCGATCCAGATATGAGGTGTACGATGATTTACCCGATATTCAGCTGTTACGATTGTCTTATACCCTAACATGGAAGCCTGAAGGGAATAAATACCCGGCGGCACTTCTCCGATAATAAAATGTCCGTCGGCATCGGTTGCTGCACCGACACCCACACCCATAACCAGCACATTGACAAACTCCAACGGCTCACGTGTATCCCGGTCTATTACAGTTCCTTCAATCCTATACCTTGGCGATTGTGCGAAAATCATGCACCCAAGTGCTGCCAACAGGATACTGATATAAATCCTTTTTATCATAAAAGAAAAAATCTATCAACACAAAAAAGCCATCCTTCAGGGGATGGCTTTTTATGCTATATTATATAAGTAGGAGGGGGATTTTATCAAGCATTGCCTTCCCAGGCTTCATGTATAGCAGCGGCTATCTTCTTAAATTCCTCATCGCTCAGCTGCAACTTCGGATTAGAGAACAACATGTCTTTTTCACTTTGCATCGGAATCAGATGGATGTGTGCATGAGGCACTTCCAAGCCCAATACCGCTTCGCCTACCTTCCGGCAAGGAAAGACTTTCTGGATGGCCAATGCCACATGCTTGGCAAATACATGCATCGCCGCCAGTTCTTCGTCTTCCAAATCAAAGATGTAATCTACTTCCCGTTTCGGGACAACCAATGTATGTCCCTTTACCATCGGGTTAATGTCGAGGAAAGCATAAAAGCGGTCATCTTCTGCCACTTTATAGCTGGGGATTTCTCCCGCAATGATTTTACTGAATATTGTTGCCATACCTTTATATATAATAAAAGTAAGGCAAACCTGCGCGCTTACGCAAGCCTGCCTTACCGTTAAAATGAAATTCCTGTTACTTCCAGACTGATTTTCCCCTGTGGAATGGTTATTTCAGCCACATCACCCACTTTCTTGCCCAGCAAGCCTTGTGCAATCGGTGTATTGACCGAAATCTTCCCCTGCTTCAGGTTGGCTTCTGTTTCCGACACGATAGTGTATGCCATTTTCATACCTGTCTTCACATTCTTCAGTTCCACACGGCTCAGAATCTGCACAGTATCCGCCTTCAGTTTCGATGTGTCAATGATTTTAGCATCGCCGATAGTAGCCTTCAACTGATTGATTTTCATTTCCAGCATAGCCTGAGCCTCTTTTGCTGCATCATATTCAGCATTTTCCGACAAGTCTCCTTTATCACGTGCCTCGGCAATAGCCGCCACCACTTTAGGGCGTTCCACTGCTTCCAGATGTTTCAATTCGGCCACCAGTTTCTGATAACCTTCTTCTGACATATAAGCCATAATGTTTTCCTCCTTTAATTTTTCGTTTATATTCTTACTTATAAAACAAAAAAGAATTCCGATACATAATTACGTATCGGAACCCTTCCTATGTTGATTTGCGACAAAGGTAAATCTTTTTATAATACCAGTCAAGTGTTGGAGCACTGTATTTTCACATGCTTTGCAACATGTTATAATAATTTCTTAATCTCCGCGTCCAAATCAGTATCAGCTCCTATCCTCAAACTCAACTCGTTGCTCCGGTTGACCAGGAAACTTGCCGGCAACTGGGATACTCCATACAGACGAAGAAACGTTGAATACGGACCTTGAGGGTCACGCACGCAAATCCATGGCAAATTATCTGCTGCTGTTTTCCAGAAATGCTCATCAGTATCCAGCGAAATCTGATAAATCTCCAGCCCTTGCTCCTTATACTTATTATATACTTCGCGCAACAATAAATTACGTGCACCCGACTCGGATGCTCCATACACCGTGAAGTCGATTAGCACCACTTTGCCTTTCAGGTCGGTCAAGTGATGCAGGTTCCCATTCTCATCACGCAAGGGAATGTCAATAATCGAGGTTTCCTCCACCTTGTCCATCGGAATCTCCAAGGGTTTCACTTGCGGCGCACGTGTATTCTTCATCCCTTTTATTACCATGTTATACAGGTTGCGCGAACGGTCGGCATGAGGATACATATTGTTCATGCTCGTAGCTACCGCCGCAAAGCATTTTACATCCTCCTTACTGGTAAGCGGATCGAAAATCATATACCCGTTCAATTCCTGGAACAAAGCGAAATAAGCGTATGACTTGTTAGGGCCGGCAAAAATATACTTGTGCTTCACCGTATCCTTATAGGCCGTCACAATCTTCTGTATACTGTCTTGGGCTATGCCGATGGGCAGCCCCGACCGCGCCACGCGGTTGACACGCTCCTGCAAGCCAGCCTGAAGCAATACCAGCTCCTTTATCTTGGTATTGTTTTCCGAACCTTCTATCTCATATCCTGTAGCAAAATTGCCCAAACCGGCATGCACTTTCACCGCTTCGGTAGAATCAACGGCAAAATTAATCACCTTGTTATCAATGCGCAAACGATAGTAATCGGGAGCATCCGGACGAGCAACGGAGAAGCTGAACCCTCCTTCTTCATCCAGTTTGATAGAATCAAGCGGAACGATGCGTTCCAGTCCGGTCTGTTCCAAATACAACATTTTGTCGGCCGCGTCGGTTATTTCACCTTCAACGGTAAAAGCAGGCTCGTTGTTGCAGGCGGTAATGCCTGCCAACAACAGAGCTGCGGCGATATAAGCATTTCTTTTCATTCTAAAAACCTGTTTTACTTCGGAGTGCAAAGATACGGCTTTTCATGGTTTCACAAAGCTTTTCGAAAAAGTTCTTGTACGAAAAAAAGAACTTTAACGCACGAAAGGCTTAAAAGCCTGCTTCCTGATGCTTTACGGTGCCGGAGAGGGGCAACCGCTTGCGGCGGCACGCGCAACCGCCTGCATCGGGCTGAGCATGTATATCCGGAGGGAAAGGCATAAAATAGCATAAAAACAGGCGAAGTGTAAAAGTTTTGCCTCATCTTCACCCAATTACTGCAAGATTATTCGTATCTTTGCGCGATTTATAGTCGAAAATTATATTAAAACATTATTTATGATCAATCCTATTGTTAAGACGATCGAGCTTCCTGATGGCAGAACCATCACGCTCGAAACGGGAAAGCTGGCAAAACAGGCAGATGGTGCTGTTACGCTGCGCATGGGTAACACCGTGTTGTTGGCTACTGTTTGTGCAGCAAAAGATGCAGTTCCCGGTACAGATTTCATGCCGCTTCAGGTAGAGTACAAAGAGAAATATTCTGCGTTCGGACGTTTTCCTGGCGGTTTCACTAAACGCGAAGGCAAGGCATCAGACTATGAAATCCTTACCTGCCGCCTTGTAGACCGCGCCTTGCGTCCGTTGTTCCCCGACAACTTCCATGCCGAAGTTTACGTGAACATCATTCTGTTCTCTGCCGACGGCGTCGATATGCCCGATGCATTGGCTGGACTTGCCGCATCGGCTGCGCTTGCCGTATCGGATATCCCGTTCGGCGGACCAATCTCGGAAGTACGTGTAGCACGTATCAACGGCAAGTTCGTTATCGACCCGACTTTCGAGCAACTGGAGCAGGCAGATATGGACCTGATGGTAGCCGCTACGTACGAGAACATCATGATGGTGGAAGGTGAAATGAACGAAGTAAGCGAACAAGACTTGCTGGAAGCCCTGAAAGCCGCACACGAAGCCATCAAAGTACATTGCAAGGCACAGATGGAACTGATGGAAGAAGTCGGTTCTACCGTAAAACGCGAATATTGCCACGAAGAAAACGACGAAGACCTGCGCAAGGCGGTTCACGAAGCTTGTTACGCCAAGGCATACGCCATCGCCGAATCGGGCAACAAAAACAAACATGAACGCGAGGCAGCCTTTACAGCAATCTGCGATGAATTCAAGGCCCAGTTCAGCGAAGAGGAACTGGAAGAAAAGGGTCCGATGATTGACCGCTATTATCACGATGTGGAAAAAGAAGCGATGCGCCGTTGCATCCTCGATGAAGGCAAACGTCTGGACGGACGTAAGACGACCGACATCCGCCCCATCTGGTGCGAAGTAAGCCCACTTCCCTACCCACATGGCTCATCTATCTTTACACGCGGAGAAACCCAGTCACTCAGTACTGTCACATTGGGTACAAAAGCTGACGAGAAAATCGTCGATGATGTACTCGACCAGCACAAAGAACGCTTCCTGCTACACTATAACTTCCCGCCTTTCTCTACAGGCGAAGCCAAAGCACAACGCGGTGTAGGCCGTCGTGAAATCGGACACGGACACTTGGCATGGCGTGCACTGAAAGGGCAGATTCCTGCCGACTATCCTTATTGTGTCCGCGTAGTTTCCGACATCCTCGAATCAAACGGTTCTTCTTCTATGGCTACAGTATGTGCCGGAACACTTGCCCTGATGGATGCAGGTGTACCTATCAAGAATCCGGTATCAGGTATTGCAATGGGATTGATCAAGAACGCCGGAGAAGACAAATACGCCATCCTGTCAGACATCTTAGGAGATGAGGACCATCTGGGTGACATGGACTTCAAGGTAACCGGTACGAAAAACGGTATCACTGCTACCCAAATGGATATCAAGTGCGACGGACTGACCTACGACATTTTGGAAAAAGCATTGTTGCAAGCCAAAGAGGGCCGCGAATACATCTTAGGCAAACTGACCGAATGCATTGCCGAACCTCGTCCGGAACTGAAACCGAACGCACCGCGCATCGAAACCATGACGATTCCGAAAGAATTCATCGGAGCGGTAATCGGCCCGGGCGGAAAGATCATCCAAGGTATGCAGGAAGAGACAGGTGCCACTATCAGCATCGAAGAAACAGATGGCGTAGGACGCATCGAAATTGCCGGCTTGAACAAGAAATCCATCGATGATGCCGTACGCATGATTAAGAGCATCGTTGCCATCCCCGAAATAGGTGAGGTATACACAGGAAAGGTACGTTCCATCATGCCTTATGGAGCATTTGTCGAATTCCTTCCGGGAAAAGACGGTTTGCTGCACATCTCGGAAATCAGCTGGAAACGTTTGGAAACCATCGAAGAATCCGGACTGAAAGAAGGTGATGAAATTGAAGTAAAACTGCTGGATATCGACCCGAAAACCGGCAAGTTCAAATTGTCACACAAGGTATTGATGCCAAAACCAGAAGGAATGGCTGAAGAAAAGCCCAATCATCCGAAACGAGAGCACAAACCCCAGCCTCGTAAAGAAAAATAAGTGAATACATTTTTTTCATAATAATGATAATCTCCCTCTTTCTTGGGCTTTTCCCTTGAGAGAGGGAGATTTTTCATAAAAGCATCCAGATACCCAATTTCTTACCACGCGTTCAAATGTATCCGCTCTTCTGTACCGATGTTTTTTTGCTTGGGCAAGGCATCGGCAAACATCGCCATTTTGTCTTTATCGCCCGATTCGTCCACCTCTGCAACCAGCTTCTTGAATGCTGCCATGTTCTTTGCCAACGGAGCAATGACCTTGGCTATATTCTCCTGTCCACGCACCACGACAAACTCGAATTGCCGTAAATGGTCGTTGGCCGGTGCCTTGAACGCCGCACTAATAATTCGCTTTAAAGCCTCATCACTTACTTCACGGCCGGAAAAGTCGCGGATGATAGCCCCATCCGCTGTAAGATTATTAATCTTACACCAGACGAAGATAATAACACATACAGTTTAGTAATGCACGGCGAACGGAACGGATACAGCATACAGGAACGATGACATCAGCTAAATGCACAAATCCATACCGCTCCATAGTATATCTTAATTTCATCCGATAAATACAATCACTTACAAACATTATACAACAATGATGCAAAATCAAATGTTCCTAAGCGAATTGAGGGCTTTCCCGTTGTCATTCTATGCGACGTAACCATGTCCCCATATAGGCGGAACGGACAAGTAAAGACATTCCAAGATAAAATAAACCTCTGCCAGACAGACTCTCACGAGCAGCTCCGGCAGAGGTTTTACTGAAAAGCACAATTATTATTATTCAAACTCAATTGGCTGCATTTCCGTGCATATTAGGATTCGTAGTCAATTCTGTTGACGGAATAGGAAGATACAGATTCCGTTCATAATTAAACGTTGCCGTACCTGTCAAACTTGTCTGTTCCACTTGGGCTGCATTCTTATTAATCAAATTGTCCAACATCCTTTCACGATCCGGATCATTGGGGTTATTATACCAACGCATCAAATTAAAGAAACGCCAGCCTTCCCAGTACAACTCAACCGAATATTCATGTTTCAGTGCACGACGAACTGTGTTTATTTCCATACCTTCACAAATGACAGAACCATTATTACCTACAACCCTTCCTACAACAGGATGATTAGCAATCAATTCGTCAACTGTAGGCAATTTCCCTCCTTCCAAATAAGACATACCGGCATCAGCTTCGGTCGTATTAAGTGCAACCGTGTTATTATTCGCACGATTGCGAACCAGTTGGATATAATTTTTTGCTGTTGCTTCATCACCTGTTTCCAGACAACATTCAGCGTACATCAACAAGATATCCGCATAACGAATCAGTCGGTCATTGATACCACTTTGTTCTACAGAACGAACTTTGTCCAAACTATATTTACGGCATCCAAACCACTTACCACGCCAAGCATCAAAGGTTCCACCAGAGAACAGTTCTTCATAAGGAAGCCACTTTCCTGACTTGCCTAAAAATTTACATCCATCAGGAATATACATACCCAAATAAGCACGCGGGTCAATAATTTTGCCTTCAGAATCCCGTTCAAACTCATTATACAAGGCAAGAGATGGCATTCCGTTCCACCAGCGTCCACATTCGGTAGAGTTGGGGGCAGACAATTCAAGTTCGCGGATTGTATTTTGCCCTGTCACGACCCAGCTGTTAAGGTCGCCTGGAGCTGCAGGATTAAAACCTTGTGTTTCGGTACTTTGACAAAACTGCACTTCAAACATCGATTCCTTATTATTTTCATTATCCTCAGTGGCATTATCACGATAATTATCCATCAATCCATACGCACCAGAATTGATGATTTGTTCCAAAACAGCTTTTGCCGAAGTCCAATCGGCATCACCAGCCTTCGCCGTTCCGTCAAGGATAGGACGTCCCATATAACATTTTGCCAAGAATGCCAAGGCGGATCCTTTCGTAGCACGTCCTTCATCATTTGTCCCCTCATAATTCCAAGCTGTCAACAATTCAGAAGCATCCTGAAAATCCTTGACCATACGCTGATAAATCTGTCCTGATTCAGCTGGAGGCAATGAATAATCAGCACCACCAGTAGTTACATAATCACGGTCTGGGATTTGATCTCCAAAGAAATAAACCAAATAAAAACGGCTTAACCCACGAAGGAAAATAGCTTCGCCACGCAGACGGTCATACAAATTCTTATCCTCCGTATTATTCAAATCGAATGCACCATCTTGATTTGCAGCCAATTTCTCCAAAGCAAGATTAGCAGCATACTGCAATGTATACATATCTTGGAAAGTCGTTGAAAGGCTTCCCAAATCAGCATTCACCGTGTATTGGGACAATCGTGCAGTTTCCGGTTCACCGGCAGCCGCACCACTTGTAAAAGCATATTCATCGCTCCGTGCATTCAACATAAACGGCATCCATCGTGCCCAGCCTCCAGCACGCTGCAACATGTTATACGCACCATTGACAGCATATGTCAGATGTTCCTTCGTATTATAATAATTCAATTCGCTATCTGCCGAAGGATTAGTAAACTCCATTTCCGGTTCACAAGAACTTAAAGTAAACAAAACACTTCCCAGACACGCTCCTATATAAATTTTCAAACGTTTCATAATTTTGCTATTTAATTGTTATGTGTTAGAATGTCAACTGGATACCAGCAAAAAATTCACGAGTCGCCCAATATGTATCTCCTGAATAATAGTAAGCACCATCCACACCACGATTCAAAGTTGAACCTCCATTCGGAACTTGCGGATCAAACATAGAATAACCTGTAATGGTAAACGGATTCTTGACACCCATATAAAGCCGTAACGATTCGATATGAATCTTTGAAAGCAAATTCTTATCAAAGGTATATCCCAACGTAATGCGGTTGCAACGGAAATAAGAACCATTTTCAATAAAATAATCAGATGCTTTTGTATGATTTCCGTTAGGATCGTTCAATACAGCACGTGCCACATCTGTATTAGTATTGGCAGGTAACGTGATGGTTTCACCTCCAGCTGTGGTAAATGTAACGTCATGAGCTCGGAAACGATCACCCATATCAAGCATTTGATTCTTAGCTGCATAACCACCCATTAATTCTGTTTTCCAGTTATTATAAATTTGGTTACCGAAATCTCCTTGCCACAACATAGAAAAATCAAAACCTTTATATTCTGCCGTAATATTCAAACCAAATGAACAATCAGGCAATGAAGAACCTATAAAGGTCTTGTCATCATCCGAAATCACTCCGTCTCCATTCAAGTCCACATACTTTATATCACCGGCACTAGCTGACTCTTGCAGGCGTACGCCTTTGTCATTGACATAATTGGCGGCTTCTTCATCAGTTCTGAACAATCCATCTGTCTTATAGCCCCAAAATTGTGCTACAGGTCTCCCCGCTACGGTCATAGTCACATTTCCAGTAGATGAACTACCTCCTGCAAGAGATTGATTGCTTCCCAGGCTGGTCACCTTATTCCGATAAAGCGAAAAGTTAGGAGAAATGGTAAAACTGAAATCACCGATTTTCTCGCGATAAGTAGCTGCAAGCTCAATACCCCAGTTGGTCATGCTACCTACATTCATATATACCGTATTGATATTACCGGTAGAACGAGGAAGCTGGACAGCCAAAAGCATATCTGTAGTTTTACGATTATAATAATCGAATACAAAACTCAGTTTATTATGAAACATATCCAAATCAAAGCCAACTCCTGCATCACGTGTAGTTTCCCATGACAAGTCCGGATTTGCAAAATTCTCAATCAAAGGTGCAGGTGCATTGGATACACTTCCGTCAGGATTAATCTGCCCGGGACCAAACGTATAATAACGGTTATCGGTTTCCACAACCGACTGATAATCATAGCGTCCCACAGCATTGGCACTACCAATCCATCCTAATGTTGCACGGATTTTCAGATTATCCAGCCAATGCGAAGTGGCATCTTTCATCCATTTTTCTTCACTGACTCTCCAGCCTATTGAGAATGAGGGGAAATATCCCCAGCGGTTTCCTTCAGCAAACTTAGATGACTCATCTGCACGGAAGTTTGCAGTAATCATATATTTGCTGTTGTACGAATACATCACACGAGCAAGATAAGAAAAATAAGCCTCGTTATATTGTGAGCTGGTAATGATTTGACTGTCTGGATAACGACTTTCGATACCAAATCCACTATATTCATTACTACGGCCGGTAATAGCTGTAGAAAAACCTTCAAACTTTTCAGATACGATACCAACCACACCCGAAAGCGAATGGATATCATTAAATGTTTTGTCGAAAGTAAGCAAGTTTTCAATCACCTCATGGCCACTTCCTCCTTTTGTTGTAGTCTGTGAATTGTAATCTTGTCGGGCGTTTGCCGTACCCAAGTCATATTTGGGAACGATTGTAGCATCATTATTACGCGCATACGAATATGTATAAGTAAGTCTGTATTTCAGCCAGTCAAATATCTTGATTTCACCGAAAATACTACCCATTGTGCTTACCGAACGGTTACGCAAACGCTGATTGTGCAAATACCATGCTTGATTTGCCATATCGTTCCCATCACGTCCATTGTTTCCTGTATGGAAAAACGTCCCATCTTCGTTATAAACGGGCAAATTGGGCGAAGTAAGCAACATATTCATCAAAGAAGCACCTGTAAAACCATTTGTACGGCTATAATTAGCGAAAATACGCCCACCATAAGTAAGACGACCGATAGTTCCTTCTACATTAGCATAGATATTATCCACTTTCGCATCATTCTTATGCATCTGATCATCATTATCCGTATGCGTAGCACCAATACGGTAATTTGCATATTTACTGCCACCACTTACAGATACATCATATTTCTGATAATTTGTATTGCAGAAATATTCATTCCACCAGTCCGTATCAGCCATTGGAGTACTCGGGGTAGCTACACCGGTCGGTACAATCTGGTTCCAAGTACCGTCAGCGATACTGGCCGCCGAAGAAGAATTGTAATAAAGCTCATTCACATAAATACCATAATCATATGCATTCAACATTTCCACTTTCTTTGTAGGCGAACCAAAACCGGCATAGGCATTGAAACTGATGCGAGGTTTACCTTCTTTGCCTTTCTTGGTCGTAACCAAAATAACACCGTTCGCGCCACGCACACCATAAATCGCACATGATGCTGCATCTTTCAACACCTGAATAGACTCGATTTCATCATCATTGGGGATATTGCCTGAAGCATCGATAATGCCATCTACTACCCATAACGGATCGGTGCTACCTGTAATAGAAGCCGTACCACGAATACGAATCTTGCCACCCGACACGTTTACACCTGCCGTACTACCTTGTAACGCATCTGTAATGCCACCCGGTGACTTCAAAACTTCTTTCGGACTCAATGTCGCAATCGCCGAAGTCAAGTCTTCCTTCTTCTGGGTACCATAACCTACCACAATAACGTTATCCAGCATCTGGGCGTCTTCCTCCAATGTAACATTCAATGAAGTTTTTCCTGCAATTTTGATTTCTTGGGTCTTATAACCCACAAAAGAAATAGTAAGCACTGCATCCGAAGGAACTTCCAACGTAAAGCTACCCTCAAAATCGGTAATCGTTCCGTTCGACGTACCTTTCTGCAATACACTGGCACCAATGACCGTTTGCCCTGTAGGATCTTTCACAACACCTTTTACTGTTATCGTTTGTGCCAATGCCCATACAGGGAGAAGGCATAGCAGAAACAACAGTCCAAAGGTTTTTGAACAATTAGTGTTTCTCATGACTTAACATTTTTATGTTTAACATAGAGGCATAGAATACGGAACCGGCCTTCGTTGCGTCCAACGTACGGCCGAATTCCGCACTTGCTTTGAGGCAAATTTAAATGATTATGTTCACTTTGTTTTTCCCTTATGTTACATCTTTTACTATGCATGTTACATCTTTTGTGTTAAACGGCGTTAAATGTTACATATATTGTCATAAATCGAACATCTTATGCCGAACAACATGATTCCGAAAGAAAAAACACGAAACGACTTTGCTTTTTTGTTTATCTTTGCTTCCGTATCATTAAGTCAATCACCTAAACCGACACACATGAAAAATCGATTCATCACTCTTTTTTTGGCAAGTCTCATCGGGCTGCTTCCGGTGCTTGCGCAACAAATGCCACATTGGCAAAAACACGGTTCGGCTACTCAACTCATGGTAGACAACCGTCCGTACCTCATCTTGGGAGGAGAATTGGGAAACTCTTCGGCTTCTTCCCTGCAAGACATCGACCGTATTTTTCCTAAGCTGAAACGCACCGGGCTGAATACGGTACTGGTGCCTGCTTACTGGGACTTGATAGAGCCCGAAGAGGGGGCATTCGATTTCTCTTTGATAGACCATACCATCCACCAAGCCCGTGCAAACGGTCTACGGCTTGTTTTCCTATGGTTCGGTGCATGGAAAAACTCCATGAGTTGCTATGCCCCGCTATGGTTCAAGCAAGACTACAAGAAGTATCCGCGCGTACGGACCCAGACGGGTAAGCCGCTGGAGATAGCCAGTCCTTTCTCGGACAATGTATTCCAGGCGGATAGCAAGGCTTTCAAAGCGTTCATGCGGCATCTTTCCGAAACCGACGGGGACAAACATACCGTCATCATGGTACAGGTAGAAAACGAAATCGGTATGCTGGAAAGCGCACGCGACTATTCGGAAGAAGCCAACCGCCTGTTCCAATCAGCCATCCCTGAAGAGTTGGCCGATTACCTGGTAAAGAACAAAAAGACGCTCCACCCGTGGCTGGCAGAAAAATGGCAAAAAGCGGGAGGAAAGACCGAAGGAAACTGGCAGAAGGTGTTCGGCACCGACCTGTATACCGATGAAATCTTTATGGCATGGCACTATGCCACGTATGTGGAACGTATGATTCAGTGCGGACGGGAAGCGTACAACTTGCCTATGTATGTCAATGCCGCCATGAATAGTCGCGGGCGCAAACCCGGTGAATATCCGTCGGCAGGACCGCTGGCTCATCTCATCGATATCTGGCATTGTGCCGCTCCGGGCATTGACCTGCTGGCTCCCGACCTCTACGACAAAGGGTTTACCGGCTGGACCGCACAATATAAGCTGCACAACAACCCGCTTTTTATACCTGAAATCCGTCTGGAGCCTAATGATGGTGTGCGTGCCTTTTATGTATTCGGCGAGCACGACGGCATCGGTTTCAGCCCGTTCTCCATAGAAGACGCGCCCGACCGTCCCAGTTACCAGTTGACCCAAAGCTACCTCAAGCTGAAAGAACTGATGCCTCTCATCACCCGTTACCAGGGGCAGGGAGCCATGAAAGGCTTACTTTTCGACCAAACCGAGAAAGAACGCACCCTTGCATGGGATAACACATTATTAATATGTAAGCACTTCTTTACCTTGCCGTGGGATTCACGTGCCACCGATGGAAGTGTATGGCCGGAAGGAGGAGGACTGGTCATCCGGATGGCTGAAGACGAATACCTGATAGCCGGAAGCGGCATCGTGGTCGAATTTAAAAGCAAAGAAGAAGCCGCTTTGAGCACGGCGCAAGCCAAGTTAGGCGAAGACGGATTCGTATTGGAAGGCGAGGGCCGTCAAGCGTCTGCCGCCCGGTGGAAGAATGAAAAACGCATCGGCATCGGCTCGGTAGACGAAGTCAGCGTAAACGAAGACGGGAGCCTGAACTTCATCCGGCGCTATAATGGCGATCAAGATCACCAAGGACGGCACGCACGCATCGGAGTGGACAACTTCCAAATCCTGCATGTGAAGCTATACGAATACCGGTAAAAAAACACAGGGAATGATAAGGAATGACAACACAAGGCAGTTTCTTCAGAAGTATAATAGCACTAAAACTGTAGTTTCAGTGCATTAAAACCAAAGTTTCAGTATATTAAAACTGCCTAAAACTATTATTGGCTCCGGTTGGGCATCCGGTTGCATCGGTTTCCGTAGCCCCGAAACCAGGGAAGCCGGCCTGCAAGCATTACGCTACGCAGGCCGGCTTTCGGCTTTTCTAACCTCTAAAGGAATTTACTCCTCTACCGGTTGGAAATCTTCTTTTCCTACTCCACAAACCGGGCAAACCCAATCTTCGGGCAGGTCTTCGAATGCTGTGCCCGGAGCGATGCCGTTATCGGGATCACCTTTAGCGGGATCGTATTCCCAATCACATACGGTGCAAATGTACTTTTTCATACGTCCAATTGTTTTAAGTTAGCTATAATGTTCTTTTATATGATGGAACAAATATAGGGAAGATTTGTTTATCACCGTTCTTTTAATAACATATTTTTTAATTCTTCCATTCCTTCCGAAGCTCCCTTGCGGATAACATGCACCTTCCTGCCCGAAACAATGGTGACTTCTTTCGGGTCGATAAGGTACACCGGTACACGAGACGGCACATAATTGAGCAGTCCGGCCGCAGGATACACATTGAGCGAAGTGCCGATAATGACGAATATATCGGCTTGCTCGGCGTATCCGATGGCGGTTTCTATCATCGGCACCGCCTCGCCGAACCACACGATGAACGGACGGAGCTGGGAGCCGTCGGCGGCCAGGTCGCCCATCTTCACTTCCCATTCTTCGGGCTTCAACTCTTTGATGTATGCCGGATTGTTCGGGTCCCGGCTCGATGTAACCTTGGTCAGTTCCCCATGCAGATGAATGACATGGTGGCTTCCTGCCCGTTCGTGCAAGTTGTCGACGTTCTGTGTAATGACCGTCACGTCGAAGTCCTTTTCCAATTCGGCTATCAGCTCATGCCCGCGGTTGGGCTTCACGCGTTGTAGTTCCTTACGCCGCGCGTTATAGAAATCTATTACCAACTTCGGGTTCGCCCGATAGCCTTCGGGTGTAGCCACTTGTTCTACGGGATACTGCTCCCACAACCCTCCAGAGTCGCGGAAAGTACTGATTCCGCTCTCGGCACTCATGCCTGCTCCTGTCAATATAACCAACTTTTTCATACGCAAGTTCCTCCTTCATACGATTAACCATACAAAAATAAGAAAATTTAATCGCTTACAGAAGCTCTTATTCAAATAAAAAAGATACCTTTGCGCCGACTAAAGAAAAACAATATCTTTTAACTCAAAGACTTTATGGATAAATTCAGTTACGCCATTGGCTTAGGCATAGGTCAGAACTTGTGGAGTATGGGCGCCCGCAGCATCGACGTAAACGATTTTGCACAAGCAGTAAAAGACGTATTAGAAGGCAACAAGACTGCCATTACGCATAACGAAGCACGCGAAATCGTCAATAAGTTCTTTACCGAACTGGAAGAAAAAGCCAATGCGGAAAACATAGCCAAGGGAAAAACTTTCTTGGAAGAAAACAAGAAGAAACCGAACATCGTGACCCTTCCCAGCGGCCTGCAATACGAAGTAATCAAGGAAGGCAATGGCAAAAAGCCAAAAGCCACCGACCGCGTACGGTGCCACTATGAAGGCACTTTGATAGACGGAACATTATTCGACAGTTCCATCAAGCGGGGCGAACCTGCCGTATTCGGCGTGAACCAAGTAATAAAAGGTTGGGTGGAAGCACTGCAACTGATGTCGGAAGGTGCAAAATGGAAACTCTACATCCCGTCCGACCTTGCTTACGGCGCACAAGGTGCAGGCGAGATGATTCCTCCGCACAGCACGCTCATCTTCGAAGTGGAGCTGATTGAAGTATTATAATTAACGGCACACAGGCGACAAAAGCAGACGTGCACAGTTTTAATTATTTATCTGTGTCCATCAGAAGAAGGAAATATACGTTACCTGTGTGTGTTACGACAGTGCTTAAACTGCTGAACAAGAATTATCAACAACAAATATAAAAACATCAAGCAAATGAAAAAGACTCCTTTTTTAATGGCATTGGCTATCGCTGGAGGCATGGCATCGTGCGCACAAGGACCGAAAGCCAACATGAAAACCGAAGTGGACACCCTCTCATACATGATGGGTGTAAGCAACACACAAGGACTGCAAGACTATGCACTTGGCCGCATGGGGATTGATTCGGCCTATTATGATGATTTCATCCGCGGTATCGAACAAGGCATAAAGACAACGGAAGATAAAGAAAGAGCTTACCTGATGGGTATGCAAATCGGACAACAAGTCAGTGGTCAGATGTTCGATGCCATCAACGGCCAAATTTTTGAAGGTGACTCTGCACAAAGCCTGACGAAAGAAAACTTCCTTGCCGGATTCATCGCTGCAGTGAAAGAACAATCTCTCTTCTCTGCCGACTCTGCCAGCCTGTACGTACGTACTCGCGTAGATGCCATCAAAGAAAAGGCACTTGCCGAGAAATATGCCGACTACAAGAAACAGAACGAAGACTTCCTTGCCACCAACAAGACCAAGGAAGGTGTGAAAGTTACTCCGAGCGGCTTACAATATAAGGTTGTGAAAGAAGGTAACGGCAAAGTACCCGAAAAGACATCGAGAGTGAAAGTACACTACAAAGGCACGTTAATCGACGGTACAGAATTCGATTCGTCTTACAAACGCAAAGAACCGACCAGCTTCCGTGCAGACCAAGTCATCAAAGGATGGACCGAAGCGCTGACCATGATGCCGGTAGGTTCGAAGTGGATTCTCTACATCCCGCAAGAATTGGGCTATGGCTCACGCAACACGGGTAAAATCAAACCCTTCTCTACACTGATTTTTGAAGTAGAACTGGTTGACATTGAAGAGCCTGCTGCCAAGAAGAAATAAAGCAGCCCTCTGTTTTTCACCACAGATTACACCGATTTTTTCATTCATTATATAATCGGTGTAATCTGTGGCATTTTATTTCACTCAGTCTTCATCCCGATAAGCATGTGGTGTCTTTCCAGTCATCCGACGGAAAAACTTGCAGAAGAACGAAGCATTGGGAAAATTCAAGTCATCAGCTATTTGATATACCAGTTTGTCGGTATGGCGCAGTTGTAATTTGGCTTCCTGTACCACCGCAGCATTGACCCAGTCCATCACCGTCCGCCCACTGACCTGCTTGATAAGCGTACTCAGGTAACGTGGACTCAAATACAGTTCATCGGCGTAAAAAGTGATGTTCCGCTCATGTACGGCATATCTGTTAACAAGTTTCAAGAACCGGTTGAATATTTCTTCCTGCCGGGTATGCTCCTGACGCGCCACCGCAGCATCGCGATGGTAAAATACTTCTATCTGACGAAACAAAGCAGAAATGAGACTTCGGACAGTGTCACGCGGAAAAGGTTCGTCGTGCAACACTTCCCAAATCAGGTCCAAAAACACTTCCAGCCGCTTTCGTTCCTTCTCATCCAAATCGACAGCAAAAAAAAGTCCACCTTGCAGATAAGCATGCAACAAAGGCTCTTTTTGCCAACCTTCCATAAAGTCATCAGTAAAGGCCAGCATGGTCACATCCATATTCGCAGGCATTTCCTCAAACTCAAGCACAGCTCCTGGCGAAGACACAATCAGCTGCCCGCCTGAAACCGTCACTTCACGTAAATTAATACGAGCCCGGATATAGCCCGACTGGATATAAACAATCCGTCCTTCTGTCAGGCGATAGGGTCTTCCCGGTATCAGAATTGACTCCGCAATCTCGTCCATCCCCTCTACCGAACGCACAAAACCCAGTTCGGGAGTGATGAAACGACTCGCATTACACCGTGTAAAAGGAAAATCGTGTATCTGTTGCAAAGCAAGCAAAAAAAAGTCTTTCTGTTCCATATCCTAAATTTTAAGATAAACCAATGTTCTCTACCTCCTGCAAAGATAATAATTCACAGCAAAAACAGGAGATAGCCAGTACAAAATCAAACAAATAGAACATTTGAAACAAGTAATGGAACTTCTGAATATGAACAGAACAATCTATATTTGCAAAAAGAACCTTAAAAAACGACATGCTTATGATACGAACCTGTTTATTGATGCTGGTGGGATGCTTCTGCCTTTCCTCTTTCGGACAGGTGACCCTGGACGAGTGCCGGGCTGCCGCGCAACAAAACTATCCGCTGGCAAGGCAATACGACCTGCTCCGCCTGTCAGAACAATACACACTTGACAATGCAACCCGCGGCAACCTGCCCCAAGTCAGCCTCAGTGGAAAAGTATCCTACCAAAGCGAAGCCACCACTTTCCCGTTCGACATCCCCGGCATCGGCATGAAGGGATTGCCCAAAGACCAATATCAAATACAGTTGGAAGTAACACAAAACATCTGGGACGGAGGCAACATCCGAGCCAGAAAGGAACAAGTCAAAACCGAAACTGAAGAAAGCAGGAGGCAATTGAACGTCACGATGTACGCCCTGAATGAACAGGTAAACCAAGTATTCTTCGGCATCCTGCTGATAGACGAACAACTGGAACAGAACCACCTGCTTGAAGAAGACCTGCAACGCAACCTGAAAAACATACGTGCTTATCGTGACAACGGCATAGCCAACGATGCCGATGTAGATGCCGTGCAGGTGGAAATCCTCAACACCCGTCAGCAACGGACACAGCTCACCGCCAACCGCACCGCCTACCTGCGCATGCTTTCGCTGCTCACCGGCAAGCCTTTGGACGAACAAACCCAGCTGATACGCCCTGTCTCCCCCGATGACAAGACTGCTTTCCGTATCGCCCGGCCGGAGCTGGACCTGTATAATGCACAAGTACAAAGCCTCGAAGTGGAACGTCACAACCTGCAAGCAGGCTATATGCCCCGCATCGGACTCTTCGCACAAGGCGCATACGGCAATCCTGGACTGGACTTTCTGAAAGACCAATTCCGGGCATATTACATCGTAGGAGCACGTCTCACGTGGAACTTCGGTAACTTGTATACCCTGAAAAATGACAAACGGAAGCTGGATACCCGCCGCTTGCAGATAGAAAGCAACCGCGACCTGTTCCTCTTCAATACCCGACTGCAACTGGCTGAACAAGACGGCATCCTGCTTGCACTCCAGAAACAGATGAAAGACGATGACGAAATCATCCGCTTGCGCAGCAACATCCGGCAATCTGCTGAAGCCAAAGTAGCCAACGGCACGCTAAGCGTGACTGAAATGTTACGCGAAGTAACCGCTGAAAGCCTTGCCCGACAAGCCAAAGCGTTACACGAAATCCAACTGCTGATGCACCAATACCAGCAACAGCACCTTACCAACAACCAACCGACCATAAACCCATAACCTCAAACGTATGAAAACTTATTCTTTATTTTTTGCCTCACTGACAAGCATACTGCTGGCATCCTGCCATCCGGACATCGACTTCGATGCGACAGGCACCTTTGAAGCCACTGAGATTATCGTGTCTGCCGAAAGCAACGGCAAACTGTTCCGTCTGGATGCAGAAGAAGGTGTCCGGCTGAAACAAGGAGAAGAAGTAGGGCTGACCGACACTGTCCAGCTCTATCTGAAAAAACTGCAACTTCAGGCAAATATGAAGTCGGTAGACAACCAGCGGCCCGACATCCGCAAACAGATAGCTGCCCTGCAAGAACAACTTGCCACAGCACAACGCGAACGGGCACGCGTAGAGAACCTGTTAAAAGCAAATGCAGCCAACCGCAAGCAACTGGACGACTGGGAATCGCAGATAGCCGTATTGGAAAGCCAACTCGAAGCCCAACGCTCTACCTTATATAATAGTACAGCCAGTTTGAACGAACAGAGTTCTTCAGTCGCCATCCAAATGGCGCAGATAGAAGACCAACTGCAGAAATGTCACATTGTGGCTCCTATCAACGGTACCGTCCTTGCCAAATATGCCGAACCAGGCGAACTGGCATCGGTAGGAAAGCCACTGTTCAAAATTGCCGATACCGAACACATCTTCCTGCGCGCTTACATCACATCTACACAACTTGCATCGGTCCGTATTGGAATGGAAGCAAAAGTATATGCCGATTTCGGCGACGACAACCTGAAAACTTATGCCGGTATCGTGAGCTGGATAGCCGACGAGGCAGAGTTCACCCCCAAAACTATCCTGACCGATGATGAACGTGCCAATCAGGTATATGCCGTAAAGATAGCTGTCCGCAATGACGGTATCATCAAACTGGGCATGTATGGCAAAGTAAAATTCCAAACCGATGAAAGTGATTGAAGTCAAAGGCATCAGCAAATACTACGGAAAGACAAAAGCCCTCCACGAAGTGTCTTTTGAGATAGGACAAGGTGAACTGTTCGGACTGATTGGTCCCGACGGTTCAGGGAAAAGCACGTTATTCCGCATTCTGACTACCCTTCTGAATGCGGATACAGGCACAGCATCGGTGATGGGTTACGATGTACGAAAAGAATATAAAGAGATACGGAAGCGTATAGGATATATGCCTGGACGTTTCTCCTTGTATCAAGACCTGACGGTAGAAGAAAACCTGAATTTCTTCGCCACCGTTTTCCAGACTACCGTAAAAGCCCATTACGGACAAATAAAAGACATTTACGAACAAATAGCCCCCTTCGCCAACCGACGGGCAGGAGCCCTTTCGGGAGGAATGAAACAAAAACTCGCTCTCTGCTGTGCATTGGTGCATTCACCGGAAATACTTTTCCTGGACGAACCGACAACAGGAGTCGACCCCGTATCACGTAAAGAATTCTGGCAGATACTGGCTAAGCTCCGTACGCAAGGGATGACCATCGTGGTCTCGACTCCCTTTATGGACGAAGCCAGACGTTGTAACCGGATTGCCTTTTTACAAGAAGGAAATATACGGGGCATCGATACCCCAGCAGTCATTCTCGACCGTTTCCGCAACATCTTATGCCCGCCCGGCCTGCAACGCGATATAGATACTACCGAAACCGGAACCATCATCCGCGTCAACGGACTGGTAAAACAGTTCGGCAATTTTACGGCAGTCGACCACATCTCGTTCGAAGTGAAAAGCGGAGAGATATTCGGCTTCCTAGGAGCCAACGGAGCCGGCAAGACCACTGCCATGCGCATCCTTTGCGGACTGAGCCTGCCTACCGGAGGAAATGCTGAAGTTATGGGCTTCGACGTATACACGCAGAGCGAAGAAATCAAACGGCGCATCGGATATATGAGCCAGAAATTCTCACTCTACGAAGACTTGAACGTATGGGAAAACGTGCGTCTCTTTGCCGGAATCTACGGTGTACCCGACAAGGAAATACCGCCTCGCGCCGAGGAGATGCTTCATCGCATTGGACTGTATGAAAGTCGCCACACCTTGGTACGCGAGCTTCCCTTGGGTTGGAAACAACGACTGGCATTCTCTGTAGCTATTTTCCATCGCCCCCAGCTGGTATTCCTTGACGAACCTACCGGAGGCGTAGACCCTGCCACTCGCCGCCAGTTCTGGGAACTAATTTACCAGGCTGCACACCAAGGCATCACGGTATTCGTCACCACACACTATATGGACGAAGCAGAATATTGCGACCGCATCTCGATGATGGTAGACGGACGCATCCGAGCACTCGACACACCGGCAAAATTAAAAGAGATGTTCAATGCCAAGGATATGGATGAAGTGTTCCGACTCCTGGCACGCGAAGCGAAACGAAACGGGAACTGACAGCTCATCATAGAGGAACCGAAGCACACAGAGACTTTAATTTTTCCTCTATGGTAAAAAAAGAAACATACGACTATGAAACAATTTATCGCCTTTATCCGGAAAGAGTTCTGTCACATCCTGCGCGACCGGCGCACGATGCTGATACTGATAGGAATGCCCATCGTACAGATTATCCTTTTCGGCTTTGCTATCTCTACCGAAGTACGCAATGTAGAGACCGCCGTACTGATGCCTTCTAGCGATGCAGAAGTGCAACGTATAGTCGAGCGGCTGGATGCCAGCGAATACTTCCATGTAAAATACATCGTACATTCGCCCGATGAAATAGACCGGTTGTTTAAACGGAACCGGATAGAACTGGCAGTAGTTTTCCCTTCCGACCTGAATCGCTTGCGTATGGATGCAGAAGATATCCAGCTAATAGCCGATGCCACGGATCCCAACCTTGCCGTCACACGGAGCACGTATGCCAATGGAATCCTGCATACCGCCCTAAATGCCATCAAACGGACCGGAACAAAAGCAGATGCTTCCCCCAGCCTCATCATATCGGGCAAGCTGCTCTATAATCCACAAATGAAAAGTGCCTACAACTTCGTACCAGGCGTAATGGGGCTTATCCTGATGCTGATATGTGCAATGATGACCTCCATTTCCATTGTACGCGAAAAAGAAACCGGAACGATGGAAGTCTTGCTTGTCTCTCCCGTCAATCCGTTGTTTGTCATCCTCTCGAAAGCAGTACCCTATTTCGTCTTGTCCCTTATCAACCTGACCACCATTCTGCTGCTCTCGGTATTTGTACTCCAGGTTCCCATTGCAGGCAATCTGTTCAGCCTGCTGAGTGTATCCCTGCTGTTCATCTTCGTCTCGCTGGCATTAGGATTGCTCGTGTCGTGCCTTGTCCGGACACAGGTAGCAGCCATGCTTGTATCAGGCATGGTGATGCTGATTCCCACCATCATCCTGTCGGGCATCATCTTTCCCATCGAAAGTATGCCGGGTATTCTGCAAGCCCTCTCCTGTCTCATTCCGGCACGCTGGTACGTCGACCTGGTACGGAAACTCATGATAGAAGGTGTACCCCTTGCCTACGTCTGGCACGAAGTAACCGTCCTACTGGTAATGGCCATCGCCCTGATAGGCATCACTGCCCGCAAATTCAAGAACCGTTTAGAATGAAAGCCTATGACACTACGCTACCTGATAGAAAAAGAGTTCAAGCAACTGGCACGCAACAGTTTCCTGCCACGTCTCATTCTGCTTTTCCCATGCATGATGATGCTGATTATACCATGGGCTGCCACCCTGGAAATAGAAGACCTGCGCATTGTGATTATCGACAACGACCATAGCCCTTCTTCCGAACGTCTGGTACACCGAATCGAAGCATCACCTTATTTTAAGCTGACCGGACTGCCCGACACGTATCGTGACGGACTGGAAGCCATCGAGAAAGACCGTGCCGACATGCTGTTGGAAATACCTCGTGGTTTTGAAAAAGAACAAGTGAACGGCAGACCTGCCTCAGCACTGGTTGCCGTCAATGCCGTCAACGGGACTAAAGGTGGATTGGGCAGTTCGTATTTAAACCAGATTCTTGCACCTGCCGGAAACACTTCCATACGCTACCTGTTCAATCCACACCTTGAATACAAGAATTACATGGTTCCGGCACTGATGACCATGTTGCTCGTACTGCTCTGCGGATTTCTTCCGGCACTGAACGTTGTAGGCGAAAAAGAAGCCGGTACCATCGAGCAAATCAATGTCACTCCCGTAAGCCGATTCACTTTCATACTCAGTAAGTTATTACCCTATTGGCTTATCGGATTCATCGTTCTCAACCTTTGTATGCTGTTGGCATGGCTGGTATACGGACTTACTCCTTCGGGGAATATCTTTTGCATCTACATTGCCACCATCGTATTTACCTTCGTGGTGTCTGGTTTAGGACTGGTCATTTCCAATTATTCAGCCACCATGCAACAAGCCATGTTTGTCATGTGGTTCTGTATGCTGATATTCATTCTGATGAGCGGATTGTTTACCCCCATCAGCAGCATGCCCCAGTGGGCACAATGCATCACCTACGCCAATCCATTGCGTTATTTTATGGAAATCATGCGCATGGTGTACCTGAAAGGAAGCAGTCTCACCGATATTCTGCCGCAGCTGGGTACACTTGCCATTTTTGCCACTGTGCTTTATCTGTGGGCCATTGTAAGTTATAAAAAGCAACAATAACCCCGAAATCAGAAACACAGAGCGGAAACAAACGCAAAAGAATCCTGATAGAATATTAATATGAATGTCCTTTAGCCGACAAGGAGTCCTCATTTTATTGGAAGATTTAAGACAGGCTCTTAACCTGAACAAAATTAAACAAGCCCTAAGAAGCTGTTTTGAATTTCTCCAAAAAGTTTTTCTTGGCTTGATGTATCTGTTTTCGTGTGTGCTTTGGGCGATTTTTTGGCCCTTTTCGCTCCTGTTCTTCGTCAGATAGCCCGCTATCTTCCTCATCACAGAAGCGAAAATGCCTCAAAAACTCATCCAAATCATCGCACGATAAATTCAAAACAGCTTCTAAATTGAAAAAATTAACACTCTGCTGGCAACAAGCAATGGTTTTATTCGTATCTTTGAAAATGATGAACCTTTAAAAGCAAACAGATATGAACTCAAATCCAGTTTTTAGTTTGTACGTACCCACCAAGATATTGTTCGGGTGCGGTGAAATAAAGAAATTAGCTACCGAAACACTTCCCGGCAGAAAAGCCATGATAGTCATATCCGGCGGAACGTCCATGAAAAAATATGGATACCTGGATAAAGTATTGGGATACCTTACTGAAAACGATGTCAGTGCCATTGTATACGATAAGATTCTTCCTAATCCCATCAAGACACATGTTATGGAAGCCGCAGCCATCTGCCGCGAGCAGAAATGCGACTTTATCATCGGGTTGGGAGGAGGAAGCAGCATCGACTCTGCAAAAGCCATCGCCGTCATGGCATGCAATGATGGTGATTACTGGAACTACGTAAACGGAGGTACGGGCAAAGGGCGTCCGGTCACAAAAGCACTTCCCATTGTAGCCATACCGACCACAGCCGGAACCGGTACGGAAGCCGATCCATGGACAGTGATTACCAACGAAGAGAAACAGGAAAAAATCGGATTCGGATGCCCACTTACCTTTCCTGTACTCTCCATTGTCGACCCGACGCTGATGGTTACCATACCTCCCCATCTCACGGCATATCAGGGCTTCGATGCCTTCTTCCATGCAGCAGAAGGCTTCCTTGCCAATTGTGCTACTCCTATAAGCGACCTGTACGCACTGGAAGCTATCCGCCTGCTCTATAAATACCTGCCGGTAGCCGTCAATGACGGACGCGACATCAAAGCACGCGCCAAAGTAGCATGGGCCAGCACACTGGCCGGGTTGGTAGAAGCTACATCTTGTTGCATTTCCGAACATTCTATGGAACATGCCATGAGTGCCTATTATCCCGAACTGCCTCATGGAGCCGGACTGATTGCCATCAGTACAGCCTACTTCGAAACTTTCCGCAACGACTGCATGAAACGTTTTATGAAAATGGCAGATGTCATGACCCAACAAAAGAGCAACCGTCCGAGCGATTTCATTGATGCACTGGTACGCATGCAACGCGAATGTCACGTAGACAACATCAAATTGAGCGACTGGGGTATCAAAGAAGAAGACTTTCCCAAGATGGTACAAAATGCACGAGATACCATGGGCAGCCTCTTTACCCTCGATCCTCGTCCGCTGACCGACGATGAAGTACTGAATATCTATAAACAATCGTACAAATAAGTGGTTTAAGGAGTTAAGAGCCTGATAGGATATTGCTTCTTAACTCCTTCACTTTTTTAACTTCCTACATAAATCCGACAAATCTTACCGATTTATTACGCGCTTTACCAGGAAAATCGTAACTTTGCGACATAAATTCATGATACAAGCGTATGAAAGATACGAAAGAACAATTTGAGCACGTCATCACCACCTGTCGGGATTTGTTCGCCAAAAAGCTGCACGATTACGGAGCCGCATGGCGCATTATGCGTTCTTCTTCAGTAACCGACCAGCTGTTTATCAAGGCGAACCGTATCCGAAGCATCGAAATCAAAGGTGTCAGTCTGGTAAACGAGGGCATACGCCCCGAATTTATGGCAATAGTCAACTATGGTATCATCGGACTGATCCAACTGGAACTGGGCTATGCAGAAAAGGAAGATATCACCGAAGCACAAGCCTTGGAACTATACGACAAATATGCCAAAGATGCCATGGAACTGATGCTGAAAAAAAATCACGATTATGACGAAGCGTGGCGCAGCATGCGCATTACGTCGTACACCGACTTGATTTTGATGAAGCTGTACCGCACCAAGCAGATTGAAGCATTGAGTGGGAACACATTGGTTTCGGAAGGCGTAGACGCCAACTACATGGATATGATTAATTATGCAGTATTCGCTTTAATCAAACTGGAATTTGGAGAATAAATGCTTACATAGAGCCCTTGTCGTCGGAGTAAACGTTTGCCGTTTCCTGCTGGCAGCCGTATTCATCTTCTCCGGATTCGTGAAGGCGAACGACCCTTTCGGCACCGCCTATAAGATACAAGATTATCTGGAAGCGTGGGGCCTGCTTCAGGTTGTTCCACAGTTCGTCCCATACGTAGGTTCCATGGCAATGGGAGCATTCGAGTTTACATTGGGTGTCTATCTGCTGTTTGGCATCCACCGCAAAGCGACCTCCACATTGCTCCTGCTGGTCATGGCATTCATGACTCCACTCACCCTATGGCTTGCCATTGACAATCCGATAGCAGATTGCGGCTGTTTCGGCGATGCTATTATCCTGACCAACTGGGAAACCTTTGGCAAGAACATCGTGCTGTTACTTGCCGCCATCACTGTATTCCGCTATCGGAAAACCTACATCAGGAAACTGGTCACCGAAAAGGTAGACTGGCTGATAGCCCTCTACACCGTGGTGTTCATCATCGTATTCTCCATCTACTGTGTCCGCGAACTGCCCGTATTCGATTTCCGTCCTTATCACATCGGCATGAACATCCGCCAAGGAATGGAAATCCCCGAAGGGGTGAAACTCACAACTTACGAGACAACATTCATCTATGCTAAAGACGGGAAAGAGCAAGAATTTACCATCGACAACTTTCCCTCCGACTCGACATGGACATTCGTCGAAGCCCAAACGCGGGTAAAAGAGAAAGGCTACGAACCGCCTACTCACGATTTTCACCTCACCTCACAAGAGGACGGCACCGACCTGACCGAAGAAATCCTGAACGATGACAATTACACGTTCTTACTTATCTCGCCCAACCTGCGGCACGCCGATGAGAGCGGGATGGATTTATTCAACGAAGTGTACGACTACTGTTCAGAATATGGATACAGCTTCTTGTGTGTCACCGCTTCATCCGACGAAGACATCGCGATGTGGCAAGACAATACCGGTGCTGAATATCCTTTTGCCATCATGGACGAAATTACCCTGAAAACCATTATCCGCTCCAATCCGGGCCTGTTGCTTCTGAAGGACGGAACCATTCTGAACAAGTGGAGCGTAAACAACATCCCCGACGAATATCAGTTGAATGCACCTTTAGACCAACTTCCCATCGGCCGGTTGGAACCTCCCAACACATGGCATAAAATCATATTGGTGTTCGGCTGGTTCTTCGGTCCACTCATCTTCCTGACCCTATGCGATTTAGGCTGGCTGGAATGGAGCAAGAAGAAAAAGAAGAAAGAGTCAAGAAGTTAAGAAGTTAAGTCAATACATACGAATCAGGCCACTGGCTTAACTTCTTAACCCCTTAACGACAAAATAGTATATTAACCCTTTTAAAACTTAAAACAAAATGAGAAAAAACATTGTAGCAGGAAACTGGAAAATGAACAAGAACCTGCAAGAAGGTATTGCTTTGGCAAAAGAACTGAATGAAGTGTTGACCGCAGACAAACCGAACTGCGACGTTATCATCTGTACTCCGTTTATCCACCTGGCTTCTGTTACTCCGATTGTCGATAAAAACATCATCGGCGTAGGTGCAGAAAACTGCGCAGACAAAGTTTCAGGTGCCTATACTGGCGAAGTTTCGGCAGAAATGGTAGCTTCTACAGGTGCCCAATACGTTATCCTGGGTCACTCTGAACGTCGTGCTTATTATCACGAAACCGTTGAAATCCTGACAGAAAAGGTGAAATTGGCACTTGCCAACAACCTGAAACCTATTTTCTGCATCGGTGAAGTGTTGGAAGAACGCGAAGCAAACAAGCAAAACGAAGTGGTAGAAGCTCAATTGGCTTCTGTATTCTCACTCTCAGCAGAAGACTTCGGTAAGGTTATCCTGGCATACGAACCGGTTTGGGCTATCGGTACCGGTAAAACCGCTACTCCCGAACAAGCAGAAGAAATCCATGCACACATCCGTTCGCTGGTAGCTGCCAAATACGGTCAGGAAGTAGCAGAAAACACTTCTATCCTGTACGGAGGAAGCTGCAAGCCGTCGAATGCCAAAGAACTGTTCGCTAAACCCGATGTAGACGGCGGATTGATTGGTGGTGCTGCTTTGAAAGCTGCCGACTTCAAAGGCATCATCGATGCGTTCAAATAATTCTTTATAGTTGACTAGGAACCAGGTACTGGTTGACTAGGTTTTAGATAGATTTAGTAAAACTATTTAGAACGTAGTTCCCCCGTACCTGATTGTCTAGTCCCTAAAACACACACATCATGAAATACTTACTATCCCTCTTTTTACTCTTGTGGGTTTCGGCAATGCATGCCCAGCGCACCATTGTGGAAAGCCTGGAGACACACCGTGCAGGCGAAGGAGTAGTAACGGTACATGCAGAATCCTACATCACTTCGCTAATAGGTACACGTTATGCCGCTTCAGCCCCGAAAACATTGAAGGCAAGAGGTTTCCGCGTACAGGTATATGCCGGAAACAATTCGCGCGTAGCACGCAACGAAGCAAATCGGATAGCCGGGAAGATAAAAGAAACATTTCCGGAAATGCCGGTATATACGTATTTCCAACCTCCACGCTGGCTGTGCCGTGTAGGAGATTTCAAGAGCATAGAAGAGGCACACGTAGCCATGCGCCAACTAAGAGCAAGCGGCGAATTCAAAGAAGTAGCGATTGTACGTGAACAAATTAACATTCCCATTGAATAATGATTGATACAAACTTGTTGAAGTTCCCGGAAGAGAAAGTACAGAAACTGATGGCACACTACAAAGAAATACTTTCCCTGCTGGGTGAAGACCCTGAACGGGAAGGACTGGTGAAAACCCCTGAAAGAGTAGCCAAAGCCATGCTGACGCTTACACGGGGATATGAGGTAGACCCGAAAGAAATTTTGTTAGGTGCCAAGTTCAAGGAGGCATACAGCCAGATGGTAGTGGTGAAAGACATCGATTTCTTCTCCATGTGCGAACATCACATGCTTCCCTTCTACGGGAAAGCCCACGTAGCTTATATCCCCAACGGATACATCACGGGACTGAGCAAGATAGCCCGCGTAGTAGATGTATTCTCGCACCGCCTCCAGGTACAGGAGCGCATGACCCTGCAAATCAAAGAATGCATTCAGGAAACGCTGCACCCATTAGGCGTAATGGTAGTAATAGAAGCCAAACACATGTGCATGCAAATGAGAGGAGTAGAAAAACAAAACGCCATCACAACCACCTCCGATTTCACTGGAGCGTTCAACCAGGCAAAGACACGCGAGGAATTCATGAATCTTATCCGAAGAGAAAGATAGTTGACAAGGTACCAGTTGACAAGGTGACAAGGCTTTAGATAGTCTTGAGTATGCTGGACCTCGCCCCCTTGTCAACGGGTCGCCTCGTTCCCTAAAATAAAAACAGACTATGACTCAACAAACAGGCATCCGCAAAGGACTGGTCAAACTCGTTATACCCATTTTTATCGAAACTTTGCTCATCATGATGCTGGGAGCAGTAGATACCATCATGCTGAGCCAATACTCCGATGAGAGCGTGGCTGCCGTAGGCGTGGTCAACCAGATTGTGACCTTTGCCTTTCTGGTATTCGAGGTCATCAACATCGGCACATCGGTACTCTGCTCGCAGTACTTGGGAGCTAAATTAGAAAAAAACATGATACAGGTAGTGGGGGTAGCCTTATTGCTCAATTTGGTAGTAGGACTGGCAGTCAGTGCCATCCTGCATTTTGGTGCCACTACACTGTTGGGCTGGATGGGACTACGCCCCGAGTTGTTACAATATGGTATCGGCTATATGGAGATTGTGGGAGCATTCGCTTTCTTCCAGGCCATCTCGCTCACCATTTCCGCCTCGTTACGCAGTGCCAACAAAGCCATTTACCCGATGCTGGTTACCGTACTGGTCAACATCATGAACATCATCGGCAATTATTCGCTGATTTTCGGCAAGTGGGGCATGCCGGCACTGGGAGCCGAAGGTGCTGCCATCTCTACCGCTTTCGCCCGTGGCGTAAGCATGGTTGTATTGTTTGTCATCCTCTTCCGCAAACACATCCCCAAGTTTCCCCTTGCCTATTTCCGCCCTTTCCCATGGATAGAGCTGAAAAACCTGTTGAAAATCGGGCTTCCTTCTGCCGGCGAAAACATCTCGTACAGTTTCTCGCAAGTGGTCATCACCTACCTTATTAATATATTAGGCAACAATGCCCTTGCCACCCGTACCTATACGGTCAACATCGTGATGTTTGTCTACCTCTTTGCCATCGCCATGGCGCAAGGAGGTGCCATCACCATCGGACACCTGGTAGGACAGAAAAAGGTCCGTGCCGCCTACCTTTTGGGCAAGTACGTAATGCGGCTTTCCATTCTGGTGTCGCTCATACTCTCGTGCATCTGGGCAGCTTCGGGGCATTTCATCTTCAGCCTCCTGACCGACAACCAGGAAATCATCCGGCTGGGTGTCACTGTGATGATTATCGATGTGATTGTGGAAATCGGACGTGCCGTGAACATCTATGCCACTAACGCCCTCCGTTCTGCGGGCGATGTCAACTTCCCTTTCTATGTAGGGCTGGTGGTGCAGTGGAGCGTGTCGGTAGGCGTCAGCTACCTGCTCGGCATCCATTGGGGCTGGGGACTGATAGGCATGTGGTGCGCCTTCCTGCTCGACGAGAATATCCGTGCCATTATCTTCGTCCGCCGCTGGAACAGCATGAAATGGGCGAAGAAAGGATTCGTTTAGTGAGTTTTTGAGTTCTTAAGTTTTTGAGTTCTTAAGTTTTTGAGTTCTTAAGTTCTTGAGTTTGTATGTTTCAACTTAAAAGTTTCAACTCAAAAACACTCATAAACTTAAAAACTTACAAACTCAAAAACTTACAAACTTAAAAACTTACAAACTCAAAAACTTACAAACTCAAAAACTTACAAACTGTTTTGAATTTATCGTGCGATGATTGGGGATGTTTTTTTGCAGAGAAGGTGTATCAAAATGAAAGTTGATTCCAATTTCGGCACACCCTCCTATAGGCAATTAAGAAAAATGCAGATATAATCTGTGTAATCTGTGGTGAAAAATCAAAGGAAATAATCATCTTTCAGACAGGGAAAGCGTTCTTATCGTTGTAAAATCATGAGCCGATTCCATCATTTTTATTACTTTTGCACCGTTAAAAGACATAACCGCCTATGTTAAGAAGAATCATCCTGCCGTTGCTTTGCCTGATGTTGCTTCTCCCTGCCTGTAAGGAAGAACCGAAAATCCCAGCCGAATTGAAAGCAATCAACGAAGCTATCGAAAGCGACAAACCGGGAATATACTATATGTTGCAAGACTACAAGCCTAAGGTCCAAAGGCAACCCGAAGCCGTGCGGATGTATTACGACTACCTTACCATTAAATATGAAGACCAGATTAGTTTCCGCCATCCTTCCGATAGCTTGATAAAAGGCATCGTGCACTACTACGAGGAGAAGAACGACCGCCGGATGTTGCCCGAAGTGTATTACCTTGCCGGGCGGGTATATGCCAGTTTTGGCGATGCCCTCCGGGGACTGGACTATTACCAGCAGGCTTTGGACGCATCTGCTGCGCAAGGCAATGAAAAGCTGATGCAACGTATCTATTTCCAGATGGGGCACATCTTCCTGCATCAGGATGTGTACAACGAGGCATTGAATGCCCAGCGGAAAGCACTTGGCTACAAACACCTGGCGGTGGACAGCGTGTCGGAAGTATTTATCCTGAAAGACTTAGGAGCCACTTACGCGGCACAGGGAAAGACCGACAGCGCTTTCCTTTACTACCAGGAAGCCTTGCGGAAAGCCGAAACCGCCTGCAATGCTTCCGTCCGCTTCTACGTAAAAGAAGACATAGCAGCACTCCATCTCCGCCTGGGCGAATACGACAAAGCATGGCACCTGCTCGATGCACCTCCTGCCGATATGGATGCCAGCGTGCAGGCAACGCTCTACCGCTTGAAAGCTCAGCTTTTTCACCGCACCGGACAACCTGACTCTGCCCTCTACTATTGCCGTCTTTTGACCCGTGAGGGCAGCTCGGTGTACGACCGGCAGGCAGCAAGCCTGGAAATGGCAGGCATCTTTACCGGACAAGGACGTTTTCAGGATGCCGTCAACCAGTACTGCCAATACGTCACTTATACCGACTCGGTGCAGAAACTCATCCGTACCGCTGCCATCAGCAAGGCACAATCTACCTACAACTACCGGTTACGCGAGCGGGAGAACAACCAGCTGAAACTGAAAAACGCCGAGCAGCGCACCCTGATACTGGTCTACCTGCTTGCCGGTGTACTCATCACAGGAGGCGGCACTGTCTACCTGCTCCACCTGCGCACCAGCCGGCAGAAGCAGAACGAACGCATCAAGGAACTGGAGCGCCAACAGGAAGAACAATACACCCGAAGCCGTGCCTACATTGAACAGAACAATGCCGTCATCCGCCAACTGGAGACCCGACTGGCTTCTACCTCGGCAGATAACACGCGGATGCGCGAACGCCTGCAGACCCAACAAGAGCAATTGCGCCAACGCAACATCCGTGCCGAAGCCGAAATGCGCCAACAGGAACTGGCACTGCATACGTTCCGCCAATCGGATATTTACATCCGTTTCCATCAGGCAGCAGACTTTTGTGAATTGTCGGAAGCAGACTGGCAAGTATTGCAACACACCATCGATGAAACCTTCAACCATTTCACAGCACGCCTCTATGCACTCTCTCCCCTCAACGAACGCGAGCTTCGCATTTGCCTGCTGGTAAAAGCCGAAATCCAGCCTACCGGCATCGCCCAACTGACTGGTCGTGTAAAGTCCACCATCACATCCGCCCGCAAAAACCTATTCGAAAAGCTATGCGGCAAGAAAGGCTCGGCAGAAGACTTCGACCGCTTTATCCGGGCTTTCTGAAAGCATCCGC
The DNA here is from genome assembly GCF_002161565.1 of Bacteroides sp. An51A. Classification (NCBI taxonomy): domain Bacteria; kingdom Pseudomonadati; phylum Bacteroidota; class Bacteroidia; order Bacteroidales; family Bacteroidaceae; genus Bacteroides; species Bacteroides sp. An51A. Next base: position 314,990 of record NZ_NFIC01000001.1, read on the forward strand.
CAACTGCCCGGTTTTTCCACTACAGATGACACGGATTATACCATGCGCGGTATGAAATTGTGCCTTTCGTGGATGGGGCAATAAATAATGTGATAATGTGACAACGTGACAATGTGATAATGTGAAAATGTGAAAATAAATTAGCACATTGTTCTATTATTTATTGGCACATTAAAAGCCCGTCTGTGTCTTTCCGTGTTTTCTGTGTCCCTTCAGAATTCGCAAATGCTTTTTCGAACAAAAACCGTACTGCATCGAACAAAAACCGAACCCGTTTACAGCACCCTATTCAGCAGTTTTCCCTACTTTTGCTTCAAACCAAAAACGAAAAATGCCATGAGACCCATGTTCTATTCACTCTTCATGCTGTGTTTCCTGATGCCCGCATATGCACAGACCGTCGACTTTATCAAAGAACTGGAACCTGCCATCTTGCAATGCACCTACCGGTGCACCATGAAACTTGATACATTAGGGACTGATACGAAAACAGACCGGATGATACTCCGCATCGGGCAAAACATCAGCCAATTCTACTCGTATACGGCTTACCGCACCGATTCGATATGGAAAACACCCAACGGAAAACGGATTTGGGGCAATGCCATGGTACGTGCCATCCGTTCGAAAAACCATGCCCAAATGCCCAATGCCAACATGGTAACCAACGATTATATCTATAAAAACTATCCCGAAGGCAAACTCAGCACGTATGCCCAACTGGGAGTAACAAGCGTACAGATAGAAGAAGACTACACCGGACAGGATTGGACTTTGCAGGACAGCACCAAGACCCTGCTGGGCTATCCCTGTCAACTTGCCACGTGCAGTTTCCGCGGACGAGACTACCAGGCATGGTTTACCTCGGATATACCGATTGCCAACGGGCCGTGGAAGTTCAAAGGCTTGCCCGGACTGATACTGGAAGTGTACGACACGAAGAACCATTATCATTTCTTGATAGAAAGCATAGAGCGGACAAACATCGCCCCCGTATGTTTCTACTATACACTACCCGACCCACGGACAGCGGAACGCACCGACCGCATCCGTTACTTGCAACTCAAGGAAGAAGGCACGGCAGGCGTCCCCGGCTTCATACAGAAAACAGGATTAAGCGGAGGCAAAAAGAAAGACAGGCAAAAAATGCCCAAAGGCAATGCATCGCCTACGACTATATGGAAACCGATTATCACACACACTAAGAAGCTGTTTTGAATTTCTTCAAAAAGTTTTTCTTGGCTTGATGTATCCGTTTTCGTGTGTGCTTTGGGCGATTTTTTGGCCCTTTTCGCTCCTGTTCTTCGTCAGATAGCCCGCTATCTTCCTCATCACAGAAGCGAAAATGCCTCAAAAACTCATCCCAAATCATCGCACGATAAATTCAAAACAGCTTCTAAGGAAGTGTTTTTTCATTTCCTCTGATAAATTTGCTTGGCAGGATATGAACCAATGCTTGATTGAAAGAATTACAATCAGCTTCAAGCAGTCTACATTTTACGTTCTCCGTCCCAAAACCGTACGGTTTCCGAACCAAAAACGTACGGTTTTGGGACGGAAACCATAAAAGGATGCTATCTGCACCGATAATATAATCCAAACATTCACCCAAATGTATGGAAGACATGCGGGAAATTCAACTGATTTCTGAACAAAGGGCTATTTCCGCCCCGCGGAACACCACTTTCAGCAAATGAAGCCGCGTGCCTTGACAGAGCCGTTTCACTATCTTGTCGTTGGCGTATTGATGCAACTGGCCGTCGGCTTCCGTGCTCTTTGCCTCCACTTCCGCATCCGTAGCGGTGGGCTTTACGTATTTCAACTCCAAGATGTAGCTATGCGCAATCTCCGGATAACGTGCCTTGTCGGGCAACATCAGGAAGTCACTATACCCATAATTCAGTTCGATTTCAGGCTCTACCAGGTAAAGGGTATTCAGGGCGAGGTATGCCTTGAAAAAGCCTTGCAGGTTGTGCTCGCCCAAGATGCTGTCGCGCACCGAAGAGTTTTCCTTGTATACCTCGGCAATGCGGTTGATTAGCGACATCCAATCCCCATCGAATGACATCTGGTCCATTTCATCTTGCAAAGCGGTCATGTCTACCCGTGCGCTGCGGCCGAAATAATCCCTCATGAAACTCCAATACTGCTCTTTCACGCAATTGTTCGGTATTTCCATTTCGATACGTCTGCCGAGACTTTTTTTCATTGTAAGCAAACCGTAATAATAAAGCAGGCTCCGGAAATTATCTTCATCAGTCACACCTTCGGCAGGGAAAGAGGTTTTCAACGTCATCACAATCGACCCTGTTGCAGAGATTTCTTCTATCACGCTCATACGTTTCTCCTTCAGGTTGCCACGGTCTATTTCCGCCAGCATCTGCAGTTTCTTGTAATCCGTGCGGACGTTCATGTCCACCATTTCCTTAGGCGGACGGTTAAAGGCGACTTGGTGGCGTAAATAGTAGAGCACCATGTCGCAGTTGTACAAGCGTTCTTCATCGGTATACTCTTCCGCAAAGCAATAGTTGTTATACCACGGCTTCATTTCCGTCAGCATCGCTTCGATGTCGGCATCGGCACGCAGCTTGCCGTTGTCCTTGTAGTATTGGAACATGGTGCGCACGTCCGACTCCGGGAAACCGAGCATGTAGTTGAACCGCGGGTCTTGCGAGATGTTCCAACCGATGTTGTATCCGCTCGTAAGGTCATCCAGCGTAACGGGAGACACCCCTATCATGAAGATGCGGCTGAACATCGCCTTGAATATCTTGAAATACTCACGGTAGAAACCGCTGGCATGGGTCAGGTTGCGGAACACTTCCTTACCGCCTTCACTCAAGATTACATTGGTGAAATTGTCGTATTCGTCAATAATCAGATAAAGCAAGTATTTCTTGCGGCGTGCTTCAGCATTAATCAGCCTCAGCTTGGAAGCCGCGTCTTTTTCGGCAAGCACATTTTCGAAGGTTGACTCATCGTAATAATCTTTATATTGCTTGATAAATGAATCAAGTTCGGCACAGCAATAGTCGTTGAACGTATATTCCAGCCTTTCCATGCCTGCCCCCGCCAACGAGAAATCAAAATAAATCACCTGGAAAGCGTTCTTCAGCGGCGTGGGATGCTCCTTTATCCAAAGCCCGTCGAACAACGTGTCGAAACGGTCTGCCATGGCGATATCGTAATACGCCTGCATCATGCTTACGAACACGCTCTTGCCGAAACGCCGGGGGCGAATTAAGAACAAGAAGTCGCTTGCCTCTTCTAATAAAGGAAGATACATCGTTTTATCTATATAATACCGGTTTTTGCTTCTTACGTCTTCGAAGCTTGCCACTCCATAAGGAATACCTTTGACTGCTGCCTTTTCCATACTCTTTAAGTTCTAAGTTTCCGCATAGGCAAAGATACGGATTTTCCCGAAACAGCCCAACTTGTCAAGTCCATTAGAAGCTATTTTGAATTTATCGTGCGATGATTTGGGATGAGTTTTTGAGGCATTTCCGCTTCTGTGATGAGGAAGATAGCGGGCTATCTGACGAAGAACAGGAGCGAAAAAGACCAAAAAATCGCCCAAAGCACACACGAAAACGGATACATCAAGCCAAGAAAAACTTTTTGGAGAAATTCAAAACAGCTTCTGAATATCCTCAAAATGCCAGTAGATAAAAGGAGCGTGAGGAAATACATTCCAGTCCTCCCCCAATCCCATATTGTCAGGACTGCAGTCCTAGATAGTATAGGACTGCAGTACCAGTAAGGTAAAACTGCAGTCCCAGCCTATCAGGACAGGGAAAGATTATAGCTTTGTAGAAAAGGTCGTGCAGCTTTGTAGAAAAGGTTGACTACTTTAAGTCTTATTCGTAGTATGGTATTATTACTATTCATGCCTGTCATTTACCGGTGTGAGGCAATACCATATTTGCCTTGCAGAAGAATGGAGCCATTCTGGAATAAAATACTGGCAGTGAGGAAGCTCCCATCACTTCCAGCTCTTTTCGCAAACATTCAGTAATCATCATATTTTCAGCAGTTTCATAGATATTTTCTTAATGGCGGTCATTCATCGCACGATAAATTCAAAATAGGAACTTATACTATGCGGTATAGATTTGTGCATTTTAATGAAACATAACTATTCACCACAGAGGCCACAAAGAACCACAGAGGAAAAATTTAAAAGACTCTGTGTACCTGTGCCCTCTGTGGTAAGAAAATGCACACTTTCATACCGCGCAAAGTATAAAAATTTTCATCGAACAAAAACCGAATCCTAAAACCGTAGCATCGAACAAAAACTGAACTGTTTTATAGCTTCCGGTTCAAGCGGTTTCCCTACTTTTGCCGATATCGAATTTAAAACTTTACAGATATGGCAAAACACACATTTATCGCCTTGATGATGCTCGGCTTCCTGCTTCCGGCACAGGCACAAATCGGAACCACCACACAAGTAATAGAACCAGCCATCATGGAATGCCAGTACGACCATACTGCTGTACGAGACACACTCGACCGCAGCCAGGTAATGAAAGACCGGATGATTTTGCGGATAGGAAAAAATGTCAGCCAGTTCTATAGCTGGTACACTCACTATGGAGATTCATTATGGTCAAGCCCTACAGGACAACAAATAGCTATAAAAAGAACATTCGAAGCCATTCGTACAAAAAACTTCGAAAACAAACCGGGCGAACGTACGCCCGGATATATCTATAAATCATATCCCCAAAAAGGGGTAACCACTACATACGTTATGCAAGTAGAACCAGATTTGACACTCCAAAAGAAACCCGCCTGCCTATATTTCTCAGAAGATACGCCTAAACAAACGTGGAAAGTGCAAGACTCTATAAAACAGATAGCAGGTTATTCCTGCCAACTTGCCGTTACTCAATTTAGAGGCAGACTATGGTATGCTTGGTTTTCTCTTGATATTCCCATTGATAACGGACCATGGAAACTTTGCGGATTGCCAGGACTGATTATGGAAGCATACGACAAGCAAAATTATTACCATTATACATTAACAAGCATACGTACAAAAAACGTGGAGCCAATCATTTTTTATAATTATTGGAATTCGGTATTTGAACAGACTACACGACTTAACTATTTAAAAAGAGCGCATAAGTTCATAACCCAATATAGGGAACACTTAAAATATACCCAATATGATTTCTTAGAATTAGATTACCGACAATAAAAATCTTAACATCATGAAACGAAATCTCCTATTTTATATACTCTTGTGCATTTTACCACACGCACAAGCACAAATAGACCACATCACGCAAATTATTGAACCATCGCTATTGGAATGTAAATACCAATGGATACAAAAGCAAGATACACTAAAAAATAATGTAGTAATTGATACAATGATTTTACGCATTGGGAAAAATGTAAGCCAATGTTATCCGTATTCCACGTTTAAAATAGATTCTCTCGCTAATGATCCCAAAGGGAGTGAAACCTTATTACAACAAATGATGGCATCATTTAATGGAGAAGGTCCTGCATTAGGAACAAAAATCATCAATGAATACTATTATAAAAATTATCCGAAAGGCAAACTCACAACGTGGGTGACAAAATCAATAGCCTATCAGATAGAAGAAAAATATGAAAAACAGCCATGGATATTGATAGAAGACAGCATTAAAACCATAAATAAGTATCAATGTCGTTTAGCTGTATGCAAATTTCATGGTAGGGAATATAAAGCCTGGTACACCACTGAACTTCTTTATCAAGAAGGACCGTGGAAGTTTCATGGTTTACCCGGATTAATCATAGAGGTTTACGACACGAAAGACCATTATCATTTCACCTTAGTTAGTGTAAAACGAGAGAATCTTCCCCCTGTATGTTTTTATGATATCAAGAATTCGTCACAATCTCAAGGAGAAAGGATAGACCGTATTTCTTATTTAAAACAGTCAGCGGAAAACAATCCGTATATGCATGAGAAGAAAAAAGACTCAAAAGGAAACACGGTCGCTTACGATTACATGGAAACCGATTATCATAACTATTAATTTTAGATAAAACGAACCTAATACAATAAAACAAACTATTGAAAAACTTCATGCAACGTTTCCCCCACTATCGGCAACATGAACAAATGGACTGCGGACCGACCTGCCTGCGTATGATAGCCGCCTATTATGGCAAACGCTACTCGTTGGAACGCTTGCGCGAGCAGTGCCACATCAGCAGGCTGGGCGTATCGATGCTGGGCATCAGCGAAGCAGCCGAAAAGATAGGGATGCGCAGCATGGGAGTGGAAATCAGTTTCAAGCAATTGGCAGAAGATGCCCCATTGCCCTGCATCGTACACTGGAACCAAGAACACTTCGTCGTGGTGTATCGCTGTACGGAAAAACAGGTATGGGTAGCAGACCCTGCAACCAGCAAACTGAAGTATACGGCAGAAGAGTTCTGCCGCTGCTGGACGAGCAACCGCAAAGAGGGACAGGACACAGGCATTGCCCTGCTACTGGAACCTTCGCCGGAGTTTTACAAAGAAGAAGACGATGAAACGGACAACGGCTTTCAAGGGATGGGCTTCATGCTTTCGTACATCAAGCCTTACAAGCAACTGGTGGGACAACTGTTCCTCGGCTTGCTGTTGGGCAGCCTGATACAGCTGATACTGCCTTTCCTCACCCAGTCTATCGTAGACTTCGGCATCAACAACCAGAACCTGAACTACGTGTACCTGGTCTTGCTGGCACAACTCACTTTATCCATCAGCAATGCGGGCGTGGGCTTTATCCGCGGCTGGATATTGCTGCACTTGGGCACACGCATCAACATCTCGCTTATCTCGGCTGAAGAACACGAAGAAGCACGCCGTGCCTTCCTGAACCAACAAAGGGGCATGGAACAGATGATGAGCAACCTGTCTTCGGCACGCATCCAAGAAGCCAGCCTACGGCAAGACTGCTGGACCCATTGAAATATTTATGGGAGAAATATACCTGACGAACAAAAAACAAACTGCAAGGAGGAAACATCGAACAAAAACCGAACGATTTTATAGTTCCCGACCTGGCAGATTTGCCTACCTTTACTAAAACAGTAAAGAACCCAACAGCTAATAATTGCAATTCATGAAACACCTTATCGTATACCTGTTCTTGCTCTGCCTCGCTTCTTCCCTCTGCGCCCAGCAACGGACATTAACGGGCAAAGTGACCGATTCCGCCAAGCAAGTCTCCTTACAAGGAGTAAGTGTAACAGTCTGCCGGGCAGACGGAAAAAGCATCCTTGCCTTTGCCATTACGGACGAGGACGGGACATTCAGCCTAAACGTGGACAGCACAAAGGCAAGCCGTGCGGTGATACGCTTCTCTTGCCTGGGCTATGCAGCCGTGACCCGCCCTATCCAGCCGCAAGACCAAACCTACCGCATCGGCTTGCAACCCGAAGAAATCAGCATCCGGGAGGTCATCGTGAAAGCACCGAAGATACGGGCGCAAGGAGATACGATCATCTATAATGTAGCACGCTTCTCGAAAGAGGGCGACCGCACCATCGGGGACATCCTGAAAAAGCTGCCCGGCATACAGGTGGCAGATGACGGGAAGATTTCGTACCTAGGCACACCCATCAACAAGTTCTACATCGAAGGCAAAGACCTGCTGGGAGGAAAGTACGGCATCGCCACCAACAGCATCTCCAACCAAGACGTAAACAGCGTAGAAGTGATGGAGAACCACCAGCCCATCAAGGCACTAAGCGGACTGAGCCTTTCGGATCAGGCAGCCATCAACCTGCGCCTGAAAGAGAACGTGAAGCAACGGTGGATAGGAAGCGTGAAAGGAGGAATCGGGCTTGCCGCGCCTGCATCGGCACTATGGGACGAGGAACTGATAGCCATGCAGTTCAACAAGAAATTCCAGTCGCTCAATACCTACAAGACCAACAACACGGGCAGGGACGTGACCCGCGAGTTCAAGTCGTTCGACATCAACGCCACACGCTACCGGCGCGAAAAACTGACCGACTACATCCGCATCGTGCCTCCGGCAGTACAGGCACTGAACAAAGAGCGCGAGCTGTTCAACCGAACCCATCAGGCGACTTCGAACAACCTGTTCCAACTGAAGAACGGAATGAACGTGACCGTAGGCATCGGCTACATGAACCACCGGACCGAATCGGACAAGCAGACCGTGACGCAATATTTCCAAGCGAACGCCGATACCACCACCATCCGCGAAAAAGAGAGTTCGCTCTTCGAGCAACAGCAGCTTTCCGCCGAGATACGGCTGGAAGCGAACGAAGACACCTACAACCTGACCGAACGCCTGATGGCAGACTTCGCATGGCTGGACAAGAATGACGGCGTGAGCGGAACCATCCCCAACACCCAAGATGCCTGGTCGCCCGACAAACAGCTGACCAACGACCTCTACCTGCTGAAGCGGTTCGGCAACAAGTTCATCATCTTCACCTCGTACACCTTCGTGCAAGACCATCCGCAACGGATGGACGTGACGTACGGAGACGAAACACGCAGCCAGCGGATAAAGCAGCGAAAACTGTTCTCAGACAACAAAGTGGATTATGGATTCGCCATAGGGCAAGTCACGGTAAGCCTAGGAGCCGGAGCCAAAGTGATGTGGCGCGACATGGCATCGGAACTGGAGGGCGTAACGCTGACCGATAATGACGAGGAAGGTTCGGGCATGAACTACACGCAGCTCTACCTCACCCCCAAACTGGAATATACGTGGCGCAGGCTGAAGACCCGACTTGCGCTGCCCGTCAACTTCTACCATTATCTATATAAGGAAAAGGCAAACGGGCTGAAAAGCCCCTCGACCCGTGTGTTGTTCAATCCAGACCTGTACCTGTCGTATACCCTAAGCGCACGCTGGGACATCGACCTTTCGGGCGGAATCACCAGCCGTCCGCTCGGTGATGCCTCTTTCTATCCGGGTTACCTGATGGATTCTTACCGCACGCTGATGAAAGGTTATCCCGTATACGGGCTGAGCACCAGCAAATACATCGAAGGTGGCATCTACTACAAGCGTCCCTTGGACGAACTGTTTGCCGATGTGTCGGTGTCGCACAACTGGATGAGCCTGCCCTACCTGACCCATCAGCAATTCGAAGAAGATTTCATCGTCACTTCATACCAGCAGGGAGAAAACACGGCACGCCAGCTGGACGTGAACGGCAATGTATCAAAAGGATTCGATTTCCTGAACTGCTACATCTACCTGAAAGGGATGTACACCAACCGCCACGCGGTGCTGGTGCGCAACGAAGAACGGATACCGAACGTGCGCACAATGTGGAGCATCGGGCCGCGCATCGAAGCGGACCTGACGGAAAAAATTACCCTGCACTATGAGTTAAACTATGGGAAAAGCAAGTTAAGGCTGGAAGAAGAAGGAAGCGAGACGAATACCGCCTCATTAGAGCAAAGCCTCAGCCTGCGGATAACACCCGCCGCAAAGCTCAGCATCTTGCTGAAAGGCGGGCATTACCGCAACCGGGAAACAGATAGCCGCAAGCGGGATTTCTTCCTTGCCGATGCCGTGGTGTCATACAAACTCTCCAAACGGATAGACATGGAGCTTGCCGCCACCAACTTGCTGGACGAAAGAGAATACGCCTATACCTCTTTCACCGATGAAGCCAGCACCGTATCACGCAGCTACCGCATCCGCCCCCGCAATCTGCTGTTCACCCTGCGGATGACGTACTGAGGCCACACTTTAATCCTTCATTTTAGAAACCCCTTTTATCTTGCCTTCTACACGGGTGGGGGTACCTTTATAACGGATATCGCCGGCACTTGACACCGAAGTGGAAAGCACGCCGCTGGCGTTACACTCGATATCGCCTGCCGAAGAGGCGGTCGCCTTTACATCTTTCGCCAGCAGGTCCTTGGCATAGATGCCGCCTGCCGAACTGGCACTGAACGTAGCGTTACGGCATGTGCCGGCAAGCTTGATGTCGCTCGATGAGCTGGTAGATGCTTTCACATCACCTTCACAGGTCAGGTTCTTTACCGTGCAGTCGCCTGCCGAACTGGATTCGATAACGGCTCCACTGCATTGGGCGGTATTCACCTTGATATCGCCGCTGCTCTGCGTATCCAGACTCAGCTGCCCGCACCGGACAGCATCTACCACGATGTCGCCGCTGCTCTGCGTAATCATTTCCACATCGGCACAAGCTACAGCCCCTGCCTTGATGTCGCCGCTACTCGATGCACGGAACGATACAGCCTTTTGGGTCTTCAAGCCGTTTGCCAAGATAATGTCGGACGAACTGGATGTGGAGAATGAAGTCACTTCGGGAGCATACACACGCACTTCGCATTTATATCTTCCAGTAATGGATGTACCGCTCTTGAAACCTACATGCAACTTACTTCCTTCCTGTTCTACTTTTATCAAAGGCACAATGTTATCAGGTGCATAGATTTCGGCATAGGGTGTACCCGAAGCCTGCGTATAGACTACATCTACCGATGAAGACGAACGAATAGCATCAATGCCGGTAAGCGATACTTTCTGGGTCACATAATTCTTGCTGGGTTTTACCACGTTTCTGCTTCCGGCGTAGCATCCGGAAACGGTAAGCATCATTGCCAAGACACATGATGCCACAATCATTGAAAAATATTTCATAGTTTCTGTTCGTTTAATTGTTTATGTTCTACTTGTTAGACGCAAAGTCGCGAAAAAAGTTACGGAAAAATAAAGAATCTTTTTGAATGAAGAATGAAGAATTTCCATGCGGGCGAAGCAATTCTTCATTCTTCATTCTTCATTCTTAATTACTTAAAGTACTTGAACGTCGGCGAGATAAACCAGCGCTTATACATCAGGGTGGCAAGCTGGTAAACGAAAAAGGCGGTAAAGAAACCGGCTATGGAATCGACCAGATAATGCGCCTGAATATAAACCGTTGCACAACACAACAACACATAAAAAGGTGCCAGGAAATATGCCAGCCTCCGATTGACCCGCCACGCCATAATCATCACAATGGTAGATATACCTACGTGCGAACTGGGGAAAGCCGCCGTAGGCCGTTCGCCCACTTCTTGTGAAGCCTCCACTAAATTAAAGAAAAAACCATGGTCGAACCCCGGTCCCGGTATCAAGTAATCATTCGTATTGAAATAATCGCCAATAGGAGGAAAATCGCACGCATTCACCCTGTCCATCCCAATAGCCGGGAAATAGAACTGCGGTCCTGCCACAGGCAACATAATATAAACCAAATAATAAATGAAGAACGAAGTGACCAGCACAAAGCAAATCTTCTCGAACCACTCGAAACGCTTCACGAAGTAATAAAGTACCACAATGAGCATCATCGGATAATAAAAAAAATAGCCCATATTAAACGGCTCGCTGAACCAGATGGATGGACAATGCTCGCTGAACTCTACCGAAGGCTGGCACCCGAACAATGCCTGCTCATTGCGTGCAAACAAATAATCAAGGTTCGGGAACAAACGATTGAATTCAAACGTATCGGGATACCAATAAGCAAGCAGACTCATCTGCACCACCATACGGACAAATGCTGTCAGCCTGCACGGAAACGCCTGATACAGGAATATCAGCACAAATGTCAGAATCACAATACCCAAACGTTCCAGTAACATTGTGCCCGGATGGTCCATACGCTGATACAGCAACAAAACCAAAAAACTGGTCAGTGCATTATAAATCAAGCTGATTGTCTCTACGGCAAACAGTTCCTTACCGCTTTCTACCCGTTCGAATAATTTTATAGCCATCCCTCTTTCTTATACCATCTGATTGTTTCTTTTACTCCTCTCTCCAGCGGATATGCAGGCTGGTAACCCAGTTCGTTTTCCAACGGAGCTATGTCGCACCGCCAATTACGCTGTTTCATAATCTTATATTTGTCGGGATTAAGCGTACTGGGTTTATGCATCAGCTTCGCCACGTTTCCTGCCACAGACGAAATAATCTTCAACAACCCAAGCGGACACGTAAAACGTACCAGCCAAGGATGTCCCAATTCGGTCCGTATCAAGTCGGAGAACGTGCGGCTACTATACACTTCGCCATCGCTTACGAAATAAGCGCGTCCCGTCACCTGCTTTTCCACAGCCAAATAAATGGCCTGCACCAAATCGGTCACATACACAAACGTAAGATCTTGCCGGCGGAAACCAGCAACGATGTCCAAATGGCGCGATATGGATTGAGCCATCAGGAAATAATCACGCTCACGAGGACCGTATACTCCCGTAGGGCGGAATATCACCCACGGCAAGTTTTCCAGTGAACGTATGTATGCTTCGGTATGAAGCTTGCTCACCCCGTATGCCGTATTGGGTTGTGGCGTGTCGCACTCACCTATGGGCAGATAGTCACGTTCATGTATGGGACCGAACACACTCAGCGAACTAAGGTAAACGAACTGACGTGGCACCATGTCCAATCTTATCAACACTTCGACAAAATGACGCGTAGCCCAATAATTACCTATTTCGAAGTCTGCCTGATGCAGGCATTTTGTCACACCCGCACAGTGGATAATGCAATCCCACCCGTCATGCTCTTTTTTATGTCGCTTCAGCTGTTCTTCCAAATGATCGGAATCTGTAAAATCGAGTTCGGCAAAACGGATACGCTCATCCTGCAGATATTTCCGACTGCTACTCTGCCTTACACCTGCCCATACCTGCATGCCACGTTCCAATCCTCCTTCGACCAAAAAACTGCCGATGAATCCGCTTGCGCCTGTCACTAATATCTTCATGTTTCCTATATTCTTCATTCTTAATTCTTCATTTCATCGGCTCTACATGGATGTTGATGTATGTATCCTTCCCATATGTGTCACGCAATTTCTGCTCTACTTGCGTGGCACGGTCATGCGCCTCACTCAAAGGCATATTGCCATCCATCCGGATATGCACATCTATCGCATAACGGTTGCCTATACGCCTCGTGCGCAAATGGTGCGGCTGTGATACACCAGGTACCGAAAGCACCAAGTCGGTGATATGACGTTCCACATCATCGGGCAACGAACGTTCCAACAGTTCGTCCAGACAAGGTCCCAATTGCTTTATCGCCACATGGATAATAAAAAAACTTACGATAACTGCCGCCAAAGGGTCGAGTACCCGCCAGTCTTCGCCCAACAAAATGGCGCCGCCGATACCTACTGCTGTCCCTATAGACGAAAACGAATCACTCCGGTGGTGCCAGGCGTTAGCTATCACCGCCGGACTATCGTATTTCCTTCCTACCAGACGTGTGTAATGAAACAGAACCTCTTTCGACACAATTGAAAACAATGCTGCCCACAAGGCAATCCAACCCGGCGAAGGCAACGTTTCCCCCTGTAAAAAAGCGTAAATCTGTTCGCCTCCGCTCCATAGGATACCAATACCTACCACCAGTAATGCCACGCCAATCAGCAAGGTGGCAAAGGTTTCATATTTTCCGTGTCCATAATCGTGTCCTTTGTCTTCCGGCTTGTCTGAAATACGCACAAACACCAATACAATCACATCTGTAGCCAAATCGGATAATGAGTGTACCGCATCAGCTATCATCGCGGCACTGCGTCCCAATATGCCTGCAGCAAACTTACACAGCACCAGCACGACATTTACCACGCTGCCTGCCAGCGTCACCCCGTATATGGCACGCCGGCGGACAGCAGCATCAGTCTCATTCATATCACATTCATTTTTTACATAAGCATGGGGCAAAGATACGCAATTCTAATGAAGAATAAAGAACGAAGCATAAGGAATCTTCATATTTTTGACAGACAGGACAAGAATCCCGACAATCTGATTCGTATCACTTTTGTAATACCTGTTTCACGCCCCTGTAACACAAAAACTACACCTTTGCACCCGAATCAAAAAAGACAAGAAATTATGAAAAAGAGTTTCATCACCCTGTTATTATGCTTGTGTTGCAGCTTCGTGATAAAGGCACAAACCAATTCGCCACACGTAGAGCGTCCCCGATTAGTAATCGGCATTGTAGTCGACCAGATGCGTTGGGATTACCTCTACCGTTTCTATCCGCGTTTCGGAGAAGGAGGCTTCCGGCGCCTAATGAACGAAGGCTTCAGTTGCGACAACACTCATCTCAACTACATACCCACCGTGACCGCCATCGGGCACTCGTCTATCTATACCGGTTCCGTACCCTCTATCCATGGCATTGCAGGAAACAATTTCTACAAGAATGATACACTGGTATATTGTACCGACGATCCTACCGTAACAGGTGTGGGAAGCAACAGTCCTGCCGGCAAAATGTCACCACGCAACTTATTGGTCACCACTATCGGCGACGAACTGAAACTTGCTACCAACTTCCGTTCGCGCGTCATCGGCGTAGCCTTGAAAGACCGCGCTTCGATTCTTCCTGCCGGACATACACCCGATGCAGCCTATTGGTTCGATGACGAGACCGGACGCTTCATCACCAGCACTTATTACCGGAAATCACTTCCCCAATGGCTGAACGACTTCAACCAACGTGACCTTGCCCGACAATATCTCTTGCAAGACTGGGACACCCTCTACCCCATCGAGACCTACACTGCAAGCACAGCCGACAGCACTGCTTACGAATTACCCCTTGCCGACACTCCTATACTGCCCGTGCCCACCTCACACCTGTTCGAACAGAAAGGCTACAGTGTCATCCGCACCACTCCTTATGGCAACTCGCTCACGCTGGAACTAGCCAAGGCTGTACTGAAAGGTGAACAACTGGGTCAAGGTCCCGAAACTGATATGCTCACCGTCAGTCTTTCGTCAACCGACTACGTAGGACACCAGTTCGGAACTTATGCCATCGAAACAGAAGATACTTATCTCCGTCTTGACCGTGACCTTGCCGACTTTTTCCGTACGCTGGACGAGACGATAGGTAAGAATAACTACCTTCTCTTCCTTACTGCCGACCATGCAGCCGCCCACAATTTCCGCCTGATGCAAGACTGTGGAATTCCTGCCGGGGGCTGGTATGCGGGCACTGTCAAAGATTCGCTCAATGCTGTGCTTGACAAACAGTTCGGCTCTGGCCATCCACTGGTGAAAGACATCCTTAACTATCAAGTATTCTTCGACCATGCATACATCCGCCAAGCAAACATTGATTTACGCGCCGCAAAAGCCTGCGCCATTGATTTCCTGAAAAGTTACCCACAATTTGCCTACGTGGCAGACATGGAAGACCTGAGTAACGCCACCCTACCTGCCGATGTGCGCGAACGTGCCATCAATGGTTACAACCGACTGCGCAGCGGTGACATTCAGCTCATCATGCAACCCGGCTGGTACAACATTGACCGACCTGATAAAACAGGTGGTACCGACCACGGCGTATGGAATCCTTATGATGCACATATCCCGCTGTTTTTCATGGGTTGGCACATCGAATCGGGTAATACTTTCCACCCTGTACACATGACTGACATTGCCGCCACCGTCTGTGCCCTGCTTCGCATACAGATGCCCAACGGCTGTATCGGAACACCTGTAGAAACAGTAGTGGAATAAAACAACCGGCATCCTTTAACCTGTTTAAATTTTGCTCAGCCCCTTAACTTCATAACGCATCAATGAAACACAAGACGGACACAGAATTTACATAAACACCTTATATAATAAAAGGTATCGAGAAAAATCTGTGTCCGTCTGTATGTTATCTCCAAACCCGTTTACCTGAAAGCTTTTTCCGCCTCACGCCTCAAAGCACGCCAGCCGGGCATCTGTTTCAGTTCGCGACGGATAGGAGCATCGTAAAGCAAGAAGAGAAGGAACAGCAGAAGGCAGGCGTAAATCACCCAGCCATAGATTTGCTTGATGCTCACTTCCATCATCCGTTCGATGAACCCCGGCATATATCCGCCTAAATCGAAAGGCGAGGAGCTGACTGCTACGTTATCAATAGCAGTGCCGTAACGCGCCAGATTATCCGCCATGTAGTAAGACAGACCTTCGGTATAGACGGCTGCCCCCAGTACACCGCCTACCACCATGTGCAGCATATTGAACACACTCAACGCCTGGAAGAAGTGCTGAAACGTCATAATTTCTTCCAGACAGACCATAAACGTAGCACTCAGTACGGCATAGGCGAATCCACGGCACGCTACAGGCAGATAAAGCTGAGAAATATGAATTTCTGACGAAAGCGTGAAATAAAAGCCTACAAGATAACACGCCAGCACAGCTATGCCTACCGCCAGAAGGCGCAAATAACTGAACCGTCTTACGTGCATCCACCAGTAAGCGAAAAGACAGCCTGCCACCACACCCGCCAGCACCAGCCAGTCGAGCCGGACGCTGACCAACGCCTCATAATGCATCACGCTCTCGTAGAACACTTCTTCCAGCGAACGTTCGGCGGCAAGGTACATTTCGACCAGCATAATGAGCAGCAAGATGGGGAAAAGATGCCTGTATGTCCACATCTTCGGTTCGAGGAAAGGATGGCGCACATGAAGCATCCGTCCGACACACACCGCCAGCGTGGACACAATCATCACTGCCAGCACGCGAATAACAGGACTGTTCCACCAGTCGTAAAACTCTCCGTAACAGAAGAAATAAGCCACTTCCAGCAAGAGCAGCGCCCACAACAAGGCTCCCAGCCAGTCGATGCCGAAAAGCGGGAACTTCTTGACGATGCGGAAATGCCGTGTACAAAGGGTGATTATCAACAAGTCAACCATCATCACCCCCGCCATGAACCAATGCATGTACGACCAATGATAGTAATGCATCAGATAAGTGGCAAGAAGGTCGGACACCTGCATGCTCCCTAATATAATAATGTGCAGCATGGGGAAGAACACCGTGAAATCACGCTTTGGCGTCATCCAAAGCTGGATGGTGGACATACATTCGAAAGTACCCTGTATCTTGCAGATGCCCTCCACGAAACAGATTACCCAAAGCAAGGGCAGGAACGTAACGTGTGGTGCAGCCAAGTTGCACACCAACACACCCGTAGCAGATACCGCCAGCAACGTCTTGTTGGTGAAACGGAACTTCATCCGGAACAGCAGAGGGAAATAAATCGCCATTCCCGCCAGGTTGGCATAAAGACACATTAGCAAGTCCTCGCGCATCAGGGTGATTTCACCCATCATCTCTGCCAGCGTACCCAGATAAAGCCCTCCCGAAAGCTGGAACGTGACTGCCATAAAGACATAAAGCCAGGGCTGCATGAGACGGGGCACAAAGCCGCGGACCATCGGCATCGTGAACGGTCCGTTAAGTACAGGCGCTCCCATCTCAACGCTTCACTTTACATTCCACATTCAGCCCAGCACGCAGAAGACTCAGCTTCTCCACATCGTTACCTTTCAGGCTGATACGGACAGGCACGCGCTGTTCCACCTTTACAAAGTTGCCTGTAGCATTGTCTTGTGGGATGAGCGAGAAGGCGGCTCCCGTGGCATCCGAGATAGATTCCACCGTGCCGGTATAGGTCACACCCGGAACGGCATCGGCGGTAAGCATCACTTCCGAACCTACATGAATGTGCGGAAGTTGGGTCTCACGGTAGTTGGCAATGACCCACAAGTCCTGCCCGTCTACGATATCCACCATTGTTTGTCCGGGCTGCACCAGCTGCCCTTCATGAATATCCTTGCGCCCCGTCACGCCGTCGCAAGTGGCGACAATCACGGTGTACGACAGGTTCAGCTTTGCCAAATCCACGGCTGCTTCCGCCAGCCGGATGCCCGCTTCGTTCTGCTCCAGCCGGTGCGTCTGCTCATCACGGGTGAGGGCGGTCGATTGCTTGGCACGCAAGAGCTGTTCATAACGTGCCTTAATAGCTTCGTATGCCGTGTGCACTTGGTCGTATTGTTGAGGTGTCACGGCATCTTGCTTCAGAAGTTTCTCGTAGCGGTGCCATTCACGCTCGGCGTTCTGCATCTGCACCCGCACTTCTTCGATGCCCGCATCGCTTACACGCAGGTTGTTTTGTGTAGTAGCGATACCGGTCGATGTGGCACGGCGTCCCGAAAGGGCGTTGGCAAGGTCAGCTTCTGCCTGAGCAAGGCGCAGGCGGAATTCGGTGTCTTCTATCACCAGCAAGGTATCGCCTTTGCGCACCGGCTGGTATTCTTCGAAATAAATCTTCTTGATAAAACCCTGCACACGGGTATTGACGGGCGTAATATGTTGACGCACCTGCGCATTATCGGTATATTCCACACCCAAATGAATGAAGCGCGAGCAAACGTAAACCAGTCCCACGGCAAGCAGGGCAATCACTACGGTATTATAAATCTGTTTTTTAGTCTTTTTTGTAAGCATAAGTCTATTGAGTTTGGTAGTTAAGAAGTTAAGAAATTAAGGAGTTAAGAAATTAAGGAGTTAAGGAGTTAAGAAATTAAGGAGTTAAGGAGTTAAGAAGTTAAGGAGTAAAAACTATTGGCTTAACTCCTAACGAAGCGAAGCGGAGTGATAACTCCTCTAACTCCTTTAACTCCTTAAAATTACAACGTATGTGTCACATATCTCATCTGATAATAATGGTAAACCAAGTCGATGCGGGCGTTCACCAGTGCAAGATCGGCGCTCAGTTTGGTGTTGCCGGCATCCAACATGTCGGTCAGCAGGGCAAGCTCGTTGCGGTAGCGGTTGCTGGTCACGCTGTAATTCTCATTAGCAAGCTGCACGTTCTTCTCCTGAGTCCGCAGCTCGGTAAAAGCAGTCAGCAGAGAAGTATAGCTTGCCTGTACGGCATTTTCCACCTGCTCTTGTGCCAGCCCGTGTGTCTCTTGCGCCCGGCGCACGTTCAGCCGTGCCTGCTTCAGCTTGCGGGTATTCTTGAAGAGCGACGAGAAGTTATAACTCACACTTACGCCCACGTACCACTGGTTGAAGTTGTTGTCCAAAACGGGTACTTCGATAGTGATAGGTCCATCCAGATGTTCGGCGGCAAAGAGCGACACCTTAGGCAAGCGTTCCGAGCGTTCGCGTTTCACCAGTTGCTTGCTCGTCTCGATGCCCGTCGCCGCCTGCCGCAAGTCGATGTTGGTCTGTGTGGCAAGCTCCTGCCAGTCATTTTCGCTTAGTGTCTGCACTTCGGTGGCAAGCAGGGTTGTGTCAGGCACGACGACCGTCTCTTCGGGCAAGTGCAGGATAGTCACCAACCGGTGGTTTACTATCTTGCACGCATCGTTCACCTTCGCCAATTGCAGTTTCAGATTTTCTTTCTGAAACTCATAGCGGGTGATGTCGTTTTGCAAAGCGGTGCCCTGCTCGCGCCGTGCCTGCATGTCGGCTATCACCTGCAGGGCGAGGGCGAGGTTTTTTTCCAGCACCTGCGCCTGGTTGTTCAGCTTGTACAAGTCGAGGTAATATCCCACGAGCTGGAAGCGGACATCCTGCCGGTTCTTCTCCCAGTCCAGTTCCGCCTTTTGCTTATCAAGCCTTGCCAGCTCGATACCGCTGTTCACCGCCCCTCCGGCATAGATAACCTGTTGGGCTTCGAGGGCGAAATTGTTCCCCCAGTGGGGCATGTCGATGTGGGTGGCATTGCCAAAATCGCGGTTCCACAGCTTCCCGTCGCCCCAATAGCTGCCCGAAAGCGAGGCGCTGATGTCAGGCAGACGTTGCGCTTTTGCCGCCTTCAGCGCTTCGGCGGCAGCTTCTTTTCCTGTCGCATACGCCTGTATGCTTGTACTGTTCACATCGGCAAGGCGGAACAGTTCATCGATGCCCATCACTCGCGGTTGGGCACAAAGGTGCAGGCTGCATAGTGCCACCAAGCAAGGCACTATGAGCCTAAAGTTTTTGCTCATAATGTAACTGATTAAAAAATGGTTGAATGAAAAAATAGAAATCCCCGTTGTCGTATACCGAAGCCGGCCATCAAATCAAAGCCGCCACGCCCCATGCGTGGAAATCATGAATTTTGTTACTAAAACGGACGATGTAAGTTTTCTTCTGTGTCATATTCGTAGGGCGGACTCTTTCTAAATCCGGCGCGAAGTTAGAAAAACAATCCGCAAGTTGTAACCTTACAAGCGCTGCATTTTGCATTTCTTTAACAAAAAAGCTACATATATCACACAAGCGAATATACATCAGAAACTCATTCCAAATCAGCACACGATAAATTCAAAACAGTTCACCATGTTTCTTTCCAGATTTCAAAAGAAAACACAAAAACACCGCTTAAAAAAGAGCCGTACTGAAAACAGAGGTTGTCATCCCTTAATTCTTGTTATAAAACATTTTATTTTAGTCAAAACATTTGCATATTTCCCAGAAGTCCGTACCTTTGCAACGTGTTTTTCATAGTATTAGATTTAAGGTTAACAAAGGTTGGAGTACAGCGGTACTCCTTTTTTTATGTCCATACGTTTGGACATTACGCTTTTGCCTATGGTTTCATGCCTGTTACAGCCCTAAAGAGTTTGCAGGAATGTATTCATAGCTTTCAACGCATATAGGTCTATCCGCTGTAAGATTAATAATCTTACACCAGACGAAGTTATCTGCGCTGAGAAAAGAAGATAATAACAACCTTTTAAATAATCTGAATACTACCCATTTATTTAAACCTTACCGCTACTCCTATCAGATGGTTGACCGGCTCCCCGTTAAGGCTGGCAGGGATGAAGTAAGGCAGGTTGCGGACCACCTCGCAAGCAATGGAATCCATTTGGCGGTATGAACGGGCATCAGGCGCAAATACCTTTGCCGACCTTGCGAGGGTGACGTGACAAGGCAATCCCATTTTATTGACCACAAAATAGACCACAGAGATGCCTTCACCGATGTGGATGTCCTTCACGGCTTCTTGTATGTAGTGTTCCAAGCCCGTATTATATTCCGAGCCGTAAGGCTTAGGAATGGAAAACTCCGGCCCGCTGTCCGCATATCTGTAGACCGTATCTCCTTCTATCATGTCATAAACCGGCTTTCCGGTCTCACGCTCCAAGGTTATCGGTTCTTTGTCCGGTTCCTTTACCTGTATCGTATCGGTTTCAGCCGCAAGCGGAGTTCCTGTCTTCTGCTGTCCTCCGCAGGCTCCTAAGGCAAGCAATAAGAAACATATCATCGGTTTCATACGCACATAAGGTTTTGGTCTCTGCAAATTTAGGGAAAAGAAGGGAAAAGCGCAACCGCAAGATTCTTCATTCTTCGTTCTTCATTCTTCATTTAAATTCGCTATCTTTGCAAAAGTTATTTAGTATCAAAGAAAAAACATACGCTATATGGAAAAGAAATTCAAACGGACTACTGTCACCTCGGCATTGCCTTACGCCAACGGGCCGGTCCACATCGGACACCTGGCGGGCGTATATGTGCCTGCCGACATCTACGTGCGCTACCTGCGCCTGAAGAAAGAAGAAGTATTATTTATCGGAGGCTCGGACGAGCACGGTGTGCCTATCACCATCCGCGCCAAGAAGGAAGGATGCACGCCGCAGGATATCGTGGACCGCTATCACAAGCTCATCAAAGACTCATTCAAGGAGTTCGGCATCTCGTTCGACGTATACGGACGGACCACTTCGAAGGTGCACCACGACACGGCGTCGGCGTTCTTCCGCACCCTCTACGACAAAGGTGAGTTCATCGAGAAGACTTCGATGCAGTATTACGACGAGGAAGCGAAGACCTTCCTTGCCGACCGCTACATCACGGGCGAATGTCCGCGTTGCCACGCGCAGGGCGCTTATGGCGACCAGTGCGAGAAATGCGGCTCCACCCTTTCGCCCACCGAGCTGATTAACCCGAAGAGTGCCATCAGCGGGAGCCAGCCGGTGATGAAGGAAACCAAGCACTGGTATCTGCCGCTCGACAAGCACGAGGCATGGCTGCGCAAATGGATTTTGGAGGACCACAAGGAATGGCGGCCCAACGTGTACGGACAATGCAAGTCGTGGCTCGACATGGGACTTCAGCCTCGCGCCGTAAGCCGTGACCTCGACTGGGGCATCCCTGTCCCGGTAGAAGGTGCCGAAGGCAAGGTGCTTTATGTGTGGTTTGACGCTCCGATTGGCTACATCTCGAACACCAAGGAACTGCTGCCCGACTCGTGGGAGAAATGGTGGAAAGACCCCGAAACGCGCCTCATCCACTTCATCGGAAAGGACAACATCGTGTTCCACTGCATCGTGTTCCCTGCCATGCTGAAGGCGGAAGGCAGCTACATCCTGCCCGACAACGTCCCCGCCAACGAGTTCCTGAATCTGGAAGGAGACAAGATTTCCACCTCACGCAACTGGGCGGTATGGCTGCACGAATACCTGCAAGATTTCCCCGGCAAGCAAGATGTTTTACGCTACGTGCTCACCGCCAACGCACCGGAGACAAAGGACAACGACTTTACGTGGAAAGACTTCCAGGCACGCAACAATAATGAGCTGGTAGCTGTATACGGAAACTTCGTAAACCGTGCCTTAGTGTTGACCCACAAGTATTTCGAAGGCAAGGTGCCCGCTTGCGGCGAGCTGAACGATTACGACCGGGCGACCCTGCAGGAATTTGCCGACGTGAAGGCACAGGTAGAGAAACTGCTTGACGTATTCAAGTTCCGCGACGCGCAAAAGGAAGCTATGAACTTGGCACGCATCGGCAACAAATACCTTGCCGACACCGAACCGTGGAAGCTGGCGAAGACGGACATGGACCGCGTGGCAACCATCCTCAACATCGCCCTGCAACTGGTGGCGAACCTTTCCATCGCGTTCGAGCCTTTCTTGCCCTTCAGTTCCGAAAAGCTGCGCAAGATGCTGAACATGGAGACTTTCAGCTGGGAACAATTGGGACGTACCGACCTGCTGGAAGCCGGACACGTGCTGAACAAGGCGGAACTGCTCTTCGAAAAGATAGAAGACGACGTCATTCAGGCGCAAGTGGACAAGCTGCTCGCCACCAAGAAGGCGAACGAGGCTGCCGCCTACAAGGCTAATCCCGTGAAGCCGACGGTCAGCATCGAAGACTTCGACAAGCTGGACATCCGCGTAGGCACGGTGCTGGAATGCGAAAACGTGCCCAAGATGAAGAAGCTCCTGAAGTTCAAGATAGCCGACGGACTGGAAAACCGTACCATCGTGAGCGGCATCGCCCAGCACTACAAGCCCGAAGAACTGGTGGGTAAGCAAGTATTGTTCATCGCCAACCTCGCCCCGCGCCAGTTCAAGAACGGCTTAGTGAGCGAAGGCATGATATTGAGTGCCGAAAACTTCGACGGCTCACTGGCGGTCACTTCCGTCTTGCGCGAAGTGAAGCCAGGTAGCGAAGTGAAGTAGCTTTTTATTTTCACCACAGATTACACAGATTAAGTAATTAAAATAAAAACACAGAGGCAATCCTAATAAATAAATCTGTGTAATCTGTGGTGAAAAAAACACCAACCCTATGCCCGAACAATCATTAAAGGAAAAGACCGCGAAAGGACTGTTCTGGGGAGCCGTCAACAACGGTGCCCAGCAATTGCTTGTGCTCTTGTTCGGCATTATCTTGGGACGGATTCTCGGACCGGCGGAATACGGCATGGTGGGAATGCTCACCGTCTTCACCCTCATCGGGAACTCGTTGCAGGAAAGCGGATTCCGGGCGGCATTGGTGAACGTGAAGAACATCCGGCACGAAGACTACAACGCCGTGTTCTGGTGCAGCGTGTTCATCGGGACAGGCGCTTATTTGCTCCTTTTCTTCTGCGCCCCGCTCATCGCCCACTTCTATCAGGAACCCGAACTCATCCCGCTGGCACGCTATTGCTTTCTTGCCATTCCCATTGCCAGCCTCGGCACGGCGCAAGGAGCCTATCTATTCCGCAACCTGAAGGTGCGCCAGCAAGCGCTTTCGGGCATCATCGCCCACGTGGTGTCGGGATGTCTGGGCATCACGCTCGCCTTCAATGGCTTCTCTTATTGGGGCATCGCCACGCAAAGCCTTACTTACCTGATAACCGTAACGCTCTGCACGTGGTATTTCTCGCCTTGGCGGCCCACGTTCCGCATCGATTTCCGGCCGCTGAAACCGCTCTTTGCCTTCAGCAGCAAACTCCTGATAACAAACATCGCCAACCAGCTGAACAACAACCTGCTCTCGGTGATACTGGGAAAGTATTTCAATCCGCAAGCCGTGGGCAACTACAATCAGGCGAACAAATGGAACGGCACGGGGCACCAGTTCATTACGGGAATGATGGGCAGCGTGGCACAACCCGTATTGGCAAGCATCAATGACGACCGCGAACGCTCCCTGCGTGTGTTCCGCAAGATTCTCCGCTTCTGCGCCTTTCTTGCTTTTCCGGCAATGTTCGGGCTAAGCATCGTGACACACGAATTGATTCTGCTCACCGTAGGCGAGAAATGGACGGGCAGCATCCCCCTGATGCAGTTGCTCTGCATCGGAGGTGCGTTCATTCCTCTCAACACCTTGTTTTCGAACCTCATCATCAGCCAGGGGAAATCGAACATTTACATGTGGAACATCATCGCCCAGGTCGTGCTCCAGTTGGCAACGGTATTGCTGATTGCCCGCTTCGGAGGCAATATCTACGCGATGGTCATTGCAGGCGTATGCATCAACGTGGGCTGGCTCTTCGTGTGGCAACGCTTTGCCCGCCGCTTTATCCGTCTCAGCCTGCGAATGCTCCTGCTCGACCTTGCTCCCTTCCTCCTCACCGCCCTCGCAGCCTGTGCCTCCGGCTGGGCAATAACGGCATGGATGGGAGGACCGCTTCTCATTACTTTCCTTACGAAAATCATTGTTGCGGCAGGATGCTATTTCCTCATAATGAGGCTTGCTCGTGCCGAAATCCTGCAAGAATGCATCGATTACCTGTTTAGGAAGAAACGCGCATAAATCGTTTGTAAAGTAACGGAACTTTGCTACATTTGTGGAAACAATCAAAATACCAATCCATTATGAAAACAGAACCTAACACCAAAGATAAAGTGGCTTATATCATCGCCGTAATCAGCGAATTTGCCACAGCACATTCGCTTACCCCATCACAAGCCTATCGTTATTTAGACAGGTTTAAAGGTATCGACTTTGTGACTCGTTTTTATGATGTCGAACACACCTTTTCCTTTGAGGATGTGATAGCAGACCTCACCTCTTATTGCCACCGGAAAGGAGGAGCGTTGGTATGATACTTTATCACGGTTCAAATATTGACATCACAGATATAGACCTCTCACAATCGAAAGTGGGCAAAGATTTCGGATGCGGATTCTATCTTTCGGCAGACAAAGAGCAAGCACTCGCACTGGCAAAGCGGAAAACAGAGCAAATCGGAACAGGAAATCCTGTACTGAATGTTTACGAATTCGATGAAACCAATTTGCAGAGCGCAAATTTGTCCGTTCTCCATTTCCAAACATATAGCCAGGAATGGGCGGAATTCATATTGATGAACCGCCGGAACCGTACCCGAACTCCTGCACACGATTATGACATTGTCATTGGACCGATAGCAAACGATGCGGTCGGCCTTCAAATACGGCGATTCACGGCAGGACTGATAAACAAAAACCAGTTCATCGAAGAACTGAAATATATGAAAGGAGTCACCATCCAATATTTTTTCGGCACAGAAAAAGCAATCCGTTATCTGAAAAAACTCAAAACCCTATGACCAAAGAAACATTTATGATAGAAGAACTATCCAAGGAAATCGTGCTCCTCTTAATGGAAGAGCACGGAATGGATTTGAAAGAAGCCCTCCGTACACTCTATACTTCGGACACCTATGCCAAGCTGACAAACCTCCGCACGGGGCTGTTTTCGCAAAGCACCGCATACGTGTACGAATACCTTGAGCACGAACTGGCGACAGGAAAAATGGCATAAAAGACAATCTAAAATACCAACGCGTTATGAAAACAAGATGCTTATTAGTAGGAGCGATGCTCCTTAGCCTTTGCTGCTTTATGAGTTGCAACAAAGACGAAGACCTCTTTTCACGTGATGAAATCCAGCGGTTCCTTTTTAATATGAAGGATGATTATTACGGAACAGTAGAAGTAATTTGCCGTAAGGATAGTCTGACTCTTGATACCTTAAAAACCGTAGCCCGCTCCCGCGATTCACTGATGTTTATTATGCCGTTGGAGCCGATAGCCAAAATGGTTTCGGATAAAAGCGTAGCCCAACGGCTGTGTGATATCGGCGAAATTACGGTTACTGCCGGATATGAATTTTTAAATGCAACAGGTGAGACTTATACCAATTTTAGATTATATCCTGAAGATGCTATCATTTACGGTGGATTGGGAGCACCGCCTACCATCCGAATTGTTTTTTCTTCGCTTTATGACGGTCGTTATGAATATTATAATCAAAAGAATTATATTTCATTCAATATTGCCCCGGCAGAGTTATGGGTAAACGGCGAGAAATACGAAACGTTTCAGGTTCCTTACGCCGATAAAATAGTTTACCATTTCGAAGGCGAAACCAAATAGTAAAATTTGAATATCCGCAATCATTCCCTGTAGGGGCGGGGTTAGCCCGCCCGTATGCATTCACGTAGACGTTTTCGGGCAGGCAGACCCTGCCCCTACAAGGCATTGGGTGGAATGCGAAATTCATATAATAAAAACAATCTGCGGAAATCCGCGTTAATCTGCGTTTCAACATACTCCATGAGCACCCTTTACGTAGTCAGCCCCCCGCTTGAAATCTTCGAAGGCTTGAAGCCCGAAGTGAAGCAGCACATCGTGATGCTGCCCGACTTCCTGCGCTATCCCGCCGGACGCTTCAAGGGAATCACCCGAAGCCTGCTTGCCGGACGCATCCCCCTGCCCAAGCGAATCCTGTATTATTGGTTTCCGAAAGAACACTTCGACCGGATTATCCATGCCCGTCCCGGCGATGCCATTTTGATTTACGAGGCGTGCAATGTGCGGGTGCTCCGTGCCATCCGTCCTTATCTGCCTAAGGACGTGCCCTGCTACATCTACTATTGCAACCCCGTAGGCACCACCTTTCGCCGTCCTGCCGAAGAACTGCAAGCCATCCGCTCCCTCGGATACCGTCTGACGAGTTTCGACCCTTGCGAAGCAAAGCGATACGGAATGGAGTGCACGGGACAATACTTCCGCTATCCCGAAAGCCAATCCGATGATATCACTTCCGATTGTTTCTTCTGCGGGCTGCCCAAAAACCGTGCCGGACTTCTTCATGACCTTCGTACCAGTCTGGAGTCTGAAGGCCTTGTGTGTGATTTCGTCATTCCCCGCACCCCGTCGGAGAAGCTCACTTATCCCCAGTACCTCGACCGCCTTGCCCACACCCGTTGCGTCATCGACATCTGCCAGCAGGGACAGACCGGACTGACCCGCCGCCCCCTCGAAGCCCTCTTTTATGACAAGAAGCTCCTGACGAACAATCCGGAGATAGCACGCTATGACTTCTATCGTCCGCAGAACGTCTTTATCCTTGGAAAAGACCCGATAGAGCGGCTCCGTGCCTTCATCGAAAGTCCTCTTGCCAAGGTGCCCGAACACGTCCGTGCCGCCTACGACGTGAACGAGTGGATTAGGCATTACTTATTCTGACAAGAAACGTTGCAGGGATGGAATCGCTGTCTAAAAACACCCTATATGAATGTATTCCGTCACGGCAACTCCACCCCTGCAATACGAATCTTATCTTATTATTTTATAAAATAAAGTACCATAAAAAAAGCCGTTATGATTATTGCGAGTATCACAATAGCCATACATCCCCACCTTACAATTTTATCTTTTGCCATAATTTACTTTTTTTAAATAAACAAATTACTGCAGCTGCAGCCACTCCACAACCTGAACAAATTTTATATAATACTTTCGCTGTTGTACCATACTTTCCATTTGCTGTATCATCGGTTGTTTTGTCAACACAATCTATCCAAGAAGAATCCCCCCTTGATGTTGGAATGATTTCTCCACTTGCATTTGCAATTTACATTTAGCTGTACAAAGATAAACACATAACATTATTTACATATGCAATATGATATCAAAATATTAAATATGTAACAAAATATTGACGCAAATCAACATTTACATATACATAATGACAATTTAATATTTTGTTTATAATCCTGCATAAACGAGGAAACACTGACCTTGTCTACCTTATACGACATTGTGACCAAAGGTTTGGGCGGAAAACTGAGCATACAAGTGCAGCTGTAAATATCGCAAGGGCGGGCAGACCCCGCCCCTACAGTTGGTGCTTTTCGCTTGATTATCCTTCGAAAAACGTGCAAAATGCAATTCAGACCTCTAAAACACATTTTGCACGTTTTTCAAGGCCTGTTCTCGGGGTACGGCGCACATTTTTATTCGCTTCCGAAGCGGTTTTTCGGGAAATAGAACTAACTTTGAAACCGTAACAAATAGTTAATGACGGCAGCGGTTGTTGGCTTGCCGTCGTTAACTATTAATTATTAACGATATGAACTACATCATCACTTGGTTTTACCGCGAATCGGCGGACGAGGCGAGCTTCTATCCGCAGATGGGGCAGAAGGGCGACTCGGCATTGGTGCATTCCATCTATATGCAGATTCAGGTGCCCTTCTTCCACACGTTCCGCCGTTATAATCCCGAGGCAGGGCTGCTGTTCTTCACCAACCTACAACGTGACAGCTTGCCTCGCTTCTTGCTGGAAACGTTTGATGCCTTGCGTGTCAAGGTCATCACGCTCCCCTATACGTGCCGTCCGCCGAAGGACTGGTACGGGGCGTGGCAAAACCAGTTCTATCTGTATGATATCTTGCGGGACATGGAAGGCAGGATGCAGGCGGACGACACGGTGCTGGTATGCGACGCCGATTGCCTGTGCCGCTCTTCGCTCGGCCCGCTATTCGACGAGACACGCAAACGGGGAAGCGCGCTCTATGAGTTCATCACCGACCGTACCGTTTCTATCAACGGCATTACCTTGCCCCAAATGGAAGCGTTCTACGAGGCATGCTACGGCGAGCCTCCCCGTTCGCCCCTTGCTTATTACGGTGGCGAGTTCATCACCCTGCGGGGCGACAAGGTGAGCCTCATCAACAGGGCGTTCCGCGAATTGTGGCAATTCAACCTCAATCGTACATCGCGAAACATCCCGAAGCTGAACGAGGAAGCGCACGTGCTCAGCATCCTTGCCGAGCGGCTGAACCTGCGCAACGCCATAGCCAACCGCTACGTGAAGCGGATGTGGACTTCGCCGCAATTCAACAACGTCCGTCCCGAAGACGAGCATCTTGCCGTATGGCACCTGCCTTACGAGAAGAAGCGAGGGCTGTACCGCCTCTTCCGCCTTCTTGAAAAACAAAAAGGGTTGGGCGATGAAGCCTGCTTTTGGAAGAAAGCAAAAGCGTGGACGGGCGTGCCTGCCGTGAGCCTCGTCAAGCGTCTGCGCGACCGATGGACTACACTGCTGATGTTGTTTACGAAATAAATCAAGAGCCATGAAAATATTGACTATCATTGTATCTTATAACTTTGAGAGGTGGATGAAGCCTTGCTTGGAAAGCTTAATGCATTCCGCGTGTCCCACCGATGTGCTGGTTATCGACAATGGTTCGAAAGACGATACTGTGCAAACCGTCCGGGACGCTTACCCGCATGTGCGCCTCCTTGCCAACGGGAAGAATTTAGGGTTCGGACGGGCGAACAACATCGGCATGCGCCTTGCCTTGGAGGAAGGCTATGACGCCGTATTCCTGCTGAACCAGGACGCATGGGTGGCACCGGACGCCATCGGCTCTTTGGCAAGTCAGGCAGAGAAGCATCCCGAATACGGCATCCTCTCGCCTGTACATCTGAACGGGACGGGCAACCAGCTGGACCACGGATTCGCCAGTCATGTGCATCAGACCGACCCTGCACGCATTCCGCGCGACCGGGACGTGACAGAAGCTCCCTTTATCAACGCGGCATTCTGGTTCATTCCCGTCCGCACGCTGAAGAGGCTGGGCGGATTTTCGCCTCTCTTCTACCATTATGGCGAGGACAAGGACTACGTGAACCGCCTGCATTACCACAAATTGAAAGTGGGCTATGTGCCGGGAGCTTACGGGAACCACGACCGCCAATCGCGCCCCGTCACCCGTGAGGTGTTTTTCCGCACCGAGTACGTGTATCTGCTCTCCGAATATACCAACCTGAACCGCACTTTCGGGAGCGCTTTCGCCTATAGCGTCCTTGCCTGCGTGAAGAAAAGCCTGCTCGCCTTCGTCCATCACAAGTGGAAAGACGGATGCACCTATCTGCGCCTTGCCCTGAAGCTAAGTGGAAAGACGCACGCAGTCAGGTGCGTCCGCCGGCAGACCCGCAAGGAAGCGCCTCACTTCTTACTCGAAACAGCCCGCCATTAATTATTAATTGTTAATTGTTAATTACTCACTGAAACCATGTACGCTCCGATTCTCCTATTCGTCTACAACCGTCCCGGGCACACACGCCGGGTTATCGAGTCATTAAAGTCTAACGCCGAGGCTTCCGCCAGCCCCCTCATCATCTACGCCGACCAGGCACGAGGCGAAGCCGATGCTCCCCGCGTGGAAGAAGTGCGCCGGTACATCCGGAGCATCGATGGCTTCGGGCAGATAAAAATCATTGAACGTACAGAGAACTGGGGGCTTGCCCGCAACATCATCGATGGCGTGAGCACGCAGGTCAACGCTTACGGACGTGTGATTGTGCTGGAAGACGACTTAGTGGTGTCGCCCTACTTCCTGCGCTTTATGAACGATGCGCTGGAAACGTACAAGGACGAAGAGCGGGTAGGACACATTCAGGCGTGCGACTTTACGAAAGACCCAGCCTTGCCCGACACGTTCCTCATCAAGTGGACGGGAAGCTGGGGATGGGCAACGTGGGCACGGGCATGGCGGCATTTCAATCCCGACGGGAAAGCCCTGCTCGCCCAGCTGGAAGCGCGCCGCCTCACCCGCACCTTCGACTTCGGAGGCAACTATCCCTTCACCCGCATGCTCCGCCGCCAGATTGCGGGCAAGAACAATTCGTGGGCGATACGCTGGAACGCCAGCCTCTTCCTCGCCGGCATCCTTTCGCTGAACGTGGGCAAGTCGCTGGTGCAGAACACCGGATTCGACGGCACGGGCACGAATTGCGGAGGCGGAGGCCTCTATGCTTCCGACCTGTGGATGCATCCGCTCCCCGTCGTCCCTATTTCCCCCATCGCGGAGAACCAAGAAGCCCGCCGTGCCTTCGCCCGCTATTATCACCGCACCAACGGCTTTTGGGCGAAAGCCATCCGGCGCATCAAGCGGACGTTGCGGGGAGACTTCGGAGCTTAGTTCTCACCACAGATTACACAAAAGGCGTTACAATCATTACAATTACAATTAGCCTTCATGAATATCTGCCACGATTGAAGACTATCTAAATAAAAATGCCTCAAAACAAACAAGATTCCATTTATTTTCTTTACTTTGTAGGAAGAAAAAAAACTACCGACTATGGCTAAGAAGAAGAAAGAAAAAAAAGGCGGGAAACGCATGAAGAAAAAAGAACTCGCCGAACTGCTCATCAGTTATTTCCAACTGCGGGCAGGACAGGCCTTCGGGCTGAAACAATTGTTCAGGGGGTTGAAACTCACTACACACCCCTTGAAAATGCTCTGCACGGATATCCTGCAAGAAATGGCTGAGGACGGATTCCTCATCAAAACCGAAGACGGACAATATAAACTGAACGATAAAGGACAAGTGCTGACCGGTATCTTCCAGCGCAAAAGCAACGGTAAGAACTCGTTTACGCCCGATGACGGAGGAGAACCCATCTTCATCGCCGAACGCAACGCGGCACACGCCATGAACGGTGACAGGGTAAAAGTGAGCCTTTGTGCACGCCGCAAGCGCAAAGAACCCGAAGGGCAGGTCATCGAAATTCTGGAACACGCCAAGACCACCTTCGTAGGCACGCTGAAAGTGACCAAGAACTACGCTTTCCTGCTCACCGAATCGAGCACGCTGGCAAACGACATCTTCATCCCGAAGGAAAAGCTGAAAGGCGGAAAGAACGGCGACAAGGCGGTGGTGCGCATCACCGAGTGGCCCGACGAGGCGAAGAATCCTTTCGGCGAAGTAGTGGACGTGCTGGGCAAAGCAGGCGACAACAATACCGAGATGCATGCCATCCTGGCGGAATACGGGCTGCCCTATACCTATCCGGCATCGGTGGAAGCCGCGGCGGAGAAGCTCTCGGCGGAAATCACCCCCGAGGACTATGCCGAGCGTGAGGACTTCCGCACCGTGACCACCTTCACCATCGACCCCAAGGACGCGAAAGACTTCGACGATGCCCTCTCCATCCGCCCGCTGAAGCCGGGGCTGTGGGAAGTGGGCGTGCATATCGCCGACGTGTCGCACTACGTGAAGGAAGGCGGCGCCATCGACAAGGAGGCCGTGAAGCGCGCCACCTCGGTATACCTGGTCGACCGCACCATCCCGATGCTTCCCGAACGCCTGTGCAACTTCATCTGCTCGCTCCGCCCTAATGAAGAAAAGCTCGCCTACTCGGTCATCTTCACCCTCAACGACAACGCCGAAGTGAAGGATTACCGCATCCGCCACACGGTCATCAAGTCGGACCGCCGCTTCACCTACGAAGAGGCGCAAGCCATCATCGAGACCGGAACGGGCGACTATACCTACGAAATACTGGAACTGAACCGCCTCGCCCAGCAGCTCCGCGCACGGCGCATGGCAGCAGGTTCCATCGACTTCGACCGCGTGGAAGTGAAATTCGAAATCGACGAAAAAGGCAAGCCGCTGAGCGTGTACTTCAAACAATCGAAAGAAGCCAACAAGCTGATAGAGGAATTCATGCTGCTGGCAAACCGCACCGTGGCGGAACACATCGGCAAAGTGCCCAAAAACAAGAAGCCGAAAGTATTCCCCTACCGTATCCACGACCTGCCCGACCCGATGAAGCTGGAAAACCTGAACCAGTTCATCGCCCGCTTCGGCTACAAGATACGCACGGGGGGAAGCAAGACCGAAGTGTCGCGCTCGCTCAACCGCCTGCTCAGCGACGTGTCGGGCAAGAAAGAGCAGAACCTCATCGAGACGGTATCGCTCCGCGCCATGCAGAAAGCCCGCTACTCCATCCATAACATCGGGCACTACGGGCTGGCGTTCGACTATTACACCCACTTCACCTCGCCCATCCGCCGCTATCCCGACCTGATGGTGCACCGCCTCCTCACCCGCTACGAAGCCGGAGGGCGCACCGCCCAAGCCGACAAGTACGAGGAATTGTGCGAGCACAGCTCTGCCATGGAGCAGACCGCGGCAAGCGCCGAACGCGCCTCCGTGAAGTACAAGCAAGTAGAGTTTATGGGCGAACGTATCGGCAACGTGTACGACGGTGTCATCTCGGGCGTCACCGAATGGGGCATCTACGTGGAAATCAACGAGAACAAGTGCGAAGGCATGGTACCGATGCGCGACCTGGGCGATGATTACTACGAGTTCGACGAGAAAAACTACTGCCTCATCGGACGCCGCCATCACCGCAAGTTCAGCCTGGGCGACCCGGTGAAAATCAAGGTGGCACGCGCCAACCTGGAGAAGAAGCAGCTCGACTTCACGCTGGCGGAATAACCCTGCCTCAACTATTCACCACAGAGGACACACTGAAATCATTTTACCCATGGCCTCTGTGGTGATATATGAATAGGATATTCTCCGGAAGTCCTTAAAATTTTCCACAAGCACTGCCATTGATTTCCACAAGAAGTTTGTAATTTTGCACACTAATTGAAAATAAGAATGGCGTTACAAACTGAAGTGTTATCCGAAATCCTGCGAACTTCGCCTTGCGTGGAACTGCTCCGCTTGCGCAACCGGCAACTGATTATCCTATTTCTTTTCAAAATGTTCTATCATAGGCAGACCGCCGTGCCTTTCGAATCCTTACGCATGCAACTGGCCGACTACCTGAGCGCTGTACGACTAGAACAGGACGAAGAAAGCGGCATCACAGAATTCGATTCATTCGAGGAAAAGGCAGGCAAATACATCCAACGGTGGACCGACAAAGGATTCTTGCGCAACTATCAGGAAGAAACAGGCGAAGTATTTTACGAGCTATCACTCTATACCAGCAAAACCATCGACTGGCTGCTGAGCCTGAAACGTGAGGAATTCGTGGGCACGGAATCGAAATTCATGAATCTCTTCGGACAACTGAAGGAACTGGTAGAGTTTACCAACGAAGACAAGGAAGAGCGCATACGGATGCTGGAAGAGAAAAAGCGCGAGATAGAACACCAGATTCAGTCCATCCGTGCAGGAGGTGACGCACAGATATTCGAGGAATACCAGATATTGCCTCGCTTCAAGCAAATCAGCCAGTCGGCAAAAGAATTGCTTTCCGACTTCAAAGAGGTAGAAGAAAACTTTAAAAGCATTACCAAGGACATCTACCGCCGACATGCCGACGGAGCATATTCAAAAGGTGACATCCTGGGCTTTACCTTCGATGCCTTGGCAAACCTACAACAGAGTCCGCAAGGCAAAAGCTTTTATGCCTTTTGGGATTTCCTGCTGACCCCTTCATTACAACACACATGGGATGAACTGGTGGAACACCTCTACGACACGCTGGACGACAAGCGGTTGGAGGTGAACGACACCTTCCTGAAAAATATGAAGCAATACCTCTATTCCGCCGGGAAAAAAGTATATCAGGCAAATGACAAGATGGCAGAGAAACTAAGCCGCATCATCTGCGAAAACGGAACGATACCTACCATTGCCACCCAACGGGTGATAACCGACATCCAGTCGTCCCTGTTAGCATTGGCACAAAAAGGCATCACGCCCGATGTATCGCTGGAAGTAGAAACACTACCTGACATCAATATGCCTCTGGAACGGAAACTTACCTTGGAACGAAACGTAGAAGTCATCTATCGACAAGCATTGGAAATGGCAAGTTCGGACATCAGCGAAGCCCATTCGGCAGAGAACCTGTTCGTGCAAAACCGTATAGACCGACGCACATTGAAACAACACATTCAGCATGCCTTGCGACACAAGCGTCAGACTACATTAGGCGATGTCATCCAGGAAAACGGTGGCTTACAGCAGGGTTTGTCGGAATTATTCGGCTACATCAGTGTAATACGCGATTTCCGGCATATCATCCATGCCGAGCGGACACAGACCGTAACGTTCGACGAAACACAGCACAAAGCAATTGTTATTCCAGAAATCATTGTCGTGCGATGAAGTGCATGTTTACAGAGGACACTGAGTATTTCAATTATTTCCTCTGTGGTAAGCCCAAACTCCAAAACCCAAGAACTTAAAACTCAAAAACGAATGAACTTAGAATCTTACATCTCCCCATACGCACGGGCAGTGGTCTGCCTGTTGAAAGGTCCGGTAAATACCACCGACCGATGCTGGAACGACCTGTTACATTACCAGACAGAAATCCAGAAATATATTTCACAAATCGGGCTGGAACTGATTGTAAAACGCGACGAAGGATTCGCTTACCTGAAACAGATGACCGACGAGAGTGGCAATACCCTGGGACTGGTGCCCCGCAAGCCGCTGGGGTTCGAATGTTCAGTGCTCGCCATCATCCTCCGTGAGGTGCTCGAAGAATTCGACAGCAACCTTGACGAGCTATATACCACCGCATGCTACATCACCGGCAAGGAACTGAAAGAACGCATCGAACTGTTCCTCCCCGAACGCTTCAACCGTGTCAAGCTCTTAAACGAACTTGACTCGTACATCGCCCGTATGGTGCAACTGGGGTTCCTGATAGAAAGAGAGCAAGAAGGGCGTACCTTTTATCAAATCCACCGCATTATCAAAGAAAAGGTCACACTCGACCAATTGGTAGAATTTAAAAAGAAACTCGAAAGCTATGTTGAATCTGTTTAGTACATCTTCGGATACGGCGGGGTTCCGCCTCGACTATATGGAAATCTATAACTGGGGCACATTCCACGAACGCATCTTCCGACTTGCCCCACAAGGCAACAATGCCTTGCTTACCGGAGCCAATGCTTCGGGCAAAAGCACCATCATCGATGCGTTGCTCACTTTACTGGTGCCAGCTAAGAAAGACCGTTTCTATAATCAGTCTTCGGGCGTGGAAAAGAAAGGGAACCGTACCGAAGAAACCTATGTACTGGGACATTACGGTAATATACAGAAAGAAGGTGAACGGGGAGTCACCACGCAAGCCTTACGTGACAAAAGCGCCTACTCGGTGCTGCTCGCCTCGTTTTCGAATACAGACCAGCGGGTAGTTACCATCTTCCAGGTGCGCTGGTTCTCGGGTGGAGAACTGAGACGTAGTTTCGGGCTTGCCCATGTCCCCCTGGAAATACAAAAAGACTTTCAGCCCTTCGATGGCAAAGGTGTATGGCGGCGCAGGCTGGAGGCATCCTACAAAGGAGCACGCACGCTGGTTGAGTTCTTCGACGGACCAGTAGGCTATGCCGAGCGCATCACCCAACTGTTCGGTATGCGTTCGGTCAAGGCACTGAGCCTGTTCAACCAGATTGTGGGCGTGAAAGTGCTTGACGACCTCGATGAATTTATCCGCATCAATATGCTGGAAGAACACGATGCCGAATCCCAGTACCTACAACTGAAAGATAGTTTTACTACCCTGATAGACGCCAAAGTCAACATTGAGAAAGCACGCACCCAAATAGAGATGCTCCAGCCGATAGCCAGCCTGGCATCCCAAATAGAAAGTGCCGACGAACGGCTTCACCAGCTGATGACCGACAAAGACACAGCTGTCTATTGGTTTGCCAAACAACTGATAGACCTTGCCAAGGAGAAACTCGATGTGGCAATGAAGGAAAAAGAAAAACTGGAAACCGAAATCGCACACCTGCGCCAGCGTGAAGAAAAACTGAAGCAGGAAGAACGCACACTCTCGCTTGCCATCGAGAAAGACGAAGTCGGGCGTAAACTGAAAGAATTGGAAACCGACATCGAACGCCTCTCAAAAGTGCGCAACGAGCGAATGGCATCAATGGACACTTACAACGAACTTGCCAGCAAATCCGGGTTCTCACCCAACCCCGACGAAAAGACCTTCAACGCCCAGCGGGCCCAGGCTGCACAACAGATTGAAGAATGGACGGAAACCAAGGAAACATGTATCCGAAAACAAGTCCAGACAGAAAATGAACAAAAAAAACTGGCACAGCAGGTAGAAGAGCTGGTACACACAGTAGAAATGCTCCAGAAAAACAAGAACAACATTCCCTTACGCGAAACCGAAATCCGTGACGCCATTTTAGCGCATACAGGAGCTTCGAAAGAAGAAATTCCTTTCGTTGGCGAATTATGCCGGGTGGCTGAAGACGAAAAAGAATGGGAAATAGCACTGGAAAAAATCCTGCACCACTTCGCACTCCACCTTATTGTGCCCGACAAATATTACCATCAGGTCAACGAATACGTAAATACCACCAACTTGAAAGGACGGGTGATGTTCTACCGCTATACGCCCTCAGGTTCGCTTGCCGGTATGCAGACGTACCAGCTTTCCGCTGGCGAAGAAGGACAAGTCATCGACAAGATTGAAATCCGTCCCGATAGCGAATACGAAGAATGGGTGCGCGACATGATTCTGGAAAAATACAACTACACATGTGCCGATACACTGTCCGCATTCGAGCGTTACCGAGAAAAAGTGGTTACCCGCGAAGGACTGGTCAAATTTGCCGGCGAACGCCACGAGAAAGACGATCGTCCACACATCTTGCGCCGTGAGAATTTTGTTCTGGGCTGGGAGAATAAAGAAAAGATACGTCTCTTGCAACAAGAATTGCTCCAACTTCAGGAACAGGACGCCACGCTTGCACGAGAGATAGACCGCATCCGGCAAGAAGCTGCAGAAGGAGAAGCCCGGTGTGCCTTGCACCGCCGATTGGTAGACTTATTCCCTGACTTCAAGAAAATAGACTGGCAAAGCTTCGTAGGCGAAATCCAACGCAAACAGGAAGAAAAAGAAGCCTTGGAAAAAGGGAATGACCATCTGCACACCCTCCAGACACAACTGGAAAATGTACACGAAGAACAGCACCGCCTCTCGGTGACTGACATTCCGGAACACACCCGGAAAATGATTCATGCCGAATACCGCATCGAACAGTTGCAACGGGAAATAGACGAAAACCAACGGGTAATTTCGTCCATCCGGTCATTACTCTTCACTGATTTCGAAAAGAATTATGCCTACTTGTGCGAACTTTCTTACGACCAATTGAAACAAGAGCGCGGCAAGTTCCAGGCAAAGAACGAGCGTGAGCGCAAAAAACTGGAAACGGAAAAACGCGGATACGAAGACGAGGCAAAAGTGAAAATTACCGCCTTCAAGCATCCCGATGAGGATATCCTCACCCGTTTTAAAGACTGGCGTGCCGATGTAGACACTTTGCCTGATGCCACTCATATCGAACTGATAGACGCCTACCGGCAAATGCTGGAAAGGCTGGAAAAAGAAAACCTGCCCAAGTACGAAAAGCAATTCGACGGCTATCTGCAAAAGACACTCACCGATAAAGTGGGCGAGTTCCGGATGTTCTTCATCAACTGGATGCATACCATCAAGAGCAACATCGATATGCTCAATGACTCGTTGAAAGCCATCGATTACCGGATGCGTCCCGTTACCTACATCCAGCTCACCGCCCTTACACAAATCAGTGAAGAAGCCAGCGAGTTCAGACGGCTTATGGACGAAGCGGTTCCGAATGTACAGAAAATCAATGCCACATCCGACGGCAGGCGAATACACTTCTACGAACACGTAGAACCGTTTATGAGCCGTCTGGCAGACGAGGAATGGCGAGCCAAAGTTATGGACGTACGCTTCTGGTTCACCTACAAAGCAGAAGAATTCAACCGCCAGAACGGACACAAGGAAACCACCTATGAGAATATGGGACACCTTTCGGGAGGAGAAAAAGCGCAGCTGACGTATACCATCCTCGGTTCCGCCATTGCCTACCAGTTCGGACTTACCAAAAGTGGATTGCAAAGTGATTCGTTCCGGTTCGTGGCAATCGACGAGGCATTCAAGGCACAGGACGAAGACAAGGCACGCTACCTCATCACCCTGTGCAAGCAACTCCATCTCCAACTCCTTGTAGTGACGCCCAACGACAACATCCATATTGTGGAAAACGATATCTCGTACGTCTATTTCGTAGAACGCAAAGAGGAGAAAACCTCCTGGCTCTATAGCATGCCGATAGAACAATGGAAACGCGAGACCCACGAACAACCAAGTAGGACCTGAAACCGAACTACTGACATGAAACCGCACCAAAATAAAAGTCTGCTTTCATTTTATCACTGCCAGCACAGTGAAGGATTTCGAAAACATAAACCGATGCATACGAAATCCTTCGCTATGCGCCTCCAGACATACTTTTTGATAGTTCAATCCTATTTCAGCACACCATCTTATCATACATTTCCTCCAGCATATAGGAAAAATGTATGAAAAAAATTCCGTTTTTGACAAATTGCATGTATGAAAATTTTGAATTTTCCATGATTACTTATATCTTTGTTATGTCTAACCAATTACTATGAATAATGGCAGACGGTATTACATGTAAAGAAAGATATTTTTCATGCGTTTATCTTTTACTTCCTGAATATTGTAAAAACAAAAAAGGAATTGTCTTTGCAGTGTTGCCTGTGAGCCCTTGTGTTCTGTGACAACATCAACAAAAATGCACAAATCCATACCGCGCAGAGTATAATTGCAAAACATAACTGATAAAAGATAACAAAATGAAGATATGTCAATCTTTCCGGAATGAAGACATTCATACTTGTCTTTTCCTAAGGGAATAACGCAAACTCTCAAGAAACAAGACAAACCGGAAAACAGATTCCCATATCTTTTTTAATGTTTACCTATATTTTTGTTATACCTTAATTATATATGAAAACAATGCATATCGGTCAACTCATCAAACAAGAAATGGACAAACAAGGAAAAACAGTATCTTGGCTGGCCAGAGAATTGTCGTATTGCAGAACAAATGTATACAAAATATACGACAAGAAATCCATCGACACTGATTTGTTATTGCGCATTTCCATTTTATTAAAGCACGATTTCTTTGCCAGCTATTCGAATGAATTAAAGTAAAATGTCCCCAATATATAAACATATACACTTATTGGGGACACTTTTACTTCATTTTGTTAATATATATTTTTTTCTTTGTATATCTAAACAGTCAAACACACAAAATATGAACAACAAAGTAAAGCAAATTATATTGACAGG
The DNA here is from genome assembly GCF_002161565.1 of Bacteroides sp. An51A. NCBI lineage: Bacteria > Pseudomonadati > Bacteroidota > Bacteroidia > Bacteroidales > Bacteroidaceae > Bacteroides > Bacteroides sp. An51A. Next base: position 355,304 of record NZ_NFIC01000001.1, read on the forward strand.
CATATGCATTTTCACCGGATTCGGCGGATATATCCAAGCACAACAAGTAGACTACTCCGTAGTTTCAGTTCCAGAAGAATCCAGTAACCAATTCATCCGTATCACATCAGATGCCGATTGTGTATGTATGCCCATCGTAAAACGGAACGGGAACAAACGCATTGACTGGCTCTCCAATCGCATATTAGACACTTCAACCGACGGGCAACATATCGCCTATCTTTCAGCACGCAACAACACGACCAACATCTTTATAAAAGATTTAAACAAACAAGGAGGTTCTGTACAACGAACCAATCGTTCGGCTGTGCTGGACTTTTCTTATTCACCCGATGGAAAATACATTTGTTTTTCAGAAACTCGCGGGGGAACAAACCAGATATTCCGCACCGATGCCAAAGAGGGATATGTGTGTCGGCAAATCACCAGTGGAAGTCAAGATTATTCCCCCGTTTATTCAACAAACATGACACAAATATTCTTTGCCAGACAAGAGCTGAAAAGTGTCAGTATCTGGAGTTATAATGTACAAAACAATTTCCTTTCAACATTCACCAGTGGCATGAATCCGTATCCTGTAAAATCAGAACAAGCATTTGTATGTACCCGTCCCAATGCAGCAGGAAAAAGCGAAATATGGAAAATAAATTATCATACAGGCACAGAGGAATGCATTATCTCTGACCCCGAACGAAGTTTCACTTCTCCAATAATTTCACCCGATGGGAAATGGCTGTTGTTTGTAGGAAGCAGCAAAATAACATCAGGGACATTCACTTATTTGAATACCGACATATTTGTAGCAAGAACAGACGGCACGGACATGACACAACTCACCTACCATGCCGCCGATGACCTCAGCCCCGTATGGAGCAGAGACGGGAAATACATCTATTTTATTTCCCAACGTGGAAGTACCTCAGGTACAGCCAATATCTGGCGAATGAACTTTAATTACTAATACCTTTTAAATTTATGTATCATGAAAAAGTTTAAGTTATTTGTGTTGTTGGCTTTTATAGGCTTGGCAACCAGTGCTTCTGCACAGTTCGTTAATTCAGGCACATCCAGTAGCACATCAAACAGCAGTTCATTTGATGTCACTTCCGTAAAGACTAGCGGATGGAATCGCATCTATGTATCGTACAATCCTTCAAAGTTGAAATTTGATTATGACGATGCGGATGATATAAAATTCAAAGGATTGACCGTTGGTTGGTTAAGAGGCTTCGGGCTTACCCAAAAGTTACCCTTGTACATGGAGGTAGGTGCAGGCGTTCAGTACAGAAGCTATAAGGACGAAGAATCTGATTCTTATGGCGGATATGAAGCCAGCTATTCTGACAAATACAACATGTTGTCGCTGAATATTCCTGTAAATTTATTGTATCGGTTCAACATCACAGATGATTTTTCTATCAGTCCTTATTTCGGATTGGATTTTCGCATTAATTTGCTTGGTAAAAACAAATACGAGATAAGTTATGACGGTAATACAGATTCGGAAGATTGGAATTTGTTTGACGATGACGATATGGACAACGAAGCTTGGGGACGCTTCCAAGCCGGCTGGCATCTTGGTGTAGGATTTGATTACCGTGTACTACATGTAGGAGTAGAATATGGAACCGACTTCAACGAGATAGCCGAAAAAACAAAATTCGCAACCACTTCCATTACATTGGGACTAAACTTCTGATATATAAACCAAACAAAGAGTAAGGTGTGCCAAATCCTATTTCGGCACACCTTCTTTAATCTTAATACTTATGAAAACAATTCGATTATTTTGGCTATTTACTGTTATGGCATTGATGGCAGTAAGCTGCTCGGATGATGATAATGACCTTGAAAGTTCGATTGTAGGCGCATGGCAATCTGAAATTCATACTTCCCGCATATGGATATTTATGAGCGATGGACAGGTTGTTTCTGAAGATGAGTATGGCACTTACTATCTAAATGGAGACCGTTTGTATATTTCATGGACAGACGAATACGGTAATTATGAGGAAGCTTTTCTAATTGTTGAATTAACATCCGACACAATGATTCTTGACGAATTGGACGAAGAAGGGATAGCTCATGATGACCCGGAAACTTACCGACGAATAAATATGGGAAACAGGTAAAAAACAAACAACCCGCTATCTTCCTCATTACATCCCTTCCCAGCCTCCCCCCATAATGGAAGGTCGGGAAGGGTTCTCAAAAACATATTCCAAATCAGTACACAATAAATTCAAAACAGTTTCTGACATTTCTTTTTGCACACAAAATCTCACCCACAAGAAACAAAAAGAAAACAAAACAAGGAATACTGAATCTTTTTACTTACATTAAATCTTTATTTGATTTCATTTCGTCCACAATTCATCAAAATATTTTTCATTTTGCAACACATTATATAGAAAATCCTTTCAATTTAAAACACAACAAGCTATTATGCTTAAAAAGTGCACTCATTCAGCTTAAAATAAAAACAAAAAGACATAAATTTGCAGTGTAATAAAACAAAAAGATGTTTATCCGGGATAACAACTGTAAATGTGTTAGTTTAAATGGTATGAATGATTAAATCAGGAAACTATGAAAGGATTACTTAAAAAAGGAGGAGCATGGATTGCAGTTGCAATACTATCTCCAGCAGTGCTGATGGCACAAGACAAAGTGGAAGCAAGTGTGGGAGCCGACCTGATGAGCGGATATATCTGGCGCGGGCAAGATTTGGGGAATGTCAGCATCCAACCCTCGCTCTCCATCGCCTACAAAGGGTTCTCGCTCTCGGCTTGGGGGTCGGTAGGGTTCGAGAAGTCAGATACGAAAGAGTTCGACCTTACGCTGGGGTATGGCATCGGCGGGTTCAGCGTATCTGTAACGGACTATTGGTTCAACAACGGGCCGGCGTATTTCCATTACGGAGCACACGACACGAACCACACGTTCGAGGCGCAAGTGGGATATGATTTCGGCGTGCTTGCCGTAAACTGGTACACCAATTTCGCCGGCAATGTAGGGTATAATTCGGACGGCGACCGTGCGTATGCCTCATACATCGCCCTTTCGGCTCCTTTCCGTCTGGGCGGGCTTGACTGGGAAGCCACGGTAGGCGCCACGCCCTGGGAGAACGATTTCTATAACGGAGGCAAGAACGGATTTGCCGTGAGCGAGGTAGGCATTAAAGCCACCAAGGAACTGAAAATCACCGATTCGTGGACCCTGCCCGTCTTTGCGCAGGCGATATGGAACCCGGCAACAGAAGGCGCCTATTTCGTGGCAGGCTTAAGTTTTTGATAGGATAAACGAGAGGTAAAAGATTGAGGGATAACATTTCTGGCAAAGTACTAACTACAAAATACAAATACAAGATGAAAAAGATTGAAGCGATTATCCGGAGAACACGGTTCGACGATGTGAAACAAGCATTGCTGGATGCTGACATCGAGTGGTTCTCCTATTACGACGTGCGGGGCGTAGGAAAGACCCGCGAAGGCCGCATTTACCGCGGCGTGGTGTACGATACAAGCTCGATAGAGCGCATCCTGCTCTCCATCGTGGTGCGCGAAAAGAATGTAGAGAAAACCATCCAGGCGATACTGAAAGCCGCCCAGACGGGCGAGATAGGCGACGGGCGCATCTTCGTCATCCCGGTAGAGGACGCCATCCGCATCCGTACCGGCGAACGGGGGGACATTGCGCTCTATAACGCCGAACAAGAGAAATAAGCCACATAAGTCATACAAATACAATATCTAAACGAGATTTTATTATGGATACATATACAAAAGGCGGCAGATGCTGGATGAGGTATGCCGCGGCGATTCTTATGCTTTTGATTTCCACGCCTTCCCTGCTGGCACAGGAGGCAAGCGGAGCGGATATGCCTGCGCTCGATTCGGGCAATACAGCGTGGATTCTGACCTCTTCCATCTTAGTGTTATTGATGAGCATTCCGGGCATTGCCCTGTTCTATGGCGGCTTGGTGCGCCAGAAGAATGTATTGAGTGTCATTATGCAAACCCTCTTCATCGTAGGCGTGGTCAGCATCTTATGGATAGCCTTCGGGTATAGCTGGGCGTTCGATACCAGCTTTGCCGATGCAGGAAACCCGCTGGCGTGTGTGATAGGCGGATTCGACAAGGCGTTCCTCCACGGCATCACCCTGGATACGCTGACCGCGGGCAACATTCCCGAACTGGTATTCGTGATGTTCCAGTGCATGTTTGCCATCATCACCCCCGCGCTGATATTGGGTGCCTTTGCCGAACGTATCAAGTTTTCGGGCTATATCGTGTTCATCACGTTGTGGGTAATCCTTGCCTACTTCCCGATGGCACACTGGGTATGGGGCGGAGGCTTCCTGCAGCAAATGGGAGCCATCGACTTTGCCGGAGGTACGGTGGTGCACATCAATGCCGGGATTTCGGCATTAATCATGGCGATTATGCTGGGCAAGCGCATGGACTATAAGGTAGGGCATCCCATTACGCCGCATAACGTGACCTTCGTCTTCATGGGCACTTCGTTCCTATGGCTGGGATGGTTCGGCTTCAATGCCGGAAGCGGGCTTGCCGCCGACGGGCTTGCCGCAAACGCCTTCCTCGTAACCCATGTGGCAACGGCTATGGCGGCTATCACGTGGATGGTCATCGACTGGCTCTGCAACAAGAAACCCACCACCATCGGCGCCTGTACGGGAGCCGTAGCCGGACTGGTGGCAATCACTCCGGCGGCAGGCACGGTAGACCTGCTGGGCGCGTTCTGCATCGGTATCATCACGCCGATAGTATGCTTCTTCATGGTAGCTGCGGTCAAGCCGAAATTCAAGTATGACGATGCACTCGATGCGTTCGGCGTACACGGCATAGGCGGTATCATCGGTTCTATCCTGACCGGTGTATTCGCTACCCGCTTCATTTCGGGCGAAGACGGCGTTCAAGGCGCTCTCTACGGCGACTGGCACCAGCTTTGGGTTCAGATTGTAGCAACCGTGGTATCTATCGTGTTCAGCGCGGTCATTACCTTCATCCTGTTCAAGATAGTAGACTCTACCATCGGGCTCCGCGTAGACAAGCGCGTAGAAGAAGAAGGGCTTGACATCTACGAACACGGCGAGTCGGCTTACAATCATTGATAGCTGACAAGGAGAATTGGTTTTAAGGGCACACAGAATTCCAAGGCTTTGCACAAGCCTCGGAGTTCTGTGTCCTCTGCATGTTTTGGAAAGCCCGTTCCCCTCATATTGTTATAGAATGTTTTTTATGCCAAAGGGTGTGACAAACAAGAGAGGTACACGCGACATTTTTGGTACTTTTGCAGCGGTAAAAGAAAGGATAATTTATGGCTAGACAAAACTCACGTGTATTTATTTTAATCTTTTTGGGTATGCTTACCGCCTTCGGGCCGTTTGTCACCGATATGTATCTGCCTACTTTCCCCGAGATGGCAGATTTTTTTCACACATCTTCTTCGATGGTCCAACTGGGCTTGACCGCCAGCATGATAGGCCTGGCGGCGGGGCAATTGTTCTTCGGACCGCTGAGCGACAAGTACGGGAGACGCCCGTTGCTGATTGCCGGCATGTTTCTGTTCCTGATTTCTACGCTGGGATGCGTATATTCGCAGACCGCCCTGCAGTTTGTAGGCTGGCGGCTGGTGCAGGGGATAGCCGGGGCAAGCGGGATTGTGATATCGCGCTCGATAGCCGCCGACAAATATGCCGGACGCGAACTGGCAAAGATGTTAGGCATCATAGGCGCCATCAACGGAGTGGCTCCGGTAGCTGCTCCGATGGGAGGAGGGATGCTGGCGGAAAGCATCGGCTGGCAAGGCATTTTCTGGTGCTTGTTCTGCATAGGCATCCTGCTTCTGGCAGGCAGCTTCCACCTGACCGAGTCACTTCCGGCAGCTAACCGGAGAAAAACAGACTGGGCAGATGTGTTTCGCGGTTTCGGTGCGGTCTTGCGTAACCGCCAGTACTTATGCTACATCCTGCAGTTCGGGTTTGCCCAGGGCGTGTTATTCGCCAACATATCGTCCGCCCCGTTTATCATGCAAGAACATTATGGCTTCTCGCCGATGACGTTCAGCGTATGCTTCGGTGCCAATGCGCTGGCAATTGTCTTCTCGGCGGCATTATCTGTCAGGTTCCGCCATCCGGAGCTGGTACTCTATCGCGGAAGTCAGGGCATACTGGCCGTTTCCATCCTCCTGCTGGCAGCGATGGGTTCCTCGTGCAGCTTTTGGATTTACGAAACATTGTTGCTCTGCCTGTTGGTGATGCTGGGGCTGACATTCACATCGTCCAACACCTTAGCCATGAACGCCGAACGCCAACATGCCGGAACGGCATCCGCGGTATTGGGTGCGTTAGGCTTTGCTTTTGGCGGCATTGTTTCTCCGTTGGTGGGTATCGGCGACATCATGCTTTCTACAGGTATCGTATTTACCGCAAGCTCACTGGGGGCTTTCACATGTGCCCGTATCCCCATGCGCAGACTGATAAGACGTAAGGTTGCTGTAGCATGCGGCAAGTAATACCGAAAAGAATCGTACTGGATGACAAAAGTATCTGATTTTTCGACAAAATAATAGGATAAAACGCAGAATAAAGCAAATTTGAGTATTCTCGCTGACAGTCAGAGAGTTTGACTTTGGATGGAACAAATTGGCATAAGGTCGGGAAAACGGATTTAGGCAGATTGCAGAAATAGATGCACTTCCAAATCATTACCCGACACCTGATGCACATTTAACACTAACGGTCTCTATTTCTGCGTTCTGCGTAGGTTTACATTCTGCCTTTACAACTCCCGTAAACTAATTTTGCACCAAACAAAAAGCAAGGATTATGAGGAGTACATTCAAGACCGTTTTTTATGTAAACGGAAGCAAAGAGAAGAACGGAATTGTCCCCATCATGGGACGGGTTACAATCAACGGGACTATCGCGCAGTTCAGTTGCAAACAGAGCATCTCAAAAGAACTTTGGGATGCCAAAGGCAACAGGGCGAAAGGCAAGAGCCGAGAGGCGGTGGCGGTCAATTATGCCCTTGACAACATCAAGGCGCAGATAACGAAGCACTACCAGCGGCTTTCCGACCGTGAGGCGTTTGTCACGGCAGAAATGGTACGCAATGCCTATCAAGGTGTAGGCACGGAGTATGAAACATTGTTGCGTGCCTTTGATAAGGAGAACGAGGCATTCGCCAAACGGGTGGGCAAAGACCGTTCCAAACGCACATATCTGAAATATGTCATTGTCAGGAGATATGTTGCGGAGTTTATCAAGAAGAAATACAAGCGGACGGACATAGCGATGAACGAACTGACCGAGGACTTCATCCGTGACTACTGCCTGTACCTGCGCAACGAAGTCGGGCTGGAACAATCATCCGTGTGTGTATACTCCATACCGTTGAAACACATCGTCACCGCAGCCCACTATAACGGGAAGATAGCGAGAAACCCGTTTGCGATGTACCATCTTGACCCTGACCACAAGGAGCGTGGCTTTCTCACGGAGGATGAAATTCAGGCGTTGAGTGCAATCAAGCTGGACAATCCCAACTTTGCATTGGCAAGAGACCTGTTCCTGTTCGGTTGTTGGACGGGAATCTCGTTCACGGACATCAAGAACCTGACCACCGACAACATCATTGAAATGAATGGTGCATCGTGGATTGTGTCGAAACGCTAAAAGACGGGCGTACCGTTCCAAATCAAGTTGATGGACATCCCGATGCAGATTATCAAGCGGCATGAAGCGTTCAGGACTGACAAGCGGCTGTTCAATATCGGCTCGCTTGACATGGTGAACAAGCGCATCAAGAAAATAGCTAAAAGATGCGGTATAGAAAAGACGGTTTCATTCCATCTGAGCCGCCATTCATTCGCTGTTTTGGCATTGAATTACGGTATGCCGATAGAGAGCGTGAGCAAGATTTTAGGACATACCAATATCACCACCACGCAAATTTACGCGAAAGTGACGAACAAAAAACTTGAAAACGACATATCCGATTTCGAGAGCAAGGTAAGCGGACGTTTCGCCATATAAACGCACAGGGTATGAAACGGACAACAATCACGATGGACGAGTACGGCAGGGTTGCTGTACCGTCCGATGCCGCCAGCGTATGGATGAGCGAAATGGAACTGGTGGAACTTTTCAATGTAATCGTTCCTACACTCCGTGCCACCGTCCGATCCGTGTATAAGAGCGGAGTGTTGAAATCTTGCGAGGTGGAAACGCGTATCAGGCTGCCTAATGGCTATTATGCGGAAGCGTATGCCCTGCCAATGGTCGTTGCACTTGCCTTCCATATCAACACACCCAATGCCGCAAGGGTGCGCAATGCCCTTTTGGAAAGGATGTGCTTGCGAAAAGACAGACAAATGCTGTGGCTTTCGTTAAGCGACAGACAGCCATGTAAATGTTAATGGGTGCGATTATTCGTCAATATATCCATTCGTCAATACGCCTGTGTGGTTACACATCCATACCACTATCATATCAGTCCGAAGAAGTGCGGTTTTGCTTCTTCGGGCTTTTTCTTTTCACCTTTTGATGGCTGGCATTGCCCGTTTCGCTGCATTTTCTTGTTTGTCGGTTTCTTTTGCGCCGTTCTGCATAGTTTTACGTATCAAGGTTTTAACCGTCATGCCGTAGCTTTGCAGCCATGTTTAATCCGCCTGCCAACAGGGTGTCGGCGGCACTAAAACCTATATTTGAAACATGGAAAAGAAAGAAACATTCATCCGAGTAGGCACAACGCTTTACAAGATTGTGGACCAGCCCCGCATTGACGGCGGCTATGTGAGAAAGCGCATCGCATGGAACTCCGAGACCCTGCGGCAAGACTACGGCAAGGATTACATGGCAAGTGTCCCGAAGTATGACGGCTTCTGCACTGTACCCGACCATGTGGGCTACCAGCCCGTTGTCGGCAAGTTCCTCAACCTCTACGAGCCGATAAACCACCAGCCGCAGGAGGGCGACTTTCCCTGCATCCGCTCGTTGGTGGAACACATCTTCGGCGAACAGTACGAGTTGGGCATGGACTACTTGCAGCTGCTCTACCTCTATCCCGTTCAGAAACTCCCCATCCTCCTGCTCGTGTCCGAAGAACGGAATACGGGCAAAAGTACGTTCCTGAACTTCCTGAAAGCCGTATTCCAAAACAACGTGACGTTCAATACCAACGAGGACTTCCGCAGCCAGTTCAATTCCGACTGGGCTGGCAAGCTGCTCATCATGGTGGACGAGGTATTGCTCAACCGCCGTGAGGACAGCGAGCGTTTGAAGAATCTCAGTACCACGCTTTCCTACAAGGTAGAGGCGAAAGGAAAAGACCGTGACGAGATAGGCTTCTTCGCAAAGTTCGTGTTGTGTTCCAACAACGAGCATCTGCCCGTCATCATTGACATTGGCGAGACACGCTATTGGGTGCGGAAAATTGTGCCGCTCAAGAATGACGATACAGACTTCCTGCAAAAGCTGAAAGCGGAAATCCCAGCTTTTCTCCATTTCCTGCAACACAGGCAACTCTCCACCGAGAAAGAAAGCCGCATGTGGTTCAACCCGAAGCAGCTGGAAACAGATGCCTTGCGGAAGATTATCCGAAGCAACCGCAACCGTTTGGAGATAGAGATGGCGGAACTGCTGCTCGACATCATGGCAAGCACGGGTGTCAGTTCTGTTTCTTTTTGCCTCAATGACATTATCCCGTTGCTTGTCTGCTCGCAAGTCAAGGTGGAGAAGTCGCAGGTTCGGAAAGTGGTGCAGGAATGCTGGAAGCTGGCTCCTGTATCCAATTCGCTTTCTTACACCACCTACCAATACGATTACAACCACGAATGTCACTATTCACCTGTCAGACGGATTGGACGCTACTATACGGTAAGCAAAGTGCAGTTGGAAACACTCTGATATTTTGATGAAATGATGAAAGTATATGTAAACATAAAAAATAACAGCGACTTACATGCTCATCAAACCCTCAACAAAAGTATTTGGCTGATGAAAAGAGAAAGCGGATGCAGCCTCACACATCACTTTTCTTTTGGCGAGCGGTTTGATGAAACGCTGATGAAAGGTTATTGCATTAGTTGTCAGTATATTAGACTATCCAATCATCAATTCATCGGATTTTCACCCCTCATCAAGTCCGCCGGGAAAGCAACAAAGGTGAATATCGCCATCCGTAGGCTGGTCGGACGGACTTCCGTCCTGCCGACCGACAAGGGAAAGCCGATGTCGCTGGCGAAAAGAAAAAGCAACCAATGTCCGCTAACATCACCGCTGACACCACCGCAGGCTTTTGGGAAACAAAAAGCCATAGCTCATTAGGGCGTTTTCTTCACGCACCGCTTCGCTCATGCTAAAAACACCCTAATGAGCCAATGGGGTTGCACCCCTCTGGACACCCCCGTTTGTCCTGTGCGGCATGACCGCAGGCGGACGAACATTGACAAACAAGTTTGTAGAACCTCAAAAACAAGAAACGAACATGGGATACATAAGCATTCAAATCAACAAGGCGAAAGGGTCGGCTGACACGGGCGCATCCGACCACATAGAACGCAAGACCACGCCCAAGAACACAGACCCCACACGCACCCATCTCAACCGTGAACTGGTGCAATTCCCCGATGGCGTGGCAGACCGTACCGAAGCGATAAGCCACCGCATCCGCACGGCTGGCATCAGGCGTAAGATAACGTCCGACCAAGTACGGGCAATCCGCATCGTGCTTTCAGGTACGCATGAGGATATGGTGAAAGTACAAGACGAGGGTAGACTATCCGAATGGTGCGATGACAACCTGCAATGGCTGCACCGCACGTTCGGCAGGGAGAACACCGTTTCGGCAGTGCTGCACATGGACGAACACACTCCACATATCCATGCCACGGTCGTTCCGATAGTGACGGGAGAGCGCAGGAAAGCGAGGAAGAAGCAAGCGGAGGGCAAACGCACCTACCGCAAGAAAGCCAACGCCGTGCGCCTGTGCGCAGATGACCTCTTGACCCGTGAACGGCTTGTTGCCTACCACGATAGCTATGCTGAAGCGATGGCAAAGTACGGCTTGCATCGTGGCATACGTGGGTCAGAGGCACGGCATACCACCACAGCCCAATACTACCGTGACTTGAAACGGCAGACGGGAGAGCTTGAAACCAACGTAAGGCAGTTGCAGACCGAACAGAAACAAGCGGAACGGCTGCTTGCCGAAGTCAGGAAGGAAATCAAGTCGGAGAAGCTGGAAGCCGCCAAGACCGAAGCGAGAACGGCACTTGTGGCAAAGGTCGGTTCTCTTTTGGGAAGCGGCAAGCTGAAAGAACTTGAAGCCGACAACCGCACCCTGCAAAATGAGGTTGCAGCCCGTGACGAAAGCATCGAGTTGTTGCAACAACAGATGCAGCGGCAGCAGGATGAACACAGCCGTCAACTGATGGAACTGCAAGCCAAGCACCGCAGAGAAATGGCGGACAAGGAAGCGGAACACCAAAGGGAAGTGTCATTCCTGAAATCCATCATCCAAAAAGCCAAGAAATGGTTTCCGCTGTTCCAAGAGTTGGTGTACATGGAGAAATTCTGCCTTAAAGTCGGCTTCAACGAGCGGCAGACCGCCACGCTCATCAGCGGCAAGCCGTTGTTCTATGAGGGCGAACTCTATTCGGAGGAGCACAGGCGGAAGTTCACGACCGAGGAAGCAGGCTTCCAAGTGGTGAAAGACCCGAAAGACAAATCCAAACTTGCGCTTGCCATCAATGGGCAACTGATTGGCGAATGGTTCAAGGAACAGTTTGGCAGGCTGTTCTCATCCATTAAAAGGACTGTTAAGCCGCTTAGGAGAGACAAGGGCATGAGATTATAAACGATGCCAACGGGAGGGTAGCAAGTTTGTGTTTGGGGCAGACCAAAACCGCTTGCTATCCTCCCATTGGTTAAATTCAAAATCGGACAGGAAACATCCTCTACTCAAAAATCTATAAGTTTTCTTGTTAAGTTTGGTTATTCATATTTGTCTTGGATGAAGTGCGTCCGCATTCTCGGTTCATATTCCGGCTTGCGAACGCCGTTCTTCCGTCCGCTTTCAATGCACTTTAGCAACCACGCCATATTTTGCCCCAAGATGCGCATGGTCTGCAAGCCTTCCTTGTCCTTGCGCACATCGTCGGGTGTGAAGCCGTGTACCGAGTTCCAGTATTGCGATGCTACGATAGGCATATTCGCAATAGTGAAATATTGATTCAATTGCTCGAAGGTGGCGGAGGCTCCACCACGGCGGCACGATACTACTGATGCGCCGAGCTTGCCCGCCATGCGGTTCTCCGTGGCGAAGAACAGGCGGTTCAGGAACGAAACGAGTTGCCCCGTTGGTGCACTGTAATAAACCGGAGAACCGATGACGATGGCATCAAATTCATCCAGCCGTTTCTGTATCTCTTGCACGAGGTCGTCGCGGAAACAATGTCCTGTATTCATGCAGGCTCCACAGGCGATGCAACCCGCTATGGGCTTCTTGCCTAAATACAGCAATTCCGTCTCAATGCCGTTTGCCTGCAAGGTGGTTTCCACTTCGTGCAGGGCGGTATAGGTGCAGCCCGTTTGATTCGGGCTGCCATTAATCAACAATACCTTCATACGTTCAGAATTTATGCGCCAGTTCAGCCGCTTGCTTGCAGCCGTCCGTCTTGTTGATGTCACCTTCGTTCAATACTCCGGTAATAAGCACTTCGCCAGCCATCTCCCATTTCAGCAGAGCGGCAGAACGTTCCAGCGGCATACGGATGCCGTCCATTACCGTCACGTCGTTTTCTTCGCAGCAGGCTATCAGTCCGCATTTCTTTCCGGCGATATCCTTTCCGCCCACCACGAATGAAAACAGGCGGTCAATCACACCCTTTATCTGTGCCGGGATGGAATACCAGTAGGTTGGCATGGTGAATACAACAGCATCGGCTTCCATAATGGCAGGTGCGATAAGGTTGAAATCGTCGTCGAACGAACAAGCCTTGCCCGTCTTGAAGCAGGTCTGGCAGGCACGGCAACCGCCTATCTTCATCAGTGCGGCATCAAATCGTCGCACCGTGTGGCCGAGTGTCTCCGCTTCCCTGATAAATGCGTCCGTCATGGCAAAGCTGTTGCCATGCTTGCGTGGACTTCCCGTAATAACTGTTATCTTCATGACGCTTCCTCCTTACTTTTGAATGGTATTCGAATTCTGATTGTACGCCTTCGCCACGCACCGCCACTCGCCGTCCATCTTCATCAGCAGCAGGTAGTCGGTGAAGTCGATACGGCCTCCCCATTTCTCTTCCAGCACGCGCACCACGGCGAGGGTCTCTTCTACGTCCACCACGTCGATGCGTGCCTTGAAGTCATCGCCTGCGCCTACGGTGTCCACATTGTGGTAGAACTGCTCGATGCTGCCGTGCTCCAGCTTCCCGTCCAAGTAGCCGAATAAGACGGCTTCGTCAATAAACAATTCGCGGGCATACTTGCTGTTGCCTTCTGCCACACTTTTCACAAACTTCATGGCAGCTTCTTCCACTGCCTTGTACTCTTCGATATTTGCTCTCATGATGCTAATGTTTAATTGATTATCTTGTTTTGATGCTCCAAAGGTAGGTGATTCCTCCAGTTTGCACAAGTACCGAAAAATTATTCATATACTGAAAAATTATTCGGTATATACCCGTTACGATATATTATCCTTACCTTTGCAGGCGTAACATTCAATAAAGATAAAACCATGTACGAAAGAAAGATACCCGTAGATTTGGACTGTCCCTTGCGGCTGACCATGAGCCTGATTGATTCCAAGTGGAAGTCATGCATCTTGGACGAACTGCGCCACCGTGCCCTGCGTCCCAGTGAATTGCACAAGATATTTCCCGAAGCCACGCCTCGTGTGCTCGACTTGCAACTGAAGGAACTGGTAGAGGACGGGCTCGTATCGAAGACCATCTACCCTGAACTGCCTCCTCGTTCGGAGTATGCTATCACTCCGTTGGGGATGACGCTTATTCCCATCATCGATGCTATGATTGCATGGGGAGAGAAGAATACAGAATTATTTGAAAAGAAATATGGGAAACGGTAATAGAATTTGGTTGCTTTTCACTATCTTTGCGCTAAGACAAGAGTTGTTTGACAGAAATTTACCGCATATTGCAGAATTTGTGACTGTTTCCAAGTCATTACCTCGTTTTTTGAGAAATGCTTATAAGTAGCTTATTTTTAATATATTCCTATTTCAATATCGTTTTTTACGACAAAAGAAACGCGGAGAGCTTGTTGGTTGTATGCTCTCCGCGTTTTTTTACGTGACAATCCTCCTTACGAGAATGTGGATAATTTTCAGAACTGATATCCTGTCCATCCGAAGAGGTCGGCAGAAGCTCCGGTATTGCCATCGGCTACGGTAACCTCACCTGTTCCGTGTATTTCATCGCCTGTAAGCGTCGAAGTCAATTCATTGGTTACAGAGATAGTTGTAGTCGCCTGTGCATCGCCCTTGCTATCGGTCAAGTCAACCAAGTCATCTACCGCACCCGTACCGATGACCAACGCATTGGTAATGGTAGCCTTCGCACCCCGGCGAATCTTGATAGCGTCTACCATTTCGGCTGCTTCAGACAAGTTTTCGATAGTCATGTTCTCGATGGTGAAGTCGGATTGCGGAGCGTGGTCTGCACCGTTTCCGTCCAGATTTCCGTCAGCTTCTACACCACGCGGGTCTTCTTCGGTGCTGGTGAATCCGGCTTCCCAACGTCCGTAGCAGTCCTTCAGCGTACCGCAATAGCCTTGAGTGAAGTCGAACATATCGTCATCGCAGTTTACGGCAAGCAGTCCGGTTACGTTTACCGAGCCTCCGAAGAATTCGATGGCATCATCGGCACCGTCAGCAATATAAATGTTTTCAATCACCGTTCCGTTTCCTACTGCATTCAGTGTAAGTCCGTTGTGCTCGATATCGGCACTCGAACGCGCTCCGGTATAAAGCAGCTTGACATAACGCAACACGCCCGAATTGTCGGCATTGTCATCGCCTCCGTAGGGTTGGTTGTTATCAATCTCGGTAGCACCTTCGGTTACAGTTCCCTCTACGCCTGAGATACGGGCATAACCGTTGATAATCAATCCTCCCCAGTAACCCGGTCCGGCATTGGCTTCATCTTCTGCCGTAAAGGTGATGGGAGCCTCAGCAGTTCCTTCTGCCATAATCTTACCGCCACGTTCTACCAGCAAGTAATTGCCAAAACCTTCTTTTGCCTTGATGGTCAATCCGGCAGGGATGGTCAGCGTAGCACCTTCTTTCACTACTACAGCACCTTCGAGTGTATATTCAGTATTCGCATCGAGAGTCATATCCGAAGCGATATCGCCTGAAAGGGTTGCCGTAGCAGGTTCCGGAGCTTCGGTTTCGCCCGGGAAATGATAGCCTGTCCATGACAGTGCACTGGTATTGGCACCCGTATTTCCTGCCTCCATCACGATGCCTTCGTAAGTGCCTTCTGCGTTCAAGTCGCCATCGGTAGTAGCCGAAGCCAACTGATTGCTTACACTCATTTCAGTACCTTCACCTGCTCCGCCTTTTCCATCGGTCACGTCAATCAGGTTTTCTACAGGACCTGTACCCATTACCAAAGCGTTGGTGATGTGTGCTGTAGCACCGCGGCGTACCTTGATAGCATCGTTCATCGAATAATCAGAGAAATTAGCGATAGTCATGTTCTCTATACGGAAGTCTGATTGCGGTGTATGGTCAGGACCATTTCCGTCCATGTTACCATCGGCTTCTACACCGCGCGGGTCTTCTTCGGTGCTAGTGAAACCTTCTTCCCAAATGCCGTAGCAGTTAGACAAGGTACCGGAATACCCCTGAGTAAAGTCGAACATATCGTCATCACAGTTTACAGCAAGCAAATTGCTTACATTTACTGTACCTCCGAAGAACTCGATAGCATCGTCGGCACCTTCTACAATATATACATTGTTAATGGTAGTACCGTTACCTACACCGTTTAAGGTCAAACCGTTGTGCTCGATGTCTGCACTTGAGCGCGCTCCGGTGTACCACAATTCGATGTATTGCAATGTTCCGCTATTGTCTGCAGCATCGCTTCCTCCGTAAGCCATGTTGTTGTCCACCTCGGTAGCACCGGTAGCGGTACTTCCTGCAGGACCTGAAATAGGAGCCTTACCATTGATAATCAAACCGCCCCAATAGCCCGGCTCAGCCTTGCTTTCATCGTCTACCGTAAACACGATGGGAGCCTGTGCCGTACCTTGGGCATTGATGCGTCCGCCCTGTGCCACAATGATGTATTTGTCGAAGCCCTGTTGTGCCTTGATGGTAGTTCCGGCAGGAATTTCAAGAACAGCGCCATCGGGTACAGTCAGCGTACCAGTCAAAAGATATTCCGTATTGGCATCCAAGGTCATCGTTCCTTCCACATTACCCGAAAGTTCCACGGTTTCTGTAGGTTCGTTACCTCCGCCTTGGTCTCCGCCTTGAGGATCGTCATCGTCACTACAAGAAGTCAGTGATACACTGCTTGCCAATGCGGCAAACAACATCGCATTTAAGAAAAACTTTTTCATTGTTCGATAATTTGGTTAAAATTATAGTTTGGTTTATTGTTCTGATTATATTTTTTCCAAGCAGGCTTAGAAGCTGTTTTGAATTTATCGTGCGATGATTTGGGATGAGTTTTTGAGGCATTTCCGCTTCTGTGATGAGGAAGATAGCGGGCTATCTGACGAAGAACAGGAGCGAAAAGGACCAAAAAATCGCCCAAAGCACACACGAAAACGGATACATCAAGCCAAGAAAAACTTTTTGGAGAAATTCAAAACAGCTTCTTAGAACGTGCATGCCACCCCAAGGCTGAAATCGATTCCTCTGCGGTACTTGCTTAACACCACCTCTTCATTCGTTGCATTTCCTTTACGTGTCAGCTGGTGAACGGAGTTCAACAAGTTTTGCGCTTTCAGGCTGATGGTAAAGTGCTCGCCAATCTTAGCCGAAGATACAAAGTCAAGCGTCGGAATCCCGTTTTCTACAATGTCCTGGTATCCTTGTGTGCCGATGGTGTACAGACGGTCGCTGAAATAATTGAACACCAATGCATTGGTAAACGAGTTGCTTCCTTTACGCACCAAGTAAGTCAGGTCGGCATTGACAAGCCAGGGAGCCGCGCCTTCCAACTGGGAACCGGTCGGGTCAGTAGCCAAAGGCACTTTCGCACACGTATAAGTATAAGCGCCGTTCACACCGAAACTCAGCTTATGCAGACCTCCGTCTTGCATCGGATGAGAAAACAAGTCTTTCCGTATCTCGATTTCCGCACCGGCTACAGTAGCATGGTCGGCAATGTTTTCATACGAAAGGAATCCGCCGGCACTGGCAATCTCGATACGTGAAATCGGGTTCTTGATGTATTTATAGAAACCGGTTACTGAAATCAGTTCACTGGGCGAAAGATACCAGTCCCACTTCAAATCTACGTTGTAGTTATCCGAAGGCTGCAAATCGGGATTACCCTGACTATTGAATGTAACGTTTACATAACGGAACGGAGATATTTCCTTTGCCTGAGGCAAGGTATAAGTCTTGCTGGCAGCAAACCGGAGCGAATGCTTGTCATTGAAATTATAACGCAAGTTGATGCTGGGCAGCACATAGTCTTTGTTGATGGACTGGCTTCCCTTGGTTCCGCCACGATTCACATTGTAATCTACGTCCATATTCACCTTATCGTATTTCACGCCCAGATTGGCAATGAAGCCTTCGGTAAACTGGTAAGTGGCTTCCACGTATGCCGAGTGGATGTTTTTGTTTACTCCATACTCATCGATGTTTTTATCCAGGATAAAGTAGTTGTTGTCCAGGTTCTCTTGCGTATAATAATTATCGAACCGTACATTATTGATATCAAACTCTTCCTGACGCACTACCGACATATCATACTCGGTAGCTGTAAAATTATCGTCCACAATGCGTCCGGCATAGCCCAACTGGATGTTGGATTCCTGTGAAAAGTTATCGGGAAGTTTATAAGTAAAACCTGCACAGATATTCAGGTCGTCTTCATTCAGTTCCGAGAAATAACGTTGCTGGATACCTGTACCTTTCATCGGCACATAGCCCCGGTCGGTCTTTACCAGATTATTGATGCGCCGGTCTGGTTCCAGTCCTTTGATAATGTTATAAGCGGCACCTACATTAAAGTCGAGCTTATCCGCCAACGCCCATTTGGTATCCAGCTGATTGACGAAAAGCAAGTTATCATTGGTCTGCTGGCGGCGCATGAAGCCTTCGTAGGTGTCCGAAGACTGGTAATCGGCATCCATACCCAAGTAATCGCCCACCGACTCGCGCGAAGCGTGCAACATGATGAAATTGTATGTCAACTCGTACTTGTGATCATGCAAGTAGTTCAGGTTCGCCATCACGACTTGCGAAGTTTCCACATTCGACTTCTTTCCGAGCATATCCTGCGAAAGCTCACCCGTGGTAATCGAATTGCGCACTTCTTCTTCATAATAAGAATAATCGCGGTTATGACTGGCAATCAGGTAGAACGAAAGCGGATTGTCGTGGATATCAAATTTCTTTCCGCCCGAAATGCTATAACTTTGGTTTACCAGCCCGTTCTTCTTCGAAGGATCCAAGCGGTTCTGGAAGTTGTATACAGAAAGATCATCGCTCGGCTGCTTGCTATTGGCGAAACCAAAGGCATTCACTCCGTCCATTTTCAAGAAATCGGACGAGAGCGATTGCGTATTGAAGCCACCTGAAATGCTGGCGTTCACTTCACCATAACCCGTCAGCTCTTTCGAGGAAATGTTGATGTTAGCTCCCGCCACGTCAGCGTATGTATTGCCATAAAAAGCTTTGTTGACATCTACCGACTGGATAATGTCAGTAGAAAAGAAATCGAGCGCAATGTTCTTGTACTCCGGATCTTCCGAAGGAATCGGAAAACGGTTCAGCGTAGTCAAGTTATACCGGTCGCCCAATCCGCGGACAAACACATTCTTCACACCGTCTTGTTTCGAAATGCCCGATATCTTGGTAACTGCCCCTTCGGCATCTCCCACACCCTTGCGGGATAACTCCTGGGCGCCAACCGACTGAATTGCCACCACCGATTTCTTTTGCTCCAATAAAGTAACGTTCTCCGACTCGCGGTTCGCCTTAGCCACAACCACCACATCCGACAACATTTGTGTATCGGGTTCCAACTCGAAATCGAGTGTGGTTACTTTGTTATCCTCTACCTTTACCTGACGTTTGACCGTTGTTTTATAACCAACATATTTAATTTCAATGTCATAGATACCGTCTTCCACCCCTTTCAGCTGGAAGTTTCCGTCTATATCCGTTACAGCTCCGATATTGCTTCCCACAATCCGGATAGTAGCCCCGATAAGAGGTTCTTTCGATTTCTGGTCCTTGATACAACCTTTTACATTCACATTTACCTCAACCGCAAAAACATTGGCTGCAAACATCGATAAGAGAACAGCCGAAGTCATCCATTTTCTAACTCTTTTCATTACCTTATTTTACTAAACTTTTACCGAGTGCAAAGAAAGAGCTTCCCTTTTACAGGTATACGACAATCGGATAACTTTCCGTTTACAAGTCCGTTGCAATAAGATTACAATATTGAAGAAGTTGTATGCCCCTGCATACCGAATAAGGCCGAATGCCGGAAACGGACATGTAAGCGTTTTACTTCTTTACTCTTTTCCTGTCTTCGATAATGGCATCCTTGTTCTCCAACGCCCAACTTATCAGCGCATTGATGTGCGGAAGCAACGAATGGGTACGCGGTGTCAGGGCATACTCCACCCTCGGAGGCACTTCCGGATAGACGGTACGGGTAATATAGCCGTCCTCCTCCAATGTCCGCAAGGTTACGGTCAGCATCTTCTGCGATATGTCCGGGATTTCGCGCTGCAACTCCTTGAAGCGCATGACTTCCTTACCCGCCTTGTTCAGCGTATATATAACCAGAAGCGACCATTTGTCACAGAGCCTTGCCAAGATGTTCCGTATCGGGCAATCCGGAAACATCATATCTTCTATCATTGTCCTATCCATATTATACTGCTTTTCAATTCACTCTACAAAAGTAATCAAACTCCTTTTATGTAGCAAGCTTTTATCGGATGGGCGGCAATCAGCCCTTATCCTCCACATTATTTATTATAAAAGACAAGACAATTTCATTGAACCGATAACTGAAAACCTTCATGCACTTAGCTATATTCTATATTCCACCAGCCGGAATATACGTTCCACGGGCTGGAATGTACGTTCCATGGGCTGGAATATACATTCCACGCCGTGGAATATAGAATGGAACTAACTGTATACAAGAAACAAGCTCGTTGAAAACACATAGTGAGTGCCCGCAATCTGCCAAAATGCCCGAATTTACGAAAGGGGAAATCTATGGCGGCATGATGAAAGGATTCGCGCAGGCTTTCGGCGATGCCCTGACCGACATGCCTACAGGCAAGGCTTCGGAAGTGGCATTCGGCACTACGCAGACTTGGGCAGGAGTTCCGTTCGAATTCCGCCACGGAGCGACATCCGATTTTCCGGGCGCAAGCATCCTGATAGGAGGCAAGGCTTATTATACGCACTGGACTCCGGCAAAGGCACACGTAAGCCATTTGCAGGTTTCTTCTCCGGCTGCCATTGATGCGGAAATAGCAGAAGCAAAAAAGTCACTGGCATCGGGCGCGGAACTGTTCATCGGCGGACACGGAGGTGCAGCAAAGCGCGATGCGGTGAGTTCAAAATTGCCTATCTGAAAAAGATGAAAGAGGTGCTCGGCAATAACCAGACGGCACAAGCTTTTATGGACGACATGAAGAAAGCTTTCCCCGGACTGCCGGGAGAAGCCGGACTGGAAGAATTGAGTAAGGCACTCTACAAATAATTATCGAATAAAACCAATCAGGAGTTAAAAGGGAGTTATAAGGAGTTATCGTCCGCCTGGCGGACTGGGAGTTAGACGCCAATACTTTTTGCATCGTTTTCAGAAACAAGACTATTGACCTTTAACTCCTATAACTCTTGTGAAACATAACTACGCTTATACTATACATGGTATAAATTTGTGCATTTCCTTGAACATCTCGTACCGTTTCTGTAGAGACGATGTGCACATCGTCTCTACTACGTGGCATATACAAAATACATATTTTAATGCCGTTTAAAGTATAACTCCTGATTCGCATAAATAGTAAATACCCTCACTTTCCTGTCACGATACGTTTAATGTCATTCAGTTTGTTCAACGCTTCTATCGGCGTCAAGTTGTTCACATCCAGATGCAAGATTTCATCCCGTATCTGGCATAACACCGGGTCATCAAGCTGGAAGAAGCTGAGCTGGACGCCGTCTTTAGGAGCAGAAGCCTGTACCTTCGGACGCGACGCCATGCCTTCCTGCCGGTTCTCTTGCTCCAGACGGTGCAGGATTTCATCGGCACGCTTCACGATGCTTTGGGGCATGCCCGCCATTTTTGCCACATGAATACCAAACGAATGCTCGCTTCCTCCACGCTCCAGCTTACGCAGGAAAATCACCTTATTATTGACCTCCTTGACCGTTACATTATAATTCTTGATACGCGGGAAAAGTGCTTCCATATCGTTCAACTCGTGATAGTGCGTGGCAAAAAGCGTACGGGCATGGGCTTTCTTGTTCTCGTGGATGTGCTCTACGATAGCCCATGCAATGGAGATGCCGTCATACGTGGAAGTGCCGCGCCCCAACTCATCAAACAGCACCAGGCTTCGGGGAGAGAGGTTGTTCAGGATATTGGCGGCTTCATTCATCTCGACCATGAACGTTGATTCGCCCACCGATATGTTGTCACTTGCTCCTACACGGGTAAATATCTTGTCTACCAGTCCGATATGCGCACTTTCGGCTGGCACGAAGCAGCCTATCTGAGCCAAGAGCGTGATAAGCGCCGTCTGGCGGAGCAAGGCAGACTTACCCGCCATATTGGGTCCCGTGATAATGATAATCTGTTGTGATTCCGTATCGAGATAGACATCGTTGGCAATGTATTTCTCGCCCACGGGCAATTGCTTCTCGATGACCGGATGGCGTCCTTGCTTGATGTCGAGCACGTCATCATCGGCTACCACCGGACGGATATACTTGTTCTCGCGCGCCACATCGGCAAAGGAGAGCAGGCAATCCAGACGTGCGATTTGCGTGGCATTGATCTGGATAGCCGGAATAAACTCGGCAAGGTCTGCCACCAAGTCATTATAAAGCTTGGTTTCCAGTACCAGGATTTTATCTTCCGCCCCCAATATCTTCTCTTCGTATTCTTTCAGTTCCTGCGTGATATACCGCTCGGCGTTCACCAGCGTCTGCTTGCGTATCCACTCGGCAGGCACTTTCTCCTTGTGTGCGTTCCGCACTTCGATGTAATAGCCAAACACATTGTTATAGGCAATCTTCAGGCTGGGGATGCCGGTCTGCTCGATTTCGCGCTGCTGGATTTGAAGCAGGTAATCCTTTCCCGAATAGGAAATACGGCGCAGCTCATCCAGCTCGGCATTCACTCCGTCGGCTATCACCCCGCCCTTGTTCACCAGCAGAGGCGGGTCGTTCACTATCTCCTTCGCTATTTTATCCCGAATCGAGACGCAGAGGTTCAACTGCTCCCCGATGCGCCGGAGGCTTTCGTTGTCCGCGTTCAGGCAGGCATTCTTGATGGGTTCGATGGCTTGGAGCGCCACTTTCAGCTGTACCACCTCGCGAGGGGAGATACGTCCCACTGCGGCTTTTGATACGATGCGTTCTAGGTCGCCTATACGGTGCAGCTTCTCTTCGATAAAGTCCTTGAAGTCGGGCTCGCGGAAGAAATACTCCACTACGTCCAGCCGGGCGTTAATCGGTTTTACTTCCTTCAGGGGAAACACCATCCAGCGTTTCAGCAGGCGGGCACCCATGGGGCTGATGGTATGGTCTATCACGTCCAGCAGGCTGGTGCCTCCCTCGTTCATGCTGCCTATCAGCTCCAGGCTGTGCACCGTAAACTTGTCCAGCCGCACATAGCGTTCCTCTTCGATGCGTGCCAGCGAAGTGATATGCCCTATCTGATAATGCTGGGTCATGTCGAGGTATTGCAGGATGGCTCCAGCCGCGATGATGCCGTTCTTCAGATGCTCTACGCCGAAGCCTTTCAGGTTCTTGGTCTCGAAATGTTTCAAGAGTTTCTCGCGTGCCGAAGCCTCGGTAAACACCCAGTCATCCAGCTCGAAGGTAAAAAACTTGCTTCCGAAATTGCCTTCGAACATGGGTTTCTTGCCCCGCTCGAACAACACTTCCTTGGGAGCGAAATTATTCAGAAGCTTGTCGATGTAGTCAAAAGGTCCCTCGGCGGTCAGGAACTCGCCGGTAGAGATGTCCAGAAAAGCGATGCCGCACGCGGTTTTCCCGAAATGGATGGCGGCAAGGAAATTGTTCTCCTTATACGACAACACATTGTCGCTGATGGCAACGCCTGGCGTCACCAGTTCGGTAATGCCCCGCTTCACCAGCTTCTTCGTGGTTTTCGGGTCTTCCAGCTGGTCGCAGATAGCCACACGCCTTCCGGCACGTATCAGTTTGGGCAAATACGTATCGAGGGCATGGTGCGGAAATCCTGCCATTTCCACCGTCTTCGCCTGCCCGTTGGCACGCCTGGTCAAGGTTATTCCCAGTATTTGCGAAGCGGTCACGGCATCTTCGGAATAGGTTTCGTAAAAGTCGCCGCACCGGAAAAGCATCAGCGCGTCGGGATGCTTCGCCTTCAGGTCGAAATACTGTTTCATCATGGGGGTCAATACCACGTCATTATCTTTAGCCACTGTGTTGTCCTTTCTTTTATTAATGTGTTGTCCGTACCTGCAAAGGTACGAAAATTTCCCAAATATCTGCCTTCCGTGACGCAAGTATCTGCAACGCCCGGCACAAGTACCTGCATGAACGGATGAACATAATAACGGAGCCTAGCTAATACTCATGCCGAGCATACAAAGGAAAGCCCCGCAAAAACGACGTTTTTACGGGGCTATACCTTAAAATGACCTGATTTGCGTTGGACTACCAGGATTCGAACCTAGACAAACAGAACCAAAACCTGTTGTGCTGCCATTACACCATAGTCCAAACTTTCGTGCTTTCCTTAGAAAGCGGTGCAAAGATAAGTGTTTTTTATAATATCCTCCAAATAATTCCCCACTTTTTTTATCTCTTTTTTCAATATTCCGTATCTTTGCCGCCTATAAATGCATAAGAGTTTATGAAAAAAACAGTATTAGGATTTATGTTAGGGGTAGGATGCGTATCGCTCCAAGCGATGACACCACTTTGGATGCGCGATGCTGCCATCTCACCCGATGGAAGCGAAATCGCTTTCTGTTACAAAGGAGATATTTATAAGGTGAATGCCAAGGGAGGCGAAGCACTACGACTCACCACACAACCTTCGTATGAATCAACCCCCGTATGGTCGCCCGATGGACAACAAATTGCTTTCGCCAGCGATCGCTTTGGAAGCACCGACATCTTCGTGATGCCCGCCAGCGGAGGCGAAGCACGCCGGCTGACCAGCAATTCGGCAAACGAAACACCTTCGGCCTTCACGCCCGACGGCAAACACGTGCTGTTTTCTGCCTCCCTGCAAGACCCGGCAGAAAGTGCCATGTTTCCCACCAGTGCAATGACCGAATTATATCAGGTGTCCGTAGCAGGCGGACGCACTGAA
Source organism: Bacteroides sp. An51A (assembly GCF_002161565.1). Lineage (NCBI taxonomy): Bacteria > Pseudomonadati > Bacteroidota > Bacteroidia > Bacteroidales > Bacteroidaceae > Bacteroides > Bacteroides sp. An51A. The sequence goes on from NZ_NFIC01000001.1 coordinate 380,117, forward strand.
CAAGTATTAGGCACACCGGCGGAAAAAGTGTGCTATGCACCAGCGGGAACCTTCTTCCTCTATCAGGACCGGAAAGGATTCGAAGACGAATGGCGCAAGCATCACACTTCATCCATCACCCGGGACGTATGGATGTATGACACCACCAGCGGTAAACATACCAACCTGACCGCCCGACCGGGAGAAGACCGCGACCCTGTATTGAGTGCCGATGGAAAAACCGTGTACTTCTTGAGCGAACGCAATGGAGGTTCATTCAACGTCTATCGCTTCCTGTTGGACCGCCCTGCTGATGTGCAGCCCGTTACTTCATTCAAGGGAAACCCTGTACGCTTCCTCTCAATGAGCCACAACGGTACACTCTGCTACACCTACGATGGCGAAATCTATACCCAACCCAATGGAGGAAAACCCACTAAGGTCAATATCTCACTTATCCGCGATGAAGAGGAAATGCCCGTCACTTATAATTTTACACGCGGAGCATCGGAAGCTACGGTATCGCCCGACGGCAAACAGGTGGCGTTCGTGGTGCGGGGTGAAGTGTTCGTGACATCCGTCGAATACGGCACCACCAAGCAAATCACCCATACGCCCGAAGCCGAAGAAGGCGTTTCGTTCGGCGCGGACAACCGCACTTTGGTCTATGCCAGCGAACGCGATGGCATAAGCGGACTTTACACCGCAAAAATCTCACGCGAGGAAGAAAAGAATTTCCCCAATGCCACGCTGATAGAAGAAGAAGCCCTGCTTCCCTCGAAAACCGTAGAGCGGAGCTATCCGAAATTCTCGCCCGACGGGAAAGAAATCGCCTTCATCGAAGGGCGTACCCGCCTCATGGTGCTGAACCTGAAGAACAAGAAGGTGCGCCAGGTGACCGATGGGTCTACGTGGTACTCGCTTTCGGGAGGCTTTGACTACCAGTGGTCGCCCGACGGGAAATGGTTTGCACTGGAATTCATCGCCCACAAGCACGAGCCTTATTCGGACATCGGACTGGTTTGCGCCGACGGGAAAAGCCCGATTATCAACCTGACCAACAGCGGTTATACGAGCGGCATGCCCCGCTGGACCATGGACGGAAACGCCCTGCTCTTCACCACCGAACGGTATGGTATGCGCAATCATGCCTCGTGGGGCTCGCTGGACGATGTAATGATGGTCTTCCTGAACCAGGACGCATACGACAAGTTCCGCCTGAGCAAAGAGGATTACGAATTGCAAAAGGAACTGGAGAAAGAGCAGGAAAAAGCGGGTGAAACCGCTTCGAAAGACAAGAAAAAGGATAAGAAAGCGGATGCAAAAACAGATAGCGTGAAATTAATCACGGTTGAACCGGACGGTATAGAAGACCGCATCGTGCGCCTCACGCCCAACTCATCGCGCTTGTCCTCAGCCGCTATCTCGAAAGACGGGGAAACCCTGTACTATTTATCTGCGTTCGAAGGCGGATTCGACATGTGGAAAATGGACTTGCGCAAGCATGAGACCAAGCTTCTGCACAAAATGGACGCGCGCTGGGCGAATATGGAGACCGACCGCGAAGGGAATTTCTTCGTACTGGGAGGAGGAACCATGCAGAAGATGGACGGGAAATCGGAAAAACTGGAACCGATTACCTACCGTGCCGAAGTGAAGATGAACCCCTACGAAGAACGCGAATACATCTTCGACAACATCTACCGCGAGGAAAAGGCACGCTTCTACAACGTGAACATGCACGGCGTGGACTGGAATGCCTTGACGGAGACCTACCGCAAGTTCCTGCCTCATATCAATAACAATTATGATTTCGCCGAAATGCTGAGCGAATGGCTGGGCGAACTGAACGTATCTCATACCGGCGGACGCTTCTATCCCGAACTGGACACCGAAAGCACTGCCCAGCTGGGACTATTGTACGACTGGGAGTATACGGGCAACGGATTGCGCATCGCCGAAATCATCGAGAAAGGACCTTTCGACCGCAAGAGCACCCGTGCCAAAGCCGGTGTGATTATCGAGAAAATCAACGGCCAGACCCTCGAAGCCGAAAAAGACTATACTCCTTTATTAAATGGGCAGGCAGGCAAGAAAACCTTGGTATCGCTCTACGACCCGGAAACCAACCAACGTTGGGAAGAAGTGGTGAAACCCATAAGCAACGGAGCAATGAATGGCTTGCTCTATACGCGCTGGGTAAAACAACGTGCGGAGGACGTAAAACGCTGGTCGAACGGACGTTTGGGCTATGTGCACATCGAATCGATGGATGATTCCAGTTTCCGTTCGGTTTACTCGGACATCTTGGGCAAGTACAACCAATGCGAAGGCATCGTGATAGACACCCGCTTCAATGGAGGCGGACGCTTGCACGAGGACATCGAAGTATTGTTCAGCGGAAAGAAATACTTCACCCAAGTCATCCGCGGGCGCGAGACCTGCGATATGCCCAGCCGGCGCTGGAACAAGCCTTCCATCATGGTGCAATGTGAAGCGAACTACTCGAACGCACACGGCACCCCGTGGGTATACAAGCATCGCGGACTGGGCAAGCTGGTAGGTGCGCCCGTTCCCGGAACCATGACCAGCGTAAACTGGGTAACGACACAAGACCCGACCCTCGTATTCGGCATTCCGGTGGTAGGCTATCGCCTCCCCGACGGAAGCTATCTGGAAAACACCCAGTTAGACCCCGACATCTATGTGCTGAACGCTCCCGAAACGATTGTGAAAGGAGAAGACACACAATTGAAAGCAGCCGTAGATGAATTGCTGAAAGAAATCGGAGAATAAGAAGCTGTTTTGAATTTCTCCAAAAAGTTTTTCTTGGCTTGATGTGTTCGTTTTCGTGTGTGCTTCGGGCGATTTTTTGGTCCTTTTCGCTCCTGTTCTTCGTCAGATAGCCCGCTATCTTCCTCATCACAGAAGCGAAAATGCCTCAAAAACTCATCCCCAATCATCGCACGATAAATTCAAAACAGCTTCTAAAAAGAATGAATAAAAATAATTGATGAATATCCGCAAACGACCCCTGTAGGGGCGTATTGCATACGCCCGAATACGCCAACTTATCCATGTGGATGCTTTTAGGGCGTATGCGATACGCCCCTACAGTTTATTGGGCGGAAATGCGGATATTCATTTAAATTTAATCCCAACATGCATCTTTCCCGTTCAACCAGTCCTTCAATGAAGTTCGTACAAGAGAATCGGGCAATAAACTCGTATCCTGATTCCGTTCATCGGGCCGTACAAAATACGAATGGCTGATGTAAGCTTGGGTTTGGGTATAAGGAAGTTCTACGCAAAGCACATCACCGAAACAGGTCGGCTTTTGGGAGGTAGGAGTCCCGATAATCGGGAAAAGCGCATTGTCTTTGATGAGCGTCAACAGATAATTGGCACTGCTGAAGGTATTCTGCCCTTGAATAAACGCCACTTCTCCATGAAAACGATTGGAAGGCTTCGGCATATCACCGGTAAAATCATTCATTACTTGATGTTGTTCCGCCAACTCCCCTTTCATTGATTCATACTTGTCACGGATAAAAAGCGTAGGATAACACGTTTGCAAGAAATCAGACACACGGATGTAGGAATGAAACGGACAAATATCCCGAAGGGAGACACCCAGAAATTCAAGCAACACATCGCCCAATACACTATTCCCTCCTCCATTATAACGCATGTCTATCACCAGCCGATTCACGTTATGCACCGCCATTGCACGTGCCATTTCATCCAGGAAATCCGCAAACAACGGAAGACTATCCTCCACGGCTTTATCTGGAGAGACCTGCATCAAACGGCATCCTTGCCAATAAGTAAACCGGTCTATCATCGCATTAAACTGAAAATAACACGTATCGCCGATTATCTGATAATGAAAAGGCTCGTTTCTCCTTGCCGTAACCGGATGCGGAACCTGCTTCACCTGATACAAGCCTGATGCACCTTCATGTAAGGACGAAGGCAAACACACTTCACTTCCATCCGCAAACATAAAACGGATAACCGTGTCCGTATCTATCCCCAAAGCGTTCAGAAACGCTTTATTGTTCATAAAAAAGCTTCCCGTAATACAAGCCTTTATCTGATTCTCCGAAGGAACATAAACCTTTAATTTTTGTATCAATGAACCAATCGGACACGCATTAATAGCTATAAGTTCCTTCCCTGTACAATCCGGAACCGAATCCGGAAGACTTCGAAAATAAAAACTCCCCTCATAATAACGTAACGTGAAAGGATAAAGCGATGTATCGTCAAGCATCACAAATGTATGCGCATCTTGAAGCAAAGCCAGCCAACGGTTCAGTTCTACCTGAAACGCCGGACGTTCCATCCGCTCGTCCAACTTATCGCATAAAGATTCGGCATACTTCTCGAAACGTGCAAAAGCCGCTTCATCCACCAGCGGAAGCGGATGAAACGCCTTGATGAAAGCCAACAGATTCATCACTTCATGCTGATACGGATTGCCGGCTTTCTCCTTATATAATATAGGTATAGGAAAAACGTTATCCATTTTCAATCAAATAAAATGCCATACCCACGATGCCTGCCATAACTCCTATTGCACATCCGCACCAGAAATAGAATGCTAATTTCTTCTTATCCATATTGCTTTTCCGACTCATCTGTTTGATCAGGCCCGCCATACTTCCGCCAAACACGCCCAAACCAATACCGATAACAAGTCCGGCTGAAGAGTCTAACACCATTTTCAATATAAAACCAAGAACTACCCCGACACCTGTTCCGATGCCGATATAGCGGTCAGTAATGCTTTCTTTCATTTTATTGCTTTCCTTCCTGTTTTATGTTTCTTTCTTCTTAATCACAATCGCAAAGATAACGATTTACTTCAAACCAGCTACAATTACTATCTATTTTCCTTGTTACTCTTTCAAACAATAACACTTTATCTCCTGCTGGCGAGTATCCAATACGACTTGCGAGAAGCGTTTGAAAAACGAAAGCCCCATTGTGCTTTGAGATGCCAATGTTGCCAACGTCACGTTTTTAAACTGCATTTTATTTACCTCCCCTTGAGCCACTTCATAAATGCTTATCTCATTCCCCGTATCAGCAAAGCCATAACAAGTATCTTTTTTCAAAAAGCAAGCGTCAGACATTTGTTCTATATCCTGCTTTGACAATAAGAAATCACTCCGGTCATATCCCGTATCTATCAATATATGAGAGCATTTGACTCCATTCAGTTCCATTTCCTCCACATAATACAAGCCTCGTTCCTTCTTATAGCGCAAGACCATATCCGGAGTTCCGGAAACAAACGGATGAACATTAGAGATTGTACCTTCTTCAAAGTCAAGCAACCAATTACAACGGTCTATCATGTCTGTGCCTATAACCCCATGGATATGTTGCCATTGAAAACGCCGCGGCAATAAGACGACTGTCCACAAATTTCCTTCGATATTCCCCAGACACGTATAAAACGAAAAATATTTCTTCACTGAAAAATCATTGCCGGCTATATCTTTCGCGTCCGCCTGCATAAAAGGATGAAAAGATTCCGGCACGGTATCAGCATAAAGCAAGGTAATATTCGCTCCCGTATCAAAAAGAAAATTCATCCCGTTCCCGGAGAATGTTACATAACCGTCCTTGTCAAACGCAGAGACAAAAGGATTTATCTTCGGTTTCATTCCGATAAGGACCAACCCGACCGTTGCTATGGATACGATTATGAAAAGAAGTTTTTTCATCTGGACGAACTTATTCTATTCATTGATAAAGGCTCTGCATCAGTTCATGTTTTTACCAATGCAAAGGTAATGTTTTCTATTTATCACGTGAGTTCGGAATCAGAAAAATTGAATATCCGATACGCCTTTACATGGCAATTGAGTAAAATGCTGATATTCAATAAACTTTTGTCTGTCATAACTGTTTTCCTTAAAAAAACATCCCTAAGATAAACAGTTTATGGATAACATGTAAGCGGCACTTTACATTCTGACGACTTTTGCCGAAAATTGAAATAACGAATTAAACTCGTTTTCAATCCGTTGTCTATCTTTTGCACTATGCATTGCCCACACACTCCTTGGGAATGACACAGGCGACACACCAAGTCTTACTAAAAGCTGTCACTTCAGCAACCGCTTGCTAAGATAACGCACGGGATACCACACCGATAGGAAACCTACCACGAGGACGGTGACAAAGACCACTGCCACATCTGTCACTTCCACACTGACGGGATAAGCATCGACCACAAAGCTGCCCGAACTGCCTAATTTTATCAGCCCGAATGCTTGTTGCACCCAGCAGAGTATCAGTCCCAGCACCACGCCCACCGATGCGCCAATAAACGAAATCATCCGTCCCTCGAAAAGGAAGATACGGACTATCTGCTTGTCGCTCGCACCCAGGTTACGCAAGGTTGCCACGTCATCACGCTTATCAATGATGAGCATTGAGAGCGAACCGATGATGTTAAAGCAAGCTATCACGAGAATGAATGTAAGGAAAAGGTAAGAGATAAGTTTTTCCACACGCATGATGCGGTAGGTATCCGCCTGCTGCTCATAGCGGTCTTCCACACGGAAGTCACCACCTAGCTGCTGCTGAATCTGCCGCTTCACCGCTTCGGTATCGGCACCGGGAGCAAGGCGGAGATTGACAGCACTCACTTCGGTAGTGTATTGGAAGAGACTACGGGCAAAGTCGATGGAAGTCAGGATGTAAGAGGCATCGTATTTTTCCTGATTGACCGAAAAAACCAGTCCGGAAGAAAACAGGCTACCGGTGACAAATGCCGTAGAAGGATTGGCAAGGTTCACTTTCGCACCGCGCCTGGGAGCGTACACCTCCAGAGGGTCAAGGAAACGGATGCTGCTGCCCAATGTGGCGAGCAGCTGAATGCCGGGGATGGCATAGTGAGCCACCTCATCGTGCAAGGTCAGCTCACCGCGTCCGTAAAGGATACTGTCGATAGGCGTGAGAATATCGAAGTTGTCTTCCACACCCTTGATAACCGCCATTGCCTGCCTGCCCTGGTATTGCACCATGGCATTGTCTTCGAGCGAGCGCGACCATACCGCTACCTCGGGCATCTGCCGCAAAGCAAGGATACGCGGGTCTTCCCCATCGAACACCTTACCGCGCACTGCTGTAATGCGCAATTGAGGGTCGAAGGCGGTAAAAAACGATGCCACAAGATCTTGAAAGCCGTTGAATACCGACAGGGTACACACCAACGCCAACGTAGCAAGCGCCACTCCACACACAGAGATGGCGGAAATGACGTTGATGGCATTGTGCGACTTCTTCGAAAACAGGTATCGGCGGGCGATATAGAAGGGGAAATTCATTTCTTCAGCAACTCGTCGATGTGTGCGGCATAATCTAACGAGTCATCCACAAAGAACTTCAGTTCGGGGATGATGCGAAGCTGATAACGCACACGGGTACCCAATTCGTAGCGGATGGACTTCACGTTGTCATTGATATTTTTCACTATCTCTTCAGCACGTTCCGAAGGGAACACACTAAGGTAAGCACGTGCATAACTCATATCGGGGCTAATACGCACCACACTTACCGATACCAACACGCCGTGCATTGTCCGCGTCTGCTGCTGGAACATCTCGCTCAGCTCTTTCTGAATCAGCCGGGCTATCTTGTTTTGTCTGGTTGTTTCCATATATTTCTTTGGTTTATGTTTTCAAGTGGCTAGTTAACAGGTACTAGATGACTAGGTCTTAAATACATTGGTTTATCATTTATACCTGTCAACTAATGCCTAGTACCTGCTACCTATAGTTTTCGAATTATCGTCAACCCGTCCCGCAAGGGAAGGATAACTTTTTCCACACGCCGGTCGGAAGCTACATGGTCATTGAACCGCTTGATGCCGATGGTCTGTGCATCAGCACTCCGGGGTTCTTCCAGCACATGTCCGTCCCACAGCGTATTATCAGCAATGATATACCCTCCCTTGCGGAGCCGGGGCAGTATCATCTCGTAGTAATCTATGTAGACCCGCTTGTTGCCGTCGACAAAAGCAAGGTCGAACGTGATGTCCATCGTAGGCACTATCTGCAAGGCATCGCCAATATAGAAGCGGATGCGGTCGGCATAGGGCGAACCTTCCAGCCACGGACGGGTAAAATCTTCCTGCTCGTCATTGATTTCAAAGGTATGGAGCATCGCCCCTTCTTCCAGTCCCTCTGCCAGACACAATGCCGAATAGCCGCTGTACGTACCTATTTCAAGCACCTGCCGTGGACGTATCATTGTGACAAACATCTTCAGCATCCGCCCCTGCAGGTGTCCCGAAGCCATACGGGGACGCAACAACTTGACATGCGTAGCCCGATAGAGCGCCTTCAGGTAATCGCTCTCCTCATCAATATGTCCGAGGATATATGCATCCAATGCGTCGGTTTCTTTCATATCTCAGTTGACCAGTTGACAAGGTACTAGTTGACTAGGTTTTAAATAGCCAGGTTGGCTTAGTATCTAAAACCTAGTCACCTGGTACCTAGTTAACTAGTCACCTCTAATTATAAATATCTGTTCCGGTTCGGCAACACATAGTTCTCGGTATCTTCCAGCACATCGTCCACCTGGTTGATTTCGAGGAACGAAGTGTGCGTGCCTTTCTTACCGCCGCTCAGGTATGCTACCATTTCTTTCGGAGTCAGCACACCGTCGCTCAGCAACTTACGCAATGCCGTGAAATAATACTCCTGTCCGTTTGCCTTTTCGGGCATATAGATAGCCTCCACTCCATACGACAAGGCAAGATGACGCATTGTCTTTTCCTTGTAGCAGATGGCAAGCACAGGATATTTACCACGGAAAGCAGCCAGATTGCGTGCCGTACGTCCACTGAAGCTGTCGGTAATGATGGCACGGATAGGCATCAGTGTGGTGGCACGTACCGCCTGTTTTGCCAGGAAGCTGGTCACATCAGTATTGTCCGGAGTCAAAGGAATAGGTATGTCGTTTTCTTCCATCTTGTCTTTTTCCGCCTGTGCGGCAATCTTTGCCATGGTCTTCACTGCCTCTACCGGATATTTGCCGTATGCCGTTTCGCCACTCAGCATCAGGGCGTCGGTGCGGTAATAGATGGCATTGGCAATGTCGGTCACCTCGGCACGGGTAGGACGCGGATTGTTTATCATCGTGTGAAGCATCTGGGTAGCCACAATGACCGGTTTGCGTGCCAGGATACATTTTTTGATAAGCTTGCGCTGGATGCCGGGGATGCGCTCCTGCGGCACTTCGATGCCCAAATCTCCACGGGCTACCATCACCCCGTCTGCCACTTCCAGAATCTCATCGATATTGTCCACACCCTCCTGATTTTCGATTTTCGCGATAATCTGGATATCACTCTGATGAGCGTCGAGTATCTCGCGGATATCAAGTACATCCTGCTTGTTGCGCACAAAAGAGTGGGCGATAAAATCGATATCCTTTTCGATGGCATACAAGATATTATTACGGTCTTTTTCCGTGAGCGAAGGCAGATTGATACGCACGCCAGGCACATTCACGCTCTTGCGGTTTCCCAGTGTAGCATCATTGCAAACTTCGCAGAACAAGGTATCTTCGTTCTTGTCTATCACCCGCAGCTCCAGGTCGCCATCATCAATCAGTACATCTGCACCCACTGACAGGTCGTTTACAAATCCCGGATAGCTGACGGCGATGCATTCATGCGTCGTTTCCTGTTCGGGTTTGCCGACGATAGTTACCCGTTCGCCGGTCTTGAAATCGATGTGTCCTTCGGCACTTGCCGTTGTACGCACTTCCGGTCCTTTTGTATCCATCAGGATACCGATTCGGTTGGATACTTGGCGCACATTATTAATTAATGTCTCGAACCCTTCGCGGCTGGCGTGGGCAGTATTCATACGCACCACATTCATCCCCGCGTTAAACAGGTCGCGGATAAAATCGACATCACAACGTAAGTCTGAAATAGACGCAACGATTTTTGTTTGTTTGAGCATCATATAGTTTTAAGTTTTTAGTGTTTATATTTGAGGTGACCAGTTGACCAGACACTAGGAAATAGGTTCTAAAATGCTTTACCTAACATCCAGTCAACCAGTATCTAAAACCTAGTTCCTAGTACCTGGTCTACTAGTACCTAGAAGCGCTTCCAGAGCCAGCCGGTACGAATCCAGGCCGAAGCCACAAATCACGCCTTTACACGCACACGCTATCATCGATTTGTGCCGGAACTCTTCCCGGGTATGCACATTCGAAATATGAACTTCGATGACCGGAGTGGTAACAGAACGGATAGCATCCTGCAAAGCGATAGAAGTATGAGTGTAAGCTCCGGCATTCAGGATGATTCCGTTGGAAGAAAATCCCACTTCATGAATCTTGTTGATTAGCTCGCCCTCCACGTTCGACTGGAAATAATCGAGTTCCACATCGGGATAACGCTCTTTAAGTGTCTGATAATAGTCTTCGAACGAAGTCGAACCATAAATGGAAGGTTCGCGTTTCCCCAACAGATTAATATTGGGACCATTGATTATTTGTATCTTCATCATATTCACGAAGTAAACTTTTTAATAACTTTGCTGCAAAATCCGGCACAAAGATACGAAAAAGAAATGAAAACCAACGAGAAGATTATAACAAAGTACCGACAATACCTGAAATTGGAAAAGTCTCTGTCGGAAAACACCATACAAGCGTACCTCACCGACCTCGACAAACTCCTCGCCTACTTCACTCTGGAGGGCATCGACTGCACAGAAGCCACCTTGCAGGATCTGGAAAACTTCTCAGCCGGCCTCCACGATATCGGCATCCACCCTCGTTCGCAAGCCCGCATCCTTTCAGGAATACGCTCGTTCTACCGCTTTCTTACCCTCGACGACTATATCCGGCAAGACCCGAGCGAACTGCTCGAATCACCACAGATAGGCAAACACCTTCCCGACATACTGACCGTGGGAGAAATAGATGCACTTATCGGAGCCATCGACCAAGGCACCCCCGAGGGCCAACGCAACCGCGCCATTCTGGAAACCTTGTACAGCTGCGGACTTCGCGTATCGGAACTCTGCAACCTCCGGCTATCCGACCTCTACCTTTCCGAAGGCTTTATCAAAGTGGAAGGCAAGGGAAACAAACAACGCCTGGTACCCATCTCTCCCCGTGCCGTCAACGAGCTGAAGAATTACTTCGTAGAACGCGAAGAAACAAAAATCCGTCCCGGTTACGAAGATTTTGTCTTCATCAGCCGGATAGGCAAGAACATTTCGCGCATTATGGTGTTTCATATAATAAAGGAGTTGGCAGACCAAATCGGACTAAAAAAAAGCATCAGTCCCCATACTTTCCGCCACTCGTTCGCCACCCATCTGCTCGAAGGCGGTGCCAACCTGCGTGCCATCCAGTGCATGCTGGGACACGAAAGCATCGGCACCACCGAGATTTATACCCACATCGACCGCAATATGTTGCGGCAAGAAATCATCGAACACCACCCACGGAACAAGAAAAAGCAATCCGAGTGAGCACTTTTGCCCCGTTTTAATCTTTTTTTTAGTATCTGTTTAAAAAAAACGAGCAAAAAGTTAACAGCTAATGGAGTTTTTCTTATCTTTGCCCCAAATATAAAAACGAAGTAAAAAAACCAACTAGATTATATTTTATAACAAACCAAATAGTAAAAATCATGATTAAAAAGTTGTATTTGCCCTTAGTGGCATTGTTAGTTCTTGCTTTCTCTTCATGTAGCAAGATGGGTGAATTAGACCCGAGCTATTTCACAACTGATCCTGAAGTATTGGAAGCTATCGGTGGCAAGGTGCCTGTAACTATCACGGGCAAGTTCCCTGAAAAGTATTTCAAGAAAAATGCGACCGTTGAAGTCACTCCGGTCTTGAGATGGGATGGTGGCGAAGCCAAAGGCCAACCCGCCAAGTTCCAAGGCGAAAAAGTACAAGGCAACGACCAGACCATATCTTACAAGGCTGGTGGTACTTATACGATGAAAGCCTCTTTCGACTACGTTCCGGAAATGGCTAAATCTGAACTGTATCTTGATTTCAAAATCAAGAAAGGAAAGAAAGAATACACCATCCCTTCTGTAAAGATTGCCGACGGTGTAATCGCTACATCTGAACTTCCGACCGTTGAATCAGCCAATGCAGCCTACGCAGCAGACGCTTTCCAACGCATCATCAAGCAGGCTCAGGAAGCTCAAATCATGTTCTTGATCCAACAGGCTAACATCCGCGCAAGCGAACTGAAGTCAGAAGGCATCAAGGATTTCAACAAGAAAGTGGTTGCAGTAAACGGCGACAAGAAAAACTTCAAGTTGAACAACATCGAAATCTCTGCTTACGCATCTCCGGATGGTGGTGTGAAACTGAACACCGGTTTGGCTGAAGACCGTCAGGAAAACACTGAAAAGTACCTGAACAAGCAATTGAAGAAAGGCGAAATCGAAACTCAGGTTGACGCTAAATATACTGCACAAGACTGGGAAGGCTTCCAGGAACTGGTTTCTAAATCAAACATCCAGGATAAAGACCTCATCTTGCGCGTCTTGTCTATGTACCAAGATCCGGAACAACGTGAAACTGAAATCAAGAACATCTCTTCAGTTTACAAGACCTTGGCAGATGAAATCCTTCCGCAATTGCGCCGTGCACGCCTGACCGCCAACTACGATGTTATCGGACGTAGCGATGAAGAAATCAACGCCGCATTCGACGCGAAAGAAGACTCTATCAGCGTAGACGAATTGCTGTATGCAGCTACCCTGACTCAGGACAACGCACGCAAGGAAGCCATCTACAAGAGAGCTATCGAAAAATATCCGAACGATTACCGTGCATACAACAACCTGGGTATGATGTCATACGCAGCAGGCGACCTGAACGCTGCTGAAAACTACTTCAAGCAAGCCGCAAGCAAAGACGCCAACGCTGCCGAAGTCAACACCAACCTCGGTCTGTGCGCATTGTGCAAAGGCAACGTAGCTGATGCAGAAACTTACCTGAGCAAGTCTACTGGTGCTAATACCGCTAACGAAGCTTTGGGTAACCTCTACATCAAACAAGGTCAGTACGACCGTGCCGTACAAGCTTTCGGCGACACCAAGACCAACTCTGCTGCCTTGGCTCAAATCCTGGCTAAGGATTACAACAAAGCTAAGAGCACATTGTCGGCAGTTAAGAATCCGGATGCTTACACTGACTATCTGATGGCTATCGTAGGTGCACGCACCAACAATGCCGACCTGGTTAAGTCAAGCATGGCTAAAGTGGCTCAGAAAGATGCCAACTTGAAAGCAAGCGCACAAAACGACCGCGAATTTGCTAAATATGCCAACGAAATCCAATAATCTTATCTGATAGATTTCAATGAAAGCCGGAGTGCAAAACGCATTCCGGCTTTTTTATTTCAAATAATTTATGTACATTCGCAGGCAAATCAATATATATCCACAGAGCCATGAAGACAATTGCTCCACTCGTCGCACTTATCATGCTTTCCCTTTCTGCCTGCAAGAAGGACAATCGCTTTGTGCTACACGCCGAAATGACAGGCTTGTCCGACAAGCCCATCCTCGTAATATACGATGACCCCGTGTCACGTCTTGATACAATTTTCCCGAAAGAAGGCAAGTTCGAATATGCTTTCCTTCCAGACACCATCACCATTTTCCGGCTTGTTTCCACAGAAGGAGAAGTGATTCCGTTTTTTGCAGACCGTGGGCAAGAAGTCAAGTTGGCAGGCACATTCGGACAACCCGACATACAGGGGAGCGGAGACAACGGAGCATACGGAACTCTATTAAAAGAACTGCAACCGCTAAAAGACTCTACATCCATTGTACAAACAGTAGAAAAGTTTATCCAGACGCATCCCACATCGTTTGCCTCTGCCTACCTCATCAACCGATACTTCATCCAGGTGCCCCAACCCGATATGGAGAAAATCGACCAGCTTATCGCCCCTTTGGCAGGAAACATCAAGGACAGCCGCTTGCTTAGCATCGTACTGAAGGCTTTGCCTTCCCAGTCCGACCTCAAACGGACATCGGAAGGATACGTCAACTATTTCTCATGCAAAGACCGAAAAGGGAAATACATCTCGTGGAGTGGAGAAAAAGACAGCTACACCCTGCTCAACTTTTGGGCTAGTTGGAACCCGGAAAGCATAACCCGACGCGATTCGCTGGCAACCTTGGTTAAAAAGTTCCCTGAAAAACAATTCAAAGTCCTGAACATTTCACTGGATTACGAAAAAGACAAGTGGCTGAATGCATGCAAGGAAGATACCAAACAATGGATAGAAACCTGCGACTTCAAAGGCTGGGACAATGTTGTGGTCAAACAAAACCAAATCCACACCCTTCCCGACAATATCCTGATAGGAAACAACCGTAAGATTTTCGCAACCGGCCTGTACGGCCAGCCGCTCTATGACAAAATAAAAGAACTGACAACAAAAAAATAAACCTTAAATACGACCTTAAATGCTAATCAAACTCTTCGGCGCCGCCGTACAAGGAATAGACGCCACCATCGTCACTATCGAAGTGAACAGCTCACGGGGAATCAAGTTCTTCCTCGTAGGACTGCCCGACTCTGCCGTAAAAGAAAGCCATGAACGCATCGTTGCCGCCCTGCAAGTCAACGGATACAAATTTCCTACCTGCCAGATAGTTATCAACATGGCTCCTGCCGACATCCGCAAGGAAGGCTCATCGTATGACCTGCCGCTGGCACTTGGCATACTGGGAGTGACGGGTGCCGTAGCTACCGACAAGTTCGACCGCTACCTCATCATCGGCGAACTGAGCCTGGACGGAAGCCTGCAGTCCATCAAAGGTGCCCTTCCCATAGCTATCTGCGCCCGCCAGCAAGGTTTCGAAGGCTTCATCCTGCCCAAACAGAATGCACGCGAAGCCGCCGTGGTCAACAACCTGAATGTATATGGCGTGGAAAACATCACCGAAGTCATCGACTTCTTCAATGGCAAGCGCGAACTGGAACCTACCGTCGTCAACACCCGTGAGAAATTCTACCGAAGCCAGTCGAACTTTCCTTTCGACTTTGCCGATGTAAAAGGGCAGGAGAATGTAAAGCGCGCACTGGAAGTAGCAGCAGCAGGCGGCCATAACCTTATCATGGTAGGAGCACCAGGAAGCGGCAAGTCGATGATGGCGAAATGCCTTCCCAGCATCCTGCCTCCGCTCTCGCTTGCCGAAAGTTTAGAAACTACCAAGATTCATTCTGTAGCAGGCAAGTTGGGAAAAGACTCGTCACTTATCGCTGTCCGCCCGTTCCGCAGCCCACACCACACCATTTCGCAAGTCGCCATGGTAGGCGGAGGCACCAATCCCCAGCCGGGTGAAATCAGCCTGGCACACAACGGCGTATTGTTCCTCGACGAGCTTCCGGAGTTCAACCGAAGTGTACTCGAAGTACTCCGCCAGCCGCTGGAAGACCGGCGCATCACCATCTCACGTGCCAAATACACCTTGGATTATCCTGCCAGCTTCACCCTGATAGCTTCTATGAATCCCTGTCCGTGCGGCTATTACAACCATCCCACACGTCATTGTGTCTGCACACCCGGACAGGTGCAGAAGTACTTGAACCGCATCTCCGGCCCACTGCTCGACCGCATTGATATTCAGGTAGAAATCGTCCCCGTACCGTTCGAGAAGCTTGCCGAACGGGAGAAAGGCGAATCGAGTGCCGCCATCCGCGAACGTGTGATACGTGCCCGGCAGATACAGGCAAAGCGTTTTGCCGACCTTCCTGGCATTCATTGCAATGCACAGATGACCTCTCGCCTGCTCCACCAATATGCCCAACCCGACACACACGGCATGAATCTCCTGCGCACCGCCATGGAACGCTTCAACCTCTCTGCCCGTGCCTACGACCGCATATTGAAAGTCTCCCGCACCATTGCCGATTTAGACGGAAGCGAAGCTATCCTCCCTCGCCACCTTGCCGAAGCCATCAGCTACCGCAATCTGGACCGGGAAAACTGGGCAGGATGATTTGCTAATAGAATAAGAAGTAAATAATGCGAATCAGGAGTTAAAAAGGGGTTATAAGGAGTTATCGCCCGCTTGGTGGGCTGGGAGTTAGATACCAAGACCTTTTGTACCGCTTTCAGAAGCAAGGCTATTGGCCTTTAACTTCTGAACGAAGTGATAACTCTTGGGAAATAACTACGTTTGACTCCTGATTCGCATAAATATAATGAAAGAATGTGAGTCTGCCTCAAAATGAAAGTTGATTTCATTTTTGAAACAAACTCATTCTTTGCCGAAAAAACAGAGTCATTTACCTTCTATAATGCCGTTGCATTACTTCCCTCAATAATAAAAAGCCTGTTTACTTCAGGAAAAAAGCGTTCCATTTCATTCTAAAATTCAATATTTGAATGTCCTTTAGATTTGCCAACCCGACCCCATTGAAAATGAAGATATACTTCGTTGGCTGATGAAGTATATCTTCGTTGGCGGTTGCAGTATATATTAAACTGCCGATGAAGTATATCTTCGTTCGCAGAGGGCCTATATTGTGCATAGTGAGACTCCCAAACAAAGAAGAGTGCCGTCTATCCTCCTCGGACAAACGGCACTCTTCTTTGTTTCGTTCGCTCTAAGTAAAGCCTTACTTACGCAGACCAAGCTCTTTCACGATGTTACGATATCTTTCGATGTCGTTACGCTTCAAGTAGTCGAGCAATGCACGACGCTTACCTACCAGCTTGGTCAAAGATCTTTCAGTTGTATAATCTTTTCTGTGGAGCTTCAAGTGCTCTGTCAGGTGAGAAATACGGTATGAAAACAATGCAATCTGAGATTCGGGCGATCCAGTATCAGTGTTAGACTTTCCGTACTTTTCAAAGATTTCTTGCTTTTTAGCTGCGTCTAAATACATAATTTTGACTGTTTTGTTTATATAATATAAATTCTATTTGCGGGTGCAAAGATAGGAATAATCTTTCATCCAACAAACACTTTTGCAAAATATCTTCCAAAGAAGATGCTATACAAAACAATTTAATCCTACAGCTATAAAAATACAAAACATAAACCAACAAAAAGTCTCCTAATAAATGATGCAAAATTTGTACTTCCGCAATTAAAAAGGCAAATCACCATAACACGTATCATCTTCACCGACAGATGTAATGCCGATGCTGTCCAAAAGGGCGATGTCTTTAATCTTTTTGCGGAATTGCATAAGTACAGATATTTGCTCGATTTCTCTTTTTCGATTTTGGCTAAGAATTAAATATTCTTTCTCTTTGTCAATACCCAAGAAACGTCTTCCAAGAAGATTGGCAGCGATGCCAGTGGTACTGCTACCGGTAAAAGGGTCTAGAATCCATGCGCCGCTGTGGGTAGATGCCAGAACAATACGCGACAACACTGCCAACGGTTTCTGAGTCGGATGTTTGCCACATGTCTTTTCCCATCGGGCAATGGCTGGCAAATGCCATACGTCTGTCATTTGCTTGCCGCTGTTAATTTGTTTCATTACATCATAGTTATAACAGTGAGGTACTTTTGCCGACTTACGTGCCCAAATGATAAACTCCGTTGAATGAGTAAAATAACGGCATGAAATATTAGGAGGAGGATTCGTTTTTGCCCAAGTGATTACGTTTAGAATTTTGAAGCCTTGCTCCGTCAGAATATTGGCGATAGAAAAAATATTATGGTATGTGCCACTGACCCATATCGTACCATTGTCTTTCAACTTCTGCCGGCACTCGTTTATCCATGCCCTGTTGAATGCATCCATGTATTCCGGCGTTCCGCCCTTGTCCCATTCGCCCTTGTCCACACAGACCACCTTACCGCTTTGCACACTTATACCTCCATTGCTAAGGAAGTAAGGCGGGTCGGCAAATATCATGTCGAACTTGAAACTGAATTGCTTCAACAGTTCGATGCAATCGCCGTGGAGGAGGGTGAAGGTGCGGTCAGGGGAACGGAAATAAGGAGATATGAGGCTATTTGAAGAAGGAAAATAATCTATTGAAGGATCATTCCTTTCACAAATATCTACCTCTATAAAATCAGAAGCATCGAGTATAATCTTCTCATTCTCATATAAGCCTTTTACAATCCTATACGCTTCTTCTACGGATGAAGATTGGACGGCTATTTGCTTTGATAATGTTTCTGTTATTTCAAAGTTGTATTCCATTATATATTCATATTTGGAATACAAAAGAATATCAAAAAACATTCATAGAGGACAAAAGATCTTTATATAACTCTTTTGATCAGAAAAGATCATTTGGAGTAGGTGCTTTAATTCTATATTTCAGGCATTTGCGAATTTATTGATTTTACATCATGTTAAAAAGTGATCTATATAAAGATTGGATTTTTCTGGTTCTCAATGGTCTGATTATATAGTTTATTTAATGCATCATAACTTAAAAACTTTACCCTTTTATTATTAACCAATTCTTTGAATGCTCCATAGTGTAATTTCTTATCAAACTCATTCATGCGTTTATTATCAGCCACAATGAACATCTTACTATAAAAATCTTGTAAATCAAAAAATTTAAGAAGAGAGTTTTGTATATCTGTAGAATGTTCCACTTCAAAAAAAGCACATGGCATTTTTCGTTCATTAAACCAAATAACATCTATGGTTGAACTTCTATGAACTAATTCCGGAAAAGAGAAATGAGGTATAGCATTAAGTGTACGGATATCTTTTAATGTACCACTTGCATATTTTTTATTCTTATCTTGTTCAGGCACATACGTAAAAAACTTTCGGCAATTACCGATTTCTAACAAGAGACCTTGATAATACGAATGATTAAAATCTTTCATTATTGTCGAGTCTGTATTATGTTCATTTTCGACAATAAAACCATTAGCTTCAAGTTCCTTTTGACAGGAGATTAAAGCCCATAATCCCGGCTTTATCTTGTATATTTCTTTACGTTCCTGTACTATTCTTCTTATACTTGCAAATGGTGTTTTAGTATTCCATTGGCAGTCTTCTATTTTAAAAACCTCTTGATAAAGTTGTCCAAGGGTCGCAATTCCTCCTAAACGCTTTAGTGTTTCAATAACAGCCTCATACTGTTTCATAAGAATGTATTGGATTAAAATTTATGTCATTGATTATATTAGGTTAGGAAGTTAATGTATTATCCAAATAACACGGCACCTCCTCCCACAAAAGGTTCTACATAAACGATGTCCTTCTTTTGTGAAAAGTCCGATGGTAAAGAACGTCTTATATCTTCCAGAAGTTGTGTCTTTCCACCTACCCACTTCACAAAAGGTTTTGCAGATGTATATGTTTTACTATGCATATTCAGTATAATTATAACTTACAGCACAAAGATATAAAATCTATTTGAGGTAAGCTAATATCCATAATTATTCTTGCAGAGCAAATTAACAATACAAACAGAGCAAATTTAATCCTCCAATCATAAAAATACAAAATATAAACTTAACAAATACACTTGAATTGATTCGAATAATTTGCGGAAAAATAGTAACTTTGCACCCAAATAATAGGTATAGTATGCAAGACATTAGAAACATTGCCATCATTGCCCACGTCGACCATGGAAAGACGACGCTGGTAGACAAGATGATGCTGGCGGGACACCTGTTCCGCAACGACCAGACCAATGGCGAACTGGTGCTGGACAACAACGACTTGGAACGTGAAAGAGGGATAACCATCCTTTCGAAGAATGTATCTATCAACTATAAGGGTACGAAAATCAATATCATCGATACGCCGGGACACGCCGATTTCGGTGGTGAAGTGGAACGTGTATTGAATATGGCAGACGGATGTATCCTGCTGGTAGACGCTTTCGAAGGCCCGATGCCGCAGACACGCTTCGTGCTGCAAAAGGCATTGCAAATCGGATTGAAACCCATCGTAGTAGTGAACAAGGTGGACAAACCGAATTGCCGTCCTGAAGAAGTATACGAAATGGTGTTCGACCTGATGTTCAGCCTCAACGCAACAGAAGACCAGCTGGATTTCCCCGTGCTCTATGGCTCGGCAAAAAACAACTGGATGGGTGAAGACTGGAAAACGCCTACCGGTACCATCGAACCGCTACTGGATGCCATCGTAAAATATATCCCAGCCCCCAAGCAACTGGAAGGCACACCACAGATGCTCATCACCTCGCTCGACTATTCTTCATACACAGGGCGTATCGCCGTAGGACGCGTGCATCGCGGAACTATCAGCGAAGGCATGAACATCACGCTGGCAAAACGTGACGGACAGATGCTGAAATCGAAAATCAAGGAAGTGCATACATTTGAAGGACTGGGACGCAAGAAAGTGCAATCGGTCTCATCGGGTGACATCTGTGCTATCATCGGCATAGAAGGATTCGAAATCGGTGATACCATCTGCGACTTCGAAAATCCGGAGCCACTGCCCCCTATTGCCATCGATGAGCCTACGATGAGCATGTTGTTTACCATCAACGACTCTCCTTTCTTCGGGAAAGAAGGCAAATATGTGACTTCTCGCCACATACAAGACCGCCTGATGAAAGAGTTGGACAAGAACCTTGCCCTGCGCGTCCGCAAGACCGAGAATGAAGACGGCAAATGGATTGTATCGGGACGTGGTGTGCTGCACCTTTCAGTACTGATTGAAACCATGCGCCGCGAAGGCTACGAGTTGCAGGTAGGCCAGCCACAGGTTATTTACAAAGAGATAGACGGGGTACGTTGCGAACCGATTGAAGAACTTACCATCAGCGTTCCCGAAGAATTTGCCAGCAAGATGATTGACATGGTGACCCGCCGTAAAGGTGAAATGGTTTCGATGGAAACGCAAGGCGACCGTGTGAACATCGAGTTTGATATGCCATCGCGCGGTATTATCGGATTGCGTACCAACGTATTGACTGCATCGCAAGGAGAAGCCATCATGGCACACCGATTCAAGGAATACCAACCCTACAAGGGAGATATTCCCCGCCGTACCAACGGATCGATGATTGCCATGGAGAGCGGGACTGCCTTCGCGTATGCCATTGACAAGCTGCAAGACCGCGGCCGCTTCTTCATCTATCCGCAGGAAGAAGTATATGCCGGACAAGTAGTAGGCGAACACGTACACGAAAACGACCTGGTGGTAAATGTCACGAAATCGAAAAAGCTGACCAACATGCGTGCATCGGGTTCGGACGACAAGGCACGCATCATTCCACCGGTGGTATTCTCGCTGGAAGAAGCACTGGAATACATCAAGGAAGACGAATACGTGGAAGTAACCCCCAAAAGCATGCGTATGCGTAAAATCATCCTCGACGAGACCGAACGCAAACGTGCGAACAAAAATAATTGATACTCTATATTTTAATCAATGCAAAGGTGCGAAAGCGCTATGATTTTACAAGTCACAGCACTTTCGCGTCTTTGCATTGATTATCATGAATACTACACCTCTATACAATCTACTTTCAAGACAGATTTTTTATTTTTTCTCCTCAACAATATGCTTGAAAGCCAAGCCAAAGATAATGTATTGCGTGTTGCCAGCAATAGTCCCCTCATTCTGCCCCCACAGGAAGGGCCAATCATCAAAGTTCTCAAAATGGTCGGGCTTACGGAAAAGCACTCCGGGAGCTACATTGCCTGGTATGAATGAGAAGTCGGCACGATTATTTCCATAAAAGACCAACTTCGGACGGGCAGCTCCTACTGCGGCAACAAATGAATAATTATGGTAAGGATGACAACCGAAGAGCCAATTAGCCGTCCGGTATACTTCATCTTTCGCCACGATGTCGGGATAATAAAGATGTGCAAAGCATACGGTAGTCCCAAAGCTAAGCAACGGACCGATTCCCGCCCAGTTGCCTGTACCGATAGGCACACCATACGGATTCTGCCGATCGAAATCTTGAATATACGTTGCATATTGCTCTACATAAGGACGTAACTGCTTGCGATAATCTTCATTCATATAAGGAATAGCATCAAGGGCTGTCTGAAGACTGAACCTCAAGTTCCGGTCTAATTCCTTCCATATCTCTTTTTCAAATACATCCAAATATTCCTTTTCCTGAGTAGCGATATAAAGCTGCAAATTGGTAGCAGCTATGCCACCCAGTCCTGTACGCGCATTGTTCCGCTTGGATTCGGTACGCTGGCTCAAAAGCTCTTCGGCTTCCTTCATCAGACGCTTCGATTGCTTCAGTGCCCGTGCAGCCAAACTATCATTATGCCCTTCTAAGGCATGGGCTGCTGCGGCAAACATGGTCGCAGCACGCATATCAAGCCGGGGATTACGTGTAGTAAAAGCCCACATATCATCGGGCGTGCCGCTCCGCTTCCCATCCGCAGATACTTCATAAGGCTTGAGTGAGGGATCATAATGCAATCCGTCAGTAATGGATGCGGCATCTCCCAAATGATGATAATTATCAAGTACCGAATTGGAAAGCGTAGAAGCCATGTGTCCTATCTGCTCTGCCTGCGCTACCAGATTCAATACACCGTGTTCGATGTACTGCAAGACATCAGGAGTGCCATCGGGACGATGCAAATCGACATAACGTTGTTTTTCGCTCACAAAGGTTTCATCACGCGATGGCTTGAAAAGCTCCCATGCACGAATCAAGTTTTCTACCACATTGATGTTCGCCCCTGTCTCGATATCGAAATCTCCTGCATCAAAGAACCCACCGACATTCAAACCCGGAATAAGTTCCAACGGCTTGTACTTGGTGTCGGTTGTAGGCCCTTGATAGTGTATATCGAAATGATCACTGGGAGGTGCCTGCAAATAACCTTCCTTGAACGGCTCCCCATGCCATACCCGATAGGCCTCATTCACAAACATATGGTTCATGTGAATAGGCACCCACACATCGGTAGTGGCATCGGTTATCTTATCGTACACATGCGGGTCAATCAAAAAATTGTTTGTTTTCACTGTATCATACTGGATATAGTAAATACCCGGAGCCTTCACATCCGAAAAATCGAACTTTACATAGTTGTATTTATAATAAGGTCCCCACGCATCTACCTTCCCTTCATAAGCTTTCGAGACAGTTCCGTCCTCATTGATACGCATCAACGAAGCGGTTGCTTTCGGCGAGTCATTCTTATCTAATTCGATGACACTTACTTTCGGCTGCCCGGGTGTATAACCTACCTGGCAAAATCCGATATTAGGCTTTCGAATCCATCCTTCAACGGCATGAGGCTCTACCATCCAGCTTACCACTTTACCCGTCTTCCCTCCCGGCAATATACTACGAAGCACAAACCAGCCATTCTGCGCCAACATGCGTCCGTCGTATAGCTTTAGTTCGGCATCGTTGCTGTGAATGCGAATCATACGTTCCGGGTCATCCATTGCCATTGTAATGCTGTGCCCCGTCTCAATAGGAAGAGGGTCTACGAAACATCCTGTACCGCGGTCATCATAAGTCTTGAATCCTTTAAACTGCCGAGGTTTCTCGCTATTGGGGCGGGCAACAGTCTGGCTGGTAGCATAACGCGGGAACCGATTCAAACGGCCATCCATCGTAAATGTCTTCAGCCAATATCTTGACGGAAGAAACTCCAGGTTCAACCCCGCATTGCCCACAAGCTTTTCGGGCACAGGCTTATCAAGCCATACAGCTATCTCTACCGCTTCACCTTTGGCTGTAACCACAATCCGGCTATCAAAATCATAGTCATCGTAGCGCAAGCCTACTTCAATGCTTCCTTGCTCACGGTCCACCTTCCGAAAAGTCATCTTTGGCACCAAGTCCCATTGCTCGGGAGTATTATTCAAGCGGACAGCCCCCCCTTGAATGGCGCGAATGCCATGCTGGATAATCTCAATGCCTGAATTTTTCTCATCGTTGAAACCACCATTAAAACTATTGCTGAATACCAATACGTTGACTCCTTGCCGCTCAAAATAACAACTGTCATTCAACGTCAGGTCTTGTGCCTGGGAAAAAGATGCCAGTACAAGACCTGCCGCCCAAAGTATATGTTTCTTGCTGTTCTTCACAATACAAATAGATTAAAGTTTTCTTTTTAGAGTCTGACAACAAACAAATGTTTAACTACAGGAGCTACATTTTTACAATATTAACAGTGTAGCCAGAACAAAGCATATACCACACGATAAAGACATTATCCACGTACACCTGCGTTAAGCTGTGTTTCATTTGATTTAAACGTGGTATGCTCGATGAAATAACGCGGACGTTGTTTTACTTCTTTGTATATCTTGCCCACATATTCGCCTATGATACCGCACGCCAACAGAATAGCTCCACCGATGAACCACACCGATACCAGAAGAGAAGTCCAGCCGGGCAAGGCACTGCCTTCGGCATACGAGCAGAGTCCGTAAAAAATGGCAAGTATGGCTATCAGCATAAAAAACAATCCCAGATAAGTGATGTAACGCAACGGACGCACCGAGAAAGACGTAATGCCATCGAGTGCAAAACTAATCATTTTCTTCAACGGATACTTCGACTCTCCGGCAAAACGCTCCTTGCGGTCGTAATAAACCAATGCCGAAGGAAAGCCCAGTGATGAAACCATACCCCGCAAAAACAAATTACGCTCCGGAAACGATACCAATGCCTGTAAGGTACGCCGGCTCATCAGACGAAAATCGGCATGATTATAAACGATGTCACCTCCCAATCCACGCATCAGCCGATAGAAAGCCAAAGCCGTATGCTTTTTGAAGAACGTATCGGTTTTCCGCTCGCGACGCACACCGTACACGATATCTATACCTTTATTATAATAATCCACCATTGTGCCGATGGCTTCTACATCGTCTTGCAGGTCGGCATCTATAGACACGGCAGCATCGGCATGTGCCGATGCCCATTCCAGCCCTGCCCACAAGGCATGCTGATGTCCCATATTGTGAGCCAGCTTCAATCCTTCCACATACGGATTCTCTTCGGCATACTTCTGTATCAGCCCCCACGTAGCATCCTTACTCCCGTCATCTACGTACAGAATCATCCCATGCCCGATGACCCCACGCTCTAATAAACCGTCGAGCACGCGTGAAAGCTGGTAAGTAGTTTCGGGCAATACTGCCTCCTCATTGTAACAAGGAACGATTATCACAAACTTCATAGCATTATCTTTTATGTTTGAAAACAAATCGAACTAACAGAAAATTGACCGGTATGGCAATAGCAAACACAGGTAATGGTGCCCATGCCTTCGAAATGCCAACATACAGAAAAATATTCAGCAACACGATGTGAAGCAAGTAATTGACGCCGTGTGCCACCCCCATCCCGAACAGCTTCTTCCACGAAGGCACCGAGGCAAAAGTGAAATAAGCCGTAGCATAGAAATTGGCAACAAACGACAGCACATACCCCACAGTATATGCCACATTGACATTGATAAACCGCTGTAACAGGTAATAGATGCCATAATGCAACGCCGTAGCCCCTACACCTACTATCCCGAAGCGGAAAATTTCACCATATAAATGCCTTTGCTTCATTGACCAACCTTCCTGAACTGATACAGTTGTACTACCTTATGGTCATCACAACTCCGGTGGCGACTGTCGTACACCTGCCTGATTTCGTATGCCGGATAAGCCTCGCGGAAAGCTTCCACATCCGATTCACCTACCACCAGATAACCCGCATCGGGCAAAAACACATCAAAAGGCACGATACGGTCGCCCAAATAAAAATTGATGGTAAACGGATGGGTACGATTGGCGGTATACACATCCGTGCGATACGAATACAACCTACCCTGCGGCACAACGGTTGCAATATGGTCGGCAACAGGCTTGTCCGACTTCACATTCAGCACCGTAGGCTGGTAAAAACCGTCCAAGGCAAAAAAGAGGGTGAAAACAATGCCCACTGTGGCATACAGCAAAGTCCATCCACTCTTCTTCCTCACCCGGAAGAAAATACCTACCGCCACCAGTGGCAACAACAGAACAATCCATTTCAACCCGATAGAAGTCTGCTCCAAGGCATGCATAAAGGCAATATTCTCTGCCGCATGCTTACCCGAAAATACCGTATCGGGCACCATACCGCAACGTACCGCCACAAATACCAGAAACAACAAAATAGACAAACCGCCCATAATACCTCCGAATGACACAAGAACACGGCGATGATGACGCACCAGATAAATCATGTATTCGGCAAGGAAATAGGCTATGAACGGATAAATGGGCAACAGATACACACTGCGCTTGCTCTTCGGTATACAATAGAACACAAAGATAATCGCAATGCTGAGCAACGAAAACAGGCGTGCATCGTCCATATTACGGACATACGTCTTAAGACGCGCCCACCATCCGGCAGGTTTTGCCTGAATGCGCCTGTAACGCAAACAGAACAAAGATATCAGTACCAGCAACGTGTAAGGCACATAACCCGCAAAGACAGTAATGAAATTATAATACCACGGATTGACATGCGAATCATACGACATCTTTCCCAAAAAGCGCAACACATTCTCTTCCAATACCAACTGAAGAAAGCGGTCGCCTCCCTGCCGGTAAGCAGCCACATACCAGCATGCCGGAAGCACGCACGAAAGCAACACAATGCCCAAAAAAGAAAAGAAGATGCGCCAGAAATTCATTCCCCTTATCCACAAGAACACCGCCACCACCAGGCAGGGCAACAACACACCTACCGGTCCTTTTGTGAGGAAAGCTCCACTCAGACAGAGCACACCCAGCCAGGGCACTCCTTTCAACCGTTTTTCGCCCCACCGGTATAACTGGTAAAGTGCCAGCACCATCAGTGCTGAAAGCACCATGTCCACCCGACAATTCGTACCGGCACGGTGCATCTCAAAGTTAGTAAGCGTGAGCAGTCCCATCAGAAAAGCCACTTCCGCCCCTCTGCGCCGGGCATAAAACCCGTACCCGGCAAGCACCATCACGGCAAGTGCCAATGCCGAAGGCATACGGGAAGTATATTCGGTCACCGCTCCGGTCACGGTAGAAAATGCAGCAATCATCCAGTGGAACAAAGGTGGCTTGAAAGCCAGCTCCACCCCATTGTTTATGGGAAGAATCCAATTTCCTTCCTTCAACATCGAAAGCGCCACTACTGCCTCACGTGGCTCACCACGTGTATTGAAAAACGCCTCTCCGATAAACAAGAAAAGCGAACAGATACACACCACAGCCAATATCCATACGTAATGACCTTGAATACGTTTCATTTCTTTCATCGTTTAAACAAATAATATCTTATTGCGTTACATATATGCTTGACGGCACGTTCCATCTTGCGTCCCAGCTTATGTGTCCGCCAACTTCCGTACAAACGATGTACTCCGAAAGCCTCCGGACTGTGATTATAATGGTTGCAAGGCGAAAGCCAAAACGTAGGATACACGGTCAGCCCTTCCAGATGTTGCTCCTCTTCCCTGCATACATAACCACGCTTCATAGCTATTTCTTTCATAATCATCGGCGAAATGGTCTGGTCGAACGAACCATCGGGATGTACAAAATCATGCGTACGGTAATATTCGAACACTTCCTTGCAGAAGCTGTTCCCTTTTTCGCCTATAAAGAATGCCGCCTGCAGCCCGAAGTCATCCGGTTGCTCCATCCAACATTCATTGAAGGTGGTACATCCCTCCCCTTCTTTGGGCACAAAGCGGTCGAAACGCTTACGCAAGAAGATA
This sequence comes from Bacteroides sp. An51A, assembly GCF_002161565.1. Classification (NCBI taxonomy): domain Bacteria; kingdom Pseudomonadati; phylum Bacteroidota; class Bacteroidia; order Bacteroidales; family Bacteroidaceae; genus Bacteroides; species Bacteroides sp. An51A. The sequence goes on from NZ_NFIC01000001.1 coordinate 407,808, forward strand.
TCGCTATCCATGTACACCCCCCCTTCGTGATACACCGCGTAAAAGCGTACGCCATCTGCGGCAAAAGCCCATTTTTTCATCGAAAGTGCCTGGTCGATAAAACGGCATCCGATAGCCCGGGCATCTTCATACGTCCATACCCGTATCTGATAATCAGGGAGCAACCGTTTCCAACTGGCAATACATACTTTCACTTCCAGCGGATATGCCCTGTCTCCGAACCAGCACAAATGAATGATTTTAGGAACCATAGTCTTTTCTTTTATTTCCAATTACCTTTCAGCCATTCCTCTTTCGTACGTTTCCAGCGGTTGTGGCTCCAGAGCCAATAGGCAGGAGCTTCCTTAATCTGCTTTTCCAAACACTCGGAATACATATCTGTCAGGCGGTATTGCGGCAAGTCGTTGGGATGCAGGGTCAGAAGTTTCAGCTCAGCATGATAATAGCCACGCTTCACCCTACGGATATCCAGATAATAAACAGCAGCATCCAGCTTCCTGCCGATACGTTCCGTACCCATAAAGAAAGCAGTATCATGATTCAGAAACGTCGTCCAATGTTCCATAGCCCACCAACTAGGTGCCTGATCGGCTATAAACCCTATCATCACTTTCTTTTCTCCCTTCCCTAATTTGATAATACGGCGCAAGGTTTCTTTCATCGGAATATTGTCGCCCCCGAACTGCCCGCGGAGCCGTAAGAACAGTTGGTCGAACGCTTTGTTATAAAGCGGATGGTAAATCTGTCCGCAATGTATATCCGGAAGCCAGTATTGCATGGAGGCCACGTACTCCCAGTTGCAATAATGCCCTAAATATATGAAACAATACTTCTTTTGTTCCCGTTCCAGTTCCTCTTGCACCCGGTCGAGTCCCGAAAAAGACATCCGCCGCATCATCTCTTTCTTCGATATAGAAAACAACTTAATGGTTTCTACCACATAATCGCAGAAGAAATGATAGAACTGCTTTTCAATACGGAGAATTTCCGGCTCACTCTTCTCCGGAAACGACGCCTTCAGGTTGCGGTGGACAATGTGCCTCCGGTAGCGGATACAATAAAACAAGGGCAGATACAAAATATCAGACACGACATACAGCACCCTCAAAGGGAGCAACGAAAGCACGTACCACGAGGCAAAGACTATATAATATACAAATTTCATTCCATCATTGGCTTTGGTTGTTCAATTCAATGCACAAAAATACAAATATTACCCTAAAGCAACTTGTTTCAAGAAAGAAAAAATGACAAAAGCATGAATTTATAGCCTACTTTCCGATAAAAGGCTTCGTTTTATGTCCTCGCATAGGACAGGATCCTGCCGAAAAGCCGCAAATGGGATTTTACTCCAAAATTTTGCTTCAAGCATATTGAATTACGGGAAATAACACTATCTTTGCAATTCACAAACAATCCGTTCCTTTATGAAAGAGTTTTTCCAGATGATGCGGCGGTTCATCTCGCCTTATAAAAGATATGTGGCTGGTGCGGTGATGCTGAACATCCTTTCCGCTATCTTCAACGTGTTTTCTTTCTCCCTGCTTATCCCGATACTGAATATCTTGTTCAAGACGGGGGGAAGCGGCCAGGAGTATCACTTCATGCCGTGGGGAAGTGCTGACATCAAGGACGTGGCGGTCAACAACTTCTATTACTACGCCTCCCAACTGATTGAAACATTCGGTCCTTCGACCACCCTCCTGTGGCTGGGATTGTTCCTCGCCGGAATGACCTTGCTGAAGACTGCATGCTACTTCGGCTCTACAGCTGTGATGGTTCCTTTGCGCACAGGCGTAGTGCGTGACATCCGTATCCTGGTATATACCAAAGTAATGCACCTGCCTCTCAGTTTCCTTTCCGATGAGCGAAAGGGAGACATCATCGCTCGCATGAGCGGCGATGTAGGCGAAATCGAGAACTCCATCACCAGCTCGCTCGACATGCTGCTGAAGAATCCGATACTTATCGTTTCCTATTTCGCCACCCTGCTGGTTACCAGCTGGCAACTTACACTCTTTACCATCATTGTGCTTCCGGCAATGGGTTGGGTAATGGGGCGGGTAGGCCGCAAGCTGAAACGCCAGTCGCTGGATGCCCAGAATAAATGGAGCGAAACGATGTCGCAACTGGAAGAGACACTGGGCGGAATGCGCATCATCAAGGCATTTATAGCCGAAGACAAGATGATAAACCGCTTCGTGAAATGCAGCAATGAGTTCCGGGACGCCACCAGCCGCGTAGCCATGCGCCAGAGCCTTGCCCATCCGATGAGCGAATTTCTGGGCACGGTACTCATCGTGCTGGTGCTGTGGTTCGGCGGAACGCTTATCCTGAGCGATACCTCACCTATTGACGCACCCACGTTCATCTTCTACATGGTCATCCTATACAGCATCATCAATCCACTGAAAGACTTTTCGAAAGCGAGCTACAACATTCCGAAGGGACTTGCCTCGATGGAGCGTGTGGACAAGATACTGAAGGCAGAAAACCCTATCAAAGAACGTCCCGATGCCGAACCTATCAGCGAACTGAATGACGGGCTGGAGTTCCGCCACATCTCGTTCAGCTATGGCACCCATGAAGTGCTTCACGACGTAAGCCTCAGCGTGAAAAAAGGCGAGACCATTGCACTTGTAGGACAAAGTGGTTCCGGCAAATCGACACTGGTCGACCTCGTACCCCGTTTCCACGATGTCCAGTCGGGCGAAATACTGATAGACGGAAAGAACATCAAAGGACTGAAAGTGAAAGACCTGCGAAGCCTGATAGGCAACGTAAACCAGGAAGCCATCTTGTTCAACGACAGTTTCTACAACAACATTACTTTCGGGGTAGACAACGCCACAATGGAAGAGGTGATAGCCGCCGCCAAGGTGGCAAACGCCCACGAATTCATCATGGAGAGCGAGCAAGGTTATGATACCAACATCGGAGACCGCGGATGCAAACTTTCGGGAGGGCAGCGCCAACGCATCTCTATCGCCCGCGCCATTCTGAAAAACCCTGCTATCCTGATACTGGACGAAGCAACATCAGCACTTGATACCGAAAGCGAACGCCTGGTGCAAGAGGCTCTGGAACGGCTGATGAAGACCCGCACGACAATCGCCATCGCCCATCGTCTCTCTACCATCAAGAACGCCGACCGCATCTACGTGCTCTACGAAGGCCGCATTGTGGAATGCGGCAAGCATGAGGAACTGCTCCAGAAAAACGGCTATTACAAGCGGCTGAACGACATGCAGGCGTTGTAAAAGGAAACAATTCTATATGGGCTACCTGCTAAGAAGAGTTACGGGAAGAATTACATACAAGTAATCTCAATTGGATATTGAATGCAAAATAATCACATCCGGATGCAGTTTTTTTCAAACCCATACATTATAAAAATAAAAGTATTCATTTTAAGTAAGTAAGTAATCAAAATTAAATGATATTATCTTTGAGGAGTTAAGAAGTTAAACCAATATCTATGTGTATACGGCTCTTTGACTTACTATCGGTTAACTCCTAACGGAGTAAAGCGGAGTGATCACCCCTTAACTCCTATAATATAAACTAAATATCAATATCGACTTATATGAAAAAGAAAATAGCATTTGTCGTTGTACGATATGGTTTAGACGTAAACGGGGGAGCAGAATTGCATTGCCGGATGTTAGCGGAAAGATTGGTAGCAAACTATCAAGTAGAAGTCTTGACCACATGCATTCATAGCTACAGCAATCCTACCAATGACTACCCAGAAGGAGAAGAAACAATAAACGGCGTAACCGTACGCCGCTTTAAGACCGACCCCGTCCATATCAAACGGAAATTCCCATTGTGTAACTCACGAATCATCCGTGACATCAGAAGGCTATTGTACAGATTATCGCTTTTAAAGCCAATAGCCAACTATCTACCTATATGGAACATACAAAAGAAGGATGAATTACGGATTTTCCGCAAAAACTTATTCTATTCTTCTTCGTTGTTTTCATATATCCAGTCGCACAAAAACGATTATGATGTATTTATTCCATTGACCATCGATTATCCGGAGACCTATTATACAGCCCTTTATGCTCCAGAAAAGACTTTGGTCATTCCCACCATGCATGAACACAAAAACGCTTTCCGCCCGATACTGACCGAAGTATTTACCAGGGTGGCTTACATTGGTTTCAACATGGAAAGTGAGATGAAATTGGCTGAGAATATCTTTGGCTCTGCAATGTCCCCTCACGGCGTTATCAGCGTAGGCATTAACATTGCCTCTAAGGCAGACTGGGAAGAGACGCAAACAAAATACCGATTGCCCGAAGAATACCTGTTGTACGTAGGCAGGATTGACCCAGGAAAACTTGACAACATTTTCAATTATTTCCTAACATACAAAGCCAAATACAAACAATCCAAGTTGAAGCTGGTATTAGTGGGAAGCAAATTCTTTGATGCTGCACAACATCCCGACATCATTTATACAGGCTTTGTCAATGATAACGAAAAAATCACCATTATCCAACACGCAAAGATTGTCTTGAATCCTTCAAGATATGAAAGCTTATCCCTTATCCTATTGGAAGCACTAAGCCTCGGCAAGGCAATGATGGCAAACGGGAAATGCAACGTGATGAAAGAACACGAAGAAAAAAGCAATCACGCAATCATTATTTACCGTAATAAAAAAGATTTCATCAAACAACTTTACACATTGGACTTTAACAATGCATTAAGAAAAGAAATGGAAGGGAAAGGCATCTCTTATGTACAACAAAACTATAATTGGAGTTTAATCATACAAAGATTAAATCAACAGATTGAATACATCAATAACACAAAACAAAAATCAGGAAAGAGTTAGAAATAGTTTCTTAAAAAACCACCGATCCTCTTAACATGACGTTTCTGTATACACAAGAACAAATCAATCCAATAATAAAGGAACAAACACTTATTCGAACTTAAATGTTCGAATAAGTGCAATAATTTTCCCAATGTCTTAAATGAATAATCCGGATACAAAGCCTTTATGTCCCGAAGTGCCAACTTTCTCTCTTCTCGCCTTGAGAGAGGATTCTTCTGAGAATTCCTAATAAAAAAGCATTCAACCAATTACAAAAAGCAATGGTGGCCTTCGCTTTTCTATATTTGATTTCTATTGAAACATTCCTATCCGAAGATATATTCTTTCCGCTATCTCGCCATAGCACTTTAACCAAAGGAATGGTGTATATCCCTTTATCTTGAGCACAGGACATAACAGTCGCATTATCTGAACGAAAAGCCAAATCAAATCCAACAAAACCTTTACACAAACGGAAATGACGAGTATTGAAAATAAACTCAGGCATCCGTGCATCTATTTGAGAAGTATACAGTAATTTAAAAAAATCGATAGAAGAAAGCCTTTCAGGATAATCAGGGCACTTACGAATAAGGTTACCATATTCATCAATGATATGGATATTGAAATGATACACATCAAACAAAAGAGAAGTTTCTAAAGACTGATAGAAAGCCTCCACACAACGGGATTCCATCACATCATCATCCGAGAACAAACAGAAATATTCCTCTTCTTGCAACAAATCAAGACATCTATTCCAATGAGCAATCAAATTAGTCTTGCCCAAATTATTAGAAAAACGCGTATAGGAAACAGACAATTTATCTTGAAAACTATCAACAATTTTGCCTAAATCAAAAGGGCTACAATCATCTCCCACTTACACATTAAAATCCATATTTGTTTGATTAGCCAAAGACTCTAAAGTTTCAGCTAAAAATTCTTCTTTGTATGCAGGGATAATAATTGCCAACTTAACTTGTTTCATATCAATAATTTGAAAATCGGGTAAACATTACTTTTCCTGACGTTATTGAAAATTTCCGTGCGAACAAATAAGGGGAAGCAAGCAATTCGTCCACATCAATTTCTCGCCAGACATACGGATTACCTCGCTCCCAGTCGATGTACCTCATCGAACCGATAAGAGCATTCTCCTTATTATATATAGAGTCCCGAAAGGGTGAGTTCCACAACACAGTCTGAATAAAAATCTCATCCGGGCACAAGGTATGACGAAATGTGTGAAACACATTTTCTTTCTGAGACAACAAGCAAGCACAAAAGTCTTGCGTAATGCTCACCCAGTTAAAACCTTTTTGGAAAACAATGTTTCCTTGGTTCCGCTTATAATGAGTTACTTTCTGCAATGCCAGAAATATATTCCGGCACAAGGCGCATACACTATGAACCATAACGTTTCCTCCTTTAAAGTAACGGGTAAAAAGATAATACCGATAAACTTTCCGGTCCAAATCGCGCTTATGAGCTTTATTCATCCAAAAACCTACAAACTCTTTTCCTTGGTTCTTCCGAAAGAAAGCATGAATATAGTCTTGCGACTTGATAGGCAAGTCCACACCCGATAACAGATGATAATAAGCGTATGGACCTTGGGAAAAAGCACGCTCGAAAAGCATATATTCCACCTTCACTTGCGATATATCGCCCCAATAAACCGCTATCGGATGTTCTAAAACAATCAAATCACTATAGTTAGGGGTATAACCCTTAATGGATTCGTACAACGAACGGGCACGCCGGTCAATATGCACGAAAATATCATTCCGTACATCATCCAGCATATCCAAAAGCATCTTCAATACTTCCGGTTCGTTATGGGCAATAATCAAATAAGCATGCTTGTCCATTACATCTTTTCCTCGAAAAACCTGCAAATCGTATCATCCTCATATACATATCCGTCTGTTTGCAGGCGGTCGAATACGTGGGTACCGATAACACGGTCGTATTCTTCTTCCAACTTGCCCTCCTTATACAAACGATAAAAATAACGCCAGTGCCGGCCTCCGTGCCGCCCTTTGTGTTGCTCCAACTGCTTGCCTCCATTTATCATCTTTTCCAGGAATTGTTGCTTGCCCCTTATATTATAATGGTACACGCGTATATCGGTGTCCGCCGAACGTTTAGGCAACATCGTCACCTTGTGGTTCCCCATCGAAATCTGTATGTATCCGGCTGCCCGATGTACCACTTTCTTGTTCTGACGCTCGAAAAGAGAATAGAGTGACAGACCATAATGTTCCAGGTCGGGTACATATTTTACCGCCTTGTCCCATTGCCAGAAGGGTTTGTCTTCTTCAGGATAAAGGCTTCGCATCTCACAATTCAGCACATTGGCGCCCGTACGGCTCAGTTCATCCTTCAGGTTTCCCGAAGGAGCATACCATAACTCATCCGCATCGGCATTGATAATCCAGTCGGCACCGTATCGGGTCTTGGCTTTCCATATCATACGGTCTACCCATGCTTTTTGCTCATAATTGGTAGCTGTTTCCTGTATCACTTCCTTCACCCATCCCATTTGCCGGTATTTTTCGATAATCTCCGGTGTGCGGTCGGTGGAATTGTTATCAGTAATGATAAAGCCATCTACCCCCATCGCCTTGTGAAAGCGCAGATTCTCTTCCAGCATACCTTCCTCGTTCTTCACCAAAAGGGTCATAATCAACCGTGGAGAAGAAATGCGGCGGAACGTCTTGAAGATTTCCACCAATGCATAACCTATCTTCCGCATCATATACATACGCATGTCCTCACTCCTTTTATTTAATAGATACTCTCAACCACTCCGCCGGAACAATCTCCCGGCTATCGGCATCGCGTGTCCAGCGTTCGGGAGCAATGACTATTTTACCGTTGCGCGGATTCAACCACGCTCCCCACCAGCTGAACGTGCTATTGCAGATGATGTGATGCCGGCACCGGCTCATCAGCATCATGTCCTGCCAGCTGTCCTCTCCTTTGTTCCAGTCGATATACACCGCATCGGGCAAATCCAGATTCTCCTTCACCCAGGCAAGGTCATCCGAAAAGACATAATAACGGGGACGCTCCACCCGTTTGCCCATTTCTTCCAAAGCATTCCGATAATATGAAAGCTGGCAAATGCACCCGATGGCTTCCCAATGCTTGGGTTGGAGGTAATCGCCCCGGCGCACGTGCAAAGATACGGCATGTTCATCCTTATCTATCTGCTCACGCATCCGAAGGCTTTGCCCGTTAGCCTGCTTTAAGTCGAACGTAAATGCCTGACGCACTTCGTCCTTGATATCGGCAAAATATTTCTCCGACTGGTAAAAGCCCTTGAAATAGATAAGCGGCCACAAGTAACTGCGTGTATACGGACGCATCGAGCCGTGCTGTTTACGTTCAAGGATGGTCTTGAAAAACAAAAACTCGATGACTTTCTTCAACACCTGGTTCATACAGATTTCTACACAGGGCAGGCCGAATACCCGATGCATCTCGTAACCGTAATGCACATGATAGTGCATCATATCTGTCAAGTCGATATAAACCCGCGGAAAGCGCTTCTTCATCTGCAAATAACATGCATAGATGAACATCTGATTCCCTAAACCACCTGTAACTTTTATCAATCTCATAACACATTGTTCTTTTCTTATTTCATCATTCCCAACCGCTCATTCACTCCGTCCAGATAAGCTTTCCAGAACCTGCCGATGTCGCTCAGGCGATATGCATCGCTGAACGGACACGTAAACAAAGCTATCAGAATATAGCCTATCACCCCGTTGAAACCGCGCAGATACCTTACAGCCCAGTTCTTCCCATAATGATGGTTCAAGTATGCGGAGTTGCGCACTTGATAGAAACGTTTCCATTTCTTTTTCTTATTGCGCTCCACCCACGTGTCTTTCGAAAAGAACTTTTCCTTGTCCATCAGCGCTTCGGGAACATACATTATCTTATAACCCGCCTGCACGGTACGGATGCAATAGTCGGTATCATCACAAAAGATAAAAAGCTCTTTCTTGGGCAAACCGATTTTCTCTACCACTTCCCTACGGATAAAAGGACCTTCGAACGCCGTTCCACAAATCTCCGTAGGCGCGTCGACCTGCATCTTCGAGAGCTTCCCTTTATAAAGGGAGGCGAAAGGACATGTCAAATCGAGTGCCTGGAAATCGTTCGTATACACCTTGCCTTCCATCAGACGGCGCGGTGCGAGCATACCCACATCGCTCCGGCCGACATGACGCAAAAGATTCTCCAGACAATCGGGTCGGGGAAACACATCATCGTCCATGCACCATATCCAGTCGGCATCCAGCCGGCAAGCCTCACGAATGCCCGTATAAAAACCTCCCGAACCGCCCACGTTTGCCTGATTGACCACATGCAGCCCCGGCTCTGAAGCCAGCCATGCGGTAGTACCATCGGTGCTCCCGTTGTTGACCACAACGATAGCATCAAGCGGCCGGTTCGCCCGCAAGCAAGCGATATTGCGCTTCAACAATTCCAGTCGGTTGTATGTAACTACTACGGCTATGATTTTCATATCTTTTCCTTATAATGCTTCAAAGCTTCGATTTCTTTTTCTTCCTTGCCCGGCTGGGTACTCCGGTACGCCACCATCAGGCGATAACATTCTCCGGCATCGAATCCGCGTGCCTTGGCATACTCCTCGGCAATAATCCGGTGCATGGCAGGAGTGGCAGGCAAACGCTCCAGATTTTTACATCCGGCCTTCATGTCCAGCGGTCCGATGGCAAGGCGGTTCAGGTCGACAATATCCAGCCTGATGCCTTCGGGCGTCTTCTCGAACAGGATATTGGCACGCCCGTAATCCTTATGGGCATATCCGTGATTATGCAGAAGCGCCGTCACCCGTCCCACGGCACGCAACACCTCTTCCTCGTAATCGAAATGCCGGTGAAACAGGTCTTCATACCGGTAAGGACAAGTAGAGGCAAGGGTTACGTAATAACTCCGGTCGAAAAGCAATCCCTTCCGGATATTCATATAGCCTACAGGCTGAGGAGTGCCCACGCCTATCTGCTGAAACAGGAGAGCATGGTCGTATGAACGTTTCGCCTTCGAAGGCCGCAACACCCCGTAAACAAAGCGATTGACCAGGTTCGGCCTGCGGAAAGCCTTCACCACATAATCTGCCCCCTGATACGTAATCCGCCTCAACTGGTTTCGTCCGTTATGAATAACTACACCCTCATCGTGCAAAAAACGGTCGGGCAAACTTATCATAAAATCTTCCAGACCGGCAAAGTCCGGATGAAGTACCAAGGTCTGATGATTGAACAAGCTCATATACTGACAAACGAATATAATTCCTATACCTGATTCATATATATGCCATCGCACATGCATATAGCTGCGCAGGCACATGCATATAGTCTCAAATCTTATCCAGCCCCTTGGTGAACTTCAACCAATAATACTTCAACGGATTGGTATATTTCAGTTTCTTCCATGGACGGCTTCCGTGCGGACGGTGCACAACAGGCAGCGAAGTGAAGAGATAATTGGTAAATCCATCCTTCAATGCCTGATGCGAAATGGTGACATCGAACCAATTCTTGCTGGCATCCAGCTGATGGAAATCATACTTCCGCAAGAAATCGGTACAGAGCAGGGAGCAACAGAAGCTCAGATGCTTCTTTTCCGCAATGACACGATTCTCCTGTCCCTGTGCATACAGGTACGGATAATTTATCACCCCGCTATCGTCTACCGTGACCGAAGCGGCAATACCGCATCCTGGACGTTGCAAAGCCCCATCGAACAAGCCCTGCAGGGTATCCCGCCTCACCACTACGTCCGACTCTACTATCAGCAGACCGGCATCAGCCTCAATGGCACGTGCCTGTGCCATCTGCAACACCAGCAAATAATTGGGAGAGGGATGCGAAGTTACCTCCGACAGATTCACCAACTCGAAGCCATACCGCTCTGATGCTTCCTGCAAACGGAGCGTATTCTCAGGCGTACTGAAATCATTATACACAGTATAGGTAAAAGGAACACTTGTTTCCGATTCCATAATCGCCTGTATTGTTTCAAGCGTCGAATCAATGGAATCCTTTACGGGAGTTATCACATGCAAACACTTCATAGGGCTGAATATCTTTTCATTCTACCATAATAAATACAAAGCTAAGGAATCTTTTCGACATAGACCAGCTTTCCACCGAAAATTATATTTCAACGCCATACATCAGCATTCGTTTCAACACACATGTCCTTACCGGCAAAGCCCTATTTGTTAATGAACGTATAATACGAAGCTATATTCTTAAATCGTGTTATAAAACATATTATTTTAGCACATACACTTGCATATTCCAGAAAAGTCCGTACCTTTGCATCGTGTTTTTCATAGTATTAGATTTAAGGTTAACAAAGGTTGGAGTACAGCGGTACTCCTTTTTTTATGTCCGTATGTCATGAGAGCAAAACAGAACAAGCGTGTATTATTAGGAATGAGTGGTGGAACCGACAGTTCGGTAGCAGCCATTATCTTACAGGATGCCGGATACGAAGTAACCGGTATCACGTTCCGCTTTTACGAAAAAGATGCTCATACCGAATATCTGGACGATGCCGCTGAACTCTGCACACGACTACACATCCCACACCTCGTTTATGATGCCCGCGAAATCTTCCAGCAACGAATAATCACTTATTTCATCAACGAATATTTGAAAGGACGCACCCCCGTGCCCTGCACTCTTTGCAACAATCTTCTGAAATGGCCGCTCTTACAACAAGTTGCCGATGAACAAGACATCTATCATATCGCCACAGGACACTATGTACAAAAGGTCCTACACAACGGACGCTGGCATATCTCTGCCGGCTCTGACCCAGACAAAGACCAATCATTTTTCCTTTGGGGATTGTCGCAAGAAACGTTGCAACGAATGCTTTTGCCCATGGGTAACCTTACCAAAAAAGAAGTGCGCGCACTAGCTGCCGAACGGGGATTCACAAAAATGGCTCACAAACGTGATAGTCAGGGGGTCTGTTTTTGTCCCGGAGATTACCGCACTTTCTTACGCGAACATACAGAAACTGGAAAAATCGTACCCGGCATCTTTTACAACGAAGCCGGCATCCCCATCGGGACACACGAAGGATATCCTTTTTATACCATCGGACAACGCCGCAGACTGGGTATTTATCAGAACCAGGCATTATTCGTCAAACAAATCATTCCCGAAACAAATGCAGTCATCATCTGCAACCGCTTGCAGGCACTGGAACATAACGGCATGTACCTCTCACACTGGTACTTGGCATGCCCCGATGAAATCATTGGAAGCAATGATGAAATTATCGTAAAAATACGCTACCGCAAACAAGCCAACCGTTGTAAGGTTACACTTACCGCCGACAACCGTTTGCATGTCTGCCTGCACGAACCGTTGGCGTCCATTGCCTGCGGACAAGCGGCGGTATTCTATCGAGACAACATTGTACTGGGTGGAGGAATTATCGATGCCGTAGTTGAATAAATTGTTTTTCCATGTCTTTACAACTTTCTGTTTCAATCAATCAATATTTTTTGTACATTTGCTCGCATACAAATTAAAACACTTAGCATGATGATACCCGATTACACTCCTATCCTCAACAAAACGGTCAATGAATTGTCCGACCCTGCCTCCTATGAAGGACTGTTCCATCAATACAAAGACGGTGAACTCCTCCCCTCTGCCAAATCACTCAGGCGCATCGTAGAACTGTCACGTGAAATTCTTTTTCCTGGCTACTTCGGCAACTCTACCATACACAGACGCACCCTCAACTATCACATCGGTGTAGATGTAGAAGAACTGTTCCGCCTGCTTACCGAACAGGTGGAGGCAGGATTCTGTTTCGGCATCGAGAATGCACTTTCCGACGAATCTCCGGAAGAATGCCTGTGCCATACTACAGCCTCAAACATTGCTGCCCAGTTCATCAGTCGCCTGCCGCTAATACGCCACACTCTAGCCACAGATGTAGAAGCGGCTTACTACGGCGACCCTGCCGCTACCTGCTTCGGTGAAATCATCTGTTGCTATCCCATTATCCGTGCCATCACCAATTACCGTATAGCCCACGAACTCTACACACTAGGCGTGCCACTCATTCCACGTATCATCACCGAAATGGCCCACTCGGAAACGGGTATCGATATCCATCCGGGAGCAAAGATAGGTGATCACTTCACCATCGACCACGGTACAGGCGTGGTTATCGGCGCCACATGCATCATTGGCAATCATGTCAAGCTTTATCAAGGAGTGACACTAGGAGCAAAAAGCTTCCCGCTTGACGAACATGGAAATCCCATCAAAGGTATCCCCCGCCATCCAATTCTGGAGGATGATGTAATTGTCTATTCGAATGCCACCATCCTGGGACGCATCACCATCGGGCGCGGAGCTACCATTGGAGGAAATATCTGGGTAACCGAAAGTGTTCCGGCTGGAGCACGCATCGTACAGCGGAAAAGCTGAGTCATTTCACCACAGATAGCTCAGATTTTCATAAAAACCTACAGCAGCCCGTTCACGGCAAAGTATTTCCAAAGCGGGGCTGCCATCAGGGCTTGCTTGATTTGGTCGTTCAAGAGCAGGGTGCGCACTTCATCCGCTGTAAGCAATTCGACGCTGATGTCCTCGGTTTCTTCCAGATGTTGGGTAGAGACACGCTCCACACCGGTGGCGAGGAAGCAATGGCAGAGGTTCGTGTTCGTGCTGGGATTGGCGGAGATGTCCATCCAGTGTTGCCATTCGCCCCCGCCGAAACCAGTTTCCTCGTACAATTCACGCCGAGCTGATTCGAGGGGCGATTCTCCTTTCTCGCATACGCCTGCACAGATTTCATAACAAGTCATCCCCAGTCCGTGGCGGTACTGGCGCTCCATCAGGAACTTACCGTCGCGGGTAATCGCCAGCACGTTTATCCAGTCGGGATATTCCAGCACATAATACTCTTTGTTTTCTGCTCCTGTAGGCAACAGCACGTGGTCTTTTCGTGCCGTGAGCCACGGACGCCGGATGAGGTATTCGCTCTCCAGCACCGTCCATTTCCGGTCTTGATTGTTTTCTTTCAGCATATTGTATTAGTTTATAACCTGTATCGATTTTGAAACGCAGATTCACGCAGATTTACACAGATAATAAATTTTGCGTTAATCTGCGATAATCTGCGTTTCCTTATAACAGCATTAATCTATCGCTTCACCACTATCAGCGGAATTTCCCCCAGCTCTGCCGCCAGTTCGGAGAACGAGCTATGGAACGAGCCGTATATCTTCCGGGTGTGTGCCAGCGTCCACAGGTCGGCGATGCCTTCGCGGATGCCTTCCGTGGTACTGCGGTCGGCTTTGCTTTCGGCACAGACGATTCTTTCGCCGTAACGGGTGCGCATCGCTTGTTTCACTTCTTCCGAATCGGTGGCAAGGTAAATACAAAGGCCGGGATGCGCCGCCTGTTCCTTATCCAAACAACCGAAAAACGCCTCCAGCGGGCTGTGCTCGATAGACAAAATATTATCAGTACGGCGAATATGCACGCCTACGGTATAAGCCGAAAAGGCGGAAATGCGTTTCCCGATGACCTCCTCTATCTGCGGAACGGGGCGGAACACCTCGTGCAGCAGCGCATCGGGATAAGCATAGAAAGGCAGATAAGACGCCATATATACATTCCCCTGCCTTGCCCAGCCCTCAAAGTCGAAACCTTGCGTGCGGAGCGCGTCTATCTGATGCTCGTACAGACACGACCGGAACAGCAGCTTCTGAAACAAGGCAGGAACACGGAAGTTCTTCTGCCTCGGACGGTCGTACACCAACAAATCAAAAGCCGATGCTTCGGTAATACATACCTTTTCGGACAAATTCCGGGGCACGAACAAATCACGAAAAGCAGCATGCAATGCCCAGTCACGAAACCAGATTACTTTCAATTCAATGCCGGTCTGCTCCGCCAATGCGATGGCGGAAAGCGTGGCACGGATGCGGTTTGCCAAACCTCCGGCAGGAACAAATATCATTTTTCTTTTCATATCGCACAAAAGTAGCGAATTTATCTTAGAGAAAATCGTACCTTTGCAAAAACTTTGATGAAATATGAGGGTACTTATCATAAATACATCCGAACGAATAGGAGGAGCAGCCATTGCCGCAAGCCGACTGATGGAAGCCTTAAAAAGCAGTGGTATCAAAGCAAAGATGCTGGTACGCGACAAACAAACTGAACAGGTAACTGTAGTAGCACTGAAGAAGTCTTGGCGGCAAATCTGGCAATTCGTATGGGAGCGTATCATTATATGGAAAGCCAATCACTTTAAGAAACACAACCTCTTTGCCGTAGACATTGCCAACACAGGTACCGACATCACCTTGTTGCCCGAATTCAACCAAGCCGATGTTATCCACCTGCATTGGGTCAACCAAGGCATGCTCTCGCTGAAAGACATTGAGAAAATACTACAATCGGGCAAACCCGTAGTATGGACAATGCATGATATGTGGCCTGTGACAGGTATCTGTCACCATGCACAGGATTGTATCCGTTACCAAACGCAATGTCACGATTGTCATTTGTTGTACCGTGGGCACAAACATGACCTTTCTTATAAGACTTTCGTCAAAAAACAACGCCTCTACAAGAATGCTCCCATTACTTTTGTAGCATGCAGCCGCTGGCTGGAAGGATTGGCTCAGAAAAGTATCCTCACCCACGGACATACCGTAACCAATATTCCCAATCCTATCAATACGAATCTGTTTCATCCTACCGACAAGCTTGCTGCCCGACGGAAATTGAACCTCCCTGAAGACAAACGATTGTTGCTGTTCAGTTCAATGAAAATTACCGACAAGAAAAAAGGCATCGATTATTTAGTAGAAGCCTGCCGCCTCCTGAACGAAATGCAACCCGATTTTTGTCGCGAACTTGCAGTAGTGGTGGTAGGCAAGGAATCGCAACAATATGCCGACCTCTTCCCATTCCCTGTTTATTGCCTCAATTATGTAGGTAAGGAAAAAGAAATGCCGACTATTTATAACGCCGTAGACCTCTTTGTCACCCCCTCGCTTCAGGAAAACCTGCCCAACACCATTATGGAAGCCATGTCGTGCGGCGTGCCCTGCGTAGGATTCTGCATCGGGGGCATCCCCGAAATGATAGACCACCTGCACAACGGCTACGTGGCACGCTACCGCTCTGCCGAAGACCTGGCAAACGGCATCTGCTGGTCACTCACCGAAGGCGATTACCAAAGCCTCAGCACCGAAGCCCGACGCAAAGTGCTCAGCACCTACGCCGAACACGTGGTAGCAATGAAATACATCGGAATCTACAACCGCATCACCGGACAAAACGACTGAAACACGCCTATGCTGACACACTTTCATCCCAAGTTCTCCATCATCACAGTGACCTACAACGCCGCCGCCGTCATCGAAGACACCTTGCAGAGTGTCATCACCCAGACGTACAAGAACATCGAATACATCATCATCGACGGAGCCTCTACCGACCGCACAATGGAAATCATCGGACGCTACCGCAAGCACATCCATACCGTAGTGAGCGAACCCGACCGCGGACTATACGATGCGATGAACAAAGGCATCCGCCTCGCTACGGGCGACTACGTGTGTTTCCTCAATGCCGGCGACGAGCTGCACGAAGATGACACCCTCCAGCTTATCGTCCACAGCCTTACGGGATTGACCGGACTGCCCGATGTCATTTACGGGCGTACTGCCATCGTCGATGAAGAAGGGCATTTTCTGCGAATGCGCCGCCTCGAACCGCCTGAGAACCTTACATGGCACAGTTTCCGCCAAGGGATGCTCGTCTGCCACCAGGCTTTCTTCGCCCGCCGCGACCATGCCGTGCCCTATGACCTCCGCTACCGCTTCTCCGCTGACTTCGACTGGTGCATCCGCGTGATGAAGCAAAGCGCCGTGCTGCATAACACGCGCCTCACGCTCATCGACTACCTCAACGAAGGCATGACCACGCGCAATCACCGCGCCTCCCTCACCGAGCGCTTCCGCATCATGTGCCGCCACTACGGCTATGTACAGACCATCCTGCTCCACCTCAAGTTCGCGCTGCGCCTGCTGTATAAGAAATAAATGATGTTTTTCACCACAGATTACACAGATTTTTTAAGTTATTTCTCTTGAAACGTAGATTGGCGCAGATTCACGCAGATAAAATAAAAATAATCTGCGTGAATCTGTGGTGAGAATCACCCGCGCCTCCGCAGGCGGAGCACAACCAGCACAATGGCACCTGCGAGCAGAATGCCCAAGGCACAATAAGCGATGGTTTCGGTAATGGCAACCGATTTCGGCTCGAAAAGCAAACGGACGGTATGCTTCCCGGCCGGGACATTGATGGCACGGAGCACGTAATCGGCTCTGCCTACGGGAACTTCCTCTCCATCCACAAAAGCCTGCCATTCGGGATAATAAATCTCGGAGAACACCACCGTACCTCCGGCTTGTGAACTGATTTCGTACGTCAGTTCGTTCGGTTCGTAATGCTTGAACGTAATGCTGCGTGTCGAATCGGCAACCGATGCTTGTGAAGGAGCTTTTACTTGCTCGGCAAACTGAAGATTAACTACGGCTGTCTTGCGTAAGTCAACTGCTGCAAGGCTGTCCAGCTCTTCATTGGCATTGCCCACATAACGCACATCGTCTACAAACCAGGCGTTGCCCATTGCGTATGGGTTCTGCACGGGCATCGTGCCTCCGCCCTGCAAGGGGAAGATGAAATATTTCGCGTTCAGCATATTCAAGATACGTATGCGATCGGGGTCGAGCGCCGACATGTCGCCTCCCGTCTGAGGAAGTTCAGAAAAGAGATTACCCATTTCGCCCTGGATGTACGCTTCAATAAGCTCCTGATAGCGGCGGAGCTTGGCGGCGTGATATCCCCCGATGCTTTTGTGCCAATAAGAAGTCTCGTTTTCATTGAAGGTATTGGTCGATAGGTTCAGCACCCGATAATACGTGGTATCCTTCAGAATCGCCTTGTCGGTTTCCGAAGGCTGTGCGAAAGGTTTCATCTCGGTGCCTTTCGCCACAAACTGCGCGTCGTACAGATAACGCTTGTTCACCGTCCACATATCGAGCAGGCAGAGAGCCGCCAGCGAAAGGATGAGGGCGGTGGATTTCAGTTTTCCGCGCACATACATCAACAGCAGTGCCACACCTGCCAGAATGACACAGAAGCTGCGCCAAGCGTCGGCGGTAAAGATGCTGACACGCATTTCTTCGAGGTTCATCAGGACAGGCGCCAGATGTTCGGCGGGAAGCGCGTTCTGCAACGCGTTCATTTCCATCGTCGATACATACGAAGGGAAGAATACGCGGGGCGCGATGGCAAACAATAGCGACAAGCCCCCCGTAAGCCCCAGACTGACGAAGAACGCTTTTGCCTTCTCGCGCAGCAATTCAGGGCGCTCCACTATCTGTTTCAGCGCCAGCATCGCCAATAAAGGTATGGTGAATTCGGCTATGACGAGGATAGACGAAACGGCACGGAACTTATTGTACATCGGCACATAGTCAATGAAGAAATCGGTCAGCCCCATAAAGTTCTTTCCCCACGAAAGCAGGATAGAGAATACGGTTCCGCCCAGCAACGCCCATTTCATCGGTCCCTTCACGATGAAGCAGCCCAATACGAAAAGAAACATCACAAAAGCGCCTACATAGACCGGTCCCGACGTGCCCGGCTGTTCGCCCCAATATTGCCCCAACTGGCTGTACAGGCCTGAATACACCGGATTGGCTTTGCTCATCGCCCGCTCGTTTTGTGCCAAAGGTACGGAGGCTCCGCCTTTCACGTTCGGCACGAGCAACGAGAAGGTTTCGCCGATGCCGTAGCTCCATTGCGTAATGTAACTGCGCTCCAGCCCGCTTCCGGTCTGGTCGGCAGACTGCGGCTTCACCAGCTCGCTCTTGCCACGCATGCTCTCCTTACTGTATTGGTAGGTGTGATAAAGGTTCGACAGGTTGATGCATACCGCCAGCACACCCGCCAACGCCAGCACGCCCGTTGCCTTCAGGAAGCGGGGGAAAGCCTTTTCCTTCCATGCCTTCACGCCGAACGCTATTGCCATAAAGAGCATTACGAAGAGGAAGTAATACGTCATCTGCAAGTGGTTCGACACTATCTGAAGTGCGGCGAAAAGCGCGGTGACGATACCTCCTGCCCAATACTTGCCGCGATATGCCAGCACCATTCCCGCAATGGTAGGCGGTATGTAGGCAAGCGTGACGAATTTCCAGATATGTCCGGCGGCTATGATGATGAAGAAATACGAGGAGAACGCCCATATAACCGCTCCCAATGCCGCCATCCAGACTTTGAAATTAAACGCACGAAGCAGGATGTAAAATCCCAACAACATCACAAACACGTACCATACATACGTGGGCAAATACAAATGATACAGGTCTTGCACCGTGTTCAGCGTACGGCTCGAATCATATCCCGGAGCCAGCTGATATGTAGGCATTCCGCTGAACAGCGAGTTCGTCCAACGGGTCACCTTTCCGTGTTTCTGATGATATTCCTGATGTTCGCGTCCGGCTCCGATACCCGCTACCGCATCGTGTTGCGCCAAGATGCGCCCCTCGAACACCGCCGGATAGAAGTAAGCAAACGAAATCGCTATGAAAAGCACAACCGCTGCCACATCTGGAAGAAGTTTCTTTAATTCATTCATACGATATAAGTTTTTGAGTTTTAATGGGGGCAAAGATAACACAATACTCCTTGAAAATGCTAACTTTGCGGCGTAAAATAAAATCATTTATGAAAATAGGAATCATCACCGCCATGTCTTCCGAGCAGAAGCAACTGGCAAACCAACTGGACAATAAAACGGAACATCGTGAGGGACCTTTCTCTTACATTGAAGGAACGGTAAAGAACAACACGCACATCCTGATGCAATGTGGCATCGGAAAAGTAAATGCAGCCGCCGGAACGGTAGAGCTCATCCGCAATTTCCAGCCCGACTGCATTATCAGCACCGGAGTGGCGGGAGGCATTGACAGCGAACTGAATGTAATGGATGTAGTGGTAAGCCGGAACATCGTTTACCACGACGTGTGGTGCGGCGAAGGAAATGCCTACGGACAAGTACAAGGTTTCCCCACTTTCTTCCGTGGTGATGACACCTTATATAATTGTGCACTCTCGCTCGATACCGAAACGCCGATTCACGGCGGACTGATTTGCACGGGCGATAAATTCATCACCGACCGCACGGAACTGAATGCCATCAAGCAGAACTTTCCCGAAGGACTTGCGGTCGATATGGAATCGGCTGCCATTGCCCAAGTATGCCATCTCTACCGCGTGCCTTTCATCAGTTTCCGTATCATCAGCGATACGCCGGGAGCGGACAAACACTTGGAACAATACAAGAACTTCTGGGGCGAAATAGCCGATAACTCGTTCCGTGTGACCGAAACCTTCCTGAAAGCATTACCGAACAAACTTTAAAACCCTACAGATATGAAAAAGATACCCAGCTTTACCGTAGACCATATCCGCCTGCTGCGTGGCATCTACGTATCACGCAAAGACGCGGTGGGAGACGAAACCGTCACTACATTCGATATCCGCATGAAAGAACCCAACCGCGAGCCGTGCCTCAGCCCTTCGGCTATTCACACGATAGAACATCTTGCCGCCACGTTCCTGCGCAATCATCCCACATGGGCAGACAAGATTATCTATTGGGGACCGATGGGATGCCTTACGGGCAACTATCTGGTTGTGAAAGGCGACCTTCAGTCCACCGATATCGTCGGACTGATGAAAGAGACTTTCCGCTTTATCGCCACTTTCGAAGGTGACGTGCCGGGAGCCAGTCCCAAAGATTGCGGCAACTACCTGATGATGAATCTTCCGATGGCACGATGGGAAGCCCAAAAGTTCCTTGACGAGGTGCTGGAGAAGCTGACGGACGCCAACCTGAATTATCCAGAATAATATTCTCTGAATACAAAGCCCCCGAAAACCGCTTTCTCTTGTGTTTCCGGGGGGCTTGTTCTTATTTTGACTTAGAAGCTGTTTTGAATTTATCGTGCGATGATTTGGGATGAGTTTTTGAGGCATTTTCGCTTCTGTGATGAGGAAGATAGCGGGCTATCTGACGAAGAACAAACGCGAACGCCCATACAGGCTGAGACGAACGGTCCTACCGGGCACGTCAAGCGATTACGTTGCACGACACGTACGCCCGTGTTTGGGAGTGTCGCAAGTCATTGTGCTATAAATGCCCTCGAAAATATTCAAACACTTACGCTAATAACAAATACACGGCTGCTGATATACGTGCCGCAACTTGGGAAGCCTGTGACTCATTGCCCTTAAAATCTTTGATAAATACAGCCAGCGCATAATTTACACCGTTGGGCAAACAAATGTAGGCAACATCATTATGGGCTGCAAGGACTCCGTTTTCGGTATAACCGGAACCGGTCTTATGGGCAATAGATATCCCTTCCTTTCCAAGGAGAGGGGCTGCGATACGGTCTTTCCCGGTAGTACATTCACCCAAAGATTTCATGATGAAGTCTTGCTTCTCACGGCTTACAAGAGCATCCGTAAACAGCCTGTGAATCAGCATCGCCGCTCCAAGCGGAGATGTACAGTTGGCATAGGCTTTCGCATGGTCTGCCGCCATCTCCGATTCTGTATAAGCTATCCGGAAACTCGAACGGGGAATGAGCGTAGCGATAAAGCTATCTGTTTCGGCAACACTTACCAAGCGCTCAAACAGGAGATTGCTCGCGTTATTGTCACTTTGAATGAGCGTATAACGCAACAAATCCCTGACCGGCAAAGTAATCAATGGCTCCCGATGCTCCTTCAGCATGGGACTCCATGTCTTAGGGTCAAGGTCTTCCCGCCGGACAGTCAATGAAGTATCAAGAGACAATCCGTCTTGGTCAAACCGGTTGCAAATAGCCAATGCCTGATGAAGCTTGAACACGCTCATCATCGGATAAATGCTTTTGTTATTGACGGTAACGGTATCGGAGTTGTTGACAATAAGAGCCACCCCGACCTCACCCGGACAGGCTGATACGATTCGAGAAATGCTGTCGGTCAGGACATCAGCCAATGACATGCCAGCACGACCGCTTTTCGCCGGTTTGGAGAAGAATAAAGTCAAACCTGCAACGCAGGCCAAAGCCAAGCACAAAAGAACGATATGTTTTTTCCTGATTGTTGCCATCTTCTACTACAATTAATTAACCGCTTGCAAAGATACATGATTTTACCGAAAAAAGATAAAGCCGGAAGCATTTGAGAATTTTATTTCACTTTACAAGAAAAGCAATATGCACAATGCGGTAAGCTCTAAACTCACGGTTACAAAGATAAGGCTTTTACTTGAAGAAGATACCTGTGCACTTGTACTTCATTATATAAGTTTCCCTTCAGATAACTTCGTCTGGTGTAAGATTAATAATCTTCCGCTTGTAAGATTAATAATCTTGCAGCCTGAAGATTAATAATCTTACACCAGATGAACCTATATGCTCTTACCTAATTTCTTTATCAAAATCAAGTAAGGTATTCAATACACATACTCCACCTCCGACTTGCGGAAACGCAGCACGCGCGTGTCCTTGGCTGCGCCGCCGTTCTTATGCAAATAAAGCGCATCGTTTTTCCCGGGAATAAACCAACCTGTACCTTCCGGCGAGTGTACGCCAAAGAGTATATTGTTGTAATGCCCGTTATGAAAGACACCTTCGCTGTCGTTCCACTGCGATGCCACGCCATACCACGTAACCGGTTCATGCTCGGGGAAATCGGGGCTCCACATCTCGATGAGAATCAGGCTGGGCAAGGCTACATTGCCTACCGTCACATCGTTTCTCCGCTTCTGCAGCCGCTTCACCTGGCTGTGCCCTTCCCACGGAGTGCGCAGCGTGTGCGTGCCGTTCCACATCACCCATACATAATCGGTTGCGTCAAAGATGCGGTTGAAATCTTCCATCGACGGAAGTTCGTAACCTTCGGGGGCAAGCGCATCGGCAGGCAGGCGGTTGATATGCACGGACACCTGGTGATTGTAGCCATCCAATGCCGCCGTACCGTTTTTGTCTATTACCTGCAACCCTGTGCCGCTGTCACCTTGATATGCCCATTTCCACAAATCAAAAAACGCTTCGGGCGGGCACGCTCCCAAGTACTCGAAAACGGTCTGGCCTGCGCGGCGTGCCGGATCATCGGACGAAAGCACCTGGTCTTCGAACGAGCGGGAATCACCACGGGCATTGTACTTGCACCACCAGATGCCGTGCATCCACGTCACTGGCAATCCATAGTTGCGGCGAGACACGGTATATTCCTCGCGCTGCGAGCCATCGGCACGGTTGCGGATGACCAGCGTAGCCGACTGCCTGCGCCCGTTTGCCGTAACGTCATTCGGCCGCCAGCCTGCCAGCACCCGATACGCACCTTCTCCGCTTCTTACAGAAACAGGGTCAAGCTTTATCCACGCATCTTCGCCCGCTTCGTATTCCACCGTCAATTCTTTCTCTGCAGGCAACGTAAATACACCCAGCTCATTATCTATATAGCGCTCGAAATCGAAGGCATACGTCCCGACGGCATACTGTAATTTTCCCGAAAGCCGGCTGGGGTTCCCGGCAAGCTTCAGCGTGATTACATCTTCAGGATACACGTACTGCATTCCTTTACGGCGAAAGCGAAGAGCGGTTTCGACAGGTGGCTGTTCGGGAGGGAAAAGCGGCTTGCGGATACGGAACCGCTGTCTGCCCTCAAACAGCCCCTGACCGGCAAGCGGCTCCACTTCCAACGATGCCGAAGCATCTACCGGAAGCAGTTCCAATTCATCGTCACACGCTACTGCCAATACCATTTCTACAGATCCGTATGGCAGATTCACACCATCTTTCCCTGCGGTCACTTCGGCTCCGGCAGGCAATTCTGACGCCGCGGCATCTACTTGCGGAGGGGCAGTCAGGTCGGGATATGCTGCCGTACTATCTCCCTCTCCCCAAGCTTCCACCGTCAGTTGTGCATCAACCTGCAGAACGTCTTTCCGCAATACGATGGCATATACCGTATTGCGCCGGATATCTGACGGCAACGGCTGTTCGAAAGCATACACCTTGCCATTTATTTCTGCTTCCAGACTCACCGACAAATCCGGATTAGACTGTTCGTACACATACAGTATCCCTAACGAATCGCGTGTCAGGGGCGCATCCGGCGTACTGATGATGCAGTCTTCCTTGGCTGTCCCTTCGGGCGAACGCACTGTATCTCCCGGAAAAAGATAAGCCTGCCGTGCCACTTGTTTCACCGCAAAACGATTCACCGATACCGTCCCTTCCGGTACTTCTATCCGGAAATCGAAACGGGCTACTCCACGCGTTAAAGCCAACGGTATTGAAACAGCCTTTTCCATCTTGCCTGACAAGTCTGCTTTTCCGGTAAAATAATTCGATACCTGGTGCTGGTCAGCTGTCAGTACAGTTTGCAACCAATCTGTTTCTTTTGTCGTTCCTTCTTCACACGCAGGTTCTTCATTTGCTATTACATAAAGTGTACCCGAAAGCCGGTCGAGCGGCAGACGATAATCATCTCCCCCGACCGATAACGGCTCATACACTTTCTGCAAAACGCCTTCTTCGAAACGGTATGCCCTAAGCGATGTTATCTCGTCTTCTCCAGAAAGCGGAGACGGCTTTCCAGCCACCTGAAACGAAGATCTGCTGATACATAGTTCCGCTGTCCCGGAGGAAACAGTTTCCTCCTGTTCCCATCTGTCGGAACAGGAAGAGATAAACAGCAGGCTACAGAGCAAACCGATTATATACAACCTTGTTTTCATAAACATGCCTTAAACGTTTAAGAAGCATGTTTCGCTTCCAATTCCGTATCATTGCCTGGCTCCCATTCATCGAAGCTCACATTCAGATTCACACTGATATAGTCTTTACGCACGATAATCTGATTGACTGTATTGCGTATCACAGGTTCCGATAAAACCTTGGTCAGTGTCTTCCGCTCGCCGTCAATCACTGCGGTAACACTTACCTCCAGCCCTTCATTTGCCTGCTCGTACACGTACAACACACCAGGAGTATTTGCCGTAAGCGGCCGGGAGAATACGACCGTTGTATCCTTGCGCTCTACTCCTGTGGGCGAATGGGCATCCGGATTGGCAAACAGATAAACCGAACGTGCCACATTCTTCAATATCAGACTTTCGACAGATGCCGTACCTGCCGTTTGCAGGTCAATGTCAAAGCGTGCCATTCCTCGTTTCATCGACAAGGGAAGCTCGGTCTGCGACTTGTCAAAGCTATCCAGACTCAAACTGCCGCTAAAGAAGTGCACTTCCTTCCCTTCCTTCAAGTTCAGCACGGTCTGTTTCCATTCGTCTTCGGTGATGCGCCGGTCGTGCAATGCGTTCAAATCAATCATTCCTTCGGTATTGGCTATTACATACAGCGCCCCTTCATAATCGGTCAACTGTAAATTGAAAGCGGAACCATCGAAAGCCAAGTCGTCATACACCTTAGCCAATGTTCCTCCGATAAACTGACAAGCCTGTATATGCTCTACCTTGTCTTCACCGTCTACAGTGTCAGCCAGCTGGTCATAACCTGCTACTCTGGCTTTGACAACAGGCCTTACAGCCGTTTCTTCATTACCGGGATGCTCAGAATCGGCACAAGCCATTGTTCCGAACATACCAAACAATAAACTTCCCATCCATACTGTTTTCGCGTTTGTCATTTTTCTCATACACTTTTTGTTTTTGATAATCATTTGTTCAACATTCATTTATTCATATATATATTCCACCGGTTTCTTTATGCAACGTATCGTACGTGTTTTTGTATTGTTCTGCGGCACATACTTCAACCAGTTCTCACCCGGTTTTTCTGTATGCGCATATCCTTCCATTACCCACGTGTTCGAAGAATGTCCATGCGTGGCAAGCAACAACGACATCCGGGCAATGTTTCCAGGAGTGGTGTTCCATTGATGTCCCAACCCACAAAGTACCCAGCGGGCACCTTCGTACTGAAACTCATAAAAGGCAATTACTCCATACAGATGTCCTTCGAACGATACTTCCCGTTCGGTTATCGTGACCGTCAGCTCCTGCCCTGCCGCGTTCCGGTACGTATGCGTTCCCTGTCCGCCCAAATTGAAATCCGTATTCCGGGTAAAAAAGGCATAATCATCGTAATCAGGTATCTGATATCCTTCAGGAGCCATTTCTTCGGAAGATAACAGACCGAAATTTTCGGCAGAGTTTCGCATACCTTCATAATAAAAAGCCGTTTCGTTGTGCTTCAACGGATATCCGTCGGGATAACCTGCCTGATACTGATATCCCAGCAAATGCAACAGTTCGTTTTCGTCGCACGTGCTCAAATAAGTTGCCAAGTCTATTTCCTTTGCCGGATCTGTACCGGCCAATATCTGGTCGCTGAATGTTTTCACATTTCCGCGCAAATTGTATTTACACCACCACGTACCGTTGATGTTCACCACCGGAAGCCCCCAGTTTCGCCGGCGTATCACATATACTTCCCGGTTCTTTCCATCTGCATCAGATATGACCAACCTGCCTTCCTGCACACGTCCGTCCGCCTGAGGGTCGTTCGGTTTCCATCCGCCTACGATGCGGTAAGTTTCTCCATCAGGCGCCAGCTTTATCCAACGGGAAGTGCCAGAATCAAACTCCATACCGGCTATCTTGCCGGCAGGAAGAGTCAAACGTCCCAATTCACCCTCAACATAACGGTCGAAATCGCATATTCCCTGCTCGTTCAACTTGATTTGTCCTTCCAGTCGGATGGGACTGGGTTCGACCACCAAAACGACTCTGCCCGCATACACGTTTTGCCGATATACCTCCAAGTATATATATTCCTCTTCTGTTCCGGGCATCCGCATACTGATCGAAACAGATATGCCGGCTATTGGTTGCAGCCCCCTGCCTGCCACCCGTTGTACAACAACCCCGTCTACCTGCCCTTCTATTTCTACATCCGCCCCGGATTCTCCCAGCAATACCAGATGTGAATCGGAACGTGTATAAGGAATGAATACCGTATCTCTCGAAAGGTTGACACGGACACCTTCCGACAAGCGGGAAGCATCCACATCGACCAGTCCATTCAATTGAAGGCCGGACTCTGTCTCACCACCAGCTTGCCAATTGTCTTCGGTCACCGATACCGACAGGTTTCCCCCTCTTCCATAAACCGAGAGTGTATAAACCACATTGCGCCGGATTGCGGCAGGCAAAGAAGTTTCCAACCGATGCTGCGCTCCATCAAACGAAGCCAGTATTTCCACCTGCAACTTGTTATTTGTCTGTTCGGGCAAATAAAACAAGCATTCACTACCATTCTCAAAAGCTACATATTCTTTCCGAAAATCATACGTAGAGGCACCATCTGGTGTTTCTACCGATTCCTGACCATTCAAATAACCTTGCCGGTAAATATGGGAAACCGTAACACGGTGTACCTTTACTCCTTTATCAAAAGAAGAAAGGTCTATCCGCGACACGCTACGCCTCAGCGATACTTCGCTTTTCCCCGACGAAACCCCGTTCGGGTCCATCCATCCGCTCATTGCCAGACCACCTTCTTCGGATGCCAATTCATCTTTATCGGCACTTAGTTTCAGAAACTCTGATTTGGTTGTTACATCAGGCAACACCTCCTGCAAATTCCTTACCTTTCCGGCATTGGCAAGCAGGCAGATTTCTCCTTCCGCCCTTTGGGGATGAAAGATATAGCTGCCGTCTTCTCCCACACGGAATGAAGTAATGATTTCTTTCAGCACCTCCCCTTCAAACCGATATCCTTGTATCGTCAGGATACGTGCATCCTGCTCTATCCCATTCCCTTCCAAATCATCCACCGACACACGGGCAATGATTTCTCCTTCCGACACCGAAGGGACCGACATCGTTTCCCGGGTACATCCTGCAAGCAACAGGCCTCCCAATGCATATAATATGATTCTCTTTTTCTTCATAACTCCTTACATTTTAAACTACTCATTATTTATAAAGAGCCGGACTCTGTTTGCTTTTCAGATAATCAGGCGAATCAATAGGCATCAAATACAAATGGTCTACATAAAACTGATTCATCAGCTCCTGTGCCCACGGCCCGTAAGTAAACGCACTATCGTGGCTATACCCCATAACGTGCCCCAGTTCGTGAAACATCACCTCGCAGGCATACGTATCGGTATAATGGCTGAGCCAAGCACCCTGATACGCCCCGAACACATCGCCTCCGCCCAGCCCGAGCACTCCATTTCCCGTATAGACCAATCCTACCCGCAATGAACGAGGCTGGCGCATCTGTTTCAATACGGTTTCAGCACTTACCTTGTCGGTTACTCCTCCATTTCCGTAAAGACGGTCCTCGTTGGCACGCAAGATATCCTCGTGTTCTTGCATATCAATCATATAGGTGAAATTAAGGAAAAACGCCACCACTTCACGGCAATGCACCGGACGGATTCCCATCCAGTTTCCTGCCGGTCCGCCATTAGGCTGGTCGGGATCACCTCCATACAGGTTGAAAGTCACCTTCCAACCATGACGGATGGCTTGCAGTTTTTCCCAATAAGCATCGCCCGAAATCACTTCGTAACTGGCATCAAGGGCAGCCGTCAACGGTTGCGGAGGCACTTTTATCCATTTCCCCGAAACGGTACGATACATACATTCTGAAGTGAAAAGCGGAATCTGACCGTAAAAATCGGCAAAAGCCGGTACCGTATCAAAGTAAGCCAAGTCAATGTATTCATCGCTCACCGAAGGAAAACGGGCACGTACCAGCACATCACTCAAATCACGCGGTGAATAAAAGCGCATGTGCAAACGCCCGTCATCGGTTATCTCTACCTGTAAAGGCTGAGAAGTGTCGAACGAACGCTGGCGGGTATCCGTATAGATTTCTTTCCGCTCTTCATCTTGCAAGATTTTCGCGTGCCCGCCTTCTTCATACGCCATTGGAGTAACAAACATCACTCCTGCCTTATCATCGGGATGTACAACCGGAGTATGCACCCGATAAATACGGTTTGAAACCAACGAATCGACGGTAAAATCATACGTCCGCTCTATCTGATTTTTCCGATAATCGCGTGTCAATACCGTGACCGCTCCCTGCAGAGGCACTTCACCGGAAGCTGGAGGCAAGCAAAAAGAAGCTACCGAATCCAGCGGCCAGACCACAGGCTGCATATCCACCTCGTCCGAAAGCGAACCGTCGCCCGAAAGAGTCGTATAAAAAGACACTGCATCCCATATCACTTCCTTGTGTACGACCGCGGTACGCACGTAAGGATTGCGAAAAGCGAACGAAAAGTCCACCCTGCCGGCTATCCGCCGTTGCACAATCTGCCCGGGTGCCGAAACAATAATCTCGGCTCCGTCTACACCCAGTTTCCGGGAAACAGAAAAAGAAGTACGTGAATAGAAATAATCCGCTTCCAGCGGTTTCGACAATTGAGCAGGAAATATCAGCCAAGGCTCGGATACATTATTCAGTTCGCGGATAGAAACCCCATCTTGTCCGGCATCCCCCCGGATACCCAATACCAGCAAGGTATAATCTCCTTCCTGTAAACCTTCAAGGTGTATTTCTGAAGCTGCATAATCATAAAATCCTTTCAGGTTGGTCACTACACGCCCTGCCTCGTCCGCTACATAAAAAATAACACGGTCGTATGTCCTGCCCTTGCTTGTAACAAGGCGTGACGGAACATCTTCACCTTCATAATCGGCACATTGCAAGACAAAGACTGCCTTGCTTCCCTCCCCTCCTGGAGGTTTCATCCATTCTTCCCGGCTACAAGCCGTCAGCATCAGACTGCATAAGAACGTAATCCAAAAACTTTTTTTCATCTTGTCAGTTGGTTGATTAAATAAATAGTCAATCAATTACAAACGGCCGGAACTCTTTTCCGGCACCAGCAATACAACAACCGATAACCGCTTTTTGTTCAGACGGGACAAAAAAACAATGTCATCACTTTGCTTTTTCAACAATTTATGAACACCCCTTCTATTTAACATGTCTGCAAAACGAAGATATATTCATAAGCAATTTCAGATAACTGCTACAGCCTACGAAGATAACTGCAACGGCAAAGTAAGTATATATTCATTTTGCGCATCCTTATTGGACTAATCTAAAGAACATCCATACCATATTCTACCATACAGAGATGCAAGCCTGTCTAATGTATATAAACTTCAGAAACGGATACCTATTCCAATCGAAACCATATGCGACAATCTGTGCTTCTTTGCCTCGAAACACCTGCCTTCCCATACCAAATTACGGAAAGAAGCATAAGGATCAAAATCGGAACACGTATAAGCCAGCAAAAAAACCAGATGTTCATCAACTTCCAAAGTCAGTGCTGTACGTATATGCCAAAACACTTTACGTGCCCCTCTATTTTTTACCGATTCCTGATGAATGGCAGTCCAGGCTCCAGCTTGATTAGGATAATAATCAATGACTACCCTTCGATCTGCAACAAAAGGAACGGTAGCACCAGGCGATACCGTAAGATAAAGTGCATACTCTTTATCACTGCCCAAAAGCACAGGAGGTGTAAACAGGCTGAGAGAAGAGCGAAAGGCAAATATTTCTCCGATGCTTTCCACATCTTCCACACTCCATCGCAAACGGTTATCAGACGTAACCCCGTTGAATGAATAATCTGCGACAAATGGCCTACTATAAAACATACCCACCGACACCCCCGCATAACAAACAGGACGGAATGTGACGGATGGTTCCACACTCCAGCATCCGTAATTGTCAAACGATGCATACAAATCGCATCCCCAAACCTGTTGT
Organism: Bacteroides sp. An51A; assembly: GCF_002161565.1. Lineage (NCBI taxonomy): Bacteria > Pseudomonadati > Bacteroidota > Bacteroidia > Bacteroidales > Bacteroidaceae > Bacteroides > Bacteroides sp. An51A. The sequence goes on from NZ_NFIC01000001.1 coordinate 438,602, forward strand.
TTCTCTTCCTGTGCCCTGACATGCAAACAAGATATAAGACATAAGCCAAACAAAAATCGTCTCATAATACAGTAAAAAATAGCAAAATAACATACTTATCATAGAAGCAATTCATCCTATAAACAACATAACACTCATTCCTGTTTTTTGTTCATACCGCATTATCCTCAACAAGTTCCCGAAAAAACGTACTGCAATAAAGACCAAACATCAATAATGCACAAATTCCCAGTAAAAAGGCACAATAATCCATGTACGGATATTGGAAAATGCCTTTCCTTTGCAGAAAACATCAATAAAGAAATTATGGGAAAACTATGGTTAACTGTTGTGTGCTGTTGGCTTGCCTCTTGCGCTTTGGGAGCAACAGACTTTGTATGGAAAACAGGTAGCACGATGAATGTGGCTTGTGCATCAGGTGAAGAACCCGTAGTGCAGGTTGCATTGGACTTACTGAAACGGGATTGCGAAGCCGTACTTTCGCAACCCTTCTCGGTTATGGAAACCGAAGGGGATATCTATATAGGAACGCAAGGAAAGAGTACACTTCTGGAAAAAGTGGCAAAAAGAGAAGGGATAGACCTTTCTTGCCTGGACGGACATCCGGAGGCTTTTTTCATTAAAGTATTAAAAAACGGAAAACTATTGGTGGCTGGTAGTGACAAACGAGGTACAGCATATGGCATCTTAGAACTCTCACGTATGCTGGGCGTATCGCCTTGGGAATGGTGGGCAGACGCTACACCGGAGAAAAAAACGGAATGGCGCATCGAAGCAGGCTTCTGCAAGCTGGACTATCCGACGGTACCCTACCGGGGCATCTTCATCAACGATGAAGACTGGGGACTGATGCCTTGGAGCTACACCAACCACGAACCTTCGAATATAAAGGGACAAATCGGTCCGAAAACCCATGCACGCATTTTCGAACTGCTCTTACGCCTGCGTGCCAATACCTTTTGGCCGGCAATGCACGAATGTTCGGTACCTTTCTTCTTTACCGAAGGCAACAAAGAAATAGCAGACCGTTACGCCATCTACCTCGGCACTTCACATTGCGAACCAATGATGCGCAATACCAACGGTGAATGGCGACGCGTGGGCAAAGGCGACTACAATTACCTGACCAATCGCGAAAACGTGCTAGCCTTTTGGGAAGAACGGGTAAAATTGCTCCGCCAATCGGATGACATCTATACGTTAGGCATGCGTGGCATACACGATAGCGGAATGTTAGGTGCCAAGACCGTAGACGAACAGAAGCGGGCACTGACCGACATATTGAAAGACCAGCGGGCACTGCTGGCGAAATACAAAGGCGATGTAACCCGCGTGCCACAAGTATTGATACCGTATAAAGAAGTACTCGATGTGTACAATGCAGGGCTGGAAGTACCCGAAGACGTGACTCTGATGTGGTGCGATGACAATTACGGATATATCACCCATTTCCCTACCGCAGAAGAAGCGGCACGCCCGGGCGGCAACGGTATCTATTACCACATATCTTACTGGGGGCGGCCACACGACTATTTGTGGCTATCCACCCTCAGCCCATATCTCATCTACCAACAGATGAAGACCGCCTACGACCACGGCATCCGTAAGATGTGGATTCTAAATGTAGGAGATATCAAACCTGCCGAATATCAGATAGAATTGTTTATGGACATGGCTTGGAATATAAACCAGATAGAACAGGAAGGAGTAACCCGACATCTGCAAAACTTTCTTGCCCGCGAGTTCGGTACGCAGGCATCCGCCTACCTGCTTCCGATGATGCAAGAGCACTATCGCCTTGCCCATATCCGCAAGCCGGAATTCATGGGAAGCACACGCACTGAGGAGAAAGACCCACAGTACAAAATAGTAAGTGATCTGCCGTGGAGCGAATCGTTTATCCACACACGGCTTGCCGCCTATCAGGAACTGGAAGACAAAGCTGCTATATGGGGCAGACTCATGCCTGAAACCAAACAGGCTACGTATTACCAGCTAGTACAATACCCCATTCAGGGAGCTTCCCAAATGAACAAGAAATGCCTCTATGCCCAACTGGCACGTCACGGCAAAGCAGACTGGAAGCAAAGCACAGCAGCATTCGACAGCATCGTTTCCCTTACCCGCCACTACAACACGCCGAAGTGGAAAGGCATTATGGACTACAAGCCGCGCAACTTAGCGGTATTTCTGCCCATTCCCGAAACGCATACTGCGGAATCACTGAAGCCCGACCGCCCGTACCTTTATAAATGGAACGCACTGGAAGCCGCTGAAGGTAATCCCGTGATGTGGGAACACTTGGGCTACGAGGGCAAAGCAGCAGGCATCCGCCAAGGTGAGGCTGTATCCTTCAGCTTCGAGAATTGCCGTGCCGATTCAGTAGAGGTGGAACTCCGCTTCCTGCCCACTCATCCCATCAATGGAAAAGACCTGCGCATCCGGGTAGAAGTAGACGGTCAGCCGTCGGACATCATTTCGTACCGCACGTATGGAAGAAGCGAAGAATGGAAGCAAAACATCCTTTCCAACCAAGCTGTGCGACGCATCACTTTTCCTCTCGGCAAATCCACTTCACACCGATTGACGGTACATGCGCTAGACGAAGGCATACTGCTGGATCAGGTTTATCTTTATGCTAAACAGTAGCCAGAAACTTATACCATACAAGTTGATGAAAGCGTAAGCCATATTACACATCCTCACGCAGATATATGCATGCATTATCTCAACTTACCAGAGGCTGTATATAAAACAATCACGGAAATGCATATTGGCATAATGAAGTCAAAGTCAATCGAATAAATCAGCCAGTTTTTCTGCCAACGCTTCTCCTCTCAGATTATCACCGACCATCCGACCTTCGGCATCTATCAGATACATGGTCGGAACAGCTCTTACCTTGTAAAGCTTTGCCACTCCGGTTTCATCCAAGAAGTTAGGCCATTTCAACTGTTCTTCTTTTACAGCTTTTTCCCAATCGGTTTTTTTCTTATCAATGGAAATACTAATTACCTCAAAACCTTCAGAAGCGTACTGTGCATAAAGTTTTTTGATATTAGGAATTTCCTTGCGGCACGGTTTACACCACGATGCCCAAAAGTCAATCAGGATGTATTTCTTTCCTTGGCAGAGTTCTTGGAGAGTGATTTCTTTTCCCGATGCATCTTTTACCATAAATTCAGGCATCTTATCACCAATTTTACCAGTCGGGTAAAGTTCGTCTTTCACCAGTTTTCCATAATAAGAGGCTTGTGCGGCAGGTGAGAGTTCTTCGTACCACGAGCGCATGCCTTCGTTCATGTAAGAAGTGAGCGAAATCATCAGCAACGGTCCCCAGTAAGTGTCCTTGTTTTCCATTACCGTTTGGCGATAAACAGAATCTACGGTTTGGAAGAAACGCATTTCATCTTCTGCCATTTGCTTACCGGCCTCGCTTGCACGCAACTCTGCCACTTTTGCCTGGTCTTTTGCCTGATAGGCTTCTTGTATAGCATCGAGGAGAGCTTTATGTTCTTGCTGGTTGGCATTGAATAGAGAATCCATACGACCGCGTACCGCCATCAGCGAATCGTAACGGGCTGTCAGGGGAGACCCACTTACGGATAACTTGTCGAGACTATACGAGGGAGTTCCATTCACATCTTCCGATACAACCGCACCTTTGATTTCGATAGCTGTATTTTCCAGCATCAGGCGGCGCGAGCCGTAGGCGTCTTTTACGGTAAGTAATACGGCGCGGGGTTCTTCCATTTTCCCGATAAAGGTGAATTTGCCTCCGATTGCCAGAGTGTCGGCTATCGGGTCACTTTCTTCGTGACATACTGGCATGAGTTGCACGTAGGCACTGTCTGGAAGTCCTTCAATCGTTCCACTTATCAGATAACCGTCTTTAGGGGCTTGGGATGTACAAGCTGCCGTAAGGGTTCCCAGCAGCAAGATTTGCATTAAGTTTGTTACTTTCATACTTGTTGTTTTATGTATTTTTATTTAGACACGTTTTGTTGAATGCTTCCGTTTCCGGGATTGTTAATAGCACCTGCCGGGAAAGGCATTGTCCACAGATGAGAATCCGGACGAAGCGTATAAGTTTCACCTTCGTAGGTTTTCGTCATGGTGCGTGCATACGTACCTTCTTGGTTGAAGCGGCGTGCATCGGCAAAAGGTACAATGGAGAATATCAGTTCATTGTCTTTGGTACGGCGAATCAGTTCGATAGCTTCGGTTAATGTCGAGGCAGTCAGCGGCTGGTATACTTCGGGACGGATACGGGTTTGGCGCACAGCGTTCAGGGTGTTCATCGCTTCTGTGAAATCTCCTCCTTGTGCCAGACGTGCCTGGCATTCTGCCTTGATAAGATAAACTTCTGTAGTGGTCAGTCCTCCCCAGTTGAAATAACCGTTTCCTACTCCACGGTAGTACGTGTCTTGGTTTTGCGAATAAAGTTTCCAACGGGATAAGAAACGTGCATCTCCCTCTTCAAAACGTTCGGCACGCTCTACCGGTATATTGAGTTCATTGGTCGTGTAGTTTGGCGAACCGTTTCCGCAACGGAAATAATAGTTCTCCACATACGAGTAATCGGTAGGTGTGGGTAGTCCGGTATAGTCTTCCGGATTCTCAATCGTGGAACGATGTTCATCGTAATAAGCGTTCCAGTCGTAAAGCTGGTCATTTTGTCCAAGAGCTAAGTTGGCATAGCTTAATGCTTCGCTGTAATTCTGCATCTGCAAATATACACGTGCCAGCAGGGCGTATGCGGCGCCCAGATTGGGATGAAGCACGGTCATCGATTGTTCGGGCAATCCACCGTCAATTGCTTCCTGCACTCCTTGGATGATGAAGTCGTATATAGCTTGTATGGTCACTTGCTGCGAAGGAGCATTGATATTGGCACTTGTGATGAGGGGTACGCTCAGCTTTTCGCCGGCGGTTGCCGCATCATACGTATCGGCATAATAGTTTGCCAATACGAAATAACAAAGGGAACGGATAACTTTGGCATAAGCGATGACTTCGGCACGTTCGGCATCAGTGGCTTCGGTGGCAGAAGGCACGTTTTCTACAATCAGGTTGCACGAAGAGATAGCAGCATAAAGCTGATAATATGTACTTTCATCGGCATTGTTCAACAAGATACGATCAGCAGTCTCATCCCACATATAGTTAGCACGGGTCAGGGTGGGACTATTCAGGTTAGAGACCGTTACGTAATAGTCATTCAGCAAATAAAGGGCATTGCTGATGGAAGTCTGTCCGATAGCATACTCATCACGCAACAGAGCTTCATAATCGGCAAGAGTAGACGGAATTTTATTGCCTTTTGGCACAATATCCAGATAATCGTTGCAGGAGCTGAAAACCAGCCCGCATACAAGCATATAGATGTAAATGACGTGTTTCATAAATCTGTAATCATTTTAGTTAAAAGTTCAGGTAAATACCACAGAGGTAATTCGGCTTGGCATAGCCACCCAGTAAGTATTTGGCATCATCACTTTTGGCTACGGTAAACGCGTTTTCCATACCTATCATGATGCGTGCGTTCTTCACATACAATTTGTCGCATACACTGCTTGGCAGACGATAAGTCAGCGAAAGGTTCTTCATCCTCCAATTGCTGGCATCAATAACGTTAACCGAAGAACGGGCGTACATATTATAGTAATTGTAATTGTAAAGAGTACTTTCCGAAGAGATATAACGTGGCACATCCGTATGTGCTTCGTCACCGGGTTGTTGCCAGCGGTCAGCAATGCGCTTGCTTACGGGACCCATACCGGAGAGATAAGCCACATTGGTATTGCGCATCTTATGTCCTCCCTCGAAAAGGAACTGTGCAGCCAATTCCCAGTTGCGCCAACGCAATGTAGTATTGATAGCACCACTGTAAACAGGTACTGTGGTTCCCAAATAAATGAGATCTTCTATTTCAGTCGGTTCCATATCAGTAAACAGGTTTCCCTCTGCATCATATACTTGCGGAGTACCGGTAGCGCTCAATCCCGCCCATTGATATCCATAAATGGCATTGTAAGGATTCCCCACACGCGGATAAGCAGAAGGATAATCAATAACCAAGTAAGAAACAGGTGCTTCTACGTTGACGTATGTCACTTTATTCTTGTTGTATCCCAATACGCCGCCGATGTCCCATGTCCAATCTCGCGTGCTGATAGCGGTGCCTGAAAGCGAAAGTTCGAATCCTTGGTTGGTCATCTTACCGTTGTTAATGGTATAGGTGCTATACCCCCAACCTTCGGTAGGCACACCGTTTGTATTGGCAAGCAAATCGGAACCTTTCTTATTGTAATATTCGATAGAACCGTTCAGACGGTTTTTCAAAAGAGAAAAATCAATACCGATATTGGTAGTGGTTGTTTTTTCCCAACGCAAATCAGGATTAGGGCGACTTTGTATGGTTCCGGAAATTCCGCCCACATGCATATTATTGTTATAATAAGCAGTCATATAAGGAGCCGAATCTTTGGCGATATTACCCCCGATACCATAACTGAAGCGTAATTTAAGCATGTTTATCCAATCAATATCGTGCATGAATTTCTCACGGTTGACATTCCACGCCGCACCGACTGACCAGATGGGACGCTTTTGATATTTCGAACCAGTTGCAAACAGATTTGTTTTATCCCAACGGATGCTGCCGGTCACGGTATATTTTCCGTCGTACGTATATGCCGCATTACCATAAAATGACACATAACGGTTGGTCAGTTCATTGATGTATGCTACATTCCCAGTTCCGAAACTGCCCCATCCCCAAATGCTTCCCATGGTGCTGAGCGCAGCTTGGTCGATGAGTGAATACGTCAGCAGGTCGGGGTCGTAATTATATAAGGTACGGTTGTCGAAGTTATTCTTGTTTTCGCGCGTCTCGGTTCCGAAAAGTGCCGTTACCTCATGTATGCCGCCGAATGTCTTGTCGAAATCCAGCTGCTGGCGGAAGTTATAGGCATGGGTTACATTTCCCGAGGTAAAGAAGATATTGCCGTAAGGGATATTGAACGTAGCTGTACCATCACCGTTTGCCGAGGCGTATGTATTAATGGTATTACGCACATCATACGATTCCTTATTCTGGAGTTGTTCGGTCGTGTAGTTCGCATATTCATACTGAAACGAAGCCGTATATTTCAGCCAATCGGTGAACTTAAAACTCAGGCGAGCGAAAGTACGATTGCTGAAATTACGATGGTCTGTCAGATTCATTCCAGTTTCGTCCAATGGCGTAATATCGAGGTTATACAGCCCGTTGGAAACCAGCGTACTCATTTGTGATGCGTTGTAACGGTCTTCCTGCCGGTTGGTATACCGCGTACCGTCATCGTTCATCAATCCATCGTAAGGCATATACGTATATCCTGGCGAGAAAAGACTGTAACTTTGCGTTGTACCGCTTCCGTAATTGAGGTAAGTGCCTACCTCCAAGGTCAGCCATCGGGTAATTTGGGTCGAGTTCTGCAGGTTGATACCAATGGAGCGGTTATCCGAAAACTTGTCGCTCATCTGTTGTCCCTGATAGCTGACCGAAGCATTGAATGTGTTTCGTTCGCTTCCTTTACCGATGCTCAGGTTGTATTGTTGCGTAAAAGGATTGCGCATGCCGTAGCGTTCTATATCATCGTAATAACGATAACCGCGCGATGCCAGTGATGTCAGGCGCGCGTTCATATCGGCTTCGGACAGTGTTCCGGCATAATACCCTAACAGGGCGCGGATTCCTTGCGATGTGTAGGTATTGTCATCCAACAGGCTTTGCGCATAAGCAGAAGCCCCTTCTCCCTGCAAATTAGGATTCTGTGCTGCCCATTCTCTTTCCAGTCCTATCATAGTGGCAGCATCAGCAAGATACTTGTCGGCATAGGTAGAATAAGGCTGTACGGTAAGTGTGGCAGAGAATGAAATGTTGAGCTGGTCTTTCTTGGCACGCTTGGTAGTAATAACCACAACGCCGTTTGCCGCACGTGCTCCGTAAATGGAAGTGGCGGCTGCATCCTTCAGTACAGTAATACTTTCAATGTCTTCAGGATTCATGTCGGGCACGCTTTCTATCCAGTTGCCGTAACCATCATTGGTAGTCTTCTCTACAGGGAAACCATCGATGACATACAAAGGAGTAGTCAGTCCGTTCATGGAAGTGACTCCACGGATTTGCCCGTCGCTGAATCCGGCCACCCGTCCTTCCAGCATCGAACTGATGTCCGGTATGCGTTGGGTTTCCAGCTGATCGGCATTTACTTTCGAGAAAGCTCCTGTTGCCCGCTCCTTCGAAATGGTCTGATAACCAGTCACTACCACTTCGTCCAGCAGTTCGGTAGCAGGCTGGAGGTGAATGGCATAATCAACTGCTGCCGTCAGGCGAACCCGCTGGGTTTCGTAGCCTACAAAGGAAACCTCGATTTCTTGTGTTGATTTGGGAAGTGTCAGACTGAAATGACCGTTCATGTCTGTGATGATGCCGGCAATGGAATTGCCTTCTGCCTCAACTACCTGTTTAACGTATGCCGCAGGAAGCGGTTCGTTATTTTCATCGGTCACGATACCGTGAATGGTACGGTTATACGCACCTTGTGCCATTCCTTCAAGAGTGAGCAGCCAAATAGCTGCCAAAGTCAGGAAGAAACGGTAGCGATAAAATGTCGTTCGTCTCATACTTTCTTGTGTTATTTAAAGGTGTTTCATTCGCTAAAATTGTTGCAATATTACAAAATTGTTTTAATATATGAAAGCAAATCCTGAAAATATTGTAACGGAATGCCACTAGAGCATCTAGAATACGTCAACCGGATATTTCTTGAATCTCCCTTTAAACATTACCAACCATCCAGTGGTTCGGCATGAAACGAATATTTCCCACTATTTCCGATAAAGAGCATGAATCAGGGAAAGCACCCATAACAATATGCCGAGTTTGTAATGCCACAATCCTATGGAAGAGCCTGGTCCTTCCACATAAGCTACCAGCAAGATGCCCGTAACTGCCACAATCAAAAAGGCTATGGACAGGAAAAAGGTTATCAGGCGTTTGCACGTAACTCTTTTTGAAACAAGAGTTTTATACCAATGCTTATGCCGCCTCACATGAGCCATTACCGATAAAAGCCAGATGAAAGATGCCACCACATGGGCTACTCCCCAATTGTGCCACGTTTCATGACTGGTACCATGCCCGGCAATGTGCAGCCCGATGCCCGTAACGGCAGATGCCACGAATGCTAATGGCAACAACCGCTCTATGCGGAATGCCATCCCCATATTCATCGTACAAGAAACCGATGCATCCGGTTTGAAGAAAACACCTTGAAGACAGGTCTTTATACATTTATTACATCCGATACAGGCGTCTGCGTTTTCGAATATCACATGCCTGTGCCCTAAGAAACCGGTTTTGCCGATTACTTTCTTCGGGCACTTTTCTACACATTTCCAGCACGCCATGCAGCGGCGCGGATTCATTGCGACATAAGCAGTTGTTGTTCTTTTCATTGCCATTCTTTTTTTGCTGCAAAATTAAGGGACGCAACCTGAAAAGGACATGGACGGAACAAGGCAATGCTTGGACTATTCAAGGTTCTTTTGCCGGAATGCCTTTTGCCGGAATGTAGTAGGGCTTATGCCTGTTGTTTGTGTAAATATCCGTGTGAAATATGCATAATCATCTATACCGAGGCGGTCAGAGACTTCCTTTACGGCAAGGCCGGTATAGACAAGCAAACGCTTGGCTTGCAATATCAGCTCATTCCTTATATATAAGGGCACTCATTCCTGTGACTTCCTTGACTACCTCATTCAGGTAAACAGGCGAAATGTGCAGCAGCGAAGCATAATACGACGGAGAACGGTTGACGGCAAGACGTTCGGCAAGAAGATGGATAAATGATAAGACGATTTCGATATGCCTGCGGCTGTGTCTTTCCTGTTGCAAACCGGCTTCTCTTACCGATTCGGCAACAATGCCAATATAAGTTTCTGCCAGTTTTCTTACCGTAGCCTTTACCAGCTCGTCCGTAATACTGTTTATCCGGTTCGCAAGCATAGAAATGATTTGTCTCAACTCGTCCAGCCTTTCCCCTTCAATTTTTAATGACGGTGTTGCAGCATACAATAGGAACTTGTCGAAAATGCACTTCTCGCCATGACCGATAAAACTGCTGTCGGCAAAAAGCAGCCAGCCTTCTATTTCTTTTGAGCTTACAAAACGATGCACTTGCCCTGGCCGAATAATAAACACATCTCCATGAGATACACAGATTTCATTAAAATCTATGATGCCGCATCCTGTTCCCTTCTCAACCAAGCCTATGACATAATAGTCATCTTGATGGGCATACGTCATGGGCGCTTCTCCATCTTGCGAGAAAACCATCTTGCGAAGGCGTATTCCGAAGTCGGACAGCATAAAGGCTTTATGTTGTGGAAGCGGTTGCGGCATATTCTTTATTTACATTTCCGACAAAGATAGTGTTTTTATTTTGAAACTTTTTGAGTCATCCCCAATCAACACACGATAAAATCAAAACAATTTCTTAAAACACACCTAATTAACCCATAATTTCATAGAATAATTAAGAATATCCCCCTATTTATTCAATGAAATGACAAAAAAGATGTTATCTTTTAATATTTTTATTACATTTGCGGCATTTTTAAAAAACTATATAACCTATTTACAACCAACACAATGATGAAAAGCTTTACCAATCCGGTAAGGAAAGGCAAATATCTTTTCCTTGCCCTCCTTGTGCCGGCACTCTCTGTGCCGATGCAGGCTGAGCCTCCCATACAATCGTTTATGGAAGCTGCCCAGCAAACCGTGACCGTAAAAGGTATTGTAAATGATGAAACCGGAAATCCCATTCCCGGAGCCTCTGTGTCAGTAAAAGGAACCACCGTAGGCACAATAGCCGACATTGACGGAAAGTTCCAGCTATCTTATTCATTCAAAAGCGACGACATGCTGGTAGTCAGCTTTATCGGCATGAGAACAGTAGAAGAAAAAGTAGGTGACCGCCGCCATTTTGAATTTACGCTACATGAAGATGCAACCGATTTGGACGAAGTGGTCGTTGTAGGATATGGTACATCGTCTATCAAAGATTTGACCGGTTCGGTAGCATCCGTAGGAGCCAAGCAGTTGAGCCAGTTGAACACAACCAATGTATCATCGATGTTGCAAAATCTGGCAAGTGGCGTACAAGTATCTCAAAGTACGGGTCAGCCAGGCGAAACCATCCGTGTACGTGTGCGTGGTGCCACTTCACTAACCGGTTCGAATGAACCGTTATATGTCATTGACGGAGTGCCTATTGATGACCCGACCATGTTGGATGCCATCTCGCCCAACGACATCCAATCGATGGACGTACTGAAAGATGCCTCGGCATCTGCTATCTATGGTTCACGTGCGGCAAACGGTGTAGTTATCATTACCACCAAACGCGGAACAGAAGGCAAACCTTCGGTAAACTTCAACTATAACTTCACAACCGACTTCCAAATCAAGAACTTCCGCATCCTGTATGGAGATGAATGGAGAAACACTGTACGGAAATTTGCCGAACAGACTTTGGTGTTCGACCCGTCCAATGAATATGCCCCTGACATCCTTGACCCTAATTCAGGTGCTTTGGGCAGTGCCAATACCGACTGGTTCAAGGAAGTAAAGCAGGGAGCATTCCGACATAATGTAGATTTTTCGGTCAGCGGTGGAAACAAAAATGCCAAATACCTGCTTTCACTGGCAGTACTCGACCAGCAAGGTATGGTAAAAGGTGGCGACCTGACCCGTTACAATGCACGTGTATCAACCGAACTGAACGTGTTGCCCATCTTACGTTTCGGTATCAATGCCACAATGAGCTATACCGACCAGTCGAATGCCAGCACGTCCCTATTCGCTGCACAAGGCTATCGTCCCGACATGCCCATTTATGACAGCAATGGAGAGTTCGACCTGACTACCGGAAGCGCAAACCCGGTAGCCAATACGTTTAATCAAGACAACGATGACATCTACCGTATTCTGGGAACAGTTTATGGCGAAGTAGACATCATCAAAGGTCTGAAGTTCCGCTCCAGCCTTTCGGCAAACGTGGAGTTCAACCAGAATATTTCCTTCTCCCCCAGTTTTCTCAGCACCAGAGACGAAGCGGGCGGAAGCGAGAACCATTACCGTTCGTCGAAAACCGTATTCGACAATACGCTGACATACAATCATGTATTCAACAAAATACATGCACTGGATGCCGTAATCGGTGTATCGTTCGAAAACTACAGCAGCCGCAGCACTTACCTCTATGGTGACACTTACCCCTTGGACGAAATCTACACCAATATCGGAAGTGCTACCAACCTGACCAGATGGAGCAACGGATACAATGCGTACGGATTGTTTTCATCGTTCGGACGTATCAACTACCGGTTGATGGACCGTTATCTGTTTACCTTTACCGCACGTTACGACGGTTCGTCCATGTTCGGGGCCAACAACCGTTATGGTTTCTTCCCTTCGGGAGCTTTTGCATGGCGCCTTTCGCAAGAAGACTTCCTGAAAGACGTACGGTTCATCGACGACTTGAAACTCCGGTTCAGTGCAGGTACCACGGGTACGCAAAACCTGACCAGTTTCTCGAACCGAGACCTGTATGAAGCAGGAAGCTATAACGGACGTCCTGCCATCATCCACTCACAAGTAGGAAACCGCGATATCCGGTGGGAAAAATCAGTACTGTACGACTTCGGTCTTGACTTTTCGTTCTTCAACTACAAACTGGCAGGTTCTATCGGTGGATATATTAAAAACACAAACGACTTGATTTGGGCATACGATTTTCCTTCAAGTGCGGTAGGTGGAAGTATGTCAATGAACCGCAACGTCGGTGCCGTAACCAACCGAGGTGTCGAAATCAACCTGACTTCTCACCTGATAGCCAACAACGACTGGGATTTGACCTTATCTTTCAACTTGGCACACAACAAAAACAAAGTAACCAAACTGGTTGCAGAAGGAGCTACACAAACCGCCATGGAAGGAGTCATCGTACAAGGAAGCAGCAATCAGGTTTTGGCAGAAGGTTATCCGATGGGAGCCTTTTTAGGCTATGCACACAATGGAATCATCCAGAACTGGGACCGCGTAGACGAACTGAATGCTTACGCACAGGCTCACGACCAAGACTATTATAACGGAAACGAACTGAAACCCGGTAATCTGGAACTGGTAGACAAAGACGGAAATGGCAAAATAGAATCGTACGACCGCGTCATCATCGGTTCTCCCGACCCTGATGTATATGGAGGCTTTACTGCCAACGTCCGCTACAAACGGTTTACCCTATTCGCCAACTTCGGCTACCAGATAGGAGGAGAAAAGTTGTATAATAAAGCCATACAAAACCTACCCGGACAATTGTGTGGATTGATTGATTACGAACTGAACGACCGTTGGTCGCCGGAAAACCCGAATGCCACCCTTCCGGCGTTGTACATTGGCGAAGGAGTACCCAGCTTTACCGAACTGGAACTGTTCGATGCTTCCTTCTTCCGCCTGCAGGAAGTACGACTTACTTACGACCTGCCTTTGGGCAATGTTGTAAAAGGACAAGTCTATCTGGCCGGTACCAACTTGTTTACCATCACATCGTATCCGGGAACAGACCCTGCGACCGTGTCTACTTCGTCCAATTATGGAGGTAACTACGAAACATCCAGCTATCCCGGCTTCCGCTCCCTGTCGGTCGGAATCAAGTTTAATCTATAATCCCATTTTAAACAGAGAACTATGATGAAAAAATACATATTCAGCCTGCTCCTCATCGTAGGAGTCGCCTCGTGCGATATCGTCGATGTACTGGACAAGAAACCGGCATTCGAAGCCGACCTGGAAGGAGCCATCACCAATCCGGAAACTGTAGAACTCGCTCTTAACGGTATTTACTACAATCTTCCCGGAAGCGGATTCAACGTGATATTCCCTACTACTGGAGGACCTTTCAAGGCAGGAACCATGCGCCGTCAGGAATTTACCGGCGAAGTAGGAAACACAATTTATTATTCAGAACGCTATTATCCGACTTTATCTTATAGCGACACCTACGAATGGGATGATGACTACAGTATCATCAAGAATGCCAATTATCTGGAAGAAGCCTTAAATGGCATCGATGCCGGAGCGTTTGCCGACAACCGGAAAGATGAAATCATCGGCGAAATCTATTACCTGCGTGCTTTCGCCTATTTCCGTCTGCTGACGCGCTATGGTGAATTTTGGGATGAAACCAGCCCGTATGGCGTAATTATCCGTAACGAAAATCCTTCGGTGGAAAATGCTAAAAAACCAAGAGCCAGCGTTAAAGAATCGTACGAAGAAATTCTGCGGCAAGTGGAAGTAGCCATAGAAAAAGCTCCCGAATGGTCGAATGCTGCCCAAGCTTCACGCGAAGCCGCACAGGCCCTGAAAGCCAAGGCACTCTTCTATAGCGGTAACTACCAGGAAGCTATACAAGTCATAGACGAAACGGTAGACACCAATCAGAACTTGCCCGAAGCCAATTACGGAGACGTATTCGATAAATTTACGACATCCGAAGAAATCCTGTTCGCACGCTTTTACGACCAAAACGATGCAGCAAACACTTCTACCCGCGAAACGGCATACGGAAACAGTACGCTGAAAAACCAAGGCTATTGGGGACCCAGCAAGGAATATGTCGCTTTGGTAGGCGATGACCCCCGTGCCAACGCCATTTTCTCGGACGTAGACAGTCTGGAGTTCCGCGGAACTACGGCATACAACCTGAAATCTGTCAAGAAATTCCTGAATGCTGCCAACAACATGCCTATTATCTTCAGCCGCACTGCCGAACTGTATCTGATGAAGGCCGAAGCCCTTTACCGTACCGGAGCTTCCATCGCCACGGCATACGCTCCTATCGAAAAAATACGTCAGCGGGCAGGTGCAACCATCCAGCAGCCGACAACAGCCGAAGAACTGGAAGATGCCATATTCAATGAATGGATGATTGAAATGTCGTTCGAAAACTGGCACGAATGGTTTGCACAGCTCCGCTTTGCCGGATTTACGGAACGCCCAGACTTCACACGCCTCTTCCAACTGAACACCATACTGAAAGAGAATTACGATGAAGAATGCGAAGCTTCGGCAAGCCAAGGGGAAGCATACTATAAACGTATCATCGACCGACGGATAGAAGCTATCCCCTCAAGCGAACGAAATTCGAATGAACTGGCAGAACAAAACCCCGGATATTAACTTTAAAGGAGTACGTATCAACCTGACACGTACTCCTTCACCCAACACTGTTATGAAAAAATATATTTTTACAACCCTCATTGCCTTGTGTACCCTGTTCTATGTACAGGCACAAGAAGCAGGAATCAACTTCCTGCATACCTCATGGCAAGAAGCCGTGAACAAAGCCAAAGCCGAAAACAAATTAATTTTCATCGATTTCTACACCCAATGGTGCGGTCCGTGCCTGAACATGGCACAGGAAGTGTTCTCATTACCTACGGTAGGCTATTTCTACAACAACACATTTGTCAACCTGAAGATTGACGCTGAAAACGGCGAAGGAATAGCACTGGCTAAGAAATACGGAGTGCGTCTCTTCCCCACCTATATCTTCGTTGACCCACAAACCGAAGCACTGGTACACTACAGCAGCAGCCGGCAGACTCCGGAACAGTTCATCCAAACCGGTAAAAATGCACTTGACCCGAAAACTCGCTCTCCTTATCTATTAGAAGAGTACCAGAAAGGAAACCGGGAACGGAGCTTTCTGGTAAGCTACATCAACTACCAACATACTATCTACAACCGTAAAAGTGTGACAACGGCATTCGACGAACTGATACAAGGAGGAGCCAAACTGACTGAACCGGATGTATGGGAAGTGTTTGTCAATACCATATCGGGATTCACGCCTTATCTGCAACAAGTCTCTGATAACTATGCAGATTTCTGCCAACGGTTCGGCAAAAAAGCTGTGGATGCCAAACTTGCCAAAGAAACTACCTATGGTGACCTGTCACAGATAGAATCGTTGTGCGACTTCGATGGTAAAGCATTCAATTGCAACCTGATACGCATCAATCAAGACATCCAGCAACAACACTACGACCAGGCTGCTGCTGAAATTGATGCCATGATAGCCGACACCACCGTCAATCAACAGGAACTGATTCAGCGCCTGAAATTCATCGCCCGCCCAAGCTATTACAGCCGCAAGGCAGGCACGCCCGACACGTGGTTTAACAAGTGCGTAGAATATCTTCGCTACATTGCCTACAATCAGACAGACCGCGATGATGCTTACATTCACCAAGAATATGCAGCAGCGTTGGAAGATGTAATCCGTCGCAAGGCTGAAGGAAAAGAAATCCCTCCCTGCCTGCTTGAAAAGCCCGCATACGGAAAGAAAAACTACTCTATGCGCCCCGACGTATTGAAAATGAAACCGGTACGGAAAAAGAAATAAGCCTTCTGAATCAAGGCAAACGCATCTGATTCTTAGAGCCTGTTTAAATTTTCCAATAAAGTAATATTCTATCAGGTTCTTATACTTTATGCAGCATCAAAAATGTGCTGCGGCAGACACACATATAGGTCCATCCGCTGTAAGATTAATAATCTTCAGGCTGCAAGATTATTAATCTTACAAGCGGAAGATTATTAATCTTACACCAGACGAAGTTATCTGCGCTGGGAGAAGAAGATAATAACAACCTTTTAAGAAACTATTTTGAATTTCTCCAAAAAGCTTCTTAGTCTTTGTCGGCTCCCAGATAAAAGCCTATATTCGTCTGCTGATTATATCCCATATTCTGCATTGTTTGCGACATGTCATAAGTATGGTCATTGGTTAATGCAGTAAAACGGTAACTTGTCGGATAATTGGTAGAAAAAATACGGATTGAAGTATTGTCTTCTGAAGGCAAAATCACTTCTTCACGCCAGTCACCTACCATATCCCCATAATAACAGGGATTATATTTTGTTCCATGATTCCCTTGATTTGTTCCATATCCCGTATTGAAATTGACAAGCCGGTTTTTGTTGGTCATCGGATTTGCTTTTGCGCTTACAATTAAAGCCCGGTCGTACAATTCACGGGTAAGTTCTCCACTCCACCATATTGCTACATTATACATGGAACCTCCGCCAATGCCTGTAGGAATAGACACACCTTCAAGAGGAACATTACCCGAACTTGCACAATTATAAACGCCGGTATTCAAGCTGGACCAATATTCAAAGTTTGGACTATCCGGATCAATATCTGCCACAATGGAACGTCCAACATCGCCGCTGGGACCAGCTCCATGCCCTGAAATCAGATTGCCATTACGTGCATCCAGTATCTGACAACCATATCCCAATCCTTGATTGCTATAAGTATCTTCCTCTTCAAAAGATGCTTGTACCTGTAATCCCTGACGGTCTTTGATAAATTTGCCGACACTCAGAATATCGCCATGTCCGTTGCCTGTACACCATAATTCACCTCCATCGTCATCTATGGCTGCCGAACCGTAAAGTATTTCGTCTTTTCCGTCTTCATCCAAATCGGCTACACGGAAAGCATGCGCCCCCATTGCCAACCATTTTTCCGCATGTCCATCAGCTGTATCAAATTGCCAGCGAGCAACCAATTCATTATCTTTAAAATCTAAAGCCCATACCTGCCAGTTCAGGTAAATACCTCTTGTAATGATTAAGGAAGGATTGCTTGTACGCGTTCCTGTTGTCTCGTCAGGTATTCCATCCAGATAAGCGGCTCCAATAAAGAAACGGTCCATCCGATTGCCGTAGTCATCTCCCCAGTATTCTTGCCAATATTGGGCACGGGAAGCTTTCGAACCTGTTCCACCGCGAGGAATATTATCCGTACGGCAAATTTCGCGACCGTCATATCCGCGACATAAAGAAATATATTCGGGTCCTTCGAGGATAAGTCCTAAAAGTGTCGGCAAGGCACTGCCTGAATACCAACCGACTTCATCATAGTGGATACGGTAATCATGTACCGTTCCATCTTCATTGGTTATTGTCTTTCCATCCCCGAAAGTTGTTCCCTCTGATGAACGAAAAGCAATTTCACACAATCCGTCGCCATCAAAATCATATAAAATAAATGAAGTATAATGAGAACCTGAGCGTATGTTAATACCTAAATCGATACGCCACAAAAAAGTTCCGTCCAACTTATATGCTTCCAGCAAAGTTGTTCCCCCATACCAGCCTCCTTGGTTGGCACCATCATACGGTTCACGTTTTATCACGATTTCCGGCCATCCGTCACCGTCAAGTTCACCGACTTGTACATCATCGGGTTGATAATCTACTGAGGCATTCGGAACATTCATATCCAATTTGATTTCACGATAAAACGTCTGAGCCATTTGGGAAGTGAAAGTAGTTTCACATAAAGTTTCGTCCTCTCCGGTAAGAGTCACGCGATAATGGTTTTCCTTTGTCGGGTCAACATCTTCATCAATCCAGCATGAAGAGTCGGTTATAGGTTCGCTGTTCAGCTTTTCTTCTGCATTATTTGCAGTTGATTTATATATATCAAAAGCTGTACCTGCAGGATCTGTAGGAAGCATACGCCAGCTCACTAAAGCACCATGTATACCGGTCGTTGAGTTGGCATCTTCGTCAGGAGCAGGATCATAGCTGACCCACATCAGTCTGTCGCCAGTAATTATATCAGTAGGAAGAGAAGGAAGTTCTGTCACAGAATTGTCTAGGGGTAAATTGTCCGAACAAGCAAAAACAGTTCCAAGGCAAGCCAGTCCAATCAAGTAATTGAGTTTATTCATGTTATAAGGTTTAGTAGGTTTGTGAGTAAAAAAATGCGCCCGAAGCTTCACACAATCACTTGCTCCTGCCTCGCGCGACTTTGAAAATTAATCTAACTTTTGTATCCATAAACCCGGTTATGGAAGCATGAAATCTTCCAGTGCGGTTTTATATTCAAGTGTAACGGTGCCTGTCTGTGTACGCACATTCAGACAGACATCGATGGTATCGTCATCTGTCAGTCCTGTCTGGATAAAACGGGAATAGACTTCATCGGGCATACGCAGGCTGATAAGCGATGAGGTTGTATTCCATGCATTGGGTGCATTGTTATCAAAATACAGATTGAATGTAGCTTTTTTTCCTGTTGTGTCTATATCACGGTTGCCATCATAATAAAGCAGGAAAGAAACCGCACTATAAGGGTCAAAATAGAAGGTAGGAACTACATTCATGTAACCGTTTTGTATATAATACTGTCCTTCGGTCTGGTTGACGCTTTGCACAGCCTTATTCTTAAGAGCAATAGAATCTTGCCCGAATATCTGGTAGTCTTCGCTCAACGTATCGACACAGGATATGTAGGTAGGAATCTCTGCAGCCTCACTCAATACAATGTCATACGTGTGTCCGGATTCCAAATCCGATACATTCGTAAGGCTTTCATCTGATGTATCAAAACTGACTACAGCCCGTCTGACTTCTTTCAGCCACGAGATTTGTGACAAATTGGAAGGAACCAATACCGCATCAAAGTCAGTATACAGCCGATAGCCTTCCAGTTCGTTACCACTTACCGTTACAGCCATGTTGTTGAAAGTAACACTTTGCCGGTTGTCATCGTTGTCCAGACACGATACAAGCATCACAACCGACAGGCACACAACAGACAAACGAAAAATGTTGAATAATCTGTTCATTTTATGTAGATAAATTAATAGCATGTACCGCAGAGGCATATTGCCTGAAAGTCAATATCTTTCTTGTCAGGTATATGCTCCTGCGGTATTTCTGTTTTTACCAACCTTCGTTTTGGGTCAGGTTAGGATTCTTCATGATTTCAGTCTGCGGAATGGGGAAGAAATACATTTTATCATCCCAAGTACGGCTCACTTCATTACGCGTGTAAGTGATGGTTCCGTCCGCATTCTGGGTAAGCTTCATTTCAGTAATGCTCTTCAGCTTATCCCCTTCTTTCCAACGGCGCAGGTCATAGAAACGATGTCCTTCGAAAGCCAGTTCTACCATACGTTCGTTCTGGTATTTCGCCCAGAAAGCATCGTTGCTCATGCCGGTAGGGAATTCCGGCATATTGACATCCGAACGCGTACGGGTAACACTTGCTGCTTCACGTGCCGACATCGGGAACTCAGCCGAAGTTGCATCGGCAGAACCCAAATAGCGGAATACCGCTTCGGCATAGTTCAAGTAAAACTCACCCAGACGGAACGTAATCCACGTATGACGCGAACTTTTAACCGTACTATTTGCACGTAAATCGACTGCCGGGTCAAGATACTTTTTCAGGTAATAGCCTGTAGGAGTAGCTCCTGAAATAGGTTCGCCATTAGTACCACCGTAGAAAGTCTGTATCGGTGCTGTATTATAAGAGGGCCATCCTGTATCGCCGTTCTTTACCACGGTCATGGAAAAACGCGGGTCACGTCCTTCGTATGGGTTTTCCGGATCATATCCGCTGCCGGCTTCATTGATACCTAAACCAGTTGCCTGCATTTCGTACGCATCTACCAGATTTTGTGAAGGACAGTTGCCCGAACCTCCACCGGTAATACCAATAGGATAATTGTATTCTTCAAGCACGCTGGAAGCACCGGAAGCATCCTTCGAGTTGACATAGCGGCGCATGAAAATCATTTCACTATTCTGCCAGTTGGTCGTCCCCCACAAGGCAGCGTATGTACCTAATTTGAAATCTCCTGCCACACAAGCGTCAATCAGTTCCTTGTTTGCCTGTGCAGCTTTATGCCACAATTCCTGGTCGTTGCTTTCATTGAATAAAGGACTTGCCGCATAAAGAGCTGCACGTGCCTTCAGTGCCAATGCCGCATAACTGGTCAAACGGCCACTTTCTGCTGGAGAAATACCCAACAAGCCCAAGTCGGTATAATCTTCAGGCAATAAAGTCGCAAGTTCGGCACATTCTTCTTCGATAAAGCTGAACACTTCCTGTGCCGGTGTACGGGTCAGGCTGTTCACATTGTCTACTGTCACCATTTCGGTAAAGAAAGGAACGGCACCGTAGCAACGGATCAGATTGAAGTAGAAGTAAGCCCGTAACAACCTTACTTCATAGAATGAATTGTTATAACGGAACATACGCGCTTCATAATCATCATTTTGTTTGAGTTCGTCAAATGTCAATCCCTGAAATTCCTGCAGGTATTGATTACATTCTTGAATGGCACGATAGCTTGTAGTCCATGTGTTCGAAAGTGGGTTGGAAGGACTCCAAGAACCATTGGTAAAGTCACACACATCGCCACTGGTATAGGCATACTCGGCTTCATCACATGCCGAAGCCAGCATACCGCCTCCATACACTTGTCCGAAATCGTAGTCAAGCTCATTATAAATATTGGTCACCAAGCCAATCACTTCATCATAGCTTTGTGCCAAATAGTCTTTTTCGTAATTGGCGTATTCGTGGTAGTCCATGTTACAAGCACTCAGCAATGCCACACACGCTGCGCCTCCTATGATATTTTTGATTCTCATATTTTTTCCTTTTTATAAATTAGAAACCGATTGACAAACCAATCACGGCACTACGCGTCAACGGTGCAGTGGCTCCGTATGCTTCCGGATCGGCAATCTTGATTTTATCAAAGCAGAGCAAGTCGATTCCCCGTACATAGAGTTTGGCTTTGCTCAATACATGGGTCTTCTTCATCCACTTTTCCGGGAAATTATAATACAGTTCTACCGAACGCAGCTTCAGGAACGAACGGTCTTCCAGCCATACGGTATTGGTCTGGTAGTTGTTAGCATTGCTTTCTGAGCTTAGACGCGGATACAAAGCATCCGGATTCTCCGGTGTCCAACGGTTTTCGTATGCATGTTCAGAAATCGTTGTGTTATTGATTAACGGCCAGTACAAGCTGGTAGTATTCAATACAGCCGAATAACGTCCTGTTCCTTGGAACATGGCATCGAAGCCCAACCCTTTCCATTCAGCTCCCAAGTGGAACGAATAGTAGATTTCGGGCGCAGTGGTGCTGTAACCGATAGCTACTTTATCGTTATCATCAATAATGCCATCATTGTTCACATCTTTATACTTGATGTCACCCGGACGCAGAGTTGTACCGAAATTCTGTGCCGGACTGTTGGCGATATCTGCCTCATCCTTAAAGAAACCGATGGCCTGCAAACCGTAAGTCTGCTTTACCGGATTGCCGGTCTGAATCAGGTTGTCATACAATCGCGGTTCTTCCAGTTGCTCGATAATTTTGTTCTTTGCCAACATAAAGTTACCGCCGATATTGAACTTGAAGTCACCGACCTTCTTCGTATAATTGGCACCGATTTCTACGCCCCAGCTGTCTACGATACCCCCGTTTTCATACGGAGCTGTAAAGCCCAATATCGATGAATATTTACCGCTGGAACTAACCCAGATATCTGAACGGCGTTCGTAATACGTATCGAATGTCAGGTCAAGCCCCTTGAACAGGCTGGCATCGAAACCAAAGTTATACTTATACGCTTTTTCATGCGTAGAGTTCAGCGAAGCCAGACGTCCTAACACCCAACTGGTTGTACCTTGCGAGTAGTTGGTATCGAACGGATAGAAACTACCACCCCCATAAGTCTGTTCCCAATAATTGGTTACATCTGAACCGTCTTCTTGCGGCAGACGGTCGGCATTGATGATACCGAATGATGCACGTACTTTCAGAAAATCAATCCAAGATTGGTTTTGCATGAAATTTTCTTTTGAAACAACCCATGCCGCACCGACAGTAGGAGAAAAAGCCCATTTATGTCCCGGAGCCAGCTTGTTCGAAGCAGATCCTACCAAAGTCAAATCAAAGAAATAACGGTCTTTCAATCCGTAATGTGTATACCAAGATACGTTCTGGCGATACCAAGTCTGGTCTATACCTTTCGTATTACGGTATTCGTAATCCCAACGCAATTGGCTGTAGATTTTGTTCGCTTCGTTAATAGTCTTATTATAATATAAGGTACCGGCAAAATTAAATACTCGTGTAAAGGCTGTAATTTTCGAGCCTTCACCCAGTGCACTTTCTTTACCATCGGTATAACGGGTCAGCTCGCCCGGTTCACCGTCTACCCACGAAGAAACTGCATCACTTCCATAAATGAATGTTTTCGAATAGTCTTCGTAATACAAAGCATAATTGTCATAACCCAACATCAAGCTGGCACCCAATCCCGGTGTGATAGCAGATAAATCCTGGTCTAAAGTCATATCGGCATACAAGGTACGTTCGTGGAATTTGGTGTATCCTGCATCCTGTGATACGGCAACCGGGTTCATTGTGCCTGCCCATGTAGAGCTACCACCCCAAGTTCCGTCTTCCAACTGTGCCGGATAAGCAGCCGAAGGAAGTTTATAAATCATACTGCCCCAAAGGTCGGCACTGGTATTACTACTCGTATTACCACCCGGCGCACGGGTCTCCGACAAGACACCTACCAAATTCAGTTTCAGTTTGGTACTCGAAGTCAAATCAATATCCAGATTTGTACGCAAGTTGGCACGCGAATATTCGTCTTGTGTAGAATAACCATCGTTCATATACGGATTGGCTATAAACCCTTTATTGGTGGTCAGGTTTCCCATAGCATAGTAACGAAAACGTTCGGATCCACCTCGGAAACTGATATTGTAAATGTTAGTAGAAGCCACATCGCGGAATGTCTCACCTATCCAATCCACATTCGGATACAGATAGGGATACTTTCCTGAACGAAAAGCATTCAATTCATCTGCCGAATAACGGGCTGACAGACCATCATTTGCCAACGCCTCGTTAATGGCATTAGCATAAGTATAACTGTCGGCAAACTTCGGCCGGCGTGCTTGCCATTCGAATCCATGGTCGTACGAGAATTTCACTTCACGCGTATTGTATTGTCCTCGCTTGGTGGTGATATTGACTACACCGTTAATGCCTTTGTAACCATAAATAGCCACGGCAGAAGCGTCTTTCAATACTGTTACCGATTCTACTTCTTCAGGAGTAATATCGGTAATGTCACGCTCAATGCCATCCACCAATACCAACGGAGTAGTAGACGAAAGTGTCTGCAAGCCACGTACAAAGAAAGTTGGTTCATAATTGGCGTATGTACCTGTCCCTTGCAACGTCATCAGACCTGTACCGTAACCAAAAAGTGAATTTCCAATATTTTTGGCACTCCGTTTGTTAAACTCTTCATTGTAGACAGTAGAGACCGATGACGTGGATTCCTCCAGACGCTGTGCGGTACGATAGCCGATCTCTACCACTTGGTCAGCATATTTTTCCGGTTTCCCCGGCGAAGCGATGCTGTCTGTTGTTTCCTGCGCGTAGCCCGGCATTGTGCAAAGGGCAAACAGTGCAGCAGGTATGATTAGTTTATCTTTTCTTATCATAAGTCGAATTACTTTTTAATAATTGTGTTTCGCATTACCATCCTGGGTTTTGAATCAAGCCATACCCTTTGTTCACTTCTGTCAACGGGAAAGGTGATAAATACCATTTTGCATCAAAACCATTTGTCCACCAGTAACGTACCGGATTGGATAATTCATACTTCTCATATTCAAAATGTGTAGGATAAGGTTGTGTTTTATCACCATTATACCATCCTTCTCCGGCAAATTCACCCGTACGGGAAATACGCAAGCCATGCAATTGTTTTTCAAAAATGTCTGCACGTTTATAACGAATCAAATCAAAGAAACGGGTGTCTTCCATACCCAGTTCGCAAGCACGTTCGCGGAGGATTTCTTCCAACAAGGCATCTTTATTGCCAGTCAGGTTCTTATCCGGATTGCATTCTGCCAGTCCTTTCATTCCCACACGGGCACGTACAATGTCTACTTGTGCTATGGCATCTGCCAAACGATTGTTCTGGCACAATGCTTCTGCATATGTCAAATACATGTCAGACAGGCGTAAAACGACCCATTGTGTATAATGACGAAGCATATCCGGTCCCATCAGATATTTTATCGGTGCATATCCCGTAGCAAAAGAACCGGTTTGATTATCTGGCTCTTGTTGCGCATCGTAACCGCCAACCCAAGCCTCGAAACTACGTCCCGACATATTGCCGGTCGTCCAGTCAAGCGCAGTAGGCTGCCCGTTTACAATGGCTTCTTCATACAAACGTGGGTCACGTGTCAGGACGATGTTACTTTTTCCATCTTCACCTCCATTCGGAGAACCGGTCATGAACATCTCGTCCAAACGCCCTTCTGCAGCGGTCTTGTCCCAATCAAAGGGTGTACCGTCTGCCCATGGGAACATTTCCACATACTCTTGTGTAGGAGTATATCCACGGCGAATCCCATTTCGGCTTGCATCGGTTGTACCAAGTGGATCACCCCACTGATGCCAAATATAATTACCCGACTTAAAGGCATCATACCCAAACTGTCTGGTACTCATAAGTATCTCAGGACTATCCAATTCCGCATAAGAAGTACGATAAGCCAAGCGGTAGTCCTCCGGACGAGTTCCTTTAGACTGTACCAACGAATACCCTCCATTAGCGTTCAGTTCATTGAAAAACTCTTCACAAGCTTGCAGGCACTGTGTCCACAGTTCAGCCTTATAGCCGCCATACCAAACCAAGTGTTGTGCTTCTGCTTCCGAAGAACCGCCAGCATATGCTACATCATCATTAAAAAGCGGAGAAGCAGCAAATTGCAGGATACGACATTTCAATGCCATTGCAGCTGCGCGATTCCAACGACCGGCATTAGTTTGTGGATTATCTACTGTCCAAGGCAACACTTCTTTCGCTTCATCAAGCAATTTAATCATAAAATTAACGGTTTCTTCTACCGTTGCACGAGGCAAATCATAGCTGGCATCCGTACCGCTAAAAGAATGGTCAATAATAGGCAGACCTCCATAATGACGGAACGTATCAAAATAACGCGAAGCGATGATACACTTTGCCTGTGCTACAATGGATGCCTTTTCAGACTCTTCCATTCCAGGCACACGGTCGATGTTTTCTATGATTAAATAACCATAACGAACAGCTTGCCATACGCGGTTTTTCAAATAATCCCATTTATCTGAACGCTGACCATAATTTGACGTATGCGTTCCATAATAATAGCTGTTTACAATACCACTTGACAAATAAGTATAAATATAACAGTCCGTCAATGCTTCAGGCTTACCGACATAAGGATTGGAAGATTCACAAGGATAAGCATCGCTCGATGAATTACGGAACGGAAGACCATAATACTGAAAGGTATATAATGTATTCAAAAATTGTCTCACGTATTCCGGGCTATTGAATACTGTATCGCTGGTCACATCACCACCTGGTGCTTTCTCCAAGAAAGCACTTCCGAACTTGATATCATCCACACATGATGTGGAGACAACTGAAGTCAGAGTCAGTCCTGCGGCAACAGCGAAAAACCATTTATGTTGTTTCTTCATGATTTTATCTTTTTATTAAGGGTTAAAAACCAAGTTTCAAGCTCAGCGAAAAAGTACGAGTTAACGGATAAGTCGGCTGGTTGCTGGCTCTTGATTCCGGGTCACCCCACTTATACGGAGTAAAGGTCAGCAGGTTGTATCCGCTGAATGCCAGTTGGCAAGTGCTCAGCTTTAGCCGTTCCATCAAAGGGAAATGGAAATTATAAGCAATCTGCAGGTTCTTCAGACGCAGATATTTGGCATCCTTTTCCCATAGATTTGAATCCTGATAGTTGTTCGAATCACCATTATCGAAAGTAGCACGCGGATATTCGGCATCCGGATCCGGGTTTGCCGTTGTCCATGTATTTTCTACTTGAGCTACCAACAAACCTCCCTGATTGGCATTGTTGCGGTCGGTAAACGGCTTACGGAAAATACTTGAGATGCTGCGGCTTACGTTCCAGGCACCCGTCCATTGCATGGAGAAATCAAAGTTCTTCCAGCTAAATCCGAGATTTAGACCTGCCATGTATTCGGGGTCATCGGTATAGCCTAAATCACGCGTCTTGTCATCAGGGGTAATCACACCATCCCCATCCAAGTCTACATATACACAGTCACCATTCTTCAACTCTACCAATTGGGTCGGCATTTCTGTTCCAAACACTTCCCGATAATGAGCCGGAGTGGTATTCTCATCGTAGTATTCGAAGAATTGGTATTGCAAGCGCGAACCGATACGGTGTCCTTTTGAATATTGATATTCTTGGTTCAACGGAGCTTCCTTGCGTTCAATAATCTTGTTTTGATTGTACATCAGGTTCAAGTTGACAAAATAACGGAAGTCATCGCCAATGCGGTCATTCCATTTTAAAGAAATTTCCCAACCCCAGCTGTCTACTTTACCAAGATTTGCCATCGGCAAAGTGAAACCCAATACCGAAGGAGCCGTACCGTCGCTCAGCAAGATATTGGTTCGTTTCTCCTTATAATAATCGAAACTACCTTGCAAACGGTCGTTTAAGAAATACATATCTACACCATAGTTCTGTTTCAACGATTTTTCCCAAGTTACATCAGGATTATTTTTGGCTGCCTCATACGCACCTGGACTTACTGTTGCATTATTAATACCAAAAAGATAACTATAACCACCATTTAAATTCGATGCTGTTGTATTATTTACGTAATATGGGTCG
Organism: Bacteroides sp. An51A; assembly: GCF_002161565.1. Classification (NCBI taxonomy): domain Bacteria; kingdom Pseudomonadati; phylum Bacteroidota; class Bacteroidia; order Bacteroidales; family Bacteroidaceae; genus Bacteroides; species Bacteroides sp. An51A. Next base: position 466,291 of record NZ_NFIC01000001.1, read on the forward strand.
GCTGTGTACATGAAACGGCTACCACCAATCTTATCGTTACCTACCAGACCAATGGTGTATCTCAGTTTCATAAAACCGATAAACGGTTTGATGGGTTTCCAGAACTTTTCTTCACTGACGACCCATCCGAAAGAACCTGCCGGAAAAGTACCGAAACGTTTGTCTGGAGCAAAGTTTTCCGAACCGTTGTAACCGATATTGAACTCAGCCATATAACGGCTTTTCCAGTCATAGGTAGCACGTCCTACCAAACCTACATAGCCTTGTGGAATAGATGAGAACTCAGTCGGATAATATGTCTTCGATTGGTTGTACAGTGCCAAAGCTGTCACGTGGTGATTACCAAACGTACGGTCATAATTGAAAGCAGCTTCCATATACCAGTTACGTGACTTCGCAGGGTCGACATCTTGGTATTTCAATTGCGAATTTGTACCGCTTTTCTTATATACAATGGTACCATCGTCTTGCAAAACCGGTGTATAAGTTGCTATACTTGCCGTAGCGCGTGTATACGATGTAAAACCACTGTTGTAAGAACCTTTGACACGGAAGCTTAATCCTTTGGTAATGAAATCCAGTTTTTGGCTTAATTGCAAATCGGCATTCAATGTATTGTTGCTGGTCTGCATAAAACCTGCGCCATAATATGCCATACCTGTACCTCCGGTAAACGGCAATCCATATTCGGTGGTAGTATATACCAACTTGTCATCTACCAGTCCCGGACTGGAGAACGGAGTTGCATAATACATCTCCAATAGCATACCGGCACTTCCTTGTCCCGTATAAGGTTTCCAGGCGTTGTTTACGTTTCCGGCAATATTCATTGATACGGTGGTTGTCTTGGTTACATCGATATCCAGATTCGAACGGTAGTTGAAACGTTTGTACTGATACGAAAGGTCGTAAGGCAAATCAAAACCGTTAAACAGACCTCCTTGTGTATAGGCACCTGCTGATACGAAATAACGGATACGGTCGGTACCTCCCGAAATATTTACATTATGCTGGGTCTGCAACGTCATGTCCTTCAAACAGTAATCTACCCAGTTTGTGTTCGGGAAGCGGATCGGATCACTTCCTGTACGGAATTTCTCGATTACATCCGGTTGGAACATCAGTTGGTCTTCTGTATATTCGGGATGGTCATTCAGCTGCATCTGATTATAAAAGGTAGCATACTGGTATGAATTAGCCAACTCAAGTGTCTTAGTCGGCGCAATGATACTTGCCGAGGTAGAGAATGAAATCTTCGCTTTTCCTTCTTTACCACGTTTGGTAGTAATCAATACGACACCATTGGCACCACGCACACCGAATACCGCTGTAGCCGAAGCGTCTTTCAAGATGGTGATGCTTTCGATTTCGTTCGGGTCGATGTCGTTCATACTACGCTCTACACCATCCACCTGGATTAACGGTGCTGAGTTTTCCCATGTAGCCTGACCACGAACGAAGATGCTGGCAGCATCGTCACCCGGTTCACCTGAGTATTGCACGGTGGTTAAACCGGCAAGTTGTCCAGACAACATATTCGATACAGAACCGGTGGGCGACTTAAGCAAGTCATCACCTTTCACGCTGGAGATAGCACCTGTCACGGTCACTTTCTTCTGTGTACCATACGCTACGACCTCCACTTCACCCAACATCTGTGAGTCATCTTCCATTGTTACCCGCATTCCTTCTTTAGCCACCACTGTTACAGTAGTATAACCGATAAAAGAAATTTGCAGTTTAGTACCCGGTTTTACATTCAACTGAAATTTACCATCAAGGTCGGTTATTGTACCGGTTGTAGTTCCTTCTACAACTACACTTGCTCCAATCACTGGTTCTCCTTTACTATCGTATACAGAACCTGTAATCGTACCCTGCTGTTGGGAAGCAGTCGCAGCACGAAGAGATTGGAAGCCTAAGGCCGGAGATACAGCCGTTACTGTACACAAAAGTGCAAACGGCAAGATCCCCTTTTCTAGAAACTTTTTCTTTCTCATGTTATTAAGGTTTGATTAGTGTTGTGATTAAGATTATATTAAACAAAGGTATTGCCTTTCAAGGCCCGGCAATCATCACTTTACATATCCATTTTTTATATGTTGTTTTCATCTGTTTCTTATCTTTATTAACAAAAGATTTATAAGACGCAAAGAACCACAAAAAAGGTGAATTTTAAAATGGAAAATCGTGTATAATAATGGAAATTTTTATCTATCTTACTTGGGAAAGGAGAAAAAATGCAGTTCTTATCACGATTCTTCCCTAAAAAGGGGAAAAAAGGCTTTTTTATAAGTTTTTTATCCGATAAAATAAGCTATTGGGAAAAACATGCCTTAGGTTGTCATTTCAAGGTTAAATAAAGTTATCCTTTCTTCTATTACTGTAGCAAAAATATTTTATAAATGCCTGCCATCAGCCAATCCAACCGCGTTGAAAACGCAATAGTACTGCATTCGCCAATACAGTATATATTCATTTTTCAGGGGTATGTATTGACTGTTGGCAGACATTTAGAAACAGTTCTCCCAATGTCTTTCGCAATACCGGATGCAATGTTTCACTGGCTATCTCCACCAAAGGTTTCATAACAAACTCACGTTCGGTCATTAAGGGATGTGGCAGGACCAGTTCTGGTGTATACAAGATTACATCATCGTATAACAGCAGGTCTATATCAATCAAACGGTCATGATACACTCCTCCGACCGATTTTTTGGTACGCCCCAATGTGCGTTCGATTTCTTGGGTTCGGTGCAAGACTTCCATTGGAGGTAAAATGGTTTCCACACATGCCGCTGCATTTAGAAATTTATGTTCGGAAGCGAACCCCCATGGAGCAGTTTCATAAAAAGAAGATAGGGAAATCACTTTCCCTATCTCGTCATTTATCAGTCTGGCAGCAGTACGTAGATTGGTTGCTTTGTCTCCCAAATTCGTACCCAGTCCCAAATAGACATTTGCCATCCTTTATCGAATTACTTGTTCAATATCAGCATCGCATCGCCATAAGTGCCGAAACGATAATCTTCTTTCAACGCCTCTTGATAAGCATCCATTACCAGCTCATATCCTCCATACGAACATACCAGCATCAGCATGGTAGACAAAGGCATGTGGAAATTGGTCACCATTGCATCGGGCAATACGAAATCGTAGGGCGGGAAAATGAACTTGTTGGTCCAGCCCTCATATTCTTTGAGATGTCCGTCTGTGCCTGTAGCCGTTTCGATGGCCCGCATCACGCTGGTACCTACCGCGCATACCTTGTGTCCGCTATCCTTTGCTTCATTTACAATACGGCAAGCCTCGGATTTGATGAACATTTGTTCCGAATCCATCTTGTGCTTGGTCAGGTCTTCCACATCAATGTCGCGAAAACATCCCAATCCGCAGTGCATGGTAATAAATGCCAAGTTGATACCTTTGATTTCCATACGTTTCATCAGCTCGCGGCTGAAGTGGAGTCCTGCAGCTGGTACGGTTACAGCCCCTTCATACTTGGCATAGATGGTTTGAAAACGTTCGGTGTCTTCCGGTTCTGCCGGACGACGGATAAAAGGAGGAAGAGGCGGCTCGCCCAATGCATAGAGAGCCTTCTTAAATTCATCATGCGGACCATCATAAAGGAAACGAAGGGTTCGTCCACGTGACGTGGTATTGTCTATTACCTCGGCCACCATTGAATCATCATCGCCGAAATACAACTTATTTCCGATACGTATTTTACGTGCAGGATCCACCAGTACGTCCCATAGGCGGAGTTCTTCGTTCAATTCGCGCAACAAAAAGACTTCAATGCGCGCCCCTGTCTTTTCCTTGTTTCCATACAAACGGGCAGGGAATACTTTCGTGTCGTTAAAAATGAATGCATCCTGATCATCAAAATAGTTCAGGATGTCCTTGAATATAACATGTTCTATCTGACCAGTAGACTTGTGTACTACCATCAGCCGGGACTCGTCTCTGTACTTCACCGGATGCAAAGCAATCTTTTCTTCCGGTAACTTGAATTTGAATTGTGACAGTTTCATCTTCTTCTCCTTTCCTTATATTATTATTCCAGATACCAAGCGGCTTGTTGAACGGGTACAGGCTTTCAGATATTTTCAGCCCCTTTAACCGGTAAGGAGCTATATTCCCATCCTATTCGAACATTCCGCCAACCAGGTACTTAAACTTAGTCAACTATTACATCCTGCTGGTTCAACCAGCTTTCAAAATCTTCTACTTTCATACAATTTTCCAAGGTCACTTCACCCACGCGAGTACGACACAACGCAGTCAGGTGTGCCCCACTGTGTAATGCTTCCCCGATGTCGCGTGCCAATGCGCGGATATATGTACCTTTGCTACAGACCACGCGTATCTTTATTTCGGGTAGTGCACATTCCAGCAATTCAATCTCATCGATAACCAACGTCTTGGGCTTCAGTTGTACTTCATCACCTTTACGCGCCAGTTCGTAAGCACGCTTCCCATCTACCTTGCATGCAGAAAATGCCGGAGGCACCTGCTCTATAGCACCCACAAAGCGCTGCAATGTTTCTTCCACCAACTCACGGGTAATGTGTCCGGTAGGATACGTGGCGTCTATCTCTTTTTCCAAATCATACGACGGCGTAGTGGCTCCCAACTGTAGGGTCGCCACATATTCTTTCGTATGGTATTGGAATTCTTCGATACGCTTTGTTGCTTTTCCTGTACAGACAATCATCACCCCAGTTGCCAAGGGGTCGAGTGTCCCGGCATGTCCCACTTTTATTTTTTTCACTCCCAGCTTGCGGCTGACGTGATACCTTATTTTATTGACAAGCGCAAACGATGTCCATCGGTACGGCTTATCAAAATACAACACCTCTCCTTCTTTAAAGTTCATCAAGCAAGTTCCAAATTATATCCTAAAGCTGTCATTATCAAAATTACTCCTCCCACAATGATACGATACCATCCGAAAGCTGCAAATCCGTATTTCGTCACAAAGCTGATGAAGAACTTGATGGCGAGCATTGCTACGACAAATGCGACTACATTGCCTACAATCAGCGCCTCCATATTTGCCGTGATGATTTCTGTACCACCGTCCATAAACAGTTTCAGCATCTTGTAGACCGTGGCGGCAAACATGGTAGGTACGGCAAGAAAGAAAGAAAACTCGGCAGCAGCCTTACGGGTAAGCTTCTGTGCCATACCGCCTACAATGGTGGCCATCGAACGCGATACGCCCGGAATCATTGAAATGCACTGGAACAGTCCGATACAAAAAGCACGTTTCTCGGTCAGTTCAGTCGTTTCGCTTCCATTTCCGAACAATTTGTCGCAAAACAACATAAACACGCCTCCTACAATCAACATTACCGCAACCACAATCACACTTTCCAGCATAGCATCGATCATATCACTGAACAACAGACCTAATACAGCTGCAGGAATGAAGGCAACCAACAATTTCCAATAAAAATCGTACTTATGCAGGAAACGTTTCAGCGTTGAAGCCCCTTTGGGAGCCGGTTTATGATTCAGACGGAAAAAACGTTTCCAATACAAACATACCACCGAAAGAATAGCTCCAAACTGGATGATGAACGTAAATGCTTTCACAAATTCGGTACTCTCTACCCCCAGCACATTTTGTGCTATAATCATATGCCCTGTCGATGAGACAGGTAAAAACTCGGTCAACCCTTCAACAATCGCTATTATGATTGTTTGCAATAAATTCAAATCTCCTTCCATTATTTATTGATAATTTGACAATCAGCTATTTATTATTTATGCCAATCAGGAGTTGAAAGGGAGTTAGAAACAGTTATCGCCCGCCAAGCGGACTGGAAATTAAAGTGATAACTCCTGTGAAACATAACTACTTTTAATTCCTGATTCACATTATATTTAGTTGTCTATTTGCAAATAGCAAGCCGAAGTAGTAACAAACTTATCCTTTCGGTTTGCGCAATATACCATAAATCATTGCGATAAATCCTATAAAGCAAACTACCGGTGCCACCTTGATACGTCGCGCACTGAAAATGTCCGGTTCGAATGTAGTTTCGGTAGAACCCGGTCCTGACATCAGCAAGAAACCGATGATGATTACTACCATCCCTCCTGCCAATAACAGGAAGTTAGTCTTGTCAAAAGCAAATTTTCTTCTATCCATAATTTGTTCTTTTATAGAAATAATAAAGAAACCTGAAGAGTGGAAAAAGTTGGAGACCATTGGAAATGGCATGAAACTTACACTCTCCTTTTAATTTCTTTACCTTCTCCTAATTATAATATAGTTCATTGGTCTTCATCCGCAAATAACGGTTAATGGAAATCCATGCACAAAATGTCGTTATCACTACCCCGAACAAGAATACCGCCCCCATCACCACCAACATTACCCCAGGGGTTATTACCGCCAGCAAATCGGGTTCATATCGTACCAGTGCATACGCTGCTGCAACCAGTATCCCGTCGGCTATCACTCCAGCCAGGATACCTACCCATACATTACGTACCAAAAAAGGACGACGGATAAAAGCCCAGCTTGCTCCTACCAGTTTCATGGTATTGATAAGAAAACGTTTGGAATAAATGGTAAGCCTGATGGTATTGTTTATCAATGCAAATGATATCAGCGTAAGCAGGGCAGCAAGCCCTAGCAATACCACACTGATTTTACGGATGTTACGGTTGACCGCATCCAGCAGGTCTTGTGGATAGTTGATTTCGATGACACCCTTTTCCGAAAGAATTTCGTCCTTTATCCAGGCAATGCTGTCCGAATTGGCATACTCCGCATTCAGCTTTACTTCGATAGAAGCCGTAAACGGATTGTAACCTAAAAACTCAGCTGGGTCGGTTCCCATAGCTTCCGATTGCTCCTGCAATGCCTGTTTCTTTGAAATATAATCGGTTTGCTTTACGTAAGGCTTGGCGTTCAGCCTGTTCCGGAACTGTAATATGTCGGGGTCTTTCATATCATCGCTTATCAATACAGAGAAAGCTATATTCTCGCGTACATATACAGATAAGTTGTTTGCTGCCAGCACGAAGAAAACCACCGTTCCCAGCAACAACAGGACCAACATGGTGCTGATGCTGGAGGTAATGAACTGCATATCTATCAATGCTCCCGATTTTTTGCTCATGCCTTCACTTTTTTCTGAAACACATATATCATCGAACTGCTCCGTTCCTTTTTCACTAATGAAGCCAGACCGGCTTCCATTCCCTTCAGCATCCCTTTTACGAAAGGAAAACTGCTTTTCCGATACTTTTCCGAAAGCATTGATACGTAAAATGCATCAAACGGCATCGGATGACGTTCGGTCAAGATGAACCCATGCTTGGCTCCGAACTGCTGTATGACAGACGGAGCAAAGTGCCACAAATGACGCGGCACATCATATGCCGCCCACATTTCCTTATAAAAACGGGCGTCAAACGAAGTTGGGTTAGGTACAGCTACAACCAGAATACCCCGGTCGCTCAGCAGGGAATAAATCCTCTCCCACGTTTCATTTAAATTCTGCAGGTGCTCCATTACGTGCCATAATGTCACCACGTCAAATGAACCGGTTTCGTATGCCGGCAAAGCTTCAGGAGCATTCACTTCCAATCCGAAATGTTCACGCGCAAAAACTCTTGCCTGCGGACTTTTCTCGATAGCCGAAACCCGCCATCCGCGTCCAGACATAAAGTGAGGAAAATACCCTGTTCCTGTGCCGATGTCAAGCAAACGCCCCCGGCTCAGTCCGCAACACCGTTTGATAAGTCGTGCCTTACGGCGCAACATGTATTGACGCACACAATGGTACAACCGGTTAGCAAGTCCCTTGCGCGTATCGGTATGCGAAATATAATCGGGCGACTCGTAATAACGTCCTATCTCACTTTCATCGGGCACATCCTGCGTGAAAAGGAATCCGCACGATGCACACCGGCAAATGTCGAACGGTTCATTTGTGGCATAGTGATCGGTACAAGTCATCACCTTCTCCAGTTGGTCTTTGCCGCATAACGGGCACGTATCTATATGCAGTCTGTTCACTTTATTCCCTAATTTGGTGCAAAATAACAAATAAATCGGGTACGAATACCTATCTGTTAAGCTTCTTTAAGGATATTGGGAAAAAGCGGAAAACATTTGTCTGGCCTACTCAGTCTGCACCGTTTTCTTCCGGCATCTTGTTTTCGGGCTTTTCGATGCCGTCTGCCGTGGCTCGTTCTTCCATAGTTGAACCGAGCCAGTACGGGACAAGTGCCCGGCATTATCCTCTTTTACAACATCTACGATGCTTTCGTGCCTTTCCGCTTTTCCTTGCGCAACACGAAGCCTATCCATGCGATGCCCAGCCCGCCCACACTGAAGAACCCGTGCAAGCAGCCTTCATGTACGGGGAAACGTACCTCACGCACATATTCCGGATTGTAAAGCAAGGCAATCTCCCCTCCTTCGCGTATGCCGAACGTCAGATAGACTTCCTTTGAGGTGTACATCTCGCCGAACTCCACCGTTTCGTAGCGCACATCGACACGATGTTCCCACCGCATCTTGCGGTACTTGTACACCCGTTCCGACTCTATCCGTTCCACTACTCCGCGGGCAGGATTCCAGTCTTTCACTATCATGCCCAGCGAAATGAAGCCGCCTATTCCCAGCGCCAGCATCACAAAGCCGATAAGGAAACAGGCTACGTAAGCCATATCATGAGATTTCATAAAGCCTCTTGTTCGTTTACATTCACGAGGGTAAATATAAACAAAAGTACACACATAAGCAAACATGTGCATAAAGATATTGTCAAAATACCAACAACCTGCCAATCCCTTTCCGCACAAGGCTATACACATCCGGCAAAGCAAGCAGTTATTTCAAGTATTTTAACTGGTAAGAACTATAGTTTCACCATGATAAAACTGCCGTTTTAACCTGTTAAAACTCCCTGAAACTACAGCTTCCTTATGCAACACATGCTTCTGAAGCATGCATAAGAAGCAATTTATCCACACATTCCACTTGACGTTATCCACAAGCTATAAACACCTATAAGAAGGTTTCAACAAGTTTTTCAACTGTTTATTTACCATTTATCAACAAAATTCTTAACCGATAGAAACGCTTGTCTTCTATATTTTTGTATCTTTGTACTGATGAGAAACCGAAACTGAAAAACTGAACTTTTACCATTTACCTGCTTATGAAAAAAATAACGCTCCTTTTCCTGACAAGCTTTTTATTGATTTCGTGCGGAACATTCAAACGCTTGACTCCAGAAGAAATCAAGGCCATGACCACAACACACATCAATGAAAATTATGATCTGGTCTTTTCTTCGACTGTATCGCTTGTGCAATCTCAAGGTTTCCTGATAACCGATGCCGATAAAACGACCGGGTTCATCATCGCATCCAGACAGGAAGACGATAATCTCGCCATTGTCTCTAAAATCCTTTTTGGCAGTGCTACGGAATCTTCTACTGCCCAAGCATCGTTTTTCATTCAAAAATTGCGGGATGACCTGACTGAAGTGAAACTGACCCTTTATCAAGGCTATGTTTCATCAGACCTGATAGGCGAATCGCAAACAGAAACCAAAACCGTCACCAACAGCATTGTAACAAAGCCGAAAGTTTACCAAAATTGGTTCACCGCATTAGAAAAAGAAGTGGAAAGCCGCAAAGCAATGATGCAACAATCTTCAGACAACTGACCGGTATTCTCGTTTCTTTCCCTCACTTCAAACTCTTCCGCCCTTCATTCGTTGCAAATAAAGGATTTCTTTGTATCTTTGCGCAGCTTATAATATAAGGTGTAAAATCAAAATCACAACACAATATCATCATGGAATATAATTTCAGAGAGATCGAAAAGAAATGGCAACAGAAGTGGGTAGAACAGAAAACCTACCAGGTTACCGAAGACGAATCGAAACAGAAGTTCTACGTGCTGAACATGTTCCCTTATCCTTCGGGAGCGGGACTTCACGTAGGCCATCCGCTGGGATACATCGCCAGCGACATCTACGCAAGATACAAACGCCTGCAAGGCTTCAATGTGCTGAACCCGATGGGATACGATGCCTACGGGCTTCCGGCGGAACAATACGCCATCCAGACCGGGCAGCATCCTGCCATCACAACCCAGAACAATATCAACCGCTACCGCGAGCAGCTGGACAAGATAGGATTCTCGTTCGACTGGGACCGCGAAGTGCGTACCTGCGACCCTAAGTATTACCACTGGACGCAATGGGCTTTCCAGAAAATGTTCAACAGCTTCTATTGCAACACCTGCGGCAAGGCACAACCCATCGAAAAACTGATAGAGCACTTCGAAAAGCAGGGTACCGAAGGGCTGGACGCAGCTTGCTCGGAAGAACTGAGCTTCAGCGCCGACGAATGGAAGGCAATGAGCGAAAAGCAGCAACAGGAAACGCTGATGAACTACCGCATCGCCTACCTGGGCGAAACCATGGTAAACTGGTGTCCGCAACTGGGTACGGTGCTGGCAAACGATGAAGTGGTAGACGGTGTAAGCGAACGCGGAGGCTATCCCGTAGTGCAGAAGAAGATGCGCCAGTGGTGCCTGCGTGTGTCGGCATACGCAGGACGCTTGCTTGACGGACTGGACCACATCGACTGGACCGACTCTTTGAAAGAAACCCAACGCAACTGGATAGGTCGTTCGGAAGGTACGGAAGTGCGGTTCAAAGTGAAAGACCGTGACCTCGAATTTACCATCTTCACCACCCGTGCCGATACGATGTTCGGCGTGACCTTCATGGTACTGGCTCCCGAAAGCGAACTGGTTCCGCAAGTCACTACCGACGGACAGCGTGCCGAAGTGGAAGCTTATCTGGACCGTACCAAAAAACGTACCGAACGCGAACGCATCTCTGACCGCCGTGTGACGGGTGTATTCAGCGGCTCGTATGCCATCAATCCTTTCACGGGCGATGCCGTACCTATCTGGATTAGCGACTATGTATTGGCTGGCTACGGAACCGGAGCCATTATGGCGGTACCGGCACACGATAGCCGCGACTATGCTTTTGCCAAGCATTTCAACCTCCCCATCGTTCCGCTGGTAGAAGGATGTGACGTAAGCGAAGAAAGCTTCGATGCCAAGGAAGGTATCGTATGCAATTCGCCGAAAGCCGGTGTAACGCCTTATTGCGACTTGAACCTGAACGGCCTGACCATTAAGGAAGCCATCGCCGCTACCAAGGAATATGTGAAAGCACACCACTTGGGACGTGTAAAGGTGAACTACCGCCTGCGCGACGCTATCTTCTCGCGCCAGCGTTATTGGGGCGAACCGTTCCCGGTATATTACAAGGACGGCATGCCTTACATGATTGACGAAAACAAGCTTCCGCTGGAATTGCCCGAAGTCGACAAGTTCTTGCCTACCGAAACTGGCGAGCCTCCATTGGGACACGCTACAAAATGGGCTTGGGATGTAGAGAAAGGCGAAGTGGTAGAGAATACGAAGATAGACAACGTGCATGTATTCCCGCTCGAACTGAATACCATGCCGGGCTTTGCCGGTTCGAGTGCCTATTACCTGCGCTACATGGACCCGCACAACGATAAAGCACTGGTATCGGAAAAGGCAGACCGCTACTGGCAGAACGTAGACCTCTACGTAGGCGGTACCGAACATGCTACGGGGCACCTTATCTATTCCCGCTTTTGGAACAAGTTCCTGTTCGACCTCGGCGTAAGTGTCAAGGAAGAACCGTTCCAGAAACTGGTGAACCAAGGCATGATTCAGGGACGGAGCAACTTCGTATACCGCATCAAGGATACCAACACCTTCGTCTCTCTCGGCCTGAAAGACCAATACGACGTGACACCTTTACACGTAGACGTGAACATCGTGACCAATGACGTGCTCGACATCGAATCCTTCAAGAACTGGCGTCCCGAATATCACGATGCCGAATTCATCCTCGAAGACGGCAAGTACATCTGCGGCTGGGCGGTAGAGAAGATGAGCAAGTCGATGTACAACGTGGTGAACCCCGACATGATTGTCGAGAAATACGGAGCCGACACCCTGCGTATGTACGAAATGTTCCTGGGTCCGGTAGAGCAGTCGAAACCTTGGGACACGAACGGCATCGACGGTGTGCACCGCTTCCTGAAGAAACTCTGGAACCTGTTCTACGGACGTCAGGGCGAGTTCCTGCCTACGGAAGGCGAAGCTACGAAAGAAGAACTGAAGTCTATCCATAAACTGATAAAGAAAGTTACGGGCGACATCGAGGTCTTCTCATACAATACCTCTATCAGTGCCTTCATGATTTGTGTCAATGAACTGACCGCGCTGAAGAGCCGCAACAAGGCAGTGCTGACCGACCTCGTCATCCTGCTTGCTCCCTTCGCGCCTCACCTTGCCGAAGAGCTTTGGGAAGCGTTGGGACACGGCACCACCGTATGCGATGCCCAATGGCCTGCATGGAACGAAGACTACCTGAAGGAAGACACGGTGAAATATACCATCTCTTTCAACGGGAAAGCACGTTTCACCATGGAATTCCCTGCGGATACCGACAACGATACCATACAGGCAGCGGTAATGGCGGAAGAGCAATCGCAGAAATGGATTGAAGGCAAGACTCCGAAGAAGGTCATCATCGTGCCGAAGAAAATCGTAAACATCGTGTTATAAATAAAAGAAACGCAGATTAACGCAGATTTCCGCAGATTAAAAATAAAAAAATCTGCGTCAATCCGCGTTAATCTGCGTTTAAACCAATTATCTATGGAGTTAGCATTAATCAAGAAGATAAGCCGCGAGTCGAAAGATTACCTTGCCATTACGTTCGGGCTGGTACTCTATGCGCTGGGCTGGGCGATGTTCCTGCTCCCCTACCAGATTACGACGGGAGGCGTGACGGGTATTTCCGCCATTATCTATTACGCCACAGGAGTAGAGATACAAGTATCCTACTTCATTATCAATGCCATATTCTTAGGCTTTGCCCTGAAAATACTGGGACCGAAGTTCAGTGTAAAGACCGTATATGCCATCTTTATGCTGACCTTCCTGCTCTGGCTCTTCCAGTGGCTGCTGAAAGACGATGCCGGACACCTGCCCCAACTCCTCGGACCGGGACAAGACTTCATGGCATGTGTCATCGGAGCCGGCATGCTTGGATTCGGTATCGGCATCGTGTTCTGCAACAACGGAAGCACGGGCGGCACCGACATCATCGCCTGGATTATCAATAAATACAAGGACGTGACGCTGGGACGCATGATGATGTATTGCGACATCGTCATCATCTCGTCATGCTATTTCATCTTCCACGACTGGCGGCGCGTGCTCTTCGGCTTCTGCGTGCTCTTCATCATGAGCATCGTGATTGATTATGTCATCAACAGCGCACGCCAGTCGGTGCAGTTCCTCATCTTCTCGCGCAAGTACGAAGAGATAGCCGAAGGCATCTCCACCCGGATAGACCGCGGTGTCACCCTGCTTGACGGGCAAGGATGGTACAGCAAACAGAATATCAAGGTAGTAGTGGTACTGGCAAAAAAGACCCAGTCGCTCGACATCTTCCGCCTCGTGAAAGACATCGACCCCAACGCTTTCATCTCGCAAAGCAACGTCGTAGGCGTATACGGAGAAGGATTCGACAAGCTGAAAGTGAAATAAAGGAGTTAAGGAGTTAAGTCAATAGTTTTGTTTGTGATTTGTTATCTAAAGTATTGGCTTAACTTCTTAACTCCTTAACTTCTTAACTCCTAAAAAATAAACCCACCAACGCAATGAAAAAGAAACTCGTTTTTGCAACCAACAACGCGCATAAGCTCGAAGAGATACGCGCCATCCTCGGCGACAAGCTGGAAATATTGAGCCTGAACGACATCGATTGTCACGCCGATATTCCTGAAACCGCCGATACCCTCGAAGGAAACGCCCGCCTGAAAGCCGGATACATCTACCTGAACTACGGCATGGATTGCTTTGCCGACGATACGGGACTGGAAGTGGAAGCCCTCGGCGGCGCACCGGGCATCTATTCAGCACGCTATGCCGGAGGCGAAGGACATGACTCGGAAGCCAACATGCGCAAATTGCTTTCCGAAATGGAAGGAAAGGAAAACCGCCGTGCCCGCTTCCGCACCGCCATCTGCCTCATCGAAAGCGGCAAGGAGCACCTGTTCGAAGGCATCGTGCAGGGCAACATCATCGAAGCACGCCGCGGCACCGCAGGCTTCGGCTACGACCCCGTCTTCCAGCCCGAAGGCTATGCCGAGACATTTGCCGAAATGGGAAACGAAGAAAAGAATAAAATCAGCCACCGTGCCCGTGCCGTGCAGCAGCTGGTGGAATACTTACGCTCTGAAAACTAAAATGCGGCACCGATGTAGGTGTGTCAATCGCTTCTTGACACCCAATTCCTCCATCGGTGCGCTATCTTTATTATTGAAGCCTCAATGGGAATGCAAAGATTCATACAGACATGATAACGAATGGCATTTCACAATACAATCCCTGAACAACACGGTAATAGGACAATCAAGTTATAGGATGAAAAGCGTATGTCTGTTTCTGATAAAATGAAGCCTCCTGTTCGCTTCATGCGAACAGATGGGCTACTACAATAACGGGGGAATGAGCATCACCACAATATTCTGCGACCGTGTTATTCGAATACTTTGAATGTGTAGCCTTGTGCCAACAGCCATTCGATAGCACGGGGTAAGGCATACTTCAGGCGCGGCTCAGACTTGATAGAGTCGTGGAAAGTGATGATGGAACCGTTTCGGACATATTTTTTGACCTTGGCAAGCACTTGCGGACCGGTAAGACGCTTGCTGTAGTCACGGGTGACAAGATCCCACATCACGATGCGGTATTTCTTTTTCAATACATGATATTGCACCCAGCGCATATGGCCGTGAGGAGGACGGAAAAGATCTGTATGCAGGTATTCATTTGCCTTGTCGGTATTTGCCAGATAATTCTGGCTCAGATATTCGAAGCCTCGAATATGATTGAAAGTATGGTTCCCGATACGATGGCCTCGTTCTACTACCATACGGAATTCTTCAGGGTGCTTACGTACGTTATCACCCACCATAAAAAAGGTAGCCTTGATGTTATATTTGTCTAATAAGTCGAGTACCCAAGGTGTGATGTTGGGGATAGGCCCATCATCGAAAGTCAGATAAACAGCTTTTTCATTTTTATCCATACGCCATAAAGCACGTGGATAAATCCATCGAAGCAATAAGGGAGGTTGTTCGATAAGCATAACAGTATTTTGAAAGTAATTAATAGTCAACAATGAATAGTATATAACAGGCTTGTTGCATAACTGTTGCTAACTATTCATTGTTAACTGTTAATTGTTAACTATAAACTATTCATGAGCCGGATTAGCTTTTCCTATACGGTTTTCCAGCAAGCCATATAGCTGGTCGAACTGATGACGGTAGCTAGTTGCCGATTCAAGTGGTTTACCGTTTTCATCCTTCAACTTTTCAAGCGCTTTGCAGACATCGTCTAAGATGGTATAGTGGCGTATGCACTCTTCGTACGAACTGGCCAAACGTATATCGTCAAGGCTCATATACCAAGCAGCATATTCTACCGAATTTTGCGCTAACTGGCAGAGGATATTTTCTGCTTTCCCAGTTTCACCCAGTTTTGCGTAATCATCCGCCATTTCTTTCGAACTGCTGTAGATGTAGTCATGGCGCACCGTAGTGCTCGGAATCACTTTTTCGCAATAATCAAGAACTTCCAATGCCTTGTCGTTCTTGCCTTCTTTTATCAATTGGGAAGCCAATTGAACGAACATACGGCGGTGCGTATCGCACATACGGAGCACGGTTTCATCCAAATAGATATCCGGATTATCAATGCCGCCGAATTTGAACTTGTGCATCAGGTTATCGTACATCTTTTCCGAATCAATACGCCGTCCTAGTTTGGCGTTGTCGAACGGAGTGATGCGGTATGCCAAACCTTCTTGCAGGAAGTTATTAGTCAGGTTCAGATGATTTTCCTGACCTACGGTAATCGCCATATACATCGGACGTTCCCAGTTGGTATTGGCAAGCATTTCCAGCATCATCAGTTCGCTTTTGTATAGTACGCGTTTGCCTTTCAGTGAGATGTGCATATAATCAGGAATCGAATCGGGAGTAAGCATACCCGAACGTTTAATTGCTTCTTTGTCCAGCTTGATGACAATGCTGTCCGTCGGAATCATTTGCAAGCCTTCCTTCGGCGAACGTACCCAATATTTCAGGATATTCTTCAGTTCGTATGGATTGTCACCGAACTCTTTCTTCGCTTCTTCGGGATATTGCTTGTAATAATTGTTGATAGTTTCCATTGCATCGGGACGTACATAAACCGCTTCGTTGTGTCCTTGTACGTAGTCGATACGCTCCCAGTCTATAGGAACGGAAGGTGAGTCGTATGCCGGACGACGCATTTGGTCGATGTACCAATCGGTCTGCAGATAGCTCAAGTTGCATACACGCACATCCGTACGGAAACCTTCGGTCTCTTGATTGTACCACAAGGGGAATGTGTCATTGTCACCGTTGGTGAAAATTATCGGTTTACCATCGGTTTGCACGGAATTTAAATAGTTTTGTCCGAAGTCGCGGCACGTATAACGTCCGCTCCGGTCGTGGTCATCCCATGTCTGGCTTACCATTTGTAAAGGAACAAGCAGACATACCACGCCGGCAAGAATAGCCGATGGTTTCTCGCCTAACTTCTTCTTTAGCCATTCGGCGATAGCTGCTACTCCCAGACCTATCCAGATGGCAAAAGCATAGAAGGAAGCTGCATATGCATAGTCACGTTCACGTGGTTGTTGCGGTGTCTGGTTCAGGTAAAGCACAATGGCAAGTCCCGTCATAAAGAACAGGAAAAATACAATCCAGAACTGCTGGATGCCCCGTTCGCCCCGATAGGCTTGCCAGAACAAGCCGATTAGTCCCAGTATCAAAGGCAAACAATAAAACACGTTGTGCCCCTTATTATTTTTCAAATCGCTTGGCAATAAAGTTTGGTCACCCACCAACATCTTGTCGATGAACGAAATACCGGTAATCCAGTTGCCGTGCTCGATTTCGCCCTGACCTTGAATATCGTTCTGCCGTCCGGCGAAGTTCCACATAAAGTAACGCCAATACATATAATTCAACTGGTAGATGAAGAAGAACTTGATGTTATCCCATTGGGTAGGTATCTTCACCATCAGCATTTCCCCACACTGGTCGTATGGGACCTGACGACCTTCTACACCTCCTAACCAACTTTCGTAGGCCGCTGCATGATCCGAACTATACATGCGAGGGAATATCATGTTTTGTGCATACTTGTATTCGCTCTTGTGGCGTACGATTTCATAACTGTCTTTCTCGTCCGGACGCTCTTTTTCTTTACGCTGATAGACAGGTGCACCTTCTGTCATGGCATATACACAGCCCCCATCGACTTCTTCGAGTGCCATTTTCGAAGCATACGTCTGTCCGTAGAAAAGTGGGCGCGTACCGTATTGTTCACGTCCCAAGTATTCGCCCAAGGTAAAAATGTCTTCAGGCGAATTCTGATCCATCGGCGTATTTGCCGATGAACGGATAACGATAACGGCGTATGAAGAATATCCCACCACCATCATCATCATGCAAAGCAAGGAAGTATTAAGCGTGCGGGCACTGACTTGATATTTTTCAGGAAGTTTGGCAAACAGGTACAATGCCAGAACCGCCAGTACGATAATGCCGATAAGCACACTGCTCCATCCATGTCCGTAGAAGGGGATACCCAACAATCCTACAGTGGTAAGGAAAGAAATGTTCATCCGTTTCCGGCTACGTACGGTATAGCTTTCGTATACACCCCATATAAGGCTGGCCGCCAAAAGGATGATATAAATAATAAGTCCGGTATTGAACGAGAATCCCAAACTGTTGACAAACAGCAGTTCGAACCAACCACCTATTTTCACGATGCCCGGTACGATACCATAAAGTACTACGGCTATCAGTATCATCGAACCAACCAGTGCCATCAAGCTTCCTTTCAGGTTGGCATTGGGATTCTTTTTATAATAATATACCAGTACAATGGCGGGAATACAAAGCAAGTTCAGCAAGTGGACTCCGATTGACAAACCCGTCAGATAGGCTATCAGGATAAGCCAACGGTCGCTGTGAGCTTCGTGAGCACGGTTTTCCCATTTCAGAATCAACCAGAACACTACGGCGGTAAAGAGACTGGAATAAGCATATACTTCACCTTCTACGGCACTGAACCAGAAAGTATCGCTCCATGTATAAGCCAGTGCACCCACCAGTCCCGCACCCATGATGGCAATAAGCTTACCGGTTGTCATTTCTTTTTCTTCGGGACAAATCAGTTTTTTAGTAAGGTGCGTAATGCTCCAGAACAGGAACAGGATACATGCTGCACTCATCAATGCGCTCATGATATTTACCATGACCGCCACTTGCGATGGGTCGCTGGCAAACTGGCTGAACAAGTTGGCTGTCAGCATAAAGAAAGGTGCGCCAGGGGGATGGCCTACTTCCAGTTTGTATCCGGTGGTGATAAACTCGGGACAATCCCAAAAGCTGGCAGTAGGTTCGATAGTCATGCAGTAAGTAAATGCTGCAACAAGGAAAGCGAACCAGCCTACCAGATTGTTGATCTTGTTGTACTGTTTCATTCTTAAGGTTTCATTTTTGTATAATTGCCGCAAAGATAGTGAATTTCACCGCAGGGCAGGTAAGAGTAGGATAGTTTTTCGTTTTTTTATAGAAACTGTTTTGAATTTATCGCTTGGCGATTTAGAATGATTCCCAAACACACCTGATCACGCCCGAAAACGGCACATTAAGCCTAAAAACTTTTTATGAATGCCCGCAATTAGTCAATCCGCCGGAGTTGAAATACTGTATTTGCCGATGTAGTATATATTCATTTTTCAGGGGGATGTATTGACAGTTTGCGGACATTCATTTTTTATATTTTTTTCTGGATTTCTTCGTGCATTCTGTGTAGTGTTCCGTATTCAATGATAATATCAACGAAATGTATAACATCATATCGAGCAAAGTACAATCTTATCAGAATGGCGGTTGGGGCTATGAAACGTCAGGATTATCTGCTCCGGCACTATCTGCTTTCGGCAATGTCAGTTTAAGCATCGCATACCCCAGGATGCCTGCCAATACCGTACCTGCCAGCACTCCTAACTTTGCCTGACCCAGCAATACCTCATCAGTTGCCCCAAAGGAAAGATTGGCAATAAAAAGCGAAACGGTAAAGCCAATACCGCCTAATAATGCCACTCCCGCTGTATTCCGCCAGTTCATCCCTTGCGGCAAAGAAGTGACACGCAAGCGTACAGCCAACCACGTAAAGGAATAAATCCCCACAAACTTACCCACTACCAAACCTAATACTACGGCATACGTCACTATGCCGGCTATCTCTCCGCCTCCTCCCGAAAGCGTAATGCCTGCATTGGCAAAGGCGAAAAGTGGCATAATCAGGTAGTTCACCATTCCATGCATACGGTCTTCCATAAACTGGAGAGGCGAAATCACCTTGTCGGAAGCCGACTCAATACTTTTTAATGCATCTATCTGATTCGGAGTAAGAAGAATACTGCTCTTGTCGAAATGCGGGAATTCGGCAATGTTCTCACGGATGCGCGTGATGTATTTCTTCACGTTCAGGCACGGGATGGAAGGAATCGTGAACGCCACCAGCACACCTGCAATCGTAGCATGCACGCCCGACTGAAGGAAAAGATACCACACCGCAATACCTGCCACGCAATAAAACGTGCGCGACATAACCTGCATCCGGTTAGCTATCAGCAGGATAACAAGAACCGCAACCGCAGCCAGCAAATATCCTCCAGCTAAATGAGACGTATAGCAAAAGGCGATAACCAGAATGCCTCCAATGTCATCGACTACGGCAAAGGCGGTCAGGAAAATCTTCAGGCTCAGGGGCACACGCTTACCGAACAGGCTCAACACGCCCAAGGAAAATGCGATATCAGTCGCCATGGGTACCGCCAGGCCTCCTTCGGCAGGCGTTCCGGCGGTCATCGCAAAATAAATCGCCACGGGGACAATCATCCCTCCCACCGCTGCGATGATGGGAAGCAACGCCTGGCGCAGGCTGGAAAGTTCGCCTACCAGCACTTCACGCTTGATTTCCAATCCCACGGAAAAGAAGAATACCGCCATCAAGGCATCGTTGATGAACGCCATCAGCGTCAGAGGTTCACTGTGATGGCTGAACAGGTTGAATCCGCCTACCTGTAAAGCTACAGGATAATTCCAAAAGGCATGGTAAGCTTCCGCCCATGGCGAATTGGCTATCACCATTGCCAGCACGGCTACAACCATCAGCACCATACCACCATTGACACGATGTTTCAAAAAGCTCAAGAATGCATAATCGAAAGTCTTCATCATCGGATTACTCATAAAATTTACTGTTTTATTGTGTAAAAAATAAGAAACGCATGACTGCCTTGCTTGTAAGATTATTAATCTTCATGCCGAAAGATTATTAATCTTCACGCTGTAAGATTATTAATCTTACAACCGATGCAGCTATATGCCGGAGAGAACGATGCTTGCTTGTCATGCCGGATTTGTAATCATGAGTGGCACTGACAACAGGAGTGACACCGGCAGTGTGCATTCCATATTAAAGTACAATTTCACACCATTCAAAGTATAAAACAAAAATACGCCTTATTTTGTTTAGCTGCAAATGGAAATAGCGTAAACAATGAGAAGCTGTTTTGAATTTCTCCAAAAAGTTTTTCTTGGTTTGATGTATCCGTTTTCGTGCGTGCTTTGGGCGATTTTTGGGTCCTTTTCGCTCCTGTTCTTTGTCAGATAGCCCGCTATCTTCCTCATCACAGAAGCGAAAATGCCTCAAAAACTCATCCCAAATCATCGCACGATAAATTCAAAACAGCTTCTGAAAAAATGGAATTTATTATCCAACATTTCGTAGAGTACGCATTCTTTTCTGTTTTGTTCGCATATCTGAACAAGATTCTGTATTTTTGCAACACAAACAAGAAACAGACACATGAAAACGTACATCATTTTTTTACTTATCCTATTGTTTACTGCGTGTGGAGGAAGTAAAACGCAGAAGCCTGCCGAGGAGAAACCGATACTTACCGTCAGTATCGAACCCTTGCGTTATTTTGCTGAATCCATTGCGGGCGAGCATTTCCATATAATCAGTATGGTACCCGAAGGCAGTAGCCCGGAAACTTACGATCCTACTCCACAACAATTGGTCGAACTGAGCCGAAGCCGCGCCTTCCTGCGTGCCGGATACATCGGCTATGAACTCGCTTGGGCTGATAAATTAAAGCAAAATGCCCCAAACGTCCCTTTTTTTAACTTATCGGATGGCGTTACCCTGATACACGAAGAAGAAAAAACAGAGCATCCCCATGCAGGAGGTGTCGAGCCGCATACATGGAGTTCCATCAGTAATGCTTATACAATATCAGCCAACATTTGCCGGGCACTTTGCCAAATAGACCCGGAAAATAAAGAATATTACATGACCCGCATGACCCGGCTGGGTACTAGGCTAAAGCAGATAGACGAAAAAATATTGGCTTACCTGAACGGCGGTGAACGCACGTTCTTGATTTACCATCCTGCACTCTCTTATTTCGCACGCGATTATGGATTGACACAAATCAGCATCGAAGAAGGAGGCAAAGAACCTTCGCCCGCCCAACTGAAGACATTAATCAACCGATGTAAAAAAGAAAATGTACGGACCATCTTCGTACAAAAAGAGTTTGATACACGCAATGCGGAAGCAATAGCCCGTGAACTAAATTTGTCCCTCATCCGCATCAACCCGCTGAGCTACAGATGGGAAGAAGAAATGTTGCATATAGCTCGCACGTTATCCAAATCCGATGAAATGCCATGACAGTTTCATTTCCTCTTATCCAATTAGAACATATCTGTGCCGCCTATGACCGCAAACCAGTGCTGGAAGATATAAACCTTACTGTCTGCGAACAAGACTTCATAGGCATCATAGGACCCAATGGAGGCGGAAAGACAACGCTGGTCAAACTCATTTTGGGATTGCTTCATCCTCTGTCGGGAAGTATTCGTTTTTATCAGAATGGCAAAGAGACCTCCGAACTCAGCATGGGCTACTTGCCACAATATACCTCGATAGATAAAAAATTTCCCATATCGGTATACGATGTGATACTTTCCGGCCTAAACAAGCAGAAATCCCTCTTCCGTTCCTTCACAAAAGCGCAACATGAAAAAGTGCGTGCCATGCTCTCCCGCGTGGGACTGGAAGGATTAGAGCAACGTCCTATCGGGCAACTGAGTGGCGGACAACTGCAACGTGCCTTGCTGGGACGTGCCTTGGTCTCGAATCCGCAAATTTTAATATTAGATGAACCGAATACATATATTGACAAGCGATTCGAAACACATCTTTATACACTGCTGGAAGAAATCAACCGCGAACACGCCATTATCTTAGTAAGCCACGACATAAATACAGTGCTTCAACATGCTCAAAATATAGCCTGTGTAAATCACACCCTCGATTATTTGCCAATCAAGGAAGTGACTGGAAAATGGATAGAAGAACATTTCGACCGATAACAATCCATAAAATCAATAAAACAAGGATTTTTAACAATGGGAAAATAAGGAATATACAAGAAATACTCTTATCTTTGCACGCAGAAAGGGGCATTAGCTCATCTGGCTAGAGTGCGACACTGGCAGTGTCGAGGTGACCGGTTCGAGTCCGGTATGCTCCACACATAAAGAGACAATTTCAAAATAAGAATTGAAATTGCCTCTTTTTTATGTTTGCCCGGCGCGAATGTTCTCTCTACCGGTACCTGTCTGTAACATTTCCAGATTTTCCTTTGCGGATAAACAAAAAACGCTTCACAACCTGTCAGTCATGAAGCGTCTTTCGTACCCGAAGCGGGACTTGAACCCGCACAGCCATCACTGGCCAAGGGATTTTAAGTCCCTCGTGTCTACCGATTCCACCATCCGGGCATCCTATTCAAAGAACAAGAGCGGAAAACGAGACTCGAACTCGCGACCCCAACCTTGGCAAGGTTGTGCTCTACCAACTGAGCTATTTCCGCGTTTACGGGTGCAAATGTAGGGAGTTTTATTTTACACTCCAAACATTTTCCGTATTTTCTTTCAAGATGTTTGCTCTTTTCACGTTATTCACCACAGAGGACACAGGGATTTTCAGTTGTCATTTGTACGCGATAAACAGTAGGGGCGTAATTCACCTTTATTAATCTGTGCAATCTGTGGTGAGACGAACAAGCTCAACGCCCCAATAAGGCTTTCTCGGCTTGGGCGACACGCTCGAAATCGAAACCATCCATAACCTGGGCCATCAAGGCTTCGATTTTATCGTTGCATAAGTTCCCGATGCTTCCGGCGTGGGTGTGATGCACCTCCTTGGCATGAGTGAACTTGCCGGCTTCGATGTCCAAGCCTACCTTCTTATAGGCATCACGGAAAGGCATGCCCTTCGCTGCCAGACGGTTGACCTCTTCTACGCTGAACATATACAGGTATTTATCGTCATCCAGGATGTGTTCGTTCACCTTGATACGCTCCATGATGTATGCCGACATCCGCAAGCAGTCCAAGAGTTCCTCGAATGCGGGGAGGAAGACTTCCTTGATAATCTGTAAGTCGCGGAAATAGCCCGAAGGCAGGTTGTTCATAATCATCATAATCTGCTGGGGCAAAGACTGGATTTTATTGCATTTGGCACGGGTCAGTTCGAACACATCGGGGTTCTTCTTGTGCGGCATGATGCTGGAACCCGTGGTGCATTCGTCGGGAAGCTTGACGAAACCAAAGTTCTGGCAACTGAACATACAGGCATCGAATGCCATCTTCGATACGGTTCCGGCAATGCTTGCCAAGGCAAAGGCAACGTTGCGCTCCATCTTACCACGTCCCATCTGCGCATAAACCACGTTGTAATTCATTGAGTCGAAACCCAGCAGGCGGGTGGTCATCTCACGGTCCAAGGGGAACGAAGAGCCGTATCCGGCGGCAGATCCGAGCGGATTGCGGTTGCACATCTTATAAGCGGCTTGCAGGAACAGCATATCATCGACCAGGCTTTCGGCATATGCGCCAAACCAAAGTCCGAAAGAAGAAGGCATGGCGATTTGCAAATGGGTATAGCCCGGCATCAGAATGTCTTTGTAGCGGTTGCTTTGCGCAATCAGAACACGGAAGAGCGTCTCGACCGCCTCAGCTACCTGCTTCAATTGCTCACGGGTAAAGAGTTTCAAGTCCACCAATACCTGGTCGTTCCGCGAACGCCCGCTATGTATCTTCTTGCCTACATCGCCCAGCTTACGGGTAAGCATGAGTTCCACTTGCGAATGTACGTCCTCGATGCCGTCTTCAATCACAAACTCACCTTTCTCTGCGGTTGCATAGATTTGCTTTAACTCTTCCAACAGGACCTTCAGTTCGTCGGGCTTCAGCAGGCCGATGCTTTCGAGCATCGTGATATGCGCCATCGAGCCCAACACATCGTGCTTTGCCAGATAAAGGTCCAGTTCACGGTCGCGTCCTACGGTAAAGCGGTCGATTTCCGCATTTACCTGTACATTCTTTTCCCAAAGTTTTTGTCCCATACGTTATTAAGTTTTTGAGTTCTTGAGTTTGTAAGTTTTTTGAGTTCTTGAGCTTTTAAGTTCCTGAGTTGAAACATACACAAAACACTCCAAACTTAAAAACTCAAGAACTTACAAACTCAATAAGGAATCATCGCAAGCATATCTGCCAGTTTTTCTACCCCTTCTTGCAAAGGCTTCGACACCATGGCTTTCATAAAGGCGTTCACTTCGGCACGGATAGTCACCTTCATCTTGGCTTCCGCTTCGCCTTCCGGAAGGATTTGTATCCACAAGTTCATCGGGATAGGTGTCTTGTCGCCTTCAAACTTGATGCACTTCATCGGCTCGCGTTCCACGATACGGAGCGTAAGGCTGATGCCTTGCACTTTCAAGGTCAGCGAATCCTGGTCGAAAACCAAGTCTTCCACCTTTCCGGGGAATTTTTCTTTCAGTTCGCCCAGCTTCTCACGCACCGAGGCAAGATTGTTTAAGTCAGCCAGTTTTGTATAGACCCGTTCCTGTGTATACGGAACATGTTTCACACTGCTTTCAAATTGTACCATACATTGTATCTAATTGAACACAGAATATTATTTACGATTTTACTATTTACGATTTACTATTTCGATGAATTATAGCAGAACAAAATCGGTTTGCGAAAAATACCGCATGCAGTAGAGACGCCACAATGTGACGTCTCTACTAAAAACAGACTATATTTTCGCATTCTGTTTCTGACTGACTATTATAGTAAATAGTAAATCGTAAAGTCGTAAATAATTTTCATGCTTTATTTATTTTCCCGTCCAATGTGCCGGGTCTTTTCTCCATGCCTGAAGGATAGGAATATCCTGCTCGTCGATGTAATTGGTCTTCAAGGCTGCATCCAATACCGCATTGTAATTGGTCAAGGTAACCAATTCCACTTTTGCCTCTTTGAATGCTTCTACAGAAACATCGAATCCGTATGTGAACGAAGCCACCATGCCGATGACGTTGCATCCGTTCTGGCGGATAGCGTTTACGGCTTTCAGGCTGCTTCCGCCTGTAGATATCAAGTCTTCTACCACTACGACCTTCATACCCGGACGAAGCTCGCCCTCAATCAGGTTTTCCAGACCGTGGTCTTTGGGGCTCGAACGTACATAGACGAACGGGAGGTTCAGTTCCTCTGCCACCAATGCGCCTTGGGGAATGGCTCCTGTAGCTACACCCGCTATTGCATCCACTTCTCCAAACCGTTCCATAATGATACGGCACAACTCCAACTTGACAAAATTGCGCAAGGCAGGATAAGACAATGTCTTGCGGTTGTCACAATAAATAGGGGATTTCCAACCCGATGCCCATGTGAAAGGGTTCGCAGGCTGAATCTTTACAGCTTTTACCTTCAACAATTTTTCTGCAAATAATCTTTCCAAAGCTTTCATAACTTTATTTATCTGATAAATAACGATGCAAAAATATGCAAAACATACGTGAATATGAAATATATAGGGATTTTTTTAATAAAAAGTTAGTAAACTTTCATTTTGTCCACGCCAAAGTGACAATACTGATACGAATGTCTCCGATGGCCGACAAGGCATCAGCACACGCCACCAGCGTAGCTCCGGTAGTAAGTACATCATCGACCAGCAGGATATGTTTCCCTGCCAAAGATGCTGCATCTGCAGTAGCACAAAACAACTCCTGCACATTCAGCCAGCGGGCATAACCGCTCTTATGGGTCTGAGTGGCATTATTCCGAAGACGGTAAATGGCATTCCGGCATACAGGCAAGCCTGTCTTTTCGGCTATGCCGCGCGCCAGAAGCTCACTCTGATTGTATCCCCTCTTTCTTTCACGGGTGCGGAACAAAGGCACAGGAAGCAAGCAATCAATCCCGTCGAAAAAACCTGTAGGCAACAACTCACTCCCTATCCACTCGCCCATCTTTACACAAAGTTTTCGCTGGCCATCATATTTCATCGCATACAAAATACGTGCCACCGTTCCTCCCTTGGCATAATAGAAAAGCGAAGATGCACGTTCTATCGGGAATCGTCCCCAAAAACATTGCTCCATCTCATTTCCTACCTTATTATATAAATGAGTATAAGGCAGCGAAGATGCACAACGAAGGCACACTCCTTCCTCGCCTGACAACAGACGGTTCCCGCACGCCACACAAAGACGAGGGAAAAAGAAATCGCGCAAGTCAGTCCATAAACTCATCTTCTGACACCTGATGGACGTAACGCTTGATTTCGTCTACCGTATACCCTTTTGTCACGGCATAGCGAAGCAACTTCATGGCTCGTTCGTACTCGGTCTTTCCTGTTACCGACTTCCGCTTTTGGGCAAGCACTTCGCGCAAGATGCGGCTATATTCCTCATCGTCTATCTCTTCAAGCCCCGCCGATATATCATCGGAAGGCAAGTGTTTCATCCGCAATGCCTGGATTATCTTGTTTCTCCCCCAGCGTGCGAAGCGATATTTATCGCGCACGAAAGCTTTGCAATAGCGGCATGTATCAATGAAACGGTCTTGTTGAAGCATAGCAAGGATGCGGGCATTTTCTTCTTCAGTAGCTCCCCATTGCTCCAGCTTCTGCGCCACTTCTTCCGGACAACGCTCGGTCCGCACACAATAAGCCTCAGCCTTATTCTTCAATTCGCTTTCAGTATAAATCTTCATGGTCTTTCCGCTTTTACCATACGGTCGTTGCCCGAAAGGTCTTTCCGCAACTCTACGTTCCGATATCCCATGCTTCGGAGTAATTCCACCGTTTCACGCCCGTATGCCTGATTGATTTCATAATATAAAACGCCACTGGAAGACAAATGTTTACTTCCCAGTTCTGCTATTTTCCGGTAAAACAACAAAGGGTCGTTATCGGGAACAAACAAAGCAAGCCCCGGTTCCCAGTCGAGCACATTCCTATCCATACTTGCCTTCTCCTGCTCACGAATATAAGGAGGATTGCTCACCCATATATCTGCATCGGGCATCGCAACTATATGCGAGAGCACATCCACCCGGACGCACTCCACATTCACCCCATTGCGTGCAGCGTTCCGCCTTGCTACGGAAAGGGCTGCTTCAGATACATCCCATGCCAGCACCGAAGAACGAGGTAACAACCGTGCCAACGACACCGCGATGCAACCACTTCCCGTACCGATGTCCAACACCCGCAAACCCTCCTGTGAAGCATAATCGCGGGCTATCCATTCCACCAGCTCGGCGGTTTCGGGACGGGGAACCAGCACGTCATGCGTCACATAAAAAGGATGTCCAAGGAAAAAAGTTTCACCGGTAATGTACTGAAAAGGCTCGAAACGCTTCAAACGGGAAAGAATATCTTCAAGCTTCTCGCGTTCTTTCGTTGAAAAATTCCTATCTTTGCCCGCGTACAAATCAACGGCAGAAAATCCGAACACATCGGTCAGGATTCCTTTGGCCAACGCTTTCACTTCCAAGTCTGGATACAGGCCCGAAAGCGACTGTATAATATAGGTATATAAAGGATGCATAATGCCACAAAGGTACAAAAAGAAAAAAACATACGCTTATGACTACAGACGAAAAATACATAAGCCGCTGCATTCAGTTGGCAAAGAACGGATTATGCAATACGCCTCCCAATCCGATGGTAGGAGCCGTCATCGTACACCAAGGCAAGATTATCGGCGAAGGATACCATGCCCGTTGCGGTGAGGGTCATGCCGAAGTAAATGCCATTGCCTCGGTGAAGGACGAAAGCCTGCTCCACGATTCTACCCTTTATGTCAGCCTGGAACCTTGTTCCCATTACGGGAAGACTCCTCCGTGCGCCGACCTGATTATCCGCAAAGGTATTCCCCGTGTAGTAGTAGGATGCATTGACCCCTTCTCGCTGGTATCGGGAAGAGGTATCCGAAAACTCAGAGATGCCGGCATCGAAGTCAAGACCGGAGTGCTGGAACAAGAATGCCGGGACCTGATTAAGCGTTTTGTGACATTCAACCAGCAAAAACGTCCTTACATTACCCTGAAATGGGCACAATCGGCCGACGGATTCATCGATACCATACGTCAGGAAGGAAAAGCGGTGCGGCTTTCTTCCCCACTCACATCGGCATACGTGCACAAACTACGTGCCGAACATCAGGCAATACTGGTGGGAAGACGCACTGCCCTGCTCGACAATCCTTCACTCACTACCCGCGAATGGTATGGCAAGCATCCCCTACGGCTGGTAATCGACCGCCATCTCTCACTCCCGTCTTCCCTGCACCTGTTCGACGGAAGTACCCCCACGTGGGTGTTCACTTCAGCACCCCAGACAGGAAAGGCCAACCTGACTTTCATTCCTCTCGACTTTGACAAAGACATTCTGCCCCAGATCGCCCGTATCTTATACGAGCATAAAATCCAATCTCTGCTGGTGGAAGGCGGGAACCGGTTGCTCCAGTCCTTCCTTGATGCAGGATTATGGGACGAAACGTATGCCGAACATGTCCCCACCATATTGGGGGAAGGAGTACAGGCACCGTCCATTCCCTGCGGTTTCCCATGCTCTTTCCTGCCAAGAGACCGGTCTGTGATAGCGCACTATGTCAACCGGTACGACAAATTGCCTGATTCGCAGATAAAAAAGTAAAGTTTATCCATAATTTTATATAAAACTTGATATAAAAGTTCCAAGTGGAAAAAAAACTTTCTACTTTTGCAACTTGTAATGCAAAGAATATACTAATAATGAAAATAAGATTTTTATCCATATTATTAGCAAGCCTGGCTTTAGCTACATTCTCAATGACATCTTGCCTGAATGATGATACAATAGAAGTAACCTATACCAACGAAACGAGCATCATCCATTTCTCGGTAGGGACACTATGGATGCAAAAAACCGGACAGGCTCAAGACGGAAGCGATTCCTTGTATATGGATACGTTGTCTATGTCGAATTATCCTTTCACCATCGACCAGCTGAACCGGACTATCGAAAATAAAGACTCGCTTCCGGTAGGGACCGACATTTCAAGAGTCGTTACCAACATCAATGCCGATTCTCCTTATATAGTATACGGCAAAATAGACTCGTTAGGTACCGAACCTGTAGATACGCTTTGGACCAATACCGACTCCATCAATTTTGCGGTGGCTCCTAGCGAAGGACTGACTTTCAAGGTTATGTCCTACAGCGGACGGATGGGAAAAGCCTACCACATAAAAATCAATGTACACCAGCAAGAACCCGATTCGTTGACATGGGACGAAGAAGCCTCACAACAAGCTTTCGTATCACAGAGCCTGACCCGCCAGAAAGCGGTATACACAGACGGACGTATCTACGTATTCGGACAAGACGGGGATACACCTGTCATCGAATATACTACGGTCAGTACCAACGGACAGGCAGACGGCTGGATTGCCCTCGACAATGTTCCGCAAGAAACCGACTCTTATTCGGCAATGGTATGGAACGGCACGGTTTATTTCCTTGCCGACGGTACCTTGTACGAACTTTCCGGTAGTGTTATCCAGCCTTCCTCCCTTCCTGCACCAGCATATCGCCTGAAGCAACTCCTGGCAAATGCCACTACGGCAAGCGGACTTTCTTACCTGTATGCCTACACCGAGGACAACCGGTGTGTGACCTACAACGGCACATCGTGGAGCGAAGACGGAGAAGGGAGCATTTTCCCTGACGTAAACCAACGTTTCTCGTTTGCGTCATTACCTGTTTCCTATAATTCCACCCTGACACGCGCCGTCGTATTCGGATTCCATCCCGATGCACTAGGGAATGAGTTCGGATTTGCAGCCAGCCGGCTAAATTCTGAAAACGATTGGATTGCTTACGACTATGCACAGGCCGATACTTTCTATTGTCCGAACATCGCCGACGGAACAATGATTTATTACGACAAGAAACTATATGCTTTCGGAGGATTCATCAACAGCCTTCCGCATAAAGAATACCGGCACCCGTTCAACACGTTCTTCGAGTCGACCGACAATGGTCTCTCTTGGAAACCTGTGACACGCTATGTCCGCTTCCCAAAGTCAGACTCATTCAAGCAAAAATACGAAGAAGGAGAATCACTGGGTGAAGGAAGCTACTCGTGTGTAGTAGATGAGAACAACTTTATTTGGATTATCTGGCACAACGGATATATGAGCAGAGGACGAATCAACCGGCTGGGATTCCTTCCCAAATGGTAGAAAAACGTAAAGCATCATGACATCATACAAGGACTTAATAGACAAATCACGGATTCCGGCACACATTGCCATCATTATGGACGGTAACGGGCGATGGGCTAAACAACGCGGTCATGCCCGCTCGTTCGGGCATCAGGCAGGTGCCGAAACAGTACATGTCATTGCAGAAGAAGCTGCACGGCTGGGAGTGAAATACCTGACACTTTACACCTTCTCTACCGAAAACTGGAAACGGCCTGCCGAAGAAGTGTCTGCCCTGATGGCTCTCCTTATGGATTCCATCGAGGAAGAGACGCTGATGAAGAACAACATCCGTTTCCGCATCATCGGCGAAAAGGACAAGTTACCCGTCAATGTGGCCGAACGCCTGCAACAATGCATCAAACGCACATCGGTCAATACAGGCATGTGTCTGGTACTGGCTCTCAGTTATTCATCGAAATGGGAGCTGACCGAAGCCGTCAAACAGATAGCAGCACAAGTGACGTGCCAGAAACTTGCCGTCGATGAAATAACCGACAAGACCATTGACCAGTATCTGGCAACCAGTTTTATGCCCGACCCTGACCTGCTGATACGTACAGGAGGCGAAATAAGGCTCAGCAATTACCTATTATGGCAATGTGCTTATTCTGAACTTTATTTTTGCGACACCTACTGGCCCGACTTCAAGGCAGAAGAATTTTGCAAAGCAATATACGATTATCAACAAAGAGAACGCCGTTTTGGCAAAACAAGTGAACAATTATTGAAACCCTAAAAAAGATGCGATACAGTTTTTTTCTTACTCTATTGGTACTGATATGTTTCAGCTTTCCGGCTATCGGACATGCACAAGAAAACAACGTGCAGGAAGGTCAGACAGATGAAGAGGACGGCTCTGCCTCTTTACACCACGATACACCACAGCCGGCAGAGCAATCGGAGACACCAGAGAACCAACCAGTCATTTTATATAACGGGACTCCCAAGAAATATGAAATAGCCGACATCAAGGTGGAGGGAGTGAAAAACTACGAGGATTATGTATTGATCGGTATCTCCGGACTTGCCGTTGGGCAGACCATTACCGTGCCGGGCGATGATATCACCGATGCCGTCAAGCGGTATTGGCGCCACGGATTGTTTTCGGATGTCCGTATTTCGGCAGATAAGATAGAAGGAAATAAAATCTGGATCCGCATCGAACTGACCCAGCGTCCGCGTATCGCCGACATCCATTTCAATGGTATCAAGAAAGGTGAGCGTGAAGACTTGCAAAACAAGCTCGGCAATATGGTGAAAGGTATGCAGATTACGCCCAATATGGTAGACCGTGCCAAAATCATCATCAAGAAATACTTTGATGAGAAAGGGTTTAAAAATGCCGAAATCAACATTATCGAACGCGAAGCCCCCAATGACAAGGAGCAGGTGTATGTTGATGTAAACATTGACAAGAAAGAAAAGGTAAAAGTCCACAAAATCACGATTGACGGCAATACGGTATTGACAGACAAGAAGTTAAAGCGTGTGATGAAAAAGACCAATGAAAAAGGTAAGCTCATCAACCTGTTCCGCACCAAGAAATTCATCGATGAACGTTACGAAGAAGATAAGCAGAAAATCATCGAAAAATACAACGAACTGGGCTATCGCGATGCTGTCATCGAAGTGGACAGCGTATCACCTTACGATGAAAAGACGGTAGATGTATATATGAAGATATACGAAGGCAACAAATATTACCTACGCAACATTACATGGGTGGGAAATACCGTCTATCCTTCTGACCTGCTGAACGAACAATTGCAGATGAAGCATGGTGACGTATACAACCAGAAGTTGCTGGACGACCGCCTTTCGAATGATGAAGATGCCATCAAGAACAATTATTATAACCGTGGTTACGTGTTCTCGAACATCGACCCGGTAGAAGTGAATATCGATGGTGACTCCATCGACCTTGAAATGCGCGTGATGGAAGGTCCGCAGGCAAGCATCAGCCATGTACGCATCAATGGTAACGACCGTTTGTACGAAAACGTCATCCGCCGTGAACTTCGTACCCGTCCTGGAGACTTGTTCAGCAAGGAAGCCTTGGAACGTTCGTACCGTGAAATCGCTCAAATGGGGCACTTCAATCCTGAAACCATCAACCCACAGGTACAGCCCAATTACGAAGATGGTACGGTAGATATTAATTGGGGACTGGAATCGAAAGCGAACGACCAGGTAGAATTTTCAGCAGGATGGGGACAGACAGGTATCATCGGTAAGCTGAGCCTGAAATTCACCAACTTCTCGTTCGCCAACCTGTTCCGCAAGAATGACAACTTCCGGGGATTCCTGCCGCAAGGTGACGGACAGACCCTTACCATCAGTGGCCAGACCAACGGACAATATTATCAGGCATACAGTATCTCGTTCCTTGACCCATGGTTTGGCGGTAAGCGCCCGAACTCACTTTCAGTATCCGCATTCTATTCTGTACAGACCGATATCAGCAGCCAGTATTACAACTCGGCTTACATGAACAACTACTACAATTATCTGTACGGATGGGGATACGGCAACTATGGCTATTATGACAATTACGAATCTTACTACGACCCTGACCGCTCCATCAAGATGTTCGGGTTCTCGGTAGGATGGGGAAAACGCTTGCGCTGGCCCGATGACTATTTCACGTTCATGGCAGAATTGTCCTACCAGCGCTTTATGCTGAAAGATTGGAGTTACCTGTATATCCGGTTGAACAACGGGGAATACATGAACACAGGTAATTGCAACAGCTTGAGCTTGAACCTGACTTTGTCGCGTAACTCTACCGACAATCCCATTTTTCCACGCCGTGGTTCCGAGTTTACCGCTTCGTTGCAAATCACGCCGCCTTACTCGCTCTTCAGCAACAAAGACTATTCTACTTACGGAAGAGACAACTACGACGAGGCAGCAAGTATGTTTAAATGGATTGAATACCACAAGTGGAAATTCAAATCGAAGACTTATACCGCTTTGATGGATATCCAGAAGTGTCCGGTCATCATGACCCGTGCTGAATTTGGTATCTTAGGACACTTCAACCGTTATAAGCGCTCTCCGTTCGAAACCTTCTATGTCGGAGGTGACGGTATGACAGGATACAGTTACAACTACGCATCCGAAACCATCGCCCTACGTGGATATGAGAACGGTTCGTTGACCCCCTACGGAAGCGAAGGATATGCTTATATCCGTCTGGGAGCTGAACTCCGCTACCCGCTGATGTTGGAAAACTCTACCAGCATCTATGCCTTGGGATTTGTAGAAGCCGGAAATGCATGGACGGATGTAGCAGACTTCAATCCGTTCAAGCTGAAACGTTCTGCCGGAGTCGGTGTACGTATCTTCCTGCCGATGATTGGTATGATGGGTATCGACTGGGCATACGGTTTCGACAAGATCAACGGCTCTACGCAATACAGTGGAAGCCAGTTCCACTTTATTATCGGACAAGAATTTTAACCTAAAGACCCAAAGATATGAAAAGATTGATTTTCTCTGCAGCACTGCTTGTGATAAGCCTCTGCGCGGCACAGGCACAGAAATTCGCGTTGATAGACATGGAATTTATCTTGAAACATATCCCTGCCTATGAACAGGCAAACCAGCAAATGGAATCGCTGTCCCAACAATGGCAAAGCGAAATAGAAGCCAAGAGCAACGAAGCCAAAGCCTTGTATGAGGCTTACCAGAAAGATGCCGCTACGCTGACCGATGCACAACGTACTGCAAAAGAAGAAGCAGTTGTGGCAAAAGAAAAAGAAGCAGCCGAACTCCGGCAAAAATATTTCGGTCCTCAAGGCGAAATGATGAAGAAACAACGGGAACTTGTCGCTCCTATCCAAGACAACATTTATAATGCTGTTAAAGACATTGCTATGGAGCAGAATTACGATGCAGTTATTGACCGCGCCTCGGCACAAAGTATGATTTTTGCCTCTCCGCGCATTGATATCAGCAATGAAGTGCTCTCACGCTTAGGATATTCAAATTAATTTTATACATTTGCAGCCGTTCTCTTACGAGAACCGCAACAGGAACAAAAACAATAAATTAAAAACTAATAGAAAATCAAGATTATGTTGAAAAGAATTGCTTTATTATTGCTGCTCGTCGCTCCGATGAGCTTGTTCGCGCAAAAGTTCGCGCATTTTAAGTCTATGGACATCATCCCGGTAATGCCGGAATATGCCAAAGCCCAAACTGATATTCAAGCTTTGCAGAAACAGTACGAAGACGAAATCAAACGTGCTTCAGACGAGTTCAGCAAAAAATTTGCAGAATACCAACAAGAACAAAAGACACTTCCGCAAAACATCCAGGAACGCCGCCAGAAAGAATTACAGGAAATGCAGGAAAAAGGTATACAGTTTCAGCAGGAAGCACAGCAGCAGCTGCAAAAAGCTTATACTGATATGATGGATCCGATTTACAAGAAACTGGAAGATGCAGTAAAAGCTATCGGTGCAGCTGGCGGATACACCTACGTTTTCGACCTGAACCGTACGGACATCCCTTACATCGATGAAAACGTATCGAAAGATGTTACCAACGATATCAAAACCAAGTTGGGTATCAGCCTGACTGCAGTACCGGCAACACCGGCTGCATCCGCAACTACTACTCCGGCAAACTAATCTCCTTCTGTTTATTCACCGCAGATTAACACAGATTCTCGCAGATTAAAACTTTACATTCTGCGCCAATCTGCGTTAATCTGCGTTTCTGATTTAAATATCATGACAACCACAGGACCCATCGGCATCTTCGATTCCGGCTACGGAGGGTTGACTATCCTTGACAAAATACGCAGCCTGCTTCCTCAGTACAATTATCTCTATTTAGGCGACAATGCCCGTACCCCCTATGGCACACGTTCGTTCGAAGTGGTATACGAATTCACTTTACAGGCGGTACGAAAACTCTTCGAGCTGGGATGTCCATTGGTTATCCTTGCCTGCAATACAGCTTCGGCAAAAGCACTCCGCAGTATCCAGCAACAAGACCTTCCACATCTCGACCCAGCCCGCAGAGTACTGGGCGTAATACGTCCTACCGTAGAATGCATCGGCAACTTGACTCAAACCCGCCACGTAGGGTTGCTTGCCACCGAAGGTACTGTAAAGTCACAATCCTATCCGTTAGAAATCCACAAGCTTTATCCCGAAATCCGATTGACAAGTGTATCCTGTCCCATGTGGGTACCATTAATAGAGAATAATGAAGCCCAAAGCCCTGGTGCCGATTATTTCGTACAAAAATACCTCGACCGCCTGCTCTCCCAAGACCCGGAAATAGATACCATCATTTTAGGCTGTACTCACTATCCTCTTTTGTTGGATAAAATCCGTTGTTACACTCCGTCACACATCCGCCTGATAGAACAAGGCAAAT
The DNA here is from genome assembly GCF_002161565.1 of Bacteroides sp. An51A. Taxonomy (NCBI): domain Bacteria; kingdom Pseudomonadati; phylum Bacteroidota; class Bacteroidia; order Bacteroidales; family Bacteroidaceae; genus Bacteroides; species Bacteroides sp. An51A. Next base: position 502,612 of record NZ_NFIC01000001.1, read on the forward strand.
ACGTAGCAGCCAGCCTGAAAGACTACCTTATCCGACATCCGGAAATACGGACCCATTGCGAAACGGGAGGGAATTGTCTTTTCCTTACTACCGAATCGGTAGAAAAATTCCGTGAGTCAGCCCACGTCTTTCTGCATCAGGAAGTGCAGGTGCGTACCATTGCATTAGAATAAAGAAATAAACACTGCACACAGCCTCATGAGCGTATGCAACCGTGTGCAGTGTGTGTTATGTGTCAGTATAATTGTCCGCGTACCTCCACTTCAGCAAGCTTCGGTGTCACGTATCTTTCAGAATGAGGAAAACTGATACGAAGATAATGCATTTTTACCTGCCTGTCACTTTTTATCAGGTCCGAATCTAGCGGAACATGGTTGCCGGTCTTATCCGAAACCACGATCCAGTCTTTATTGTTCTCAGACACTTCAATCTTGTACTGATACGGAGCTGCACCTGCAAACCGGACACAAACCTCATCCAACATCAAGAAACGTTCCGTATCAAGTGTCCAATATACCTTTCGGTCTGAATTTTCAGGTTCCCACCAAGTATCAAGCTTACCATCAGCAGCATATCCTGTGGCATGTCCCTGTGCAGCACTGCTACCAAAAGCTGGGTTATTCAATCCGAAACTTTGCATTTTATGCTGTTTCTGCAAAGCAAAGGGAATATAAGGACGATTTTTCACTTGGGGAGTCTCTCCTTCTTGATATACGGGAGCTCCGGAAAATGTCAGTTTAACGCGAGCCGGCTCCAAGCCTGGTGAAGTAGCTTCAATGACCGATTCGCCTGCATAATAGGAGCGAAAGGCAATCGCTGCTTTTCCATCCATGATACGAATGTCACTATCCGCTTCAAACAGGATGCTGCTACCGGTAGGAAACTCGCCCGGTCCCGATAGCAAAGTCAGCCTGACAGCCGGCGAATTGCTCAGTTCTCTGCCTGTTTCATCGAGAACAGTTACCGTCAACTGAACATCGTCCGTACCGTCGGCCCTGATGCCGGTATATTGCGAGGCTTCCAACCGTAACCTTGCCGGAATGCCTGACACACTCCATATCGGAGGGGCTATATTGGCATAAGCATTCCGGTACCAATACCAAGAACGTTTCGGAATGCGGAAATAATCAACAATTCCCATTTTGCCCATTTCTTCACCAAAGATACTTCCGTGGTCGAACCCACACCAGATGGCTTGACCACTCCGCCATTCTACACCTTTCCAGGCGTCATTTTTCTGTAAGTCTCCCCATCCCGGGATATATTCGCCCGGCCGGTCGGATGTTGTGCTTCCGTATTCCGTTACCATATTCGGTATAGGCGGCTGCTGAAAATCAAGAATGGTACTTCCATCACCGTTATACCCCACAATATCTCCTATCAAGTCAATGCGCTCTGTTCCCAACGGACGCTGTGCACCGCCTATGGCAGCAGGACGTGTCGGGTCAAGCTGGTGTGTACGAGCCACCATTCTCTCCAATAGTTTTCTTATCCCATGCATTGTTTCCGGTGCAGTAAAAAAAGGCTCGTTGCACATGCTCCATGCGATAATGGAAGGATGATTACGGTGGATACGTATCATTTCCTCCAACTGCTGCAAGACATTTTCTTCAAATTCTTTGCAGTCCTCCTGGCGGACTGGATAAGCACTTGCTGTCCAATATCCGTCTTTCTTTTCTCCTGCCGTAGCCCAAAAGGGAGCTTCCGACCAGAAAAGCACACCTTCTTCATCACAAGCTTTCGAAAATGCGGGAGAATGCGGATAGTGAGAGCCGCGGATCATATCAAAACCTGCTTGCTTAACCAAAGCCACATCACGGCGTGCTGCAGCATCGGTCACAGCATCACCCCATCCAGCCTGGTCTTGATGAACATTTATTCCTTTAAAATACAAATGTTTCCCATTCAGAAAAAAACCGTGGTCTTTTGTCCATTCAAACCAACGGAAACCGAAGGACGTTTCCTCTCGGTCTATCAGCTCATCACCTTTGAAAAGCAGACTTTCCAACTTGTACAAGACCGGATGTGACGGGTGCCACAGGAAAGGATGCTCTATTCTTTCTGTTTGCTGTTTTACAACCTGGTTCGTATTGCCTTTCAATTGTATTATCTTTTGTGCGGATGCGATAATCCTGCCTTCAGATGACAGAATATTGGAAACCAAACGGAAATTGCCAGTTTCAGGCTCCGAATGACAAATCTCCGTTGAAATGTCCACAATTCCATATTTGCCATTACTTACATCAAGTCCCGATGTCGTGACAAATGTTCCATACCAACCGATATACGTAGAAGATTTCAACACTAAACGGACATTACGGTATATACCTCCGCTAAAAACATGTTCCCCACCGCGCGGTGCCACAGTGGGTTGCCATAAATTGTTAACCCGTATTGCAAGCACATTATCTCCTTTTTGTGCCGCATCAGTTATGTCAACCGAAAACCCTGTATACCCCCCGCAATGCCGGTCTATAAACTTTCCGTTTAAAAAGATTTCCGCTTCCTGAAAAACACCGTCAAACTCTAGAAAGATTTTTCCCGAGAGATTCCTTTCTGTAAAAAACACACGCTTGCGGTACCACCCATATCCGGTATAGAAATCTTTCGACATAAAATAGGGAATACTAAACGAATGAGGAATCCCAATGGTCTCCCAGTTATTGTCGTCATAATCCGTCTTTTCGGCTCCTTGCAAGTCTCCTTGCATATACTTCCATTCCCGGTTCAGATTAATGACCTCACGAGGAGAATAGGCATATCCCACACTGCAAAAACAAAAAAGTACCCAAAAATTTATTGCCCATAAACAATGCCTCATAGTAAACATAGTTTTTATATTTGTGATTATAATCTAAATGAATATCCTCAAAATACCAGTAGATAAAAAGAGTCAGAAGGAGTTATGCCTTCGGCAGGAGTCAGAAACAGGTCTATGGGGCTTTAACTTCTGGACCAAGTGATAACTCCTGTAAAACATAACTGCTTTTAACTCCTGAGTCAAATCAAAAAAAGATCCGTGTCCGTTTGTCAGCCGTTTATGTAATACCTCATCTGTCCGAATCAAACGTGACCTTGCTTGGCAAATTTAAACAATTATATTGAATACTCGTAATGTTCTTATTCAAATCTTTCGTCAGGTTGCCATTTTTGTCATACGTGTACTCGTTTGTCTGCTTTACAGCATCTTTAAACTCGAAACCGTTGTTGTAAGCCGTGGCAGTTGTGGCATCATCCACCCGTGTTATCAGATTGCCGCTCAGCGTATAGGTCAGGTTGTCTATCAAGTCGTAACCGGTTGAGGAGGTCTGCCCGTAACGCTGCAAGCCCTTGATATTCCCGTTCAGGTCATAATCCGTAACCTTTTCCGTGAAACGGTTGGCGTTGCTACCGATATTTGTGACTTCGCCGTATGTAGCAGAAGTCAGCCGGCCCAAACCGTCGTAGGCAAACTTATACCCCCTTATCACGCTTTCATTGCCGGCCTTCCAAGTCATGCTGCTGATATTGCCGCCATATTGCGGTGTACCATTACCCGTATTATAGTACAGGTTCTGCGTCAGCTTGCTGCCGCTGATGCCTGTCAGCCAGTCACGGATGTTGTAGCTGTATGTCAGTTTGTTGGTTGCGCTGCCGTGCAGGCTTTTCGTTTTCAGCCTACCCAGTTCATCATACGTATTACTAGCCAACGTAATTTCGGCATTGCTGTTCAGCTTATACTTCGTCATTGTTAACCGGCCTGCATGGTCGTATGTATAGGTATAAGTCTCGGTCTGTGTCGACTTGCCGCTGGCGGTATGCACGTGCTGACGCTTCACTGGGTCGCCGATGAAGTTATAGGCGACATACTCCACATCCGTTCCGCCCAAATGGTTCGTGCTCCTCGTCTGGATGATACGGCCGCGGTCATCGTAATAATAAGCCGTGTAGTCGTATCCTGCCACACCCGACGCATCCAGTCTTGCCGTAACCGTACCCGTCAACAACCCCTTGTAGCCGCCTGTATAACGGGTGCCGTAGCCAGAAGGGGGAGTGGCATAATTCAATGAAGTCGGGACGCCGTTTTTCCCGATAAACGCATAGTCGTCGTAGAAGTTCACACCGTGAAGTGTTGCGTTATTTAACGTCACGCCCGAAACCGTATGCCCGTACAGGTTGTTCGAGGCATTTGTGCGCTTCGCTTCCGTCACAATGTTAATGAACGGATAGTCATCGTAATAAAACATATTCTTGCAGACGCCTTTCAGCAGGGTGCGTCCGAACACATCAGGAATTGTAAACGTCCACTCGCCACGCCCGCGCTGCTCACCGTCCTGAGAAAACACAAGACGTTCACCCTTGTCATAGATGTAATAAACGGCATCACAGCCGGGACGCTTCTCCATGATGCGCTTTGTAACGACAGATGTACTTACCTTTTAAGTTAACAGAAGTAAAAATACAGATTAATAATTAATTAAGTTATTGTTTGGATTTCAAAACTACCGTCCACATAGAACAATCCTCTTATTCTATTTTCAAGATAAATCAAAAATAGAACAAGAGGATTGAACAAATTACCATCTTAAATTCAAACTAATTTTTATCATCCCTTTAAGGCATATTTGATATTCTATCCGCAAGTACAAATGTTATAATAGGCACTTCATCACTTATCAAATAGGTCATGTATATTTTATGCAAAGACAATAAGTAGATAATATAATCTGTTTCAGACTTACTCCAACGATTGGATTTATATTCAGGGATGTAAGATATTTCATCTAAACACCAAGATTCACCTTTCCATTGAAAACAATTTTCTATTATGCCTTTAATTCCTTCATTACGATAGATTGAATCTATTCGAGGAACTACTATAATACGATTTTGTAAAGCTTCTTGATAGTAGGCCAAAGAAACATGAACAGGTAACTTTTGCTTAAACGCATCATACACTATCTCGCCTGCCTCAGCCGCATCCACTCCATCATGTTTACATATTTCCTCAACCAATGAAATACAACTCTCACACGCCAATATAATAGTAGAATCTGCTGTACAAATTTGTACTGGTAAAGGAATCTGCTGTCCATAGACACCCCAATTTTTAATTTCCCGTTCAAAAGCTATTTCCTTGCAGCCACTACATACTACGGTCAAAAACAGACAATTAGTTATCAATATTTTCAAAATACTTTTCTCTTTTTTCATATCCTAAAGCTTCTCTTATTTTATTTTCCAACATCAATGAAGTACGTTCATTCTGCTCCATTTTAGTTTTTTCAACCTTATCTTCTTGTATGACTTTTTTTACATCAGAAGAAACAGCCTTACCATCCATCAAATCCTTTAAGTGTCCCATTTCATGTGCTAAACCAATTTTAGGATCACGTACCACACCATCCGGTCTCTCTTTCATATCAGGATCATAATATAAAGTTGCACCTTGACTTTCTCCTGGCACGATTTTTTCATCAGGAATAACATAGTTGCCAATTTTTGTTCCTTTGGGAGATTCCGATAAAGGAAGTACATCAAATACCAAATCACTATTTTCTAATTCTGCATAAACAGATTTAACGGTAGAATTAAGCTCATTATTTTGTTCAAACTGTTCAGAAACCTTTTCTATAAATTCAATTTTCATCCCGAGTGCAACACCTAAACGCTGCCAAAATGTTCCAATCCTTATCTTCTTACCATCCGGATCAACAAACCGAATGGGATCATTTAAACAATAACCGTAAGGTGAAGTCGAAGAATACTCTTCCGCCAACGGGTCAACACTCACAAACCTTCCCAACGCCGCATCATAATGCCGTGCACCGTAATCATATCAGTTCAAGCCGTTCTTATTGTCGAACTCCTTACCATTATACTTATACGGCTGGACATTGTTCGTTGCCGCGAACACCTCGCCGAAAGGATAGTAATGGTTCGTTTCCTCGACCGTCCCCGTTGAGCTGATGACCACACGGTTATTCCCCTGATGGTCTTTCAGATAATAATGGTATTTATTATCCGCCAAAGTAACATAACCCTCTTCCGTCAACAGGTATTTCTGACTGCCGTTTTCATAGACCACATTCCCGCAATAGTCTGTCGTGGTGGCCGTACTCCCTGTCTTATGAACCGTGCGAAGCTTTGTGCCATCAGCCGCATACAGATAGGTTATCGTACTTCCGTCTTTAAACGTGACCTTGCTCGGCAAATTTAACGAATTGTATTGAATAGACGTAATATTTTTAGAAGCTGTTTTGATTTCATTCGATAAATTTGTTAAGGGCAGAGTCAACCAGCGAGTGCAACATTACGAAATATTTTTGAAAAAGACCTCAGCCGGAGTCAAGAAATTGAGTTTTTCTCTCGGTCTGGCATTAATTTTCTTCCTGATCTTGGTTATTTTTCCTTCTGTAACCGTACTGATGTCGGTTCCTTTCGGGATATATTGCCGTATCAGCTTGTTGCCGTTTTCTATGGCTCCTTTCTGCCATGCGCAATAGGGCAGAGTCAACCAGCGAGTGCAACATTACGAAATATTTTTGAAAAAGACCTCAGCCGGAGTCAAGAAATTGAGTTTTTCTCTCGGTCTGGCATTAATTTTCTTCCTGATCTTGGTTATTTTTCCTTCTGTAACCGTACTGATGTCGGTTCCTTTCGGGATATATTGCCGTATCAGCTTGTTGCCGTTTTCTATGGCTCCTTTCTGCCATGCGCAATAGGAATCGGCAAAATACACGGGCACGTTGAGCTTCTTGGTTATCCATTCATGCTCGGCGAACTCACTGCCGTTGTCCGTGGTGATGGACTTCAAGGCCTCTCCCTTGTATGGCAGCAGCAACCTCCACACGGTTCTTGCCACAGGCTTCGCTTTCTTCCCGTGCTTGAGCCTTTCCATCAACAGGAAGTTCGTGCTCCTTTCCGTCAGCGTGAGGATGGCGTTGCTGTCCTTGTCCACGATGAGGTCCATCTCCCAGTCCCCGAAACGTTTGCCGTCGGCTTCCGCCGGACGCTCGTGTATGCTCACACGGTTACGGATGTTCGTGGCCTTAGTCTCATGACGGTGTGAGGCCTTGCGCTTGTATTTCATCTTATGCCGGCAATGGGAAGCCAGTTCCCCGCTTTCGTCCTTGCGGATGAGGGCGTAAATGGCTTCATGGGAGACGTTTATACCCTCCAGCTTCAAACGTCCGGATATCTGCCGGGGAGACCACTGCTCGTTTTTTATGAACTCAATGATGCGCCATTGCAGCACATCATCCAGCCCCCTGTTGCCGGGCGTATGACACCGGCGGGATTCTGCCATGTCATGCGCCTTGTTCCATACATACTTGCCGCTCGGCGTGGAGTTACGCTTTATCTCACGGCTTACCGTCGATTTGTGGACTCCTATGGAACGAGCAATCATTTCCAGAGTCTCACCCTTTTGTCGTCCCAGGTAAATTGCGTACCTTTGCTCACGGGTTAAGTGCTTATACTTCATAGACAATACAAAAGTAATTAATCCGTGGGAGACAGAGGTCTCCCTTTTTTATTTTGTATTGCCGGATGACCCTGATTCCGGGCTTCCACCGCCTTCCTCCGCCCTTTCCGCTACGCTCCAAGGACGGAGGAAGGCGGTGGCGGAGTTGCACTTCTAACTTGACGGTGGGCCGTTTTTGTCATACGCATACTCATTTGCCTGCTTTACGGCATCTTTGAACTCGAAACCGTTGTTGTTGAGCTACTGTACCAATGACATTGTCTACTTTCATTACTTGATTGACATTTAACATACAAGTCAATTGTCAGTCAAGCCGTAAGCAGTTGATACATTCTCATTTGTCTCTTTCAAACGAACAAAATTTCTATAAGCAACTAATCAGAGACTAGCACTAAAGGTAATACTTTTCTAACTTTGTGAGAACGATTTTCTGACGCAGACCATTTCAAATGTTCTTGAAATAAACGAGTGATTTCATCTTGTAATGAATTTGAAACAAATTGATTTTTCCATCCTTTTATGGATACATCTACAGTATGACCTTTTCTATCAATACAAAAATCAACTATAATCTTTAAGGAATCTATCTTTTCTTTTTTCATAATAGGTAAGCATCTTTGCCTAACATAATTATAAAAAACATCCTGCTTTATCAATAAAATAGGAGTATGGGTTATTATCGTATCATTCAAGACCTTTTCCCCTTTTAAAATAAGTTCTTTCACTTTATCAATGAATAGGGTATTTATTTTATAAGAATTACCATTATAACACAAAATATATTTCCCTAAACACATCACCTTTATTCCTTGTGGAGTAAACATATAAATCTTGCATCTAACATCAATAGGTTGTTCCGTTTTACATTTTTTTCCCAAAAAAATATCTGTCAATTCTGCAATGCAACTTGAATCACGAAGTACAACTGTTTTATAAACCAAAGCTGATTCAAAATTGTCACAACTAATATCAACCATTGTCATAAGATTAAAATCCACATAATGAATGAGTAGACTATCTATTTCCATATAATGGTTTTGCGCAAAAATTGTTCGTGAGCTTATATTCACAAAAGTTATTAATATGAATGCACATAATATTTTTTTCATACGGCAATTTGTTTATAATATCGTATCGAATAAGATTCTATAATACCAACAATCAAAAGCATTGTTCCTTATTCTATCTACATTCTATTATTGCTTATCTTTCTCTTCGGGGTTTATGATAATTGGATCTTTCCATTCGGTTGTTGTTGGTCCTACTGTCTCATAAAGAGTTCCAGCATGATCTGTACGAGTGACTTCTGTTTTACCAATTTCTCCCATTTTTTTCGCTGTTTCTTGCTCACTCCCTGTTATCACCCTTCTTTCCTCTTTATTACCATAATTCTCATCTTGCATATTAGCATCCTTTATCTGCTGTTGGCGGTTTTGATCAAACTGTACAGCATGGTCTATTTCATGATTCAATACAGTTGTAGGGGATAACTCAAAAGCATTATTAGTTAATACTCCTGTCCGAGAACTCCATGTTATTGTTTGTGTATTAGGATCAAATGAACTAGAAGTTAACGTTGCACCTTCTTTTATATAATAGATTTTATTAGATGCATGCAGTTTTGCTAACAAACCGCCCATTCCATATTTATTTAAATACTGCACTGCTTGTTTAAAATCATTTTTAAATTCATTTGAAACCTCTGCCGCATAATATACTTTTTACCATCCGGATCTATATACATAATGGGATTATTGGCACAATAAGCATACGGACTTATGCCATAATATTTTTCCGACATCGGATCAACCGTCACAAACCGTCCCAACGCAGCATCATAATGCCGTGCACCGTAATCGTACCAGTTCAGGCCGTTCTTCGTGTCAAACTCCTTACCATTATACTTATAAGGCTGGACATTGTTCGTTGCCGCGAACACCCCGCCGAAAGGATAGTAATGGTTCGTTTCTTCGACCGTCCCCGTTGAGCTGATAACCACACGGTTGTTGCCCTGAGGTCTTTCAGGTAATAATGGTACTTGCTGTCAGCCAAGGTGACATAGCCCTCTTCCGTCAACAGGTATTTCTGCGTGCCGTTTTCATAGACCACATTGCCGCAATAGTCAGTCGTGGTGGTCGTACTTCCTGTCTTATGCACCGTGCGTAGCTTTGTGCCGTCCGATGCATACAGATAAGTTATCGTATTCCCGTTCCCAAACGTGACCTTGCTTGGCAAATTTAAACAATTGTATTGAATAGACGTAATATTCCGGTTCAAATCTTTCGTCAAGTTGCCGTTTTTACCAACGAGGTGGCAGAACTCTATAACCTGATTAAAATCGTAGACCGGAGTGCAAGGCTATAAGCTGATTTTAGTGCATAACGAGCTGCGCAACATAAGACAATCAGTCAAAAGAGAGAAGAGAATAAACTGCATGTCCAGTCCCAGTAGTATAGGACTACTGTCTTACAGCGTCAGGACTGCAGTCCTATATATATTAGGACTGCAGTCCTGGTATCTTAGGATTTTAAGAGGACTGGGATGTAAAGGACCATGCTGCTAATTGACTTCCCAATTCCTGCTTGCTTCCTGCTTATTTTCTTTTCAACTCCTCGGTCGGGACCATCCGGTACAGTTTGTCACTGGGGCGGATGCGTCCGGGCACCTTGAACGACACGTGCACGCCTTTGGGCACTACGTCCACCGGTTTCAGGTCGACACGGGCTTCTTCCAGAGTGACAAACATCGCTCCCGTAGTAGGTCCGGTTATCAGCAGCTTGTCGCCCACTTTGATTTCGGAAGCTTCTATCAGGAACTCCGCCACGCCGATGTTCGAGAAATACTTGATGCCCCGTCCGGCGTACACCTTGCGCTCGGTGGCTTCCGAACCGTAATTGCGGCTCCATTCGCCCAAGCGTTGCCCCAAGTAATAACCGTTCCAAAAGCCGCGGTTGAATACCGTCTTCAGGCGTTCGTCCCATGCGTCTTTCTTCGCTTCGGTAAATGTGCCGTCCAAGTACGACCGGATGGCTTCCTTATAGCACTCTACCACCGTCTTCACATACTCGGGTCCGCGGGCACGTCCCTCTATTTTGAACACCCGCACGCCGGATTCTATCATTTCGTCCATAAAGCGGATGGTCTTCAGGTCTTTGGGCGACATGATGTACTGGTTATCCACTTCCAGTTCGATGTCGCTTTCCTTGTCTTTTACGATATAGGCGCGGCGGCACACCTGCATACAGGCACCGCGGTTGGCGGAAGCGTTCAGTTCGTTCAGGCTGAGGTAACACTTGCCCGATACCGCCATGCACAACGCTCCGTGGCAGAACATCTCGATACGCACGGGTTGCCCCATCGGACCGGTAATGTGCTGCTCATGGATGGCATCGTATATCTTGCGCACCTGTTTCAGGTTCAGTTCACGTGCCAGCACCACCACGTCGGCAAACTGGGCATAAAAGCGCAGTGCCTCCACATTGCTGATGTTCAGTTGGGTAGAAAGGTGCACTTCCTGCCCGATTTGGTTGCAATACGCCATTACCGCCACATCGGCGGCAATCACCGCACTGATGCCTGCCTGTTTTGCCGCATCGATAATCCGGCGCATCAGCTCCAGGTCTTCGTCGTAAATGATGGTATTCACCGTGAGGTAACTCTTTACCCCGTGCTCGTCGCACGTGCGTGCTATCTCGCGCAAGTCGTCAATGGTAAATGTGCTTGCCGACCGTGCCCGCATGTTCAAACTCTCGATACCGAAATAGATGGAATCTGCTCCGGCATGAATAGCCGCCGCCAGTGATTCGCGCGAACCTACCGGTGCCATAATCTCAAAGTCTTTTATCGAATAATCCATATTTCTTCTGATTTAGGCTGCAAAGGTAGCGATTTTCCAGCAATCATTGTGTATCTTTTATGCATAATGATAGAATAAATACCCAAAAACGAAACCCGATGTGCGCATATTTTCACTTTTCTATGTCATTTATTCAAAGAATTTACTATTTTTGCACCCGTTTTTTGGGAAACAGACAAAACTATTCAATAAACCATAAACAATGTTTCTCCACAAGAGAGAGAGAAACCAACTGTAAACTATAAACACATAACAACCAATTAAACACTTATGAGCAGGTCACTAACTCTGCTATGCATGCTTTTGTTCTGCATAGCGACGTATGCGCAACGCATCACTGTTTCGGGAAAAGTCACTGCCGGAGGCGAAGGTTTGCCCGGCGTGACAGTAGCGGTAAAAGGAAGTACTAACGGTACAATCACCTCCATGGATGGCGACTATTCGCTACAGACCGAACCACAAAACACATTGGTATTTTCATTTATCGGCTACGAAACTCAGGAAGTTCCTATAAATGGGCAGAAAACCATTAACATAGAAATGCACGAATCCAGTATTGCCATCGATGAGGTGGTTATCGCCGTGCCCTACGGTACTGCAAAAAAATCTACCTTCACCGGTTCGGCAAGTGTAATCGACAAGAAAATCATTGCCGCCTCACAGGTATCCAGCGTGTCGAAAGCATTGCAAGGAACCGTAGCTGGTCTGCAATCGTTCTCTACCAGCGGACAACCGGGTGAAGATGCCAGCATCTACATTCGCGGCGTAGGTTCTGCCAATGCCACCACCACACCGCTGTACGTAGTGGACGGCGTGCCTTACGACGGTGCCTTGTCGTCTATCTCTTCGCAAGACATTGCTTCGGTGACTGTACTGAAGGATGCCGCCGCCGCTTCACTGTATGGTTCACGTGCTGCCAACGGTGTGATTATGATTACTACCAAGCAAGGACAAAACGGTTCGGCTCCTACCATCCAGCTTTCAGCCAAGTATGGTTTTTCGAGTCGCGCCGTACGCGACTACGACCAGTTGAGTACGAACGACTACTTCATGCTGCAATGGGAGGCACTCCGCAACAGCTATATGGACAACGGTCAAAGTGCTGAATCGGCTGCACAGACAGCTTCTTCTATTCTTGCCACTACGGCAACAGGTGGCTTGGGTATCAACCCTTACGGCACACAATATCCCCAACCGGTAGGCACGGATGGCAAAATCGTGGCAGGTGCTACTCCGCTGTGGGATGACAGTTGGGAAGATGCTTTAAGCCAGGATGCCCATTATACTGATATCAGTGCCAGCATCTCGGGTGGTAGCGAACGTACCAAGTATTATTTCTCGCTGGGCTACCTGAACGACCAAGGTGCTTACATCTGTTCGGGCTTCAAGCGTTATAACCTCCGTACCAATATCACGACCGACTTGCGCAAATGGTTGCAGGTAGGACTGAACGTATCGGCTACCCACTCTGTTCAGGATTATCCGAAACAAGACGATACGGCTATCGGAAACATCGTACTGGCCGCCCGCAGTATTCCGTCGTTTTATCCTGTGTATGAACGTGACTTGACCACCGGCGAATATTTGCTGGATGAAAATGGCAACCGTATTTACGATTACGGAAACTACCGCAAAGGTTCGTACAACGGTTATAACTTCGCGCAATCCATGTTGTACGACAAAAAAGAATACAAGCGCGATGCGGCTTCGATACGCGGTTATCTGCAAATCACTCCCCTTGAAGGATTGAGCTACAAAATGTCGCTCAACATCGACTACAACAGCCGCTTCGCACATTTTTACGACAATCCCACTTACGGCAAAGAACCATTGACCGGTGGAGTGGAGAAGGAAAACGTGCGTACAACGGGACTTACTTATAATAATGTCATCAACTGGAACCATACGTTCAACGAAAATCACGACGTACGCCTGATGGCTGGTCAGGAATATTACGAATACAACACGTCCAATTTTGGAGGTTCGCGTACCGGTGTCATCACCGACGGTTACTACGAACCCGATGTAGCTTCTACCCTGAGTTCCTTCTATGGCAACAGCGACCAATATAAACTGCTGAGCTTCTTCGGCAGCGCGGAATATTCGTACCAAAGCAAGTACTTCGTATCGGCATCGGTACGTACCGACGGCTCGTCACGTTTCCATCCCGACCACCGCTGGGGAACCTTCTGGTCGTTTGGCGGTTCGTGGAAGATTTCACGCGAGAAATTCCTGGAAGAAGCGGCTAACGACTGGCTGACCAACCTGACCCTCCGTGCCAGCTACGGTGCACAAGGTAACGACAATGTGGGTTATTACGCCTATAAGGCACTGTATGAAATAGGCAGCCTGTTCGGCGAATCGACCCTGCACGCTTCACGTCTGGAAACACCCGAATTGAGTTGGGAAACCAATCTGAATCTGAACGTGGGCCTCGACTTCGGCTTCTGGAACAATCGCCTCAACGGAACCATCGAATTTTTCCAACGTGCATCAAAGGATTTGTTATTTGCACGCGACCTGGTTCCGTCGGGAGGATTTACCAGCATCGATGCCAATATCGGTAAACTGAAAAACTATGGTTGGGAATTTACCCTTAACGGTACGCCTGTACTGACCAAAGACTGGACATGGAAACTCAGTGTCAACGCTACGACATACAAGAACGAAATCGTAGAACTGCCTACTGACGTGATGTGGCAAAGCACCAAGAAATGGGTGAAAGGCGGCTCGCTGTACGACTTCTGGTTGTATGAATGGGCAGGCGTGAATCCGGAAAACGGTAATCCGCAATGGTATTATACCGATACCGACGGAAGCCGGAAAATCACCGAAGACTATTCCAGCCTGACTTCGGACGACAAGGTGAAGATGGGCAGTTCGTTGCCGAAAGTAAGCGGTGGTTTCCAGTCAGACCTGACGTGGAGAAACCTTTCACTCTCGATGTTGTTCTCATACGCTATCGGCGGCAAGCTGTATAACAACGACTACAAAAGCATGATTAGCGTATCGGGAGGAAACGGTTCTACCTTAAGCAAGGATATGCTCAACCGGTGGACACCTGAAAACCGCTATACCGACATTCCTCGTCTGTCGTACGACCAGACCAGCTACTTCACCAGCAGTTCCAGCCGCTGGTTGGTAAACCGTTCGTTCTTGCGTCTGAAAACCGTTACATTATCGTACAACCTGCCCGAGAAATGGCTGCACTATGCCACTATCAAGCAGGCAAGCATCTTCCTGCAGGGCGAAAACCTGCTGACTTTCTGCCACCAGCAGGGACTTGACCCCGAACAGCCTATTAATGGTATGGTTTCATACCGTTATCCGGCAATGAAGACATTCTCTTTCGGTATCAATGTAACACTTTAAAAAACACTTTTAAACTATGAAACTGAATTTTAAGACTATATGCTTTGGGGCACTGGCTGCCTGCACCTTTACAGCCTGCGACCTGGATACGGCTCCCACGACTTCACTCGATGCAGATGCCGTTTACAAAAACACTGAGAACGCCGACCGTGTGATGCGTGGCGTATGGAACTACATTTTCAATAGCGGTTCAACGTATGCTTCCATCGGCTATGGCGCCATCATGATGAATGATGACTTTGCCGGTTCGGACGTGGTGCGTACCACCAGTTACGGCTATTCTTCCAGCTATAAACTGACCAACGGCTATGGACGCGGCGAAATCAATGACGTGATGTGGGACATGGTATACGACCCCATCAACAACTGCAATGCCGTATTGGCAAACATTGATAACATCGAAGGCGAACAAACAGAGAAAGACCGTATCAAGGGACAAGCCTACGCTACACGTGGTTTCCTTTACATGCTGTTGGCAAGCCACTATTCTTTCGCCATCGACAAAGACCCTAATGCCGTATGTGTACCCATCTACACCGAGCCTACCAGTTACGATATGGCAGTAACCGGGAAACCCGCATCCAGCGTATCGGAAGTATATGCGCAGGCACTTGCCGACCTGAAAGCCGGATATGATTTGATTCCGACGGATTATAACCGTGGAAGTAACGCGACCGACCAGTATAAAATAGACCATACAGTAGTAGCAGGCTTGCTGGCACGTACCAGCCTCTACGCCCGCGAATGGCAGGAAGCCTACAATTATGCCGATGAGGCCATGAACCTGAAAAACCGTTACCTGATGAATGAAACGGAATACAAGAGCGGATTCAACAATGCCTTAAATCAGGAATGGATGTGGGGTTACTCATGTACTATTGACGACAACCTTCCCGCCTATAACTTTCATTTCAAAGATAGCACGACACCAGGAAGCGGTTACTCTTGCCTGAATGTAGACCCTTATTTCAAAGAACTGTTTGATGATAATGATTACCGTAAAGGAATGTTCTTTTGGGGTCCCAATGCCGGATACGGTGAATGGACCATGCTGAGTTCGAAGTTCAAATTCGCCGATGTCGACAATATGCTTGCCGACATTGTGATGATGCGTGTAGCCGAAATGTACCTTATCAAGGCAGAAGCTGCAGCACACCTGCCGGGAAAAACCAGTGAGGCACAAAGCCTGTTGAAAGAACTGCGCGACGCACGTATGAAACCGGGCTATACCGCAGCCGAAATTACAGCTACAGGTGATGACCTCCTGAAAGAAATCTGGCTGGAACGCCGCAAGGAATTGTGGGGGGAAGGATTTGCACTGACTGATATCATCCGCAACCAGCAACCGGTAGAGCGTAAGGCATGGCAACACTTCGTAGAATGTACTTATAACGAACATGAAGACGGAAGCGTAACCGACAAGACACCTATCGTAACCGAAACCGGAGATGTCATCTTTGCCGATGATAAAGACGAGGCTTACCAAAGCAAATATTGCGTTATCCTGCAAGGACACTCTACCGTGAAGCTTCCCGACGGAACAGATTTTGTTCCGAACAGCAAGTACTACTTGTTCCGTATCACTGAACAGGAAGAGCTGCAAAACCTGAATCTGTACAACGACCATCCGAAACTGGATATTTACAGATAATCTGGCAAACGGAAGGAAGGCATAAATACTCTTCAATGCCAGCCAATCGGGTAGGAGGTAAATGCTAATCATAGAAAGGCATTTGCCTCCTACTTTCACATTTACCGACCTCCCACACCACCGTACAAGCGGTTCCGCATACGGCGGTTTCGCGCTTTCTCATCTCACGATGTGTGGCAAGTTGTTTTCAGCCATCCCTCGGACTAGCGTCACTCCTACTCTATTGTCGGATTCCGTCCTATCGTGGTGAGTAGGGAAGCTCCTTTCGGACATCTGACTACAAAAGAGTCTCAAGGGTAGCAGTCATTTACTATTGCACTGCGCGATTCGGTCCTTCCCCATAGACACACGTGTCTTAGGTACTATAACCTCTGCTGACTTCTCACGGCAAGCTTTACTCCGTCAGGGCACATCGAATGGGTACGTCTTCGCCATGCGTCCGTGAGACCTCCTCGGATAAGGGCATTGTCTTTCCATCTTATGCCTACTTCATTTACACCGACCGTTCCGAATAGCTATCGGGCTTTGGTTTGTGTAGAAACCTTACCCACGGTCAAATGCCTTGTATGAAGTTTCTGTTCGTTAGACCAGATGTTTGCCGCCGGCTTCCTTCAGATTCCACCTCGCGATGGACACCCTTGCCTTGGGCTATGTGATTCCCGCTATTAGGGCTCACTCGGGACTTACACCCGTTAGACAATGCTCATGCCGAGCGTACGACAAATAAAAAGAGATGCTTCATACGGAGCATCTCTTTTTATTTTACTACTTTTGCAAACGAAAACCATCCTAATGAAACTTTACCCCATGAAGATACGAACCATCGACTTAGGAGAGAGACCCGTAGTGCTGGCTCCTATGGAAGACGTGACCGACCCCGCATTCCGCCTGCTCTGCAAAGAGTTTGGTGCCGATATGGTATATACCGAATTTGTATCGAGCGATGCCTTGATACGTTCGGTAGACAAGACGATGACGAAACTCAACATCAGTGCCGCCGAACGCCCCGTAGCCATCCAAATATATGGCAAGGATACCGATACAATGGTAGAAGCGGCACGCATCGTTGAACAGGCTCACCCCGACATCCTAGACTTAAACTTCGGTTGCCCGGTAAAGCGGGTGGCTGGTAAAGGGGCAGGGGCAGGCATGCTTCAGAATATCCCCAAAATGCTGGAGATAACCCGTGCCGTAGTGAATGCGGTGCAGATTCCTGTTACGGTAAAAACCCGCCTGGGATGGGACGAGAACCACAAAGTCATCGTAGAACTTGCCGAACAGTTGCAGGATTGCGGCATCGAGGCATTGACCATACACGGGCGTACCCGTGCACAGATGTACACCGGCGAAGCCGACTGGACCCTGATAGGTGAGGTAAAAAATAATCCGCGTATGCGCATTCCTATCATCGGGAACGGTGACATCACTACTCCCCAACGGGCAAAAGAATGTTTCGACCGCTACGGTGTGGATGCCATTATGATAGGCCGTGCCAGTTTCGGACGCCCGTGGATATTCAAGGAAGTGAAGCATTATCTGGAAACGGGCGAAGAACTTCCTCCACTTTCTTTCCGCTGGAAGCTGGACGTATTACGCCGTGAGGTACAAGACAGCATCAACCTGCTCGACGAGCGCCGGGGCATCCTCCACGTACGCCGTCACCTGGCAGCTTCTCCTTTATTTAAAGGTATTCCCAATTTCCGCGAAACCCGTATCGCCATGCTCCGTGCCGAAACCCAAGTGGAGCTTTATGCGATACTGGACCATATCGAAACAATATTGGAAGAACAAGCGAACCTGCAACAAACCTATGGACATGAATAACATGAAAACAACTTACAAGAAAAGCTTACAACTATTATTTCACCTGACGGGCATCGCCTGTCTGCTCCTTGCGCTGGTTTCTTGCGAAAAAGACTCATCCGCCCCCGCAAGCGACACAATAGACTATTCGGACAACCGATGCTGGTTCGAGAATAAGCAAGACGCTACGGGAAAAGACGTAGACCTGTTTTATGTAGTCCCGACCTGCATTTGGGACTATACCGACTCGTTGGGGCAAACCCGGCACCACATGGACATCTTCAATACGGAACAACGTGCCTTGACAGACCCTTCCATCCAATTGGCTAAAAGCGTATTGGCAGATAGCTGCAACTTCTTCTCTCCTTATTACCGCCAGATTTCGATGGACAGCTGGCTCACCTTGGACACGGCACTCATCGAAGAGCGTTTCAAGCTGGCTTATCAAGACGTGGCGGACGCTTTCCATTATTATATGGAGCACGACAACCAAGGAAAGCCGTTCATCCTTGCCGGACATAGCCAAGGAGCCAAGGCGGTTATCGAACTCCTGAAACGGGAAATGACACCCGACATCAGCCGGAAGCTCATCGCCACTTACGCTATCGGCTATACCGTGACACCGGAAGAGCTTGCCGGTTATCCTACCTTGCGCCCTGCACAAGACTCCATAGATACGGGCGTGCTCATCGGATTCAATAGCGTAACCCGTCCCGATGCCGTATCGCCTTTGTTCCGAGACAATGTGGTGTGCATCAATCCTGTCAACTGGCGCACCGATGCTACCCCAGCTACCTCTTACCAAGGATTTACCGTCGCGCAAGACACTACGATTCATACACTTATCGTGACGGGCATCGATGAAGAGCAGTATTTCATCCCCAGCGTAGCAGCCCTGTTGCCTAAAGGAAACCTGCACGTGCAAGAGTTCAACCTTTATAACGAAGACCTGCGCAAGAACGTATTGCAACGCATCCGGGCATTCCGTCAGGCACAGTAATGCATTTCCCTATGAAAAGAGATGAATACCCTTTTACTGCTCCCGTACATAGACTTTCTTTTCCACGCCTACCCCTGTCACCGTAACCTTTTTCCAGTGCAAAGGCAAAACCGAAGGCAACTGTATAATGCCTTCTTCGGTTACTTGAAGCCCACAAAATCCATTCAGCACGGCTTGAAGCAAGCCTCCTGCTCCAGTCATAAAATAAGGGTTGTTGCTTGAAGGTGTTTCAGACAGTACCCCGAAAGGAGGACGCCAGTTAGGCTGATAACAACGGCAGAACATTTCATAGGCTTTTGCCGCATTGCCCATTCGTGCATATTGTACACAAAAAACGGCATACGACATCATTGGACCATCGCGCTGGTCAATGCGTTCAGCATAATAGGCAAGGTCTTTTTGCTGCTGCCTGACATCGGTGATTTTTCCCAACGGATAAGCCAGCAGGTTGACATCTGCCTGTTTGATGGTTTCACCTTGATACGTGGCAT
Organism: Bacteroides sp. An51A; assembly: GCF_002161565.1. Lineage (NCBI taxonomy): Bacteria > Pseudomonadati > Bacteroidota > Bacteroidia > Bacteroidales > Bacteroidaceae > Bacteroides > Bacteroides sp. An51A. Next base: position 522,250 of record NZ_NFIC01000001.1, read on the forward strand.
GTTCACGCGTAACTCCATCTTCAAACTGCAAGATACGCAAACCACGGCTCACTTTACCCCATATAGAAGGTACTTGCTCACCACATACCCATCCGGCACGGGAAGCATAGTCTAATACCAACGAGGCAGAAGCGTTGGTAAAGGCATTATCGGTTACACCATTGGCATATTCATCCGCTCCAGTTACCCCGACAATCGAATAGGAACCGTCGGCATTACATACCGAACGACTTACCCAAAACTCTGCTATCTCCTTCAGCAACGGAAAACCTTCACGCTTCAGCCAGACAGAATCACGGGTCACACAATAATAATTCCAGCAAGCAATGCCCACATCTGCTGTGATATGATGTTCGAATGCCCCGGTCAGGGCAAATGTCGGTGTCGCCTCTTCGCCCGTATCATCACTTTCCCACGGATACATTGCTCCCTTATATCCGTATGCCATTGCTTTCCGGCGTGCAGGCTCTTTTCGGTCTACACGATAATCAAGCATCGACCGTGCCATATCGGGTTGCAGCAAAAGCATCGGAGGATACATCCAAAGTTCAGTATCCCAAAAGATATGTCCATTGTAACCTTGCGAAGAAAGTCCCATCGGTGGAATACTCAACCGGCTTCCGGCACGGCAGGATGCATATAAATTGAACAAGGCGAAACGTACCAACCGCTGGGCATCATCATCTCCTTCGATACGAATATCGCTTTGCCACAAGGTATTCCATAACCGTTCATGTGCCTGTATCAATTGCGCCTTTCCTTCGTGAACAGCGTATACAACCTGGCGTTCGGCTTCATTATAAGGGTCCGTAAAGTCTCGTGACGAACAAATACTGCCTACCAACGAGAACGAAAGTGTTTCACCTTTTTTCAGAGACAACATAAAAAGCAGCTCGCCGGTTGCTTTATCAAACGAAGGTTTCCAGTGTTCAGCACCGTCGAACATAAAAGTCGATGCCGCTGCTACCTGCCTGTACTTTCTTGCAGAAACAGCTTCTGCCTCCAACAGATACAAGCGTGTACCATCGGCATCCAGTTCGCGATAGCGTACGGTATCGGCAGCATAGTCATCGGGCACATTCATACTGTTCCGTATCTCCAGCACTACATCCGTCAGTGCTTTCACCTGCACCGATACCAATCCAGCGTATGGAAGGTTTCGCAAAGCACGCAATTCAGACACTACTTGCACTTTCTGTCCTACCCCAAATGTTGTGCGGTGCACTGCCCGGCGCATATCTACCGTCTGCTCCCAAGCCCTGATACAGGTAGTATCTATTATCATGCCATCTATTTTCATCTGTATTCCAAAAGGATTGATTCCTTTCATCACCCGGCTCACCACACCTGGAGCAGCTGCATCAAACACATGATTCAGCACTACCTGCCCTATGCGGAAAGGTTCTTTATCCGGCAAAATGCCAATACATCCGCTTGCCATCGGAGCCGAAGCATACGAAGCATGCAAATCTGTAGCCCGTACCTGCCACAAGGCATCGTTTTCTACACTTGCTTTCATTATATTCCAGTTGAATATACACGACAAAGCTATACCTAACCAACGTAGATTCATAATATTTAGCAACTGAAGTTATTACAACAAAATGAATGAAAACAAAAAGACACGAAGACGCACTGTTTTTTTACGTTACATTTTCCTGTGTCTCCGTGTCTTTTTATTCATTGGTATATGTTCAAGAATCAAATTCGCTCCAATCGGTAAGCCGCATGTCGCCTTTCTTCAAGAATACCTGGTGCATACCCAGAGCAGCAGAAAGACTATGACAAGTCTGTCCTTTGGTAGAAATCTTCAGGTAATCCCATAGAAGTTGTTTGTAATCGGGGTGTGCACAGTTTTCAATGACGGCCTGTGCACGCTCCATCGGGCTTTTTCCACGCAAATCGGCAATACCCTGTTCAGTAATGATGACATTAACCGAATGTTCGCTGTGGTCAAGATGCGATACCATGGGCACAATAGAGCTGATACACCCGCCCTTAGCAGTAGAAGGACATGAGAATATGGAAATGTAGGCGCTGCGCGTGAAGTCGCCTGAACCACCGATACCGTTCATCATCTTCGTGCCGCAAATGTGGGTGGAGTTTACATTGCCGTAGATATCGGCTTCGATGGCGGTGTTCATCGAGATGACTCCGATGCGGCGGATTACTTCGGGACAGTTGGATATTTCGGACGGACGGAGCACCAGCTTGTGGGCGAAGAAGTCCATGTTTTCGTAAATGTCTTCCAGGCAATCATTTGTTACACTGAGCGAACAGGTACTTCCGAACTTGATACGTCCCTCTTTAATAAGGGTAATGACTGAATTCTGGATAACTTCAGTATACATTTCGAAAGGAGGAATACTCGAATCACGGCCTAAGGCGCTCAATACAGCATTGGCTATGTTGCCTACCCCCGATTGCAAAGGCAGAAACGTAGAAGGAATAATGCCCCGTTTCATATCTGCCGAAAGGAAATCGGCAACGTTTTGCCCGATTTTATCCGTTACCGGATCGGGGGCACTGAATCCGCGTGCTTCGTCGGGAATGTCTACTTCTACCACTCCCACGATTTTTTGAGGATCTACCTGAATGTAAGGAAGTCCGATACGGTCACTGGGACGTACGATGGGAATCGGACGACGGTAGGGAGGACGCTCCATTTCGTACAAGTCGTGCATACCAATGATGCGTTTACTGTGTGCAGCGTTCAGTTCAATAATGACCCGGTCGGCAAGACGGGCGATGGTAGGTGTAATGCCTACGCCGGCAGTAAGGTAAATACGTCCGTCATCAGTCAATTCACAAGCTTCCACAATGGCAGTAGTGACATGTCCCAAAAAACCGGACCGTAAGCGTTGAGCCACTTGCGAAAGATGAATGTCGGTGTAATTGATTTCTCCATTGTTCACCGCTTTGCGGAAATCGGTGTTGGTGGTATAAGGGGCACGGAACTTGATAGCATGTGCCCGTGTCAATACCCCATCACACGAGTCGCCTGTTGAGGCTCCTGTGATGATTCCAATGCGGAACTCTTCACCCCGCGCATGTTTTTCTTCGGCTTGTTTAGCGAGTTCGGCCGTAACGGCTTTGGGACTTCCTGCCGGAGTAAAGCCGCTAAGAGCTATGATTTCATCGTTTTGTATCAGGCTGGCAGCTTCTGCCGCCGTCATTCTGTTGTAGTTCATAGTGTTCAGGTATTAAAAATATGTATTAGTATTTCCGTTTGAATATCTCCGAATAAATGAATGCTTTCCGTGCTTCCGAAGGAGTACGGAACCGAATGCCAGACCGGGGCTGGCAAGAAAAGTCTGACGAAACAGGAGGTGGTGTATTCTGTGGTTTTGAGACACGACGTGCCGGCTTAATGGGCTGTGCCGGTTGTACTTTCTCTACAACATTTTCTGCTTCCTCTACAGATTCTATAAGAAATGGAACCCTCGTTTTCGGTTGTTTGGACGGCCGTTTCTTAGGTTCCTTTGTCGCTTGCTTATAAATAGCAATGGCAATAATGGCAAGTATGATAAGGAAATTCGACATATTCGTATTATTAAAAAAGGATTTTGCCAAAGATAGTAATTTTTCACCGAAGAATCATAAGAACTGTTTGCTTATTGTGCGATACGGAATAGAATTATTATCTTTGCACCCGTTTTGGGTATGCATTATAATAGGAAAGTGAGTCACAGGTGGGCAGAAATGCGGGAAATGGGTAACAAAGGTTCTGTTTTTGTGTATTTCAATCTGTCTTGATGACTTTGAATTTGTTAATAATTAATAATACATGGCGAATGGCAGATAATTTTGTCATCCATTCCCGCCGTGCTTAGAATCTATAATATAAATAATTAATCGTATGACAAACCAGATTGCGGGAACGGACTTTAAATCCGCGACCGGAAAAGAAACAAAAAAATTGTTTATCGAGACCTACGGATGCCAGATGAACGTAGCCGATAGTGAAGTGGTGGCTTCCATTATGCAGATGGCCGGATACACGCCTTGCGACACACTGGATGAAGCCGATGCTGTGTTTATGAACACATGTTCCATCCGCGACAATGCCGAACAGAAAATCCTAAACCGGCTGGAATTTTTCCATGCCTTGCGGAAGAAGCGTAAACACCTTATTGTAGGTGTGTTGGGCTGTATGGCTGAACGGGTGAAAGAAGACTTGATAACTAATCACCACGTCGATTTAGTGGCAGGACCAGACGCTTACCTCGCTTTGCCTGACCTGATTGCTTCGGTAGAAGCAGGAGAGAAAGCCATCAATGTGGAACTTTCTACTACCGAGACATATCGCGATGTGATACCTTCACGCATTTGTGGCAACCGCATCTCAGGATACGTATCGATTATGCGCGGATGCAATAACTTCTGTCATTACTGCATTGTTCCTTATACCCGCGGACGTGAGCGGAGCCGTGATGTGGCAAGCATCCTGAATGAAGTGAATGACCTTCGACAGAAAGGTTATAAGGAAGTGACCTTATTGGGACAAAACGTAAACTCGTACCGTTTCGAGCAGGAAGACGGCAGCGTTATTACTTTTCCAATACTATTGCGCACAGTGGCAGAGGCGATACCTGATATGCGTGTCCGTTTTACCACATCACATCCCAAGGATATGAGCGACGAGACACTTCACGTAATAGCCGAAGTGCCCAATGTGTGCAAACATATCCATCTTCCTGTGCAGAGCGGCAGTTCACGTATTCTGAAACTGATGAACCGGAAATATACCCGTGAATGGTATTTGGAACGGGTAGCAGCCATCCGACGCATCATTCCAGATTGCGGACTGAGTACTGACATTTTCTCCGGTTTTCATTCGGAAACGGAAGAAGATCACCAGATGAGCCTTTCGCTGATGCGCGAATGTGCCTACGATTCTGCTTTTATGTTCAAGTATTCGGAACGTCCCGGCACATATGCCTCGAAACATTTGCCCGATGATGTACCCGAAGAGGTAAAAATCCGCCGGCTGAATGAGCTGATAGAACTTCAGAACCAACTTTCGGCAGAAAGCAATGCGAAAGACGTAGGCAAGACATTCGAAGTATTGGTAGAAGGAGTTTCCAAACGTTCGAAAGAGCAATTGTTCGGACGGACGGAACAGAACAAAGTCGTAGTGTTCGACCGTGGCATGCATCGGATAGGAGATTTCGTAAAAGTCCGTATTACCGACTCAAGTTCGGCTACACTCAAAGGAATAGAAGTGGTTTGAGAAAAAGCAGAACACTACATTTAATAAAGTAATATAAATAAGAATCTAACTAAAAATTAACCAAACGAACAATGAAAAAAAGAATGACACTCAGTTGGCTGTTTGCCCTTTTGTGCTGTTTGCCGATATTTGCCCAAATGCAAGACCCGGTACAGTTCAAAGCTGAATGGAAAAATCTTTCGGCCACAGAAGCCGAAATTGTCTTTACAGGTACAATCGATGCCGGCTGGCATGTATATTCTACCAACCTTGAAGAAGGAGGACCCACTTCTGCGACATTTAATGTAGACGAAATAGTTGGAGCAGAACTGGTGGGCAAACTCATTCCTGGTAATGGAGAAATAGAGCAGATTGACCCGATATTCAACATGCAAGTGCGTTATTTTGAAGGAACGGCAAAGTTTACTCAAAAGGTGAGACTTACAGGAGGTGACTATACTGTAAAAGGTTACTTGGAATACGGAGCCTGCAACGATGAAAACTGCCTGCCTCCTACCGCTGTTGACTTCTCATACAGTGGAAAACTTGATGCACCTTCGGCAAACGCACCGGTAAAGAGCGACGTGGTACCTGTCTCGTCTGCTCCTGCCGATACAACTTCAGTAGCATCAGCCGATGTTCCCGCTCCTTCTGCACAGCTGAAAGGAACGACAGACTACTGGAAGCCGGTTATTAAGGAATTATCCGAGTTCGGCGAGACCCAGCAACAGGATACGCATTCGTGGGTATACATCTTCTTCGCCGGATTCATCGGCGGGCTGCTCGCCTTGTTCACTCCCTGTGTATGGCCTATCATTCCGATGACGGTCAGCTTCTTCCTGAAACGCTCGAAAGACAAGAAAAAAGGCATCCGCGATGCGTGGACATACGGTGCGTCTATTGTAGTAATTTACGTGGCATTAGGACTTGCCATTACATTGATATTCGGCGCAAGTGCACTGAATGCCTTATCGACCAATGCCATCTTCAATATTTTCTTCTTCCTGATGCTGGTGGTATTTGCCGCTTCGTTCTTCGGCGCGTTCGAAATCACCTTGCCTTCGAAGTGGAGCAATGCGGTTGACAGCAAAGCAGAATCCACAACAGGTTTGCTTAGCATTTTCCTGATGGCATTTACCTTGTCGCTGGTATCTTTCTCTTGCACCGGACCGATTATCGGTTTCCTGTTGGTAGAGGTATCTACTACGGGCAGTATTATCGCCCCGGCATTGGGCATGTTGGGCTTTGCCATAGCGCTTGCCTTGCCGTTTACACTCTTTGCGATGTTCCCCTCGTGGCTCAAGTCGATGCCGAAGTCGGGAGGCTGGATGAACGTTATCAAGGTAGTCTTGGGCTTCCTCGAACTGGCTTTTGCCCTTAAGTTCCTTTCGGTGGCAGACTTGGCATACGGTTGGCGCCTGCTGGACCGCGAGACTTTCCTTGCCCTGTGGATTGTCATCTTCGGACTGCTGGGCATGTACCTGTTGGGTAAAATCAAGTTCCCGCACGATGATGATAGCAACAAAGTAGGTGTAGGTCGTTTTTTCCTTGCGCTTATATCTCTCGCCTTTGCTGTCTATATGATACCAGGACTATGGGGAGCACCCTTAAAAGCTGTAAGTGCCTTTGCACCTCCCATGCAGACGCAAGACTTCAATCTTTACAAGAATGAAGTACACGCCAAATTCATGGATTTCGATGCCGGCATGGAATATGCACGCCAACAAGGCAAACCGGTAATGATAGACTTCACGGGATACGGATGTGTGAACTGCCGTAAGATGGAACTTGCAGTATGGACAGACCCGCAAGTAAGTAAGCTTCTTACCGAAGATTACGTGCTGATTACACTCTATGTAGACGAAAAGACCAAGTTGCCCGAACCTATCAAGGTAATGGAAAACGGCAAGGAACGCACGCTTCGTACTGTAGGTGATAAGTGGAGTTACCTGCAACGGTCTAAGTTTGGTGCCAACGCCCAGCCATTCTATGTCTTGTTAGACAATGAAGGCAATCCGCTCAACAAGTCGTATTCGTACGACGAGGATGTAGCAAAATACATTGATTTCCTTCAGACAGGACTGAAGAACTACAAGAAATAAAAACAGACGCCTGTTGTTTGATGTAGGTTTCATCAACAACAGGCGTCTGGCTTATCAGGACACCATGCCTCATTTATCAAGACCAAACTTTTTCCTGTAATAGGATTGTGCAGTATAAAGTGCCGCAACAGGATTATTTCCAGTCACCCGGTCTTTGGTTACAAGCGTAGTGACATACGCATCCGAATATTTGTAAAACAAGCTGTCATGACCTACACAAAGACCGATGACTACATTCAAGTCGGTTTGTGCCCGATTAAGCAACCTTGCCTGCAGAATAGGATTACACATCGCACTGCCAATGCGTTCGCATTCTTCCGGTATACCCACCGAAGTTTTTGCCTTTCCTGCCACCTTACAAATAACCGAATAAGGTTCGAAACCATTAACACGCAATATACGCGCAAAAATGCGTGCCTCGTTAATCAATCCTATGCAGTTGGCAATACCTATCTTGTGTGCTCCTATCTTCCGGGCAAACTCCATAATCTCCTGCACTCGCGTCCACTGGCAATAACCTTCGTATTCCACCTCAGCACTTGCCACCATAATGTCATGATTCCTCCCTTCTTCATACTTATTCATTGCCCAGGCATCATCTTCTGTGTCCAGACTGGTTGTCAGGCAAAAATCGGGATATGTACGGTCTTTATACTTACAATTCTGTGTACCACAATCCACACAACTCCAATCGTGCCTGTTTTCTTCCTCACTCATAACTTTCGAAAAAATGTTTTGTTACACAACAATAATGCTTTTTACTTACTTAGGCTAATCAGAAGTTAAAGATGATCTCCGATTTTCTATTCTCTTATTTGCTTTTCAATAAACGAATATCCGGCCCGACGTATGTTTCCTTCAGTCCGCCCCAGTCTACAATGATACGCTGTATCATCACACCGGGGTCACCACAACTTAAAGTCAAAGTGTGTGATTTACGCCTAGGGTCTATCGGGAAAGAAAACGTAGCTTTTACTCCATTTTGTAACACATTGTCTTTCCAAGATTTAGAGTATTCTTTAGGTATGTTATTCGTCACTTGCACCGGATGTCCGTCTACTGACACACCAAAGCGCGTCCCTCTACCTTTATATATAGGGAATACCGGCAACGAATAAACATGTACGGTTACCGAATCGGCATCTATCTGTGGCAATGCATACTCAATCTGAGGAGCCGAAGGAGAAGTGGGATCGGCCAAAGCTTCTGTCGCCTCTCCTAACTGAATGATGTTCCAGTCGTAACCCAATCCTTTTACCAAACGCAACGTATGACCGGAAGCCGACTTGACCTGATAGCGTGTCAAGTCTACCAGCGTACAACGCTCCAACACATCTTGTTCAAGACGGAGAGACAAGTCCACAGGCATTTCCCCTTTTCCTTTCGTATAAGTTACTTCCGGCATATGCTGATACTTAGCCACCCATCCCGGTGCCAGCGTCATCATGTAGTTCCATTTCCCATCCAATTGCGTATTATACCGGTGGTTCAACGAAGCGATGCTGTCGTATGCCAATTGCGATTGGCTTGCCGCCCAATTAGCTTGCTCAACCTTGCCTTCGGCAAGCAATTCACGATTTAATTGCGCCATCAAGAACTTTCGGTTCATCTGATATGAAGCCAAAGCCTGATAACCTATCAGTTCGAAGAATGCCGGACGAGAAGCCTCCGGAAGCTCATGATACAAATGCAACGCTTCGTCCGACAAACGTTGGTAATCGTCCAAGCGACGGAGCGCGTCATTATAATTTTGGAACGAATAGTCGGTAGAAGCCAATTCTGTGTATTCCGGCTCATCCCATTCACGTTCCCATCCCATGAATTCCGGCTTACGGCTCCATGCCAACCGATAATATTCATCCAGCATCCGCTGGAAACGAGGCTTGTACTCCTCTCCGAACAACTTCGCCATAAACGCCGACTGATGTTCATTGATGGAATGGATATCATATTTGTCTATATCCCATGCCATATCGAAAAACGTCTTGATAGCAAGCTCCGCCGGCTTGATGTCGCCTACGTTCAGCAGCCAGTAACGGTCGGCACCCGTATCGTAAGCCTTCTTCAATTCTTCGTACATCAACACAGGAGGAGTGGTGCATACCCAAAGATAATCGTGCGGAGCACCCAGATAAGAAGTATGGTAATAAACGCCTGCCCTTCCGCTACGTTGTTGCTCTTGCGGATTACTCAAGCGTTTCATATAACCGTAATTATCGTCTACCCATACCAAAGTCACGTCATCGGGTACCTTCAAACCACGTTCGTAAATGTCCAGCACTTCTTTATAAGGAACGAACTGTTGCGGAATGGAGTCAATCGGATGCGGAATATATCTCGACAAAATGTTCCGTTGATCTGCCAACACTTCTTCTATCAAACTTACCTCACGTTCCTTAGGCACTCCCACCAATCCGGCATCGTGAATGCCTCGCATGGCAAGGGTATAGAAATTCTCATAAGGAGCATTCTCCGAGATACGTTTATCAAGCACCTTATTGATGCCGTCTTTATTGGTTACATAATTCCATTCACCCATTGTTTTCTCGTCCCATTCTGTCACATTGTTGAAAAGCAAGGGTTCGCAATGCGAAGAAGTCATGACAATGGCAAAACTGTCTGCCACCAATTTGTTTTCAGGATATTTGTTAAATGATCCCGAACTGGGATGCATGGCTGGAGCCAGCATATTTCCTTTCATACGAAGAATCAGTTCACAGACTTTCGCATACGTTTTCGGACCGATGTCTCCTAGTTCCTTATCGAATGTCTTCGAAGCCCACGGTGTAATACCCCACCCTTCATCGTTGATAAAGAAGCCCCGGTATTTAACACTAGGAGCCTTAGAAACATAATCTGTTTTTTGAAGATATAAAGCATTCTTTTTCTTAACCGGCACATCCGCCCACCAATAAAGAGGAGATACACCGATGGCTTCTGATAAAGCAAACGTCCCGTATGCCGTTCCGCGACGGTCGCATCCGGCAATTATCAAAGCCCGTTTTATGCCTTTAACGGGATTCTCAACGGTCTTAATAAGATATTGTTCCCAACCATTTTGGATACCAGTCACATCTATCTGATTATCACCTGCCAATTTGTCGATAAAAGAGTTATGGTTCAATGTACCAATAACAACGATATTTTGCCCTTCACCCGGATTTCCGACCTGGACATGCCCCTTTGTACCGGTTACCCGCCCAATGTCTTCCGCGAATAAAGAAGCCGCCTTTTTTACCACCTCAAAATCTTCAGGACTTACAAAAATATCACAAGACTCTCCACCTGCACATAAAGGGAAGTCCACCGATGATTTAGGTTTATCGTTTATTTTCGGCTGGGCGAAAACGGATAATCCACAGAATAGAAATAAGATAACGAATAGATGTTTCATACTATTTACTGATTTTAATACGAATATATGAATTAATTAAGTTTGAAACCGAATTTAATCCTCTCTTTAAGAATTTTTTAATGAAACTTCTAATACGTAAATAGGATAAGAATCAACCAATTCCCCCATACGAATCATCAAGCCATCTTCATCCAATTTCCAATTCACATCCTGCCTTTCCGACAAACATTTCACCATTTCTATTTTGTCCTGTTTTGTAAAAGCTCTCAATTTAAAGACTGTATCTTGTACATGGCGCACAATGACATATACTTTATTCCCTTTGCTCGTATAGCGCACGTCTGGAATCCGTTGCTGAGGAAACCCATTGAAAACAGCATCGTCAAATTCTGCTTTTATCTCTTCATCAGGTTGGTTAGGATTCATTTTTTCTTCGTAAATACGCCAAGGCCTCGTCCCATAAATAGCTTCGCCATTCATTTGCATCCAAGTGTGCAACTCTTTTATAATCGGAAATGTCTGCTTAGGGAAAGCTCCCTTACCATTAGGAGCCACATTTAATAACATATTTCCCCCTTTGCTGACTATATCCGTTAAATAACGTATAATCATATCTGGTTTTTTATATAAGGTATCATAACTAATACTTCGTTAAATTAATATCTAATCCTTTGATAGCAAATAAGTTAATTAATAAAGTTTAGCAGAATAAAATAGGTCAAGTGGCTGAAATTCAGTATCTTTAATGGTATCTAACCACACATTAAAGCAATGAACAGAACAGCACTTGACCAATATGAGGAACTCGTAACCGATGCTTTGAAAAGTTGTTCAGCAAAGTTACGCAGACAGCTCGGAACAACGCTTCCGGCAGTTGTTCGAACGTGAGTTTGACTGGATACAGTTCAATCTCTTCCTTATGCGGCAGCGGTTTGGAGAAAGCGTTAGAAAAGCCATTGCCATAGACGTGAGCTACATTTCAAAGTCTGGAAAGAAGACTCCTTATATCGGCAAGTTCTGGTCGGGATGTGCTTCTCAGGTGAAACGGGGAGTGGAAATTCTCAGCATCGGCATTATCAACATTGACAGTCGGGACTGCATGATGCCGCCTTGTGGTATGCACATGACGGTGTCCGCACAGGCAAGCGTGGACGGCCGCGTATCAAAGGCGGGAAGATTGATTTTGAGAAACTCGACCTTCAGCGTTGCGAGATTCTCGACATTGAAGGAGGAAGGGCTTACTCAGTCAAGGCATATTCAAAGGCAATGAAACGCAACATCAAAGTCGTGGTTCATTATCCGGGATCAGGAGGACATAAAATCTATTTCTCCACCGATCTTGACATGTCGGCCAAAGACATCATCGAATACTACCGTACACGATTCCAGATTGAGTTTTGCTTTCGGGATTCCAAGCAGTTCACCGGACTCAACGATTGTCAGGCAAGGGACTTGAGGAAACTTGATTTCGCTTTCAATGCTTCACTGGCATCGGTAAACACCGCAAAGGTCATGCGCCAACGATACTATCCCTCGCTTTCCATCGGACTGCTAAAGGCCTATCTGAGCAATATTTACATGCGCAAAAGAATGTCTTATTTTTCAGAATAGTCAGCAAAAGAGGTGCCACCTGCTCGGCAGACTCTACCTTTGTTTTCTCCCACAAAGCTATCAGCGCTTCCGAAGCAATATCTTCTGCCACCGCCTCATCGTGGACATACGACTTGGCAAAGCTAAACGCTTTCTTATAATAGGAGGTATAGATAAACGAAAATGATAGGTCCGGCATGTCGGAGATAATTAAGAGTGAATAATTAATAATGAACAATGAATAGTTAATAACGGTGGATGTCTCTGATTGCCGTTATTAACTATTCACTTTTAATTGTTAATTAACTATGTTTATTCCTTATCTTGTTTCAAAGGCGCAGGAGTATCCAAGCCACGCTTCTCGAGCAACCACTTGATATCGGGACCTTTTCCGCGGAAATTGACGTACATATCCATCGCGTCATCAATACCGCCCGGCGTGAGGACATACTTGCGGAACTTGCTTGCCACTTCGGGGTCGAACAGGTTTCCGCTCTCTACGTATGCTCCGAACGCATCACAGTCGAGCACTTCCGCCCAGATGTAGCTATAATATCCGGCGGTATAACCCCCGCCCATGGTATGCGCGAAATACGTAGTGCGGTAACGCGACGGTATCTGCTTCAGCAAACCACGGTCGCCCAAAGTCTTGGCTTCAAACTCCATCACGTCCATATCGGCAGGCACCGACTTCAGCGTGTGGAAATCCATATCCAGAAGCGATGCGGCAAGGTATTCCACCGTAGCGAAACCTTGTCCGTACTTACTGCTCTTGTCGTATTTCTCTACCAGTTCGGTCGGCATGACCTCGCCTGTCTTGTAATGTTTCGCATATACCTGCAACATTTCCGGCTCGAAGGTGAAATGCTCGTCGATTTGAGAAGGAAGCTCCACGAAATCGCGGGGCACACCGCTCACGCCTGTATAGTGCACATCGCAAAAGAGCGAATGCAGCCCGTGCCCGAACTCATGGAAAAGCGTAGTCGCTTCATCCGGGCTCAAAAGGGCAGGCTCACCTGCCGATGGCTTGGTGAAGTTGCATACAATCGTAACTACAGGCACCACCTTGTTGCCGTTCTCATCATACGACTGGGGACGGTATTCGCCGCACCATGCGCCTCCGCTCTTGCTGGCACGTGGGAAGAAATCGAAATAAAGGATGCCCAAGGGCTTTCCGTCCTTGTCGATACACTCGAATACTTGCGCTTCGGGGTGCGGTTTCGGCATGTATTCCAAGGGACGGAACGTAATGCCATACAGGCGTTTTGCCATATAGAAAGCACCGTCGCGCACGTTGTTCAGTTCCAAATACGGACGGATTTCGTTCTCGTCCATGTCGTATTTATGCTTTTTCGCTTTTTCGAAGTAATAACGCCAGTCCCAGCCTTCCGGCTCAAAATCGTTGCCCTCGCGCTTGATTTCCGCCTTGATATCAGCCAACTCTTCCTTCGCCTTGGCAAGAGCAGGTGTCCAAAGCTGGTTAAGCAGGTCGTACACGTTCTTTTCGTTCTTCGCCATACGGTCTTCCAACACCATCGAGGCATAGTCTTCATAGCCCATCAGCTTGGCTTTTTCCAGACGTGCCGTAATCAGGTCGCGCACCACTTGCTTGTTGTCGGCATCGTTCCCGTTATTTCCCCGATTGATATAAGCCTTATAAATACGCTCGCGCAACACACGGTTATCGGCATATTGCAAGAAAGGCATGATGCTGGGGTTATGCAAGGTAAACACCCATTTGCCTTCTTCACCCATGCCCTTAGCGGTCTCGGCGGCCTGTGCTATCAAGCTGGCTGGCAGCCCGCTCAAGTCTTTCTCGTCCGTAATGACCAGCTTGAAAGCGTTGGTTTCTTTCAGCATATTTTGCTCGAACGTAATCTGAAGCGTCGAAATCTTCTCGTTCAACGCCCGAAGCTTCTGCTGGTCGGCATCGCTCAGGTTGGCTCCGCTCCGTACAAAGCTTTTATACGTTTCCTCCAATAACTTAGCCTGTTCCTTATCGAGATTGAATTTCGCACGGTTCTCATACACTTCCTTCATCCGCTGGAACAAACGTTTGTTCAGCGAAATATCATCGCTATGAGCCGAAAGCAACGGAGCCATTTCCTGCTCCAACGCCTGCATCTCTGCATTCGTATTGCATCCGCTCTGCCCAAAGAATACATAAGCTACCCGGTTCAGCATCGCTCCGCTACGGTCGAGTGCCACAATGGTATTTTCGAAATCGGGCATCGAGCGCTGGTTTACTATGGCATCGATTTCCTGTTTCTGCTCTTCCATCCCTTTCAGGAACCCTTCACGGTAATCCGCAACCGTAATCTGTTCGAACGGCGGAACCCCGTAAGGCGTATTGAATTCGCTCAGGAACGGATTGACATGTCCCGTTGCGTCTTGTCCGTAAACCGCCACGCCTGCAGCAAAGCATACGACAAACATCAGTCTTTTACAAACATTTATCTTCATAATTCCTTTATTTTTCATTTCGTGCGCTAAATTACGGAATTTTTCAAGAAAAGGAAATCAAAATACGCTATCTTTGTAAAAATAATAGCCAAACCCAACTGATTATGAATAAAATTGAACACGGAGACACAAAGGCACAGAGTTTTTTTATTGTCAATTTCTCCGTGTCTCTGCGTCTCTGTGTTCAATATAAAAGATTAACGGATTTTTCGCTCATTTCTGATTGACTATAACTTTAAAATCCGTGTAATCTGTGGTGAATAGCTTTATACTTACTTCGCGATAATCAAATAATAATTCTTCTTGCCGCGCTGAACGAGCAAGTATTTCTCATCCAGCAAATCATCGGCGGTAATCACTTGGTCGAATGCGGTAAGCTTTTCCTTGTTCAGCGATACGCCTCCGCCTTGCGTCATCTTACGCATCTCGCCTTTCGAGGGGAAAATAGCGGCTTTCTCCACAAACAAGTCTACAGCCTTGATGCCGGCTTCTATTTCGCTCTTAGCCACCTCAAACTGAGGCACACCTTCGAATACGGAAAGCAACGTGTCTTCGTCCAGACGCTTCAAGGCATCGGAAGTGGCGTTTCCGAAAAGAATGCCCGATGCTTCTACCGCTGCATTATAATCTTCCTCAGAGTGTACCATGACGGTAACTTCTCGTGCCAGACGTTTCTGGAGCACACGCAAGTGTGGAGCTTCCTTGTGTTCGGCAATCAACGCATCGATTTCTTCTTTCGTAAGCGAAGTGAATATCTTGATGTAGCGTTCGGCATCTTCATCGCTCACGTTCAGCCAGAACTGGTAGAATTTATAAGGAGAGGTATAACGTGCGTCCAACCATACGTTTCCACTTTCGGTCTTGCCGAACTTCGTGCCGTCGGCTTTCGTTACCAGCGGACAGGTAAGGGCGAACACTTCTCCCCCATTGGTACGGCGAATCAATTCGGCACCCGTAGTGATGTTCCCCCACTGGTCGCTTCCACCTAATTGGAGCTTGCATCCGCGGGTTTCATATAAATGCAAAAAGTCATATCCCTGGAGCAGCTGATACGTGAACTCGGTGAATGAAAGTCCGTCGCGTGCCTCGCCGTTCAGACGTTTCTGCACCGAGTCTTTCGCCATCATATAGTTGACAGTGATGTGCTTGCCTACGGTTCGGGCAAAATCGAGGAAGGTGAAGTCTTTCATCCAATCGTAATTGTTCACCAGTTCTGCACGGTTCGGGGCATCCGACTCGAAGTCGAGGAACTTGCCCAACTGTTTCTTGATGCACTCTTGGTTATGGCGCAGGGTTTCTTCGTCCAGCAGATTCCGCTCCTGCGATTTGCCGGAAGGGTCGCCAATCATACCCGTAGCTCCGCCCACCAAAGCCAAAGGCTTGTGTCCGCAACGCTGGAAATGCCGCAACATCATTACACCACACAAGTGTCCGATATGCAAGGAGTCGGCAGTAGGGTCGATACCCAAGTAAGCCGTTACCATTTCTTTTTCCAACAATTCTTCTGTGCCCGGCATCATGTTATGCACCATTCCGCGCCATTTTAATTCTTCTACAAAATTCATCGAATGAGATTCTTAGTTTAACATTATATTAAAGTCAACGGCAAAAGTACGACACTTTATCTGAATAACCAATTTTTACCGGTTAAAAAAGAGCGAGTTAACCGTCCGGCTGACATTATCCGCCAATAATTCCGGATGGATTCCGCGTATCTCTGCCGCCCTATGGTATAAGATATGGATAGGCACACGGCTCTCATCGGTTTCCAGCAAGAAGGTTCCTTCAGGCATATACCGCAATGCATCCGCGTGATAATGTTCGCCGAAAGAGAGGTAAAACCCTTGCCTTACGAGGCTCTGCGCCAATTCCTTTTTCCCCCGAAAGCCGTGGACAATCCAAGGCTGGGAAGGATGAATTTCTTTTTTCAAGGCAATCAATTCATTATAAACCTTTACGGCATGGATAACCAGAGGCAGGCGGTAGTGTTCGGAAAGAGAAACTATCATGCGGAAAGCTTCCTCTTGCAAGGAAAAAGGCGCATGGCAACACTTATCAAGCCCCGCTTCTCCCAAAGCAATCACCCGCTTGTCTTTTCCCAACACAGATTCTATCCACCGGAGCTGCATCGGATAATTCTCGGAAGTAAGATACCACGGATGTATCCCCACCGAAAGCCACATAGCTTCATCGGGTAAGGGAATATACTTGCTATCGGCATTGAATATAGCTTCGGAAGGACATGCAGATAAGTGATGAGTATGGACATCAAAACACATCATAATAAATGAAGAATGAAGAATTAAGAGTCCTCTGTAGTGAATAACTAAGGAACAGGGTCGTATCCCGAACCTCCCCACGGATGGCACCGCAACAGGCGGCGTATGGCAAGGTAAAGCCCTTTGAACGGACCGTGTTTCTTTATTGCCTGAACGGCATATTCCGAACATGTGGGTGTAAACCGGCACGATGGAGGCGTAAAGGGAGAAATGCAGTTCCGATAAAAATAAATGGGAAGTAAAAGCAAAAACGAAAGTATCTTTTTCATGCTTCATCCGACACGCTCCGCTATCAGCTGGAGCAACTTTTTCACCTTTTCATCTACTTCCGGAGAAGCATGAAGCTCATCATCGAGCCAAATGAAAGCGACCGCAAGTTTCTTGCCTTTCGCTTCTAAAGCATCTGTCAGCAGAGACTTGTTTTTACGGTAGGCTTCCCTGATTTGCCGTTTCACCCGATTGCGCTTTACCGCACGCTTGAAACGCTTTTTAGAGACACTAATCAAGACAGAGACCTCAGGAAGACCTGCATTTTCCACCGGCATATAAACAGCACGCAAAGGAAAAACAGCCAATGACTTGCTGCCTCCTGCAAACAATTTGTCAATCACCAGCAAGCTGCTTAAATGTTCCTTTTTCGGAAAAGTTTTTTTTACCGGTTCTGTCATAATTTGAATATTAAAGAAACGCAGGTTAACGCAGATTTTCACAGATTTATATTATACTATCCGCGCCAACCTGCGTTAATCTGCGTTTCAATATATACCGATGAATCTTATTTATTATGTTCGCGGATAAACATATCCAATGCGGCAGGCATCGAAGGAGCAGCTACCGTAGGAGCTTCCAAATCCAGACGCAATCCTGCATCTTTTACCGCCTTTGCCGTAGTCGGTCCGAAACTTCCGATGGCGATATCCTTCTGCTCGAACTTAGGGAAGTTCTTCATCAATGATTGGATTCCAGCCGGACTGAAGAAAATCAGCATATCATAATCAAAATCTTCTTCCGGTGTGAAATCATTACTTACGGTACGGTACATCACCGCTTCAGTATGTTGGATGTGATGTTTATCCAACAAGTCTTTCACTTCATCGTTATGCACGTCCGACATCGGAATCAGATACTTCTCCGTACTGTGCTTCACAATTACAGGCACTAAATCGACAAACTTGCCCGTAGCGCCGAAGAATACTTTTCTTTTACGGTATTGAACATATTTCTGAATATACAAAGCTATGGCTTCCGAAGTACAGAAATACTTCATCGTCTCAGGGACAGTTACACGCAACTCCGCACAAAGGTTGAAAAAATGGTCTATGGCGTGACGCGAAGTAAATACGACGGCAGTATGATCCAATATGGAAATCTTCTGTTGTCTAAATTCCTTTGCCGACAAACTCTCAACTTTTATAAACGGGCGAAAATCTATTTTCACTCCGTACTTCTCAGCAATGTCAAAATAAGGTGACTTTTCTGATGTAGGTTTAGGCTGAGAAACGAGGACTTTTTTAATCTTCAAGGCACTAAAAATTTAAAATCACAATCTGGTTCATATAGAGGATACCTTTCGCCAACAGCAAAAGGGGTACCATTTCGAGGGCACAAAAGTACAGAATAAAATGTAGAAAACCATAACTTTGGTTGAAAAAGTTCCTAAATCCCCTATAAAATAACAATATTTTAGCGGAAATCAACGTAAAAGCTATCAATATATTACTAATAATGACATCGGGACGAAAGTAAATAATGAACAAGATAATAGGCAACAACAGGAAACATTGGGCACTAAGAAGGTCGAAGTATGTCTGAATCCACGCCTTGCTTTGCTCCTTCTCAAAGAAAACCCAGTTGACAAAATTATAACTTCCCCACTTGAACAACATATAAAAAATCGACAACAAAATGTACCCACCAATCAATGCCTCGTGAGGAGTAATATAAACCAATGCCGGAAATGACTCCACCGAATAATAATAGAAAAACAGACCGTAACAAATACAAGTCAAGAGTGGAAATACCATCGTATACCCATTGTCCGTACCTTGCACCTCATCGAACAGGCTACTGCGGTCCTTGCGCTGAAACAGGCTTCTGATATGCTGGATGATATATTTCTTTCCATTCTTCACAATATGCGAAAACACAAGGAAACAAAACAAAAGCAGGCACGTAACCGACCATTCGGAACGAATCTGGTAAGGTAAAACCTCACCCGGCATACCAGAAACAGTCTGCATACTTCTCACCAAGGCACTATCGAGTTGCAAGGACTCTTCGTGTACCTTTTCGACAATGTATTCGAATCCGACGGAGCATGTATCGTTCATACAGCTGCAAATTTACAGATTTTCTTGTCCCATGCCGGAAGAGAAACGCATAGCTCCACAGCTTCCTCGGGAGTAAAGGCCACTTGCCAAAGCGATTCGTGTTCGCGACGCATAAATTGCTGGCCGATGGCTTTCTCTAACATTTCTATCAACGGATTATAAAACTCTTGGATATTCAAGACAACAATCGGTTTAAGGTAAAGTCCCAGTTGCTTCCACGTAATGACTTCCAACAATTCTTCCATCGTGCCACATCCTCCAGGAAGCGCAATGACAGCATCCGACATACGCGCCATCAAGCTCTTACGCTCGTGCATCGTTTCTGTCTCCACCAACTGTGTCAAGCCGGAATGATGCCAGCCCCGCTCTACCATAAACCGGGGAATAACACCCGTTACCGTACCGCCTGCAGCAAGGACTGTATTGTTAAGGCACCCCATCAACCCTACCTTACCTGCCCCATCAATCAAGTTTATCCCTTTTTCCGCCAAAAGATATCCCAGCCTTTCGGCAGCTTTAAAATAAACCGGAGCAATTTGCGGGCTGGATGCACAATATACACAGATATTCTTTATTTCACTCATAATGTCAAGTGATTCATGAAACGCAGATTAACACAGATTTTCACAGATAAATTAAAAAATTCTTTCTGCGTTAATCTGCGAAAATCTGCGTTTCCATTATAATTATTTTACTTCAGCCCGAAAGCCGCTTTCACTTTATCCACATAGTCCAGTTTTTCCCATGTGAAAAGCTCCACTTCCACATCTTTGTTGCCTTCGTAAAGCGATTCGAAATGCTTGATCACCTTTCTCGGTTCACGTCCCATATGACCGTAAGCGGCTGTCTCACTATAAATAGGATTACGGAGCTTCAGACGTTCCTCGATGGCATACGGACGCATATCGAACAACTCGTCTACTTTCTTCGCAATCTCACCGTCACTCATGGCTACATGGCTTCGTCCATAAGTGTTGACGTAGATATTTATAGGACGTGCCACGCCAATGGCATACGACACCTGTACCAATACCTCATCGGCCACACCCGCTGCTACCAGATTCTTGGCTATGTGACGTGCGGCGTATGCAGCGCTGCGATCCACTTTACTGGGGTCTTTTCCCGAAAAGGCACCACCACCATGTGCACCTGCACCTCCGTAAGTATCCACAATAATTTTACGCCCGGTCAATCCCGTATCTCCATGAGGTCCTCCGATAACAAACTTACCAGTAGGATTCACATGATACGTAATTTGGTCGTTGAACAACTTCAACACTTCCGGATGATGAATCTCGGCTATCACGCGGGGAATCAGGATACCGATTACGTCCTTGCGAATCTGTTCCAACATTGCCCGATCTGCCTTTTCCTGTGCTTCCGGCGTATCGTCTTCTGGCAAAATAAATTCATCATGCTGCGTAGAGATTACGATTGTATCAATACGTACCGGACGCCGGTTGTCATCATATTCGATAGTCACCTGACTTTTCGCATCCGGACGGAGGTAAGTCATCACTTTACCTTCACGACGGATTTCGGCAAGCACAATCAGCAACTTGTGTGCCAGATCGAGCGACAACGGCATATAGTTTTCGGTCTCGTTCGTTGCATAACCGAACATCATCCCCTGGTCGCCCGCACCCTGATTCATAGGGTCTTCACGTTCCACGCCACGGTTGATGTCGGGGCTTTGTTCATGAATAGCAGAGAGCACCCCGCACGAATTGCCTTCGAACATATATTCGCTCTTGGTATAACCGATACGGTTAATCACCTCACGTGCTACTCGTTGAAGGTCGATGTAAGCCTTTGTTTTCACTTCTCCTGCCAGCACCACCTGTCCGGTAGTGACCAATGTTTCGCAAGCTACTTTCGAACTGGGGTCGTACGCCAACAGTTTGTCAAGCACAGCGTCGGAAATCTGATCCGCCACTTTGTCGGGGTGTCCTTCAGACACCGATTCGGATGTGAATAAATATCCCATTTCTGTTTTATAAATTAAAAGGATTAATAAATGCCGTGTACGGACAGAGTAGGAATCGCAAGATGCGGGAGAATCTGATGAATGTGTTTTAGCATTTTTTTCCGTGGTTGCAAGCTACTCAAATCTTTCCACTTTTAAATTCGATGCAAAGATACGCATATTCCTTGAAATACAGGTGTGGTGAAAACTTATTTAACATATCGGCGCAACGACCTTCCTCTTCTGCCTGGACAATAAGCTGGGACACAACAAAAATACATATAGCTTTTAATTTTCCGAAAAAAAATCAACCACATATCCGATTACGAAAGTACGGATTTTTCTTCTCTTTACCAATAAGAATCAAATAGTTTTTGCAAGATAACATGAAGGACATTTCATTCTAGCCTAAGAACAATAGCATATAAGGATGACTAAAAGCATATACTTTTTGCAAAAACGAATACATTCTGCCGTTCCATCTTTAAAAAAAACAATAACAACATACATTATTGTCAATACCAGAACTAGTAAAACAAAAATCATATACTACATTTGCGTATCCTAAATATAAAGTTAACGCATATGGTAAAAACAAAAACACTTTTATTTATATTGTTAGGAATAACATATCTATGCAACCAAACAGCATGTAAACAACATTTGTCTACAAAAGAACTGCTCATACAACATGCCACTTCACTCCTTGACAGTACATTACAGTATTATCATATAAAGGAGACTTATCTTTTCTCGGAAAATTATCCTCCCGAACAGAATGCAACCGCCACGTATCTGGCAGAGCCCGATACGGCACACGTACATAAAGCCGCTTATCTATGGCCTACATCCGGCATGTTTTCCGCCATAAATGCCCTGCTCAAAGTTACAGGAGACGAACGGTATGCCACCCTGCTGGACAGCCTGATTCTACCGGGTCTTCAATGCTACCACGATACTGTCCGCAAGCCGGATGCTTACCAGTCGTATCTGACATCGTCCGGACTTTCCGACCGCTATTATGATGATAACATCTGGTTGGGCATCGACTTCGTGGAAAGTTATGAACTGACTAAAAAGCCTGCTTTCTTAGAGTCCGCTGAAGCTATCTGGCATTTCCTTGAAAGTGGACGGGATACCTTGCTGGGAGACGGCATCTATTGGTGCGAACAAAAGAAATTCTCGAAAAATACTTGCTCCAATGCACCTGCCGCCGTATTGGCTTTGAAACTCTATCGTGCTACGAAGAACGAGCTATATCTGAAAGCCGGCAAGGAGCTGTATCACTGGACCAAGAACACCTTGCAGGATATGGCGGATGACTTGTATTTCGATAATATCCGATTGGCAGATGCCCATGCCCATATCGGGAAAACCAAGTATGCTTATAATAGCGGACAAATGTTGCAGGCAGGTGCCTTGCTTTACCAGCTGACCGGCGAACCGCAATATCTGGAAGCCATCAAGAAGCTGGCTCAAGCCTGCGGCACTTATTTTTTCCAACATTCTACCCAAGAACCTTCACACAAGGTATTGAAAGACGGGAATATATGGTTTACCGCTATCCTGTTGCGTGGCTTCGAAGAGATGTACCGCATTGATCACAATCCGCGTTATCTGCATGATTTCATCACGACACTGGACCAACTATGGGCATGCAACAAGAATAAAGAAGGATTGTTTGATGATAACCGTTTTGCCGATTCCGACGGAAATGGAGACACGCATAAATGGTTACTGACCCAGGCTGCCCTTATCGAGATGTATGCCCGGTTATCCGCTTTTGACATAGAAAAACAATAACCAAACTATCACTATCATGAAAAAACAACTCGTCAACAACAAATTGCGGGCAGGACTTTGTATCTGTCTTGCCTTAACTTCCTATCCGATCTTCGCATCGGAGCATGCTCCGGTACCGGCAGAAAGCAGCTGGATAGCTGTGCGCGACAATATCGGACAATTCGTATCGAAACGTCCGCCCAAAGAAGAGCGCCTTTTCCATTCGGAAATCATCGAGAAAAAAATAAAGGAGGTCAAGCAGATGCTGACCAATCCTTACTTAGCATGGATGTTCGAAAACTGCTTTCCCAATACCCTGGATACAACTGTTCATTACCGGACACAAGACGGGGAAGACGACACGTTCGTCTATACCGGCGACATTCATGCCATGTGGCTCCGCGACTCCGGAGCACAGGTCTGGCCTTATGTACTGTTTGCCAACGAAGATGCAGATTTGAAAAAGATGATTCGTGGTGTCATTCTCAGGCAATGGAAATGTATCAACATCGACCCGTATGCCAATGGGTTCAACGACGGACCTACCGGAGGTCCGTGGATGAATGATCTGACGGACATGAAACCCGAACTGCACGAACGCAAATACGAAATAGACTCTTTATGCTATCCCTTACGGCTTGCCTATCATTATTGGGAAGTGACGGGAGATGCATCTATCTTCGGGGAAGAATGGCTGGAGGCTATCGGCAACATTGTAAAGACCTTCCGTGAACAACAACGAAAGGACGGTCCCGGTCCTTATACATTTCAACGAAAAACGGAACGGCAACTGGATACCATGTCAAATAACGGATATGGTCATCCAGTAAAACCTGTAGGACTGATTGTCTCTTCTTTCCGCCCCTCTGATGATGCCTCAACCTACCAGTTCCTGATACCTGCCAACTTTTTTGCTGTAACTTCTCTGCGGAAAGCAGCTCGGATTTTGTCGGAAGTCAACCAAAAGCAGGAACTTGCCGACGAATGTACGGCACTTGCCGATGAAGTGGCGCAGGCTTTAGACCAATATGCCACCTTCAATCATCCCCAATATGGAACCATTTACGCTTTTGAGGTGGACGGATTCGGTAACCAGCTTTTCATGGACGATGCCAATGTGCCCAGTCTGTTGGCTATGCCTTATTTGGGCGATGTAGATGTAAACAACCCCATTTACCAGAATACACGCCGCTTTGTATGGAGCGAAGACAATCCCTACTTCTTCAAGGGTACAGCCGGAGAAGGTATAGGAGGACCTCATATCGGTTATGACATGATATGGCCGATGAGTATCATGATGAAGGCTTTCACCAGTCAGGACGATGAGGAAATAGCCTCCTGCATCCGAATGCTTATGAAAACCGATGCCGGTACAGGATTTATGCACGAATCTTTCCACAAGAATGACCCTGATAAATTCACCCGTCCTTGGTTCGCCTGGCAAAACACGTTGTTCGGTGAACTGATACTGAAACTCATCCAAGACGGTAAACTTGACTTGTTGAACCAAATAAAATGAAAAAAACAATGAAGATAAGACGAATCTTATTACAATTGATGATAACTTGCCTGCCTTTGGCCGGTTATGCCCAACAGGAATTTAAAAACTGGCCGGAAGGCACATCACCGGAAGAGATAGGACGGCTGGTCAGTAAGCGTTTTGTAGAAGTGCCCCATCCCAATTTTGACGGTAATCCCGCCCCTCCCAATGAAATTACATATCCGGAGACTTGTGCCTGGTTTGGCGCTTTACGTTATGCAGATGTCACCCGTAACCGGGAGCTACTTAAACAACTGGAAGAACGCTTCTTGCCTATATTCGGTCCGGAACGCCGTTTACAACCTTTACCGGACCATGTAGACCATACCGTATTCGGCATTATCCCGTTGCAACTTTATATGCAGACCCACAATGAAGTTTATTACCATTTAGGCATATGGTATGCCGATGCCCAATGGCAAATGCCCCGCCAAAGCAAGCATCAGGCGGAACATCAGGCTTTGTTAAACAAGAATCTTTCGTGGCAGACCCGCTATTGGATAGACGACATGTTTATGATTACGGCCATTCAATCACAGGCTTACTATGTAACCAAAGACCGCACCTATATCGATCGTACGGCACACGAAATGGTAGCCTACCTTGACAAGATACAGCGTCCTAACGGATTGTTTTATCATGCAGAAGATGCACCTTTTTATTGGGGAAGAGGCAACGGGTGGATGGCTGCCGGCATGACGGAACTACTCGGACTTTTACCGGAAGACAATCCGGACCGTCCGCGTATCCTTTCTTCTTATCGCAAGATGATGAAAACCCTGCTTGATTATCAGAAAGAAGACGGTTTATGGGGACAATTGGTAGATGACCCGACCACTTGGACCGAAACATCCGGCTCCGCCATGTTCACGTATGCCATGATAAAAGGAGTCAAACGAGGCTGGCTAAAAGCTGAAACCTATGCGCCGGCAGTCCGCAAAGCGTGGATTGCCCTGACTGGTCATATTGATGAGCAAGGAGATATAGACGGGGTATGCGAAGGAACCAACAAGACTAATGACCGGCAATTCTATCTCAACCGTCGAACCCTGCCTGGAAACATGCACGGGCAAGCTCCAATATTATGGTGTGTCACGGCATTTTTAGAATAAGAACAAACCTATCAATCAATTTATATCATGAAAAAGACATTTCTATTATTGTCCATTCTATGCAGCATGTGCATATATTGCCTGCAAGTACAAGGAAAAGAAATCAGTATTTCTTCGCCCAATAACAGGCTGATGGTAAATATCAACTTGAAAGACAAAATTTATTATTCAGTCTATACGGGTGATACATTGTTGCTGAAAGACTGTACGTTAGGATTGACCTTAAAAGAAGAGAACTTAGGCATAAATCCACGTCTGCGTCGCACTAAACGAGGCACAATTGATGAAACCATACAGCGTGAAATTCCCCTGAAGAATGCCAAAGTAAGAAACCATTGCAATACCCTCCGTTTAAGTTTTGCAGGAGGATATGCGGTTGATTTCCGTGTTTTCGATACGGGGATAGCCTATCGTTTCGTCCTGGACAAAGACGGAGAAGTGGAAGTTATGGATGAAGACTTTACAATCGGTTTTCCCGATAACTATATGGCACATCTGTCTCAGCCAAGTGGTTTCAAAACATCCTATGAATATCCCTATACCCATGTAGAAACCACAGCTTACCAATCAACCGACCGCATGAGTTATTTGCCTATTCTGTTGGAAACGAATCATTCTTATAAGATTTTGATTTCAGAAGCTGATTTGGACGATTATCCTTGTCTATTTCTGAAAAGTACAGGCAAGAATGGAATGCAGGCTCTTTTCCCAAAATGTCCGTTAGAATTCGGTGAAGACGGAGACCGTAGCCTGAAGATATTGAAAGAAGCTGATTATATTGCCAAGACATCCGGAACACGGACATTTCCCTGGCGTTTCTTCGTCATTACAAACGATGACCGTCAAATCATAGCCAACGAAATGACATACAACCTGTCTTCTCCCTGTGAACTGGAAGATTACAGTTGGATTAAACCGGGACAAGTTAGCTGGGAATGGTGGCACGATGCCCGTTTGTTTGGTGTAGACTTCCGGTCAGGCTATAACATGGACTCCTATAAATATTATATTGACTTCGCTTCTACTTTTCATGTTCCTTATATCATCATGGACGAAGGATGGGCAAAAAGCACACGCGACCCCTTTACTCCCAATCCCGATATCAACCTGCCGGAACTGATACAATACGGCAAAGAGAAGAATGTCAAAATCATTTTATGGCTTACTTGGTTGACTGTAGAAAATCATTTCGACCTTTTCAAGACTTTTGCCGACTGGGGAGTTGCCGGAGTTAAAATAGACTTCATGGACCGCAGTGACCAATGGATGGTGAATTTCTATGAACGGGTAGCTCGGGAAGCAGCCAAACACAAACTATTGGTAGACTTTCACGGCTCCTTCAAACCGGCAGGCTTGGAACGCAGATACCCGAATGTTATATCTTATGAAGGTGTCTTGGGCATGGAACAAGGAGGCAACTGTAAACCGGAAAACAGTATTTGGCTGCCATTCATGCGTAATGCTGTAGGACCCATGGATTTTACGCCCGGTTCCATGTTCTCAGCCCAACCGGAAGATAACCGTTCTACCCGTGCCAATGCCATGGGTTCAGGAACCCGTGCATATCAAATGGCGCTGTTCGTTGTTTTTGAGAGTGGCTTGCAGATGCTGGCAGACAATCCGGTCTACTATTACCGGGAACGTCCTTGTACAGAGTTTATCACTCAGGTGCCTGTAACATGGGATGAAACAAAGGTATTGGATGCCAAAGCCGGAGAATATGTGCTAATAGCCCGCCGTAGTGGAGAGAAATGGTATATCGGAGCCATTACCAACAATGAAGGACGTACCCTGAAACTCGATTTGAGCTTTTTACCGAAAGATAAGCGAATGCACCTCACCTATTTTGAGGACGGCATTAATGCCGACCGTCAGGCTATGGATTACAAAAAGCAGGAAACCGATGTGGATTGTACTTCCCAACTGACCCTGAAGCTGGTGCGTAACGGAGGCTGGGCAGGTGTAATCGAATAACATATCAAAGACATGATTATGAAAACAAGAAGTATCGTGTTCGTCATAATGTGTTGTCTCATACAACTTGTCCGTGCCGAAAACGGATATGAGTTATGGCTACGCTATCAACCAATAGAAGATGCATCCTTACTTGATTCATATCGTCAAAAGCATATTGCTCTTTTCGTCCCTGTTTCATCTGATACATTGAAGGCTGCGAAAAAAGAATTGCAGTTAGGATTGAGAGGTTTACTAAATTATTCTTCTCAAGAAATCGCTTCATGGAACGAATTAAAAGAAGGTACACTGATTGCAGGTACTCCCCGGTCTCTGCCCGGCCTCAAGGATACGGACGTTTATAGAAAGCTGGACAGACTGACTGAGGAAGGATACCTTATAGCAAGCAGTCATATCGAAAAGAAGGCGGTAACGATTATCGCTGCCCGAACGGATATAGGCGTATTATATGGAGTGTTCCGCTATCTGCAACTTATGCAGACCCACCAGTCATTGGCACATCTGGATATAGCGGACAGTCCCAAGCTGAAATACCGCATGCTGAACCATTGGGACAACCTGAACGGTACAGTCGAACGGGGATATGCCGGATACAGTCTTTGGAACTGGGAAAGACTTCCACGCTACAAAGACCCACGCTACACAGATTATGCCCGTGCCAATGCTTCTATCGGCATCAACGGTATTGTCTTGAACAATGTGAATGCCGAAGCCAAAAGCCTGCGTACCGACTGGCTGGTAAAAGCATCCGGGCTGGCTGATGTATTCCGTCCGTATGGCATCAAAATATACCTGACGGCAAAATTCAGCGCACCTAAGGAAATAGGTGGGCTGGATACTGCCAACCCGAAAGATGAACGGGTCAGACAATGGTGGAAAGACAAAGTAAAGGAAATCTATGGGCTGATTCCCGATTTTGGTGGTTTTTTAGTCAAGGCAAATTCAGAAGGACAACCTGGTCCGCAGGATTATGGATGCTCCCACGCAGAAGGTGCCAACCTGTTAGGAGAAGCATTGGAACCTTATGGCGGTATCGTATTCTGGAGAGCGTTCGTATATCAAAACGAACGGCATGTAGATCGGGTTGTCACCGGTTACAATGAATTTAAGCCGTTGGACGGACAGTTCGGAAAGAATGTTTTCGTACAACCTAAAAACGGTCCGATTGACTTCCAGCCACGCGAACCGTTTCATCCATTGTTCGGAAGCATGCCTGACACTCCATTAGCCATGGAATTCCAAATTACGCAAGAGAATTTGGGACATGCCGGTCATTTGGTATACCTGGGAACATTATTCGAAGAAACGCTCCAATCGGACACGTATGCCAACGGGAAAGGCACTACCGTATCGAAAGTATTGCAAAACTACCAGCATACGCACGGCATGTCGGCACTGGCAGGCGTACCAAATGTGGGGACCGACTTGAACTGGACAGGACATTTGTTCGGTCAAGCCAACTGGTACGCATTCGGACGTCTGTCATGGAATCCGGACATGCATGCCACTGACATTGCTGCTGAATGGGTAAAAATGACTTTTTCAACCAAACAGGAGGTACTTGAACCGATATTACGAATCATGTCTATGTCTCGTGAAGCGTATGTGAATTATACCATGCCATTAGGACTGAACCATATCATGAATTATGATACTCACAACGGTCCTGAACCTTGGCATAATGATCCGGTATGGACGGCATTCGACTATCATAAGGTAACGACAGACAGCATCGGAGTAGACCGTACTATGCAGGGTAGTGGAGCAACCCGCCAATACCATTCTCCTGTATTTGATAAATTTGATGACCTGAATACTTGTCCCGAGTCCTATCTGCTTTGGTTCCACCGGCTACCGTGGGATTATAAATTGAAATCAGGAAAAACGCTGTGGAACGGGCTGGTGGACCATTATTACAAAGGGGTGGAAGAAGTTCGACAGATGCAACGACTATGGGATACGCTGAAAGGAAAAATCGACAATGAACGTTTCAGGCATGTAGCTACTTTGCTAAAATATCAGGAGCAGGAGGCCATCTGGTGGCGTGACGGATGTCTGTTGTTCTTCCAGCAATATTCGGGTCGTCCGATTCCTTCGCAATACGAACAACCTGCACACTCATTGAAATATTATCAGTCCATACCTTTCCCATACGACTGGAATGGAGTGTATGAACACTGAAACAAACCTTTAATACAATGAATTATGCTGAAATATTTACTAATACTATTGAGTCTTATTCCTGTTGCTTCCATATCGGCACAGCAACCGGATGTTTATCAGACTATCCCTCAAGGTACTTACGAAGAACGTCGGACGCAATTCCTGCAATACTATTCGGAGAACGGAGGTAATGGGCACCCCTTATATGAAGTCTTCCGTCAGGCTGCCAGGGCTGCAGCCGGTTATCCTGCCGAACCAGACAGAATGCGTAAAGTTATTGACGTCATACGCTCCAATCATGATTGTAACGACTTTACACTCAATGGTCTGTTGCGTATGGTCTATTTAGACGAACAGCAGGATTATATTCCAGAATGTATGAAAGAAGACATCAAGGCTTGCATTCTTGATTTCAAATATTGGTGGGACGATGGTAGACGGGATACAACCTACCGTTGCTATCATACAGAAAACCATCAGGCATTATATCATACCGCAGAACTGTTGGCTGGACAACTATACAAACGGGAAAAGTTCACCAACGGAATGACCGGGCGAGAACACATGGCCCATGCCCAAAAACCATTGATGCAATGGCTAGATTATCGTTTCCGTTTCGGGTTCAGCGAATGGATGTCTACTTATTACGATGTGGAAGTATTGCTGCTTGCCAATCTGTTTGATTTTGCAGAAGACCGGACAATCCGTACCAAAGCCGGTATGGTGCTTGACCTGTTATTGTTCGATATTGCCTTGAACAATTACCAAGGTTTCTTAGGTTCTTCTGCCGGACGCAACTATGCCAACTCTATTATCAGCGGTACTCACACTACTAGTCCACTCTGCAAATTGGTTTTCGGTACCGGAACCTACAATCGGGAAGAAATAATGGGTCCTGTAGCTCTTTCTACCAGTTCTTACCGTTGCCCGTCGATTATCTGTGAAATCGCAACCGATTATCATACGCCATTGCTCAACCGTCAACGGATAAGCATCAATGTAGAAGATGCCGAACAATACGGAATCCCATACGATAAAGAACCGGAATGTCATCTCTTCTGGGGAATGCAGGAATTTATTCATCCGCTTGCCATCCGGATGTCAAAGCAAATTTCAGAGAAATACGATGTATGGCCTTACCGCAATTACGATGATTACATCCAAAAATACGATACAGAGATAGCCCGATACGGAAAGACGGTCAGCAACCGATTGGACCGCTTTGCCCTTTCGGAAGCCAATATCGAAACCTATCGTACTCCCGATTATATGTTAAGCTGCGCCTTAGACTACCGTAAAGGAGCACCTGGCTATCAGCAACATATCTGGCAGGCAACACTCGGCAACAAGGCATTGGTTTATACCAATTGTCCTGGAGGCAACAATCTGCGGTTTTCTCCGAATTACTGGTCGGGCAATGAAAGCTTACCACGTGCTGCACAGTCGGGCAATGTGGTGATATGTATCTATAATCTTCCGGATAACCGGAAGCCGGACTTCACACACGGTTATTTCCCTGTACAGGAATTCGATGAAGTACATATTTCCGGTTCATGGATTTTCGGGCGCAAGGGAAATGGTTACGTAGCCTTGTATTCACAGAATACGCCGGAACTCACGACCGATTTCCGAGGAGTACTGTGTGATTTCCGCGCGCAAGGACGGCAGAATATCTGGATTTGTGAAACCGGTTCCCAATCTCAATGGGACAGTTTTTCCCGTTTTATCGAAGCTGTTTCTACAGCCTCCATTGATGCAGACGGGCTGAATGTAACCTATTGTTCTCCTTCCGAAGGCGCGGTTTCTTTTGGCTGGGATACCCCTTTCCGGACGAAGGATAAAAACATGCCCTTGCGCTGGAAGTACAGATACGACAATCCTTATTGCAAAACGCTATTCGATTCTTCTATCATACAAATTGAAAGAGAAGGCAAGAAACTGATGCTTGACCTTGAAAAAGGAAAAAGAACAGTTATTCCCTGACAGCAGACTGGAATAGATTTTGAATGTATATCATTATGGATACATAGCATGCTGTGTATCCATATGTTTTTTTGACCGTTTCAGAATCTGTTTTCAACCAACTTCCTTTTATGTTCTTGATAACAAAACCATACGTTCTCCAATTGGAAACCGTACGTTCTCGATATGGAAACCGTACGGTTTTGATATGAAAACCATAAAAGAGAGCTGTCTTCAAACAAGATACAATTCCAATGCACAACCAAAGGTTTGACTCCTCTTCATTCTTTTGTGATGTAGATACGTTGACGATATTACAACTTACACAGGTGACATATTGTCTTTTCCGTCAAAAGATTCATCTTTCTGTCTGTGCTGATTCCGATACTCTTTGGGAGTTTCATGAAATTTCTTATCAAATTCTTTATAGAAATGTGACCGGTTTCCGAAACCGCACCGATACATGATTTCCTGTACAGTCAGATTTGTCGTACACAAAAGTTGGGCAGCAAACGAAATCCGATAATCCTTGATAAAGTCTTTAGGCGAAAGCTGTTCCAGTTCCTTAAATTTCCGGTACAGATTACGGACACTGATTTGCATGTGTGCCGCCAAGTCTTCCGGACTCAAATCGGTATTGTCCATATTGTTGGCAATAAATTCCGTAATGGATTGTAAGAAATCCTTGTCTTCTTTTTGCATCAGTTGCCCGTTAGTAAATTCGTAAGCGCAAGCCGATGAATGATAATATTCTCTGATTATATTCTTGTTTTCAATCATACGGGCAATGACAGCTTTCAGATAACCGATATTGAACGGTTTTTCAATATACGCATCAGCACCCGATTGCAGCCCTTCAATTTTTTCTTCGCTCGTATTTCGTGCGGATAACATTATCAAAGGAATGTGCATAGTATGCCTGTTCTTTTTGATTTGTCTGGTCAATTCTATACCGTCCGTACCAGGCATCATTATGTCTGTGACAATCAATGCCGGTTCTTCTTTCGTCAGCAATTCCAACCCTTTTTCTCCATTTTCTGCCGTTATCACCTGATAATTATCAGACAGTGAGTCTTGTATCAGCATCAGGATTTCTACGTTATCATCTATGACAAGTATTTTTTCTCGCTGCTTGTCAGAAGTGACTGAAGGCTGTGGCAATTGTTCTGTAATGGAAATCCGATTCGTAAGGACAGGGGTATTTCCGGTTTCGGTCTGGCATTCATCGGCTCTAATCGTTCCTTCCATTTCGGATAAAGGTAATTCAGGCAAGGTTACGATAAATTCCGCATATTGGTTCACTTCACTCTGGATTGCTATTCTGCCTTCCAGCAACTCTACCATGCTGTGACAGATAGCCATTCCCAACCCATTGCGGGAAGACAGTCCCTTTACGGCATTCTCTTCCATATTGTCTAATATGCAATATCGGTTGAAGACAAGAGGCATGTTTTCTTTTTTAATGCCTTCCCCCGTATTGAAAACGGACAATTGCAATTGTTTTTCCACAATATCCAATGTAATGCGTATTGTTCCTCCTGTCCGAGTATACTTGAATGCATTGGAAATTAAATTATTAGCTATCTTCGTGAAACAGCTGTAGTCTGTATTCCATTGCACATCAGCGGCTATCCGGTTTTCCAGATGAATGGAGTTCTGTTCTGCCAAATCCGAAAACGAAGCCACAATGTCATTGCATAAATTGCTGATAGCAATACATTCCACTTTTCTGCTTTTATGTCCGGTTTCCATACGCCGGAAATCAATCACTTCCTGAATCAGTGAATTGAGCCGTTCCGCATTCTGCTTGATAAGCGTAACATATTTCCGTATATACGTATCCGTATTCGCATAAGCTAAAATACGCTCGCAAGGACCGTACATCAACGTAAGTGGGGTACAGAACTCGTGAGTTATATTGGTAAAGAAGCGGAGTTTCTCTTCATACACTTCTTCTTTATGTGCCTGTTCCAACTTACGGACCATGCGTATGTGTTTTCTTTTCTGTTTTCTGACCCCTGTCCTGATGAGCAACAATATGCCGACCATTACCAGGAAGGAATAGAATCCGATTGCCACATTTGATAAATACCAAGGTGGACAGATATAAATATGCATGGTATAAACCGGACTTTCCTTACCGCTGATTTTATTCTTGTATTTGACCTGCAACGTATAGTTTCCGGGAGACAGTTGGGTGAAAGAAACCGTGTTAGACAATCCATTATCTATCCATTTGTCCTTTTCATTCTCTATTTTATACAGATATGAATAATTGTTGGAGTTGATGTAATCCATGGCAAAAAACGAAATGCTGAAATAGTTTTGAGTATAGTCCAGCTCCAAACGGGAATTACCTTCCTTATCCTGCCGGATATAATCGTACCGATTCTGTTCTTGCCCTAAAATGCTCAAACGGGTAAAGCTGACCGGAGGAGTATATTCTTCAGAAGCAGAATAAGCCGGATTCTCACGCACGATGACCAATCCGTTGATGCCTCCAAAAAACAAGGCATCCTCTTTCTTGAAGGAAGCTCCGTCACTGTATTCTATCACTTTCAATCCGTTATGCTGGTTATAATTCTGGATGCTTTGCCGTTGGGTATGAAAACGCACCAGCCCTCCATTGGTAGACATCCACACATTGCCGCTATTATCTTGCAGCAATGTATGTATTGTACTATTCTGAAAACCATCTTTCTTATTAAAACATTGTTCCTCCCGAGAAGTTTGCCTGATGAATCCATAGCTGGTACCTAACCATAAGATACTATCTTCTTTGATAATAGAAAATATATCGTTGGCAGTCTTGTCCGCATAATGATTCTTCAACGAATGAGCACTCAATCTGCCGTTTTCCATCTTGAATACGCCATATCCACGATTGCCGAACCATAATACCCCTTCTTTATCGCAAGTAAGCGTGAAGAAATAATTGGATGAGAAGTTACCATTGTCAATCGTATAACGGGTAATGTCTGTCAAACGCGGTTGTGACGGTGTCCCATGAATACGGGCACGTATAATCCCTGTACCTACCGTAGCTATCCACAATACAGAATCTCCTTCTTCGTAAATGGCATGTACATATTGAATAGGTTCCTCTGTCGGAACTTTCTCTATACGTTTCGTTACATACGAATAATAATTGATGCCGGCATCACTACCTATCCAGAACAGAGGACGTTTACTTTCAGCAAAAGCATAGACGGAATTGTCATTTAACAAGCTGTTATGAGTAGTTATCAGTTCCGTATGATAATCCTGCGTATGTTGAAAAGGAATAAAATCGCGTATCCGAAGGATGCCTTCTCCTTTTGTTCCCAGCCAAAGAGTGTGCTCTTCATCCAAGTAAACGGAACGTACCGGTTTAGCTGTTCGTAAATTCAATTCATTATAAGTAATAGACTGAAGAGAATAACGCTCATTGGTGCACAGGTAAATGCCTTGCCCATCGGTAGCAATCCATACGATATCCTGATTGCGGTCGTTTAATAAGCGGAATATTCCCGATTGGATTCCCAGGTCTTCCGTCCGATAAGCTCCATTTTGTCCTTGTAATGTTACTTTCAAAACTCCGTTTGTCTGAAAGGAAATAAAAAAAGTACCTTTATGCTCAATAATGTCCGATATAATTCCACGTTCACTGATTTCTTTTTTTAGGGTAATTATATACTCTTTGCGTTCCGTATCTGTATGGTATTTGTATAAAGTATTCTGCTGATCTATAAAATAGATTGTTGTATCTTTCAGAAAAACATACTTTAATGGGGTGTTCTCTACCAGCCGGCTTTCATCGATTGTATAATGCTGTTTATTGTCGTCTTTTAACCGGTGTTTCACGATTCCTTTGGATGTAAACACCCATAAATGACGTTCATCGATATATACATTGAGAATGTCGTTTTGGTCAATTTGCGGAATGGACAGTTGCCTAAACTCCTCCGTATCATGCAGAATATAGTACAATATATTTCTTTCAGACAGAATGAAAATGTCATTCTTCGGACTTTTTTTCAACAAATATCCTCCTTGAAACTGGGTATAACTGGTTATGCTGCGTGTGTATTTATTAATCTTGTCAAGCCCGTAATTGGTCTGTATCCATAAAGTACCCCTGTCTGTTTCAAGAATATTCTCGATGATATTACCGGACAGATTTTTACCTTCCGATAAGGTAAAAGGACGTATATTCAATCCGTCATACAGGTTCAGTCCGTCACAGGTACCCAACCAAAGAAGTCCGTCGTAATCCTGATACAAGGAAAGTACAGCATTATTCGACAAACCATCCGTATTAGAAAGTTGTTTCAGATTATTTCCATATACATTTGTTATATGAATTATTGGACACCACATCCATAAAATAATCCCCAGCATTCTAAATATTTGCTCCATAATAAAGATGATATTTGCATTACATCGACAAATATACGAAAATTCTCATTTATAACCTTTCTTCCTATTTCACGCTTTGTATTCATGTTCGCCAATTTTGTATAAAACCGTCTGAAAGCCGTATTACATATATTTTTGGCATGTCTCACCACATGGTTTTGTTCATTTTAGTATAATTTCGCAATCAGAAAAACAAAGTCAAACCTTAAACACATTCCATGATGATTCAAAATTCGTCTTGACATACCGTTGGGGGGTTCCAATATTCATAGTTGGAAAAGACAAAAAAAGCGAAATAACAATTCAGATAATAAACACGTTTTTAAATTTAGTATTATGGACGTACGAAAGACACATTTCTTTTTGATGCTGCTTATGGCATTTTTATCATTCAGCAATGCCCATGTGGTAATGGCAGCAGACCAGGCCATACAAACCAAAGGCAAGGTGACAGATTCGACAGGAGAGCCGATTATCGGAGCCAATGTCATTGTAAAAGGTACAACCGTGGGAGTCATTTCAGACTTAGACGGAGGTTTTAACATCAACGCCAAACGAGGCGATGTCCTTCAGATTTCATTTCTTGGCTATCAGTCTAAAGAAGTAAAAGTAACCGGTTCTTTTCTCAATGTTACTTTGGAGGAGGATACAAAAACACTAGATGAAGTAGTAGTGGTAGGATATGGTTCACAAAAGAAATCAGACATTACCGGTGCTATGGTGAACGTCAAAAGCGAGGCATTGCATCAAGCTCCTGTTGCCAACATCGGTGCGGCATTGCAAGGTTTGGCAGCCGGTGTAGATGTTCAAATGGCAGGGGGAAATACCCACCCGGGAGCTACACCGCAAATCCGTATCCGTGGTGAACGTTCTATCAACGCAAGTAATGAAGCATTGATTGTAGTGGACGGAATTCCATTTTCCGGTAATCTGAATGAAATCAACAACGATGATGTAGAGAGTATCAGTATCCTGAAAGATGCATCCGCAACCGCTATCTATGGTTCACGCGGTGCCAACGGAGTAATTCTGATAACGACCAAGCGGGGTACCAAAGGCAAGACGAACGTAAGTTATAGCGGATATTACGGTGTCATTACTGCAATCAAGCAGTTCGACATAATGAACAGCGAAGAATACATCACGCTGAAAAAATGGGCGACCTACAATGCCAATCCTGATAATTATACAGGCATTGATGATCCGAACCTGATGCGCGTGGGCGATGTATTCCGTGACCAGGAAGAAATGGAAGGTTACTTTGCCGGAACCGATACAGACTGGCAAGACTTAATTTTCCGTAACGGAATGACAACCAATCATCAGGTGTCATTGAACGGAGGTAATGAACGCACGACCTATAACGCCTCTATCGGTTACTATCGGGGTGAAAACAATTACGAGGCACACAGTTTTGAACGTCTGACTGCCAAATTATCGCTGGACAGCCAGATTAACAGTTGGTTGAAAGTCGGATTCTCTACATTGAACACCTATGTCATGAGTAAAGGTGATGACCTGAATCCCATGGAAATGGCATTACGTGCCTCTCCTTTCACAACCCCTTATGATAGCGAAGGACATTTGCGTACTTACCTGCCGGGCAGCGGACAGAACGTATGGAATCCTTTGCAAGATTTGCAGGAAAATGCAGCTGTAGACGACGATAAAAGTCTTTCCACTTTCACGACCGGTTATGCTGAAATTCAGTTCCCGTTCGGTATCAAGTACCGTTTCAATGGAGGTGTTACCTTGAAATATAATTCGTGGGGTAAATTCTATGGAACCAATACGACCAAGCAAATGGGAGGACTGGACTATTCATCAGGAGGTTACGGACATACCGTCGACTATACGCTGGAAAACATCGTAACATGGGATTATACCTTCAATGAGGTACACAACATTAACCTGACAGGATTGTTCAGTGCCCAACAGCGTGAATATACATCGAATGGCGTAGACGGAAGAGATTACTACGACGACAACATCCTGTATTACAATCCGGGATTGGCACAGAGTGATGTTACAGGCAGCGGAAGTTATGAGAAATGGGCATTACTTTCATGGATGGGACGTCTGAATTATAACTATGCAGACAAATACCTGCTTACAGCTACCGTACGTTATGATGGTTCGTCCCGTCTGGCAGAAGGCAACAAATGGCATGCTTTCCCTTCGGTCGCATTGGGCTGGAACATCATGCACGAAAACTTTATGCAGGATATCAATCCCAATGTATTGTCCGGATTAAAATTCCGTCTCAGTTGGGGTAATGTAGGAAGTACGGCAATCAGCGCATACCAGACTATGGCACGACTGGATACCGGCAGCAAATACCTGTTAGGCAATACCGGTGTTATGGGTGTACGTCCAAGTTCAGTTCCCGATACCAGCCTGGGGTGGGAGAATACCGAAACCTGGAACGTAGGTATTGATTTCGGATTCTGGAATAACCGCATCAACGGCTCTATCGAGTGGTACCAACAAAATACCAGCGATTTGCTTCTGCCGGTCAGCCTGCCTTCTACTTCCGGCTATTCTTCTTCTTACCTGACCAATTTGGGTAAAACCCGAAACCGAGGCATTGAATTTAATGTGACAACTGTCAATATTATGGGTGATGGACAAGACCGGTTCTCATGGGAGACAGACCTGAATATTTTCGGAAACCGTAATACCATTATGAGTATCGGCGAAGGAATTGATGCGGATATTAACAACAACTGGTTTGTCGGACAAGACCGTTGGGTGATTTATTCACTGGAAGCAGACGGATTGTGGCAAGATACTCCGGAAGACCGTGCTTTGGCAGAAACATTCGGCTATGCTACATCCGGACCTAATTCGGTAATCGGTACCGTCAAAATTAAAAATCACCATGTAGACTACGAAGCAGACGGTGTAACCCCGAAAGCAACTCAGGTTATTAATGATGACGATAAAGTATTTATCGGCAAACGCGCTCCAAAGTTTGAAGGAGGTATCAACAACCGTTTCGCCTGGAAAGGTTTCGACCTTTCATTCTTGTGGACATTCCGTTGCGGAGGTACCATTACTTCAGACATGCATAATGGTTGGATGAATACATTGCAAGGAGGATACAATAACCTGAATGTAGATTATTGGACTCCTGAAAATACAGATGCACGCTGGCCTAAACCTACAACCGGTACAGTCAGCAACAAAGGATTGCTGGCACGCTATGACGGTTCTTACTTGAAATTAAGAAACTTCACGTTAGGTTACACTCTTCCTAAAGCAATTACTACAAAGGCAAATATCCAGTCGGCACGCATCTATGTTACCGGGAATAATCTGTACACATGGTTCAGCAAGGAATACCGGAAAGACGGAGGTATCGATCCGGAAACAACCAGCACGATTAACCTGACCACTCCCCCGACCCGTTCCTTCATTGTTGGACTGAATTTATCTTTCTAATTAACGATTAAACTATTGACGTATGAAAAAAGTATTATCTGCAATAACACTTTCAGCATTTGTTGCTTTTGCAACAGGATGTTCCGATTTTCTGGAAGAAGAAAACCATTCCAACGTGCTTCAGGACTTCATGGGCACTCCAGAAGGTTACGGTATGGCTCTAAACTCTGTATATGCTAATATCCGTTCTATGTACAGTGCCGAAGAAGGCATTCATGGTCTGATGAATCCAGGTACAGATGAAATCAAAAACAATGTAACAGGAAGTAACCGTACCCGTGACCTGGCCGTTTATGACCGTGCCAATTATAACTCGAACAATGAATATCCCCGCAAGCTATGGAACGATGCCTACATTCAAATCAACACATTGAACTACATGATAGAAAATGCCGGAAATGTAGATGTCAGCACCAATGCCCTTACGCCCGAAATGAGAGATCAATACTTGGGGGAAGCAAAATTCTTGCGGGCATTCAACTACTTTCACTTGGTGGAACAGTTCGGTGACGTAACGGTGACCACGACCTATAATGCCAATCCAAGCACTTCTGCCGACCGGCATGATATGCTCAAGGCGTATGAGGAAGTAATTATCCCCGACCTGATAGATGCCAAAAGATTGTGCAAACCCAGTCCGCAACAGGATAATCTGGAATCGGGACGCGCATCGGCTGCAGCTGCCCGCCATTTGCTGGCACGTGTATATCTGACACTGGCATGGGCATACGACAAGAATCCTTCCAATCCTGCCTATGAAGGAAATACACAGACTAAATATTATGACCCGACGAAAGCACAGGAATATTATCGGCTGGCATACGACGAAGCGACCCAACTGATTGAAGAGGCTCCTTCTTTGGGTCTGAAACTAATGGATAACTATGCGGACCTGTTCGATGAAGCTTTTGATGCACCTTCATTGTCAAATACGGAAGTACTTTTCGTTGCACGTATGGACTGGGACGATGATAATACGTATGGAGGAAGAAGCACGCTGAACCACTATTTCGTCAACGGTTATGATGCCTACTTGGGCGAACGGAACCTGAATGACGGACGTTGCTACTCGTGGTTTAACCCGACCCAATATACGTACGACACATTCAATAACCGTGATAAAGATACCCGTTATGATGCAACGTTCCAAAAAGTCTGGTATGCAACCAAAACCCAAGAAGGAGGTCAAATCAGTTATACCATAGACGGAGTGGAAGAAACATTCGATTGGGATTATTCAGTAGTGGGAGATACGGCAATTTATTATCCGGGCTATTACATGTCTGCCGAGGAAATTCGTGCCAAGACCCAGAACCGTTCCGGAAACCATTACATTATCTTTACACCCGATGCATATAACGGGCGTGCCATTTTCCCGACCATAACGAAATTCCTAGACAAAACCCGTACCATGCCTAATGACAATACGGACCGGTCGTACAATATATTCCGTTTAGGAGAGACTTACCTGCTGGCAGCAGAAGCGGCTTTCAAATTAGGTGACAATGTAAATGCCGCCAAATACATCAACGTCATCCGCGAACGTGCCCGCAATAAGGAAACATGTGAGTCAGGTGCATTGGACATCCAGCCCAACGATGTTACATTGGATTATATCCTGGAAGAACGTACGCGCGAATTGCTGGCGGAGCATTGCCGTTGGGCAGACCTTGCACGTACTGGTACTTTAATGGAAAGGGTAAAGAAATACGATGACGGACTGGCTAAGGAAAACATTCTTCCGGAACGCCATTGGTTACGTCCGATTCCTCAGACACAGATTGACCGCGTAACTACCGGTACTCCTTATCCGCAGAACCCGAACTGGTAAAACATGTGATAAAAAGACGTTAACAGGATAACACAGCCTATATTTTCAGATCTTCAATGAAAATATAGGCTTAGAAACTGTTTTGAATTTCTCCCAAAAGTTTCTTTCGCCTTTTTATCAGATTTCGAAAAACTACAAAAAAACAGCAGGAAGCCTTCCTTTTGAAAAAGGAAAAAACTTCCTGCCTTTTTTGTTATGAATGAAACGACTTGATTTTATTTCGGTTGCTTGCCAATGTAAGCCAGAATACCACCATCCACGTAAAGGATATGACCGTTTACAAAGTCGGAAGCATCAGATGCAAGGAATACCGTGGGACCCATCAGATCTTCGGGTGTTCCCCAGCGTGCAGCCGGAGTCTTTGAGACAATAAACGAATCGAACGGATGACGTGAACCGTCTGCCTGACGTTCGCGCAACGGAGCAGTCTGCGGAGTAGCGATGTAACCCGGACCGATACC
This sequence comes from Bacteroides sp. An51A, assembly GCF_002161565.1. Taxonomy (NCBI): domain Bacteria; kingdom Pseudomonadati; phylum Bacteroidota; class Bacteroidia; order Bacteroidales; family Bacteroidaceae; genus Bacteroides; species Bacteroides sp. An51A. The sequence goes on from NZ_NFIC01000001.1 coordinate 564,214, forward strand.
ATTGCACTGGATGTTGTATTCACCGTATTCGGAAGCGATATTGCGGGTCAGCATCTTCAGACCGCCTTTAGCTGCTGCGTATGCAGATACGGTTTCACGACCCAATTCGCTCATCATCGAACAAACATTGATAATCTTTCCATGACCTTTCTTGATCATGCCCGGAATAACCGCCTTAGCCATGATAAACGGAGCTGTAAGGTCGATGTCGACAACTTGGCGGAACTCATCTACCGTCATGTCACACATCGGGATGCGCTTGATGATACCTGCGTTGTTTACCAGAATATCAATCACGCCCAGTTCTTTCTCTATCTGTGCCACAAGTACTTTAACCGCTTCCTCGTCAGTCACATCACAAATATAACCTTTTGCATCAATGCCTTTTGCCTTATAATCGGCAAGAGCATCATCCAGATGTTTTTGTGAACGGCAATTGAACGCAATTTTGGCACCCGCCTGAGCCAATGCTTCGGCCATAGCAAAACCGATTCCATACGCACCGCCTGTTACAAGGGCTACTTTGCCCTCCAATGAGAAATTAACCATAATATTTTTCATTTTTTATAGTAAATAATTATTTATCTCCGGCATTTCGTCATACCGTTTACGAACACGGTCTGTCATTGTACCGCACAAATATACAAATTTCTTTATTATTGCGCCAATATTTCACAAATCTTATCTTGAAAAAGACGTGCTTTTCTTCCACTCATCACGTTTTGATTGATAATCACGAAAGCCAACATATCACCATTTCCGGCACGTACATACCCGGCAAGCGAACTGACTCCTTTTACCGTACCGGTCTTGGCACGCACGTTGCGAAACGCCTTCTCTTTCCGCATACGGTAACGGAGTGTACCGTCTACACCAGCTATGGGCAACGCTTCGTAAAAAGGATGGAATATTTCCTGATGGGCATACGCATATTTCAAATAAGCCAGCAACAATTCGGGCGACACATAATTGTACATCGAAACCCCACTCCCATCGACAATGCTGTAATCGTCCGGGTCCTTCCCGATGTGATGACGCATGAAGTGTTCTATCTCTTTCTGTGCATCCTCGATACCGATACTTTTATGCCCGCCTCCCCGGATAGCCAAGTGATAAAACAAAGCTTCCGCCGAAAGATTATCGCTTTTCTTTAAAGCACGTTTCAGAACAGGTTCCAACGGACGAGAGACTTTATATAATAAGGTGACCGTATCGGGACAGACGCCATATTTCAACGAATCGACGGCTATATGCTCCTGAGCTAACTGGTAACGAAAAGTCTGGATAAAGAAATCCTGTGATGAAAACATGTTCAGTGTCCTGCCGGACGGACGCCCTACATTACCGGTAATGTGAATGGTATTACCGTTATATAACCAATCTCGATTTATTTTCAGACTCCCATAATGAGGTATACCACACACGGCACGATTGTCTATTGTATAATAATCCGATTTCGGAAATACTTCCACTTCAGGACGTCTTCCCTTTTGAGAAGGTTTGACCGATACATTCACGCATCCCCTGTTCAGCATCAACGGAGAGAGATAAGGCTGAAAGGCATTAGGGGTATCATCCCACGCCCAACCTGTACCCCAATAAATGGAATCCATCACCGATACATCTGCCACCAGGTTTCCCTTGATGCTGTTTATACCTGCACGGTGCACGGCATCGGTCAGACGCTGCAAATCGTCTTCCATAAATTCAGGGTCGAAACCTCCCACCACGTATAAATTACCCTCCAAGGTACTGTCTGCCCCGATTGTACCCGTATAAGCCAAACGGGTATCGAAGGTATAGCTTGTACCCAACTCTGCCAATGCCGTGACCGTGGTGATAATCTTCTCGATAGAAGCCGGACGATACAATTTCTGATCCTGATAAGCATAGACCGGCGTCCCTTTCGTCAGATTGAATACCGTGATGCCTACTTCGGATGTCTTCAGCACAGGCGATGATGCAACCAGTGCCTCCAGTTGTTCTGCCACACCTTGTGCACAAACCTGGCAAAAGGCCAGCAACATTCCTAAAAAGAAACCTAAACGATGCATAGTTATAAATCTCTAAACAGTTCGCCTACCGTGGGATGTGGGAATACATACCGGCGGAAAGCCTCCAAATCAAGCTCATCTTCTACCATTATGCCGCCCAATACAATGAGTTCGGATGCCGGATTGCCCAACAGGTGAACTCCTAGTACCTTATTATGCTCGTCTACCAGTACCTTCATCATGCCGTTCACACCCTCATTCTCTGTCACAAACCTGCCCGAATAAGTCATCGGGAACTTTACCGCCCGATAAGTAATGCCTTGCTTCTGCAACATCTCCTCGGTTTTTCCCACTGAAGCGACCTCGGGATGTGTATAAACCACGCCGGGAATGGCACGATAACTCATTCCGACAGATTTTCCCAAGATGGTATCTACCGCTATTTCGGCTTCTTTTACCGCCGTATGAGCCAAGAGAGAGACTCCATTCAAATCTCCGCAAGCATATACACCCGGCACAGAAGTTTGAAGCTGGGCATTTACCTTGATGCACTTCCGTTCGGTATATGCAAGAGACAAGTTTTCCAACCCGAAGCCTTGCGTCACCGGACGTCTCCCTACACTCAAGAGCAATTTTTCTGCCTCGAAACAGGTCTCTTCTGCTCCTGTCTGATAATAAACCTGCATACCGGTCTCATTCTGCTCCAGACGGACAACCTTGGCTCCCAGTTTGAAGTCAACACCTCGTTTTGCATAATCGGCACGAAGCATCGAAGCAATTTCACGGTCTATACCGTTCAATATTTCGTCCATCATTTCGATAACGGTCACTTTTACACCTAAGTCGGAAAAGAATGAAGCGAATTCCATCCCGATAACCCCTCCGCCGATAATGGCAAGCGACCGTGGGATTTCTTTGTTGTCAAGCGCATCGCGATGAGTCCAATAACCGACTTTCTCTATGCCCGGAATAGGAGGAATAACCGTCTGGCTCCCCGTGCAAAGAATCAGGTTCTCGCATTCGTAGATTTCCCCAGCGCAACGCACGGTATGCGCATCGACGATGAAAGCCTCTCCGTTTACCAACGTGACATTGGCTCCCGTAAGCTTTGCCTTCACTCCCAGCACCAGCTTGCGCACCACCTTCGACTTGCGGGCTATCATCTTGGGCAAATCGAAACTAACTTCACCGGCACTTACATTATACTTGCGTGCGTGGACGCAGCTATCATAAAGCTTCGATGCATATAGGAGCGTTTTCGTAGGGATACATCCTTCGTTCAGACACACGCCTCCCACACTGTTCTTTTCAAACAGAACCACGCTCAGTCCTGCTTTCCCCGCCCTTTCGGCGGCGGTATATCCGGCAGGTCCCCCGCCGATAATCGCTACTTGGTATTTCATGGTACGTTATTGTTTTTAAGGTCAGTTATTCTTCCACATATTCCATCATCGGGTTCGCTTCCTTCAAGCTGGCGATGAACCCTTTCCGGTCTTTCGGATCCACGGTAGCGTGTCCCTTGGTATGGCGCAACACAATTTGCTGGCTTTTCCATGCCTGTTTACGGTAAATCAGTTTCGAAATGCCGTGCAAACGCGAAACTCCGGTAAATCCCCGGCGTATCCATACATCCCCGTTATCGCGTATCTGAATACGGGTTGTCAACTGGTCAACAGCAAGTCCCAAAGGAGCCAGAAGCCCCAACAATCTCCAATAATTCTTACTTTCTAAAGAAAGCCATACAATTGCCAACACCAGTATCAGCAAGATGGTCATCCATGCATATGATACTTGCCGGACTCTAAACAATTTTGCCATAATCTCTTTTTTATCTAAGTTTACTCATTATTCTTTCTTGTCTTTTTCTGTATCCAACTGATGAACTCATCTGCATCCACAGGTGAGACCTGTAGCTTATCATCTTTTCCTGCCACACGATAGACGATTTCCACTCGTTTTACCGACAGAGCCGGAGCTATGGAAAAAGATTTGACCCGGTTCATCATTTCTATCGAATTCAAATCCAACGTCCTGCCCGGCACAAACCGACCGCTCTCTATCCGCAACATTCCGTCTTCCGTCACTACATAACGGGTATGGACCAACATTTCGATTTCGAAAATCATACATATCGCCAGCAAGACCGCCAGCAACGTATAATGCAACCAAAAGAAATCGAACAATAAAAAAGCAGTAACAGCCATTAATGACCAGTACCACCCGTCTACCTTCGAATGAAATGTCCTGTTCATCATCCTTTTCCTTATTAATTCAGGGTGAAGATAGTAAATAATCATATAAAATCATTACATCCGGTAAAGTTCTTTTGAAAAAAAAGCAATATGCAGTACAGACATTTCAGTTTTTTTGTAGTTTTGCGTCAATATATACACATTATTATCATGATAAGGAAATATGATTTTCTCGTTATCGGTTCAGGAATTGCCGGAATGAGCTTTGCGCTGAAAGTAGCGCATAAAGGCTCGGTTGCACTGATTTGCAAAGCCGGGCTGGAAGAAGCGAACACATATTATGCACAAGGAGGCATCGCTTCTGTGACAAATCTGAAGGTGGATAATTTCGAAAAACACATTCACGATACGATGGTTGCCGGAGACTGGATAAGCGACCGTGCAGCGGTAGAGAAAGTAGTACGCAACGCCCCGTCACAAATCGAAGAATTAATCAAATGGGGAGTAGACTTCGACAAAAAAGAAAATGGAGAGTTCGACCTTCACCGGGAAGGCGGTCATTCCGAGTTCCGTATCCTTCATCACAAAGACAATACTGGCGCCGAAATCCAAACCAGTTTGATAGAAGAAGTCAAACGACATCCGAACATCACCGTCTTTACCAACTTTTATGCCGTAGAAATCATCACACAACATCATTTAGGCATCATTGTTACCCGTCATACCCCAGGTATCAAATGTTATGGAGCATACGTATTAAACGAAGCTACAGGAGAAGTGGACACGTTCCTTTCAAAAGTTACCGTTATGGCAACAGGAGGATGCGAAGCTGTTTACCGTCATACCACCAACCCGTTGGTAGCTACAGGCGATGGTATCGCAATGGTGTATCGAGCCAAAGGTATCGTAAAAGATATGGAATTTATCCAATTTCATCCGACTGCCTTGTATCATCCGGGCGACCGGCCCAGCTTCTTAATTACAGAAGCTATGCGAGGATATGGAGGTGTACTAAGAAATCTGGCAGGCGAAGAATTCATGCAAAAATACGACCCACGCTTATCATTGGCTCCACGGGACATCGTAGCCCGTGCCATAGATAATGAAATGAAACAGCGTGGTGAAGACCATGTTTATCTAGATGTCACTCATAAAGACCCCGAAGAAACTAAAAAACATTTTCCGAACATATACAAGAAATGTCTCAGCCTGGGAATCGATATCACTAAAGATTATATTCCGGTAGCTCCTGCTGCACATTATCTATGCGGAGGCATCAAAGTAGACCTTGACGGACAATCCAGCATCAAACGTCTGTATGCTCTAGGTGAATGTTCCTGTACCGGTTTGCATGGAGGCAACCGACTAGCTTCAAATTCCCTGATAGAAGCCATCGTTTATGCAGATTCTGCAGCCAAACATGCCATAAGCGTACTAGACCGTTATGATTTCAATGAAGATATTCCAGAATGGAATGCAGAGGGTACAATGAACAACGAAGAGCGCATTTTGATTACCCAAAGCATGAAAGAAGTTAATCAAATTATGGAAGCATACGTAGGTATTGTACGCAGCAATCTTCGTCTGGTACGTGCATGGAA